>JAPLUL010000061.1:0-190414 GCA_026397635.1 Verrucomicrobiota bacterium | reverse complement strand
ATGCTCGTCGAGCGCGACGGCCTGTCAGGACATGCCGGGAATTTCGCGGCGCTGACACTGATCGCGCCCGCCGTGTCCACGCCGATGTTGAAGATGTCGGCTTTGAAGTCCTCCCCGGAGGACACGGCCGTCGCCAGCTGCATCTTCTTGGTCTGCATCTTCTGCATGGAGAGGCTGACCAGCATGAAGGCCGCGAGCAGGAAAAACATCACGTCGATGAGCGGGATGATCTCGAGACGGGTCTTTTTTTCTGGGAGTGGTGAATGCAGCTTCACGGGGGAAAATGACGAAATCAGAATGACGAATGACGAAGGAATGACGAATTCCAAATGACGAACATAGAGCAGGCTTGGGGGATTTTAGGCATTCGAGCTTCGGATTGACTCATTCGTCATTTTCCAACTCACTTTCACGCTTTCGTACCGACTTTATCAAAGCCGTGCTGGGCGGCGAGGATGAGCACGTTGTTCGCGGCGGCTTCGAGGTCGAATTTCAGGGCCGCCAGGCGCGAGTGGAAGTAGTTCATCGGCACCAGCGTGCCGATGGCGATGCCGAGACCGGCGGCGGTGGCGATGAGAGCCTCGCCGATGCCGCCGGTGACTTTTTCGACGGCGAGTTCACTGCTGCCGATGCTGGTGAAGCTGCCCATGATGCCGGTGACGGTGCCGAGCAGGCCAAGCAGCGGCGCGAGGGTGACGATGGTGTCCATCGCGCTCAAAAAGCGGCCCGCATCCCGCAGTTCCTGCCCTGCGGCGACTTCGAGGGCTCCCTGCATGCTGGTGTGACGATGATTGAGGCCGTGGTGGATCATGCGCACCACGGGATCAGTCGATTTAGCGGCTTGAGTGATGGCTTGGGCGAGATTTCCGGCCTCCAGCTTCTCGTAAACCTCATCGAGTTGCTTCACAGAGCGCTTGGCACTGAAACGCAGCCACCAGAACACGCGCTCGATGAAGATGCAGATGGCAAACACAGTCACCACCGCGATGGGGTACATGATGGGGCCGCCTTGGATGAAGAGATCGACGACGACGTTGGCGAGCATGGCAGGCATGTGAAAAGTCAGAGGTGAGACGTGAGAAGGATTTAACGCAGGCGGAAGGTGAGCGGTAGGGTGTAGCGGTTGGAAGCTCCGCCGGGCCAGCGCCAGTTCCGGCGCACCCAGGAGGCGGCATAGCTGTCCAACGCACTAAAACCGGTGCTGCCGATGACACTGACGCCTTCCACCGCACCGGACGGGCCGACGCTGATGCTCAGACGCACGGTGCCCTGCATGCCGCCGCTGCGGGCAAAGCTGGGGTAGGGCGGTGAGGGGAATTTACCTTTTCCTCCACTGCCGGAGGTGCCAGTTCCGCCTGCGCTGCCTGCCTGCGGTGTGGCAGAGCGGGTGCCGCCGCTGCTGGCGACCGGGGTGCGCGGACGTGGGGGCGTGGGGGCGGGTTTGGGTTTGACCACCGGATCGACGGGACGCAGGGCATCCTCGATTTTGGGCGCGGTCGGGACGGCGAAAATGTCCTCAAGCGTCATCGCCTCAGCGATTTCAGGCAAATCGAGGCTTTCTGGTGGCATTTCGACGGTTTCGGGGATTTCCACCGGCACCAGCGGTTCCTGCTCGGTCGGCTGTTCCTCGGCCTCGGCGAGGCTTTGCAGCTCGGCCATGGAGGTCTCGATCATCGGCAGATCGTCCGCTGTTTCGAGGTCTTGGAGCGTTTTGAGATGAATCGGCGGCAGGTCGGCGGCAAACATGCCCACGATGCCGACCACCAGAAAAGTGGCGCTCAGACCCACGAGCCAGGATAAGCTGATCACAGCCTCCAGAGTGCCCCGGCGCTGCCAGATCACCGACTTGGCGGAACCGGAGGCAGGCGATTGGAGGGGCTTGGCGAGGTCGAAACCCATGGCGGGAAGCGTGTTTATCACCTGGGAGGTCATGTCACAAGAAGGAGGGTGGTTGTTGAGCATGAATCGCAAGAAAGGAGCGTCAACTTGCAATTGAGACTCCATCGCAGAAAAAAACTTGCGCGTTTAATCGACCTGTCCAGAATCCGAAAACCTGCGACAGAATCTCAGTATCACCCATTTTCATGAAACCTAACCCGCTTCCACAACTTCAACGTTCCGCCGGACCCGTGGCTGCTTTGACCGCCGTGTTGTTTCTGGCCTTGGCCTCTCATTCGCGCTCGCAAACGGTGGGTGCGTCCAAACCGGCGGCTGACGGAGCGGCGCAGAACCTGCCTGAAATCACGATCACGGCTGAGGCCGAAGAACCAGCCATCAAGGTTCCCTACCTGCCGCCGGTGGAAGGGACGAAGGTGTATGCAGGCAAACGCGCCTCCATCATTGAACTCAAGGCACTGCCGGAAGTGGTTTCCAACAACTATCGCCAAGCCTTTGCCCTGACTCCGGGGCTGCTCGTGGCGGAAGAAACCACCCCCCTGGTCAGCCTGGGGTATCGCGGCATCGGCAGCCCGGACCGCGCCCAGTTCATGCAGATCCTGCAGGATGGCATCCCCATCAGCGCCGATCCCATTGGCTATCCTGAGGCCTATTGGACACCGCCGTTGGAGTCGGTGCAGCGCATCGACTTTCTGCGCGGCGGAGCCTCGCTGGTCTATGGCCCCCAGCCTGCTGGGGCGCTGAATTACGTCACTCTCATGCCGCGCACGGACCGTGCGCTGGGGGCGAGACAGCAGTTCATCATGGGCACGGACGATCTGATCTCCTCCTACACCGCCGTGGACGGAACGATCGGGAAGCTCGGCTATCATGGCTACTTTGCCCATCGTTCCGCCGACGGTTTTCGGCAGGCCAACAGTGATTATGAGACAAACGGCGGCCGGGTGAAGCTCGTTTACCAGCAGGATGAAGACACGCGCTGGATCGTCGGCGTGGATGCGTTCGAGCAGGAAAATGGCGAACCTGGCGGCTTGAGTGAGGCCGGGTATGCCGCGGACCGTCATCAAACGGTGCGCTTCAATGACCGTTTCAAGCTGAGCCGTTACGCGCTGAGCCTCGAACTGCAGCACCGCATGTCGGCAGACACCGAACTCAGCATCAAAACCTGGGCCGCTTACTACGACCGTTGGAGCCGTCGGCAAAACGGCGGCGGTTTCGGCACCGTGCCAACGGGGGCGACGACCAGCATCGACCGGCAGGAGTTCTACAACTGGGGCTTCGAGCCGCGCATCCGCCACGATTACGAGGCCTTGGGCGGGCAGCACACGCTGAGCGCCGGACTGCATTTTTACCTGTCGCACTCGCCGAACACCACCAAAACCGGCCCCACGGTCACTTCGAACGACGGCCCGATCCTACGCGACTCGCAGCGCGACATCCTCTACGGCTCCGTCTTTGTGGAAAACAAGTTCACCTTCGGCCGCCTCACCATCACCCCCGGCTTCCGCATGGAACTCGTCAACCAGGACATGAGCCTGCAAAACTTCGCCGGGGCGGCGATGGCGGAGACCAACAACAGCAAGTTCGACCAGCAGCCGCTCTTTGGCCTCGGCCTTGCCTACGATCTCGGCAGTGAAACCGCCGTCTATGCCAACATCTCCCAAAGCTATCGTGCCACCACCTTTGGCCAGTCGCTCATTCCTGTGGCCGGTGGCACGGCGAACGACGCGGCTCCCAGCGTGGGCTGGCACTACGAGCTGGGCATGCGGGGCACTCCGCGCCCCTGGATTACCTGGGACAGCGCCTTGTTCCTGGTCGATCTCGACAACAAATTTGGCACTGCAGGCACGGCGCTCACCAGCGTGGGCCGTTCCATCAACTACGGCTGGGACGGCGCCCTCCAGTTGGATGTCATCGGCGCACTGGACGCGGCAACCGGCACCCATCGGGGTGACCACCTCGGAGCGCTCAACCTGTATGCCAATGCCTCCATCATGGAGGCGCGTCTCAGTGGCGGCGCGAACAACGGTGGCACGCCCCAGTTTGCCCCGCCTTACATGGTGCGCACCGGCGTCATTTACAGCCGCAAGAGCAAGTTCAAAATCGCCTTCTTGGGCACGCTGATGGCGCGTCACAGTGCTAGCGACACCGCCGTGGCCAGCTTCGACATTCCGGCCTACACCACCTGGGATCTCACCGCAGAAATTCCCGTGACCAAGAACCTGACGCTCATCGGCGGCCTCAACAACGTGTTCGACAAACGGTACTACGCCCGTGTCAACGCCGGTGGCATCGACCCCGCTTACGGACGCAACTTCTACGTCGGCGGCAGCGTGACCTTTTGATCCTCGTTTAGGTTGGATCACGTCCCTGCGGGGTGCGGAAGTGGTGTTCCGCCCGCGCAGGGATTTTGATGTCCTCAAAATGGGCGGGAACACACTTTTTGCCCCCCACATCCTTCACGCTCACGGTGCCAAAGGAGAAACCGACGCTTAGATGGGTCTTGGGGCGCGAGAGGGAGGCGGGCTCGTCGGTTTGGGCGAGAGGAACGAGTTGGAAAACTCGTTTTACAGTTTCTTGGCGATGGCGTCGAAGCCGGGGCGCACGGTGCCATCGTGACCGATGAGGGGCAGGGGATGGGCGACGCGGCCCAGGGGGCGGACCCCGGGAGCAGTGGCGGTTTGGTCGCCGAGGTCGGCTTTCATGGCTGCGGCGAGTGCCTGGAGCCGTGCGACTTGGTCGGGATGCTCGGTGGCGATGTTTTTGGCCTCGCCGACGTCGGTTTCGAGGTTGTAGAGCTCATTTTTTGCCAGATGCAGCTTCCACGGGCCGCTGCGCACTGCCTGGAGGTTGAAGCCGCTGTAATAATGGAAAACGTCGTGTCCTGAGGCATCGCTTTGGCCGAGGAGCACGGGGGAGATGTCTTGGCCGTCGAGCTGGAGTTCTCCCACGCTCTTGCAGCGGGCGAGTTCGCCAAAAGTGGGCAGCAGGTCCATGTGGGCGGTGATGGCCTTCGTTTCGGAGCCGGCGGCGACTTTGCCGGGCCACCAGGCGAGCGTGCACACGCGGATGCCGCCCTCCAGCGTGCTGCCTTTGCTGCCACGCAGTGGGGTGTTGTCCGCGCCTTGATTGGTGGGGCCACCGTTGTCGCTGGTGAAGATGACGAGCGTGTTCGAGTCGAGTTTCAGCTCGCGCAGCGCGTCAAGGATCTGGCCGACGGACCAGTCCACCTCGATGGCCCAGTCTTTTTGCAGGCTGACACCGGATTTGCCGATGAAATCCTGATGCGGGTAATGCGGGAAGTGGACGGCGTTGTGCGGCAGGTAGAGGAAGAAGGGCTTCTTTTGGTTCTCGCGGATGTATTTCACCGCCCGCTCGGTGTAGCGGCGGGTGAAGGTGTGATGCTCGGCGACTTTGACGCGTTCGACGACGTTGTGATCGTCCACGAGCGGCAGCGGCGGCTGGGCGTTGCCTTTCAGGCCGGTTTCGTCGTTTTCGGGGGCTTTCTTCGCGGCCTTCTTCTTGGCGTTGCCCTTGGGCAGCGGCTCACCGGCGCTGCTCTTGGAGCCTTCCGCGCCGAGGCCCATGTCGTTCGAGTAAGGAATGCCGTAGTAGTGCTCAAAGCCCTGCGCGGTGGGCAAGAACTCGGGTTGGTCACCCAGGTGCCACTTGCCGATGCAGGCGGTGGCGTAGCCGGCGGTCTTAAGGATGTCGGCGATGGTGGTGGCGCTGGGGTTCAAGCCGACAGCGGCGGCGGGAAACAGCACGCCGGGGATGGGCAGGACGCGTTTCGGGTAGCAGCCAGTCATCATGGCGGCGCGGGAAGGGGAGCAGACGGGCGCGGCGTAGTGGCTGGTGAGCTTCATGCCCTCCTTTGCCATGCGGTCGAGGTTCGGCGTGGCTGTTTTGCCGCCAAAGGGGCTGATGTCCGCGTAGCCGAGGTCGTCGATGTTGATGAGGACGAAGTTCGGCGGGGCTCCGTCCTCCTTCGCCAAGGCTACGGAGGATAAAAAGAGCGAAGAACTAAGGGCGAAGAAGAGGAGGCTGAGAAAACGCATGGGAGCACTGAAACGACCGTGGCGGAGCCATCTTGCGGGAGGTGCCCAGGCAAGGGGGGGATCGGCTTCACCAGTGCTGAAACCGGAGTGCGTCTGGTCATTACACGAGTCCTGCCATGGGTGTTTTTTGGATAATGGCTCCGCGTTGCGCACATCACTGAAAATCAATGGAAGAGAGCTCAAAAAGAATGAACTTTTTTCTTGCCCGCAGGAACCCAGTTAGGTCATAATCCAAATTCCCACAACCGCGTTCTAGAGATGTGCTTTGCCGTGCCCCGCAGGCAAACACTCTTTCTGACGCCTCAATCAACTTTTATGCAGTACCTCCGCGCTCACCGCACAATCATCAATCTCCTGATGATTGCCCTCATGGCCTTCTGGCAGATCGGCCGGCCATTGCAGGCTGCGACTTTCTATTGGGATCAGGACGGCACCGCGCTCGGCAATGTGACCACGGGTAGCGGGCTTGGCGGTGCTGGCACTTGGAATACAACAGGCCTGAACTGGTGGAACGGCAGCAACCTCTCTCCTGGTTCGCTTTCCGCTTGGACCAACTTGGGCAATGACACTGCCATCTTCACGGGCACAGCTGGCACGATCACTCTGGGAACTCCAATCACCGTCGGCGGACTTCAGTTCAATACGACGGCATTCAGTTTGGGTGCGGCTGCTAATACCAATGCCATCACTTTTGGCACCAATAGCAACATCGTGCTCAACAACGTCGCGGCGGCGACGATCAACGGCTCTCTGGCGGGTGCAGGCAATGTCACGCTGACCGGCGGAGCGTTCGGTGGTGTCACGGCAGGCACGCTGACCCTCTCCGGCACCGGCAGCGGCCTCACCGGTTACACCGGCACGACGACGATCAACAACGGCATGACCATGGCGCTGACTCAAAACAGTCAGGCGCTGGCCAGCACTACGGGCATCACTCTCAATGGTGGTAACATTACGCTCACCAATACAACCTTGGCAGAGGCTGGCCTGAATCGTATTGCCAATGGTGCTGGAATTACTTCTAATGGCGGAACTTTAACGGTTACGAATACGGTTGCGGCGGCTACCTCATACTCGGAGACCATTGGGTCTGTCGCTCTGACTTCTGGCCGTTTGAACATTACCTCCACAAACGCCAACACGGGGGGAACCCAATCCCTCATTCTCGGAGGGCTCACTCGCACGGGGGCTGCAAACTCCTCGACCGTGGCATTCTCTGCTGGAACTGCTTTCGGGGCTACGAACCAAATAACGGTGACTGGCGCGGGAACCACGACTGCGGGTCAGATTGTCGGACCATGGGCCACAGGTGGCACTGCTGCCAATGCCCAGACAGACTACATCGTCTATAACACAGGCAATGTGGCCTTGGCGAACATTGCAGCATCCGCTGAGACCACATGGGGCACAACCTATGCGCTTGGAAACAATTACACTTTCACCACCAACGTGGGAAACACAACGGCCACCCGCAATATCAATTCCCTGCGCTACACCGGGGCGGGTGGAACCATCATGACGTTGAACAGCTTTAACCTCAATACTTACGGCATCCTTCAGGCCGGAAACACAGCAACTGCGACGATTGCTGCGGCCGGTTCCGGCGCTCTGAGCACGCCGACAGGCGGCGGCAACCTTTTTCTGACCACCGGTGGTGGCTTTGGATTGACGATCAGTGCTCCGATTAATGATAACGGAGGGGCTGTTACCCCTGTCATTTCTGGCAGCAACACCATCACTCTCGGTTCCACGACCAGCAACTACAGTGGCGGCACGGTGATCAACTCGGGCACGCTCAGCATCGGTGCCAATACAAATTTAGGTGCAACAACCGGAGGTTTGACCTTCAATAACAGCGGCGGCCTCACCTTCACCGCGGCTACCACAGTCGGCACGGCGGCCACACCTGGAAACCGCGCCATCGCTTTGAATAACGGAGCGCTTGCTACCATCACCACAGGAGCCTTCAATTCGTCCCTTATCGGCAATATCAGCGGCACTGGTGGCATCATCCTCGCGGGCAACAGTGGCAATACCCTGACAATCGGACAGACTGGTTCCACCAGCACTTATACGGGTCCAACTGTCGTGAACTTGGGTACCCTGAGATCAGGCGTGGCCAATGCCTTCGGTAACAATTCCGCTGTGACACTTGCCAACGTGGCGGGGACTGTTCTCGACATCACCGGATTTAATACTGCCATCGGCTCCCTTTCTGGCGGTGGCACGACAGGCGGAAACGTGACCCTGGGTGCGGCCACGCTCACTGTCGGTGGGAACAATGAAAACACCACTTACGCTGGCGTCATCTCGGGCACCAATGGCGTGCTGACCAAAACTGGCAATGGCATATTGACGCTCACGGGCACGAGTACCTACACTGGTGGCACCAACCTCAACGGTGGCTTGGCCAACATCACCGCTCTCGCCAATTTGGGCACGGCGGGAGTCACTTTCAATGGCGGTGGCGTGCAGTTCGCATCACCCGGTGTGGACCTTTCGGCTCGCACGCTTACTTTCAGTGCCGGAGGTGCCACCTTCGACACCAATAACAATCAGGTTATCTTTGCCAATGCCATCGGTAACAGCGGTGCGGGCGGGCTGACCAAGGCGGGCGCTGGCACATTGGTGCTTGCGGGAGCGAACACCTACACGGGTGTCACCACGGTCCGCAACGGCACTCTGGCCTTAGCCAATGCTCAGGCCTTGGGCCTCGGAGCCTCTGGCGTCACGGTCCAGAACAATGCCTCCCTTGTTCTGGTGGGGGGGCTCAACTTCGGCACCAAGGCATTGACCCTCAATGGCACGGGTGCCCTTGCAGGTCGCAACGGTGCGTTGGTCAATGCCGCTGGTGCCAACACCTACGGCGGCCAGATCACCCTCGGCTCCGCCTCCGCAATCTCCGTGGACAATGGTACGCTCGACCTCTCCAACACCGGAAACGTCACGGGCGCATTTGACCTTACCCTCGGCGGATCTGGAAACGGCACTCTCGCGGCTGGTCTCGCTACCGGCACGGGTGGCCTCGTCAAGACCGGCGCCGGCACCTGGAACCTCACTGGCACCGGCGGCACCAACACCGGCACGCTCAGCCTCACCGGCGGCACCTTGAACCTCACTGCTGGAGCGCTCGGCGTCCTGACCGGTGCCACCCTCGGTGGCGGCGCGCTTGGCGTCACGGGCGGCAGCCAGACCTTGGGCAATCTCACCGTCTCCGCTGGCACGGCCAATACGGTCACCGCAGGTGCCGCTGCCACCGCCGACTTCGGCAGCACCATTACCCGCGGCGCGGGTGGTACGGTGGCCTTCGACATCTCCGCAGTCGG
The DNA here is from genome assembly GCA_026397635.1 of Verrucomicrobiota bacterium. Taxonomy (GTDB): domain Bacteria; phylum Verrucomicrobiota; class Verrucomicrobiia; order Verrucomicrobiales; family Verrucomicrobiaceae; genus Prosthecobacter. The sequence continues at coordinate 181,134 of JAPLUL010000061.1, read as the reverse complement.
CGCAGCCATCGCCTCCAGCCTCGCCTCCGGCAGCGTCCTTGGCTACGCCACGGTGAACGACGGCACCACGGGCATGGCCATCACGAATGGCACCAATATCGTCCGCATGACCTCCTTCTCCGGCGGCATCCTGCTGGATGATAGCAATAACGCCGCCAGCGACTTCACCACCTTGGGCTCCACCAATCCGCTCGCTTGGAGCAACGGCATCACTACCCGCTCGGTCAACTCCCTCACATTCGACGCCTCTGCCGGTTCACAAATCGTCAACATGGGTGCGGTCAGCAACGTGCTCACCCTCGCCAGCGGTGCCATCCAGAAGATCAACGCCAACGACGCCACTCTCTTCGGTGGCCAAATCGGCGCGAACAACTCCGAAGTCATCGTCCAGCAAAACGGCACCGGCACCCTCTTCCTGAGCAGCCCTATCAGCAGCGGCAACGGCAGCCTGACCAAGCTGGGCACCGGCACGCTCCAGCTCTCCGGCGGTATATCCACCGCCACCGGCACGCTCGTGGCGGGGAACACCACCGTCACGGTCGCTAGTACCGCGGGCCTCTCGGTGGGTCAGGCGGTCACCGGCGGCGGTATCCCGGCGGGCACCACCATTGCGAGCATCACCAACGGCACGGACATCGTGCTCTCCAGTGCGCCCACCACCAGCATCGCCTCGCCACTCACCTTCGGCAGCGGCAGCAGCTACACCGGAGCCACCACCATCAATGGCGGCACCGTTCTCGCGGGTGCCTCCACGATCTTTACCAAGGGCGCGGTCATCAACAACGTTGCCGACTTCGTGACGGCCTCCGGCGGTGCCCTCGGCCCCCGCTCCGCCGTCACCCTCGCCAATGTCTCCGGTGCAGCCCTCGACGTGAATGGCTTCGATGTCGCCATCGGCTCCCTCTCCGGCGGCGGGGACACCGGCGGCAATCTCCTCCTCAGCAACGGCGGCACGCTCATTGTCGGCGGTGGCAACTTGATCAACAACATCAGCAACACCGCCACTCGCACCACCTTCGGCGGCCTGATCTCCGGCACCGGTAACCTCACCATCACCGGTGGCGGCCAGCTCACCCTCACCAACAACAGCAACAGCTTCACCGGCCAAGTCAACATCAACTCCGGCACCCTCGTCGTCAGCAATGTGGGTCAGCTCGGTGCGGGCACCTCGCCTGTGTTCGTGAATGGTGCCCGTTCCGGTGCGATAAATAATGCGGGTCTCCCTGGGGGGATGCTCGTCGTTCAGGGCGGCAGCGCTGGCCTCACCTTTGCCCGCGACCTCGTCATCGCCGGCAGTGGCAACAACACCCAGGGCCAGTCGCTCCTGAACATCGGCAACAACACCTACTCCGGCAATCTTTCCTTCAACGGTGCGTTTGAAGGTCGTATCGGCTCATCCTCCGGCACCATGACCATCACCGGCACGCTCTCGGCCTCCAACAGTCAGCGCCTCTTCATCACCGGCGGCCCTGGCAATGTGGTCATCAATGGTCTCATCATTGGTGGCGTCAATGGCACGTCTGGCATCAACAAGTCCACCGCCAGCGGTCTGAACAACACCCTGATCGTCACCACCAACAACAACACCTACATCGGTGACTGGCGCGCAGACAGCGGCACCATCCGCCTCACGAACGGCGGCCAGTTGGGAATAGGCGTCTCGAACAGCGTCATGCGCGGTTCGGGGGGTATCTTTGAAATCCGCACCGATGCCCCGACCAGCTTTGCCACCAAGAACGTCGGCTTGGTGGACAACAATGTGGGCATCTTCGTGGACCGTGCCATCGGCGGCGCTTCCACCATCAATCAAACCGTGACCTTCGGTGCCATCACCGGAAACAATGCCGGCACCAACACGCTCTCCATCACCGGTCGCAATGGTTACGGAGCCAGCTTCACAGCCTTTAATCCTGTCGCGATCGACGGCACGATCCAGGGCATGGCCCTCAACAACACCTCCAACGGTCTGACCACCATCGCGGGTGACATTTGGAGAGCCTCGGAGAACGGCGGGCAGCGCGGTCTCACCATCACGAGCACGGGTGAAATCCTCGTCACCGGCAGCATCATCCGCGGCGGCACGCGTCCGCATACCTTTACCAAGGCAGGCACCGGCACCACCACCCTGGAAGGCACCACGGTCTCCACCTACCGCGGCACCACAAGCATCAACGCTGGCACGCTGGCCATCCGGGACTTTGACGTGCTGAACAGCTCGACCGGCGGTGTCTCGGGCCGCCTTGACCTCGGCGCCACCACCGTCGCCGGAACCTTGAGCTATCTCGGAGCCGCAGGCACCGGCGCGGGGGAAACCACCGCCAAAGTCTTCAACCTGGCTGGCACCACGGGCCTCAATGCCGTGCTTCTTGCCAATCAGTCGGGTTCAGCTCCCTCGGCCTTGGTTCTCTCCAGCAACATCGCCACCACAGGCTCGGGAGCCAAGACCTTCGTCCTCGGCGGTGACAGCAGCAACACCTTCGCCAACCAAATCCAGGGTGTCATTCGCGACAATGCAGGCGCCACCTCACTCGCCAAGGTCGGCACCAATACCTGGCTGTATTCACCTGCGGTCAATAATTACGTCGCGGCTGACATCACTTCCCTCACCACTGCGGGCGGTGCCAACGTCAACACCTACACGCTCTCCGGGGATGCCGCCGCTGCTGGTGTCAAACTGGGACAGGTCATCACCGCTGGCGGAACAGGCGTCGGTGTCGGTGCCGTCGTCACGGCGATCAACGGCGCTGTGATTACGGTTAGCACAACCACCGGCGGCACGGCCATTTCTGCGGGCACGGCGATCACCTTCGGCTCCATCACCAATGCCAGCCAGTTCACCGGTGGTCTCACCGTTTCGGGCGGCACGATGCAGTTCCGGGCCAATGCGGCCAGCGGGGTCGGTTCGGATCTTCTCGGGGCTGCTGCTCCTCTCGTTTTCAATACGGATCCCCTCCGGGCCAATGGTTATGCAGGCGGCACCTTTGAATACCTCGGACTGAGTGGCGGCGGTGCCATCACAGAGGCCCTCGGTGCCCTCACGCCCACCGCTGGTGCAGGCACTGTGGCGATCAATCCGACCAGTGGCGCGACGGGGCTCACCTTTGCTTCGCTGGGCACCGTGGCCGCTGGCACCGGAGTCAACTTCACCGGCACGGGCACCAGCACCATCACCGGCGTGGCCACCAGCACCGCCACCACCCTTCCCGGCAACGGCCGCTTCTACATCAACGGCTCCGACTTCGCCCGCTCCAATGCGGGTGCGATGGTCGTCCCGGTTTATGGCATGGATGCGGGTTTCGTGAATGCCGGTGCCGCCCTCACCGCCGCAAGTCACAACCGTGTCGCTGGTGCCACCAGCACGGGGGCGCTCGCCATCAGTTCCTTGAAAATCGACGGAGCCCAAACAGTCACCCAGACCGGTCTGCTGACCATCAACGTCGGTGCCAACACCTCCGGCGGCATCCTCCAGACCGGCGGATCAGGAATCATCACTGGCACGGGCGTGACCACCGGCGGCACCGGCGACCTCGTCATTCGCGTCAATGGTGCCAGCGATCAGTTGACCCTTTCGGCCCCCATCACAGCCACCACCACGGGCGGCGTGACCAAGAATGGTGCCGGCACCTTGAACATCAATGCCATCAACGCCCAGACGACCGGCGGTGCCTTCACCATCAATGAAGGCCTCGTTCAGTTCGCGACCGGCACCGCCGCCACCACCCAGTTGGGAGCCAACAACCTCAATCTCACCATCCGTCAGGACGGTATCTTTGATTACAACGGCTTTACGCCCACCAACAACCTCAATGCCGTCAACAGCGCCGGTATCATCCGCAACACCGCGGATGCGACGACCGCCACCATGGTCGCTGGCAACAACAACGGCAATGGACTCATCTCGGGCAAAATCACCGATGACGGCACGGTCGCCCTGGGGCGTCTGGCCCTGACCAAGGCGGGTACGGGCACGCTCTCGCTCAGTAATGATACCAATGACTTCACGGGTATGGTGACGCTAAACGCGGGCACCCTCGCCGTCACTTCCCTGGCCAATATTGGCACCGCCAGCGCCCTCGGTAAGGGAGACAGTGCCCTCAATGCGGGCAGTCTCGTCTTCAATGGTGGCACGCTCCTCTACCAGGGGGCCAATGCTACCGTGTTCTCGCCAACCCAGACCCCCTCCGTTTCCATCGACCGTCAGTTCACTCTCGCCGGTAATGGTGTCATTGATTCCTCCGGCACCTTTGGCAACAACATCCTCGCTGCTGGCGTGCAGAACAACGCCACCTTGATCTTCAACAGCACCGCCGCAGTCACGGTCGGTGGTGCGGACGCCGCCAAGCGCCTCACCCTCCAGGGCAACTCCACCGGTGACAACGAAATGGCCATGCAGCTCTCCAATGGAGCTGGTGCCCGCGTGCTCTCGCTCACCAAGGGCGGCGGCAGCCTGTGGATTTTGAGCAACAGCCTCAACGATTACTCGGGTGATACCACCATCACCGGTGGCGCTCTCCGCGTCGGTGCCAGCGGTGCCAACCTCTCCGCAAATTCCAACCTCCGCCTCGCCGGTGGTGTCCTGGAAACTTCCGGCACATTCACCCGCGCAATCGGTTCGGCGGCTGGTGAGGTGCGTTGGACTGATGCCGCAGGCACCGCCATCAACCAGAGCGGTGGTTTCGCCGCCAGCACGGCTCCTCTCACGGTCAACTTCGGCGGCGCGAACGCCCAGGTCAGCTTCGGCACGGGCGGTATCGGCAACGGCACCGGCAGCCTGCTCCTCAATTCTGTCAGCGCGCTCTCCGACGTCACGGTCACCAACCCGCTCAATCTCAACGGCGGTGTCCGCACCATCGACGTGCTCGACAACCTCACGACCTTTACCGACTACGCCACCGTCTCCGGCGTCATCAGCGGTGGCAGCGGCAGCGGCCTGATCAAGGCAGGTGCGGGCGTCCTTTACCTCACCGGGGCCAACACTTACTCCGGCAACACCACCCTGAACGCTGGCGGCTTGATCGTCACCTCCATCGGCGGCGGCTCCACCGCCACCAGCGCCTTCGGCGACGGCAGCGGTCAGCTCACCCTCGCCGGTGGCATCCTCGGTTACGTCGGCACCGGCGAAACCAGCAGCCGTCAGATCAACCTAAATGCCGGCACCACCATCGAAGCCAACGGCAGCGGTGCCTTGGTGCTCAACAACTTTGTCAACAACCTCGCGGGTGCCAAGATCCTCACGCTCCGTGGTTTCAGCAATGACGCCAATGCCATCACTTCCAATCTCACGGACTTCGGTGGCGCGCTCACGATCACCAAAACCGATGGCGGCACCTGGGAACTCAGCGGCGCCAACTCCTACACTGGGAATACCAACGTCAGCTCCGGTTTCCTTGGCATCGGCGGCGCGACCACCGGCACCCTGGGCACCGCGATCAGCACCGGCACGTTGGTCATCAGCAGCGCCGGTATTTACGCCACCAACGCGGGCGGGCTGACCATCGCCAATCCGGTCACCATCGCTAACAACACTTCTGGCACGTTTACCGGAACCAATTCCATCACCCTGAATGGAGCACTCAATGCAGCCACAGGTAGCAACTCGATTCAGATCGTGAATTCGATCGCCGGCGGCACCTTGACCATCAACGGCAACATCAACAATCTTGATGGCACCACCGGCAAGTCACCGGAAATTCGCGGCAGTGGCAATACCGTCCTGAATGGCAACCTCACTAGCACGGGCGGCGCGGCCATCGGCATCGTGTTCAATACCTCGGGCACTGTTACTATGGGTGGCGCAGTCGCAGACGGCCCCCTTCACACCAGCAGCACCTTCGTGCAGGGCCGCGTCATCATCAACAAGGCAGGCAACCTCAATCCCCTCGGCAGCAACAGCATCATCGCTTTCCAGGGCGGCAGCTTGGAATCCAACGTGGCGCTCACGGGTGCCAACGCCATCACCAACGCCTTGCGCCTCGACAACAGCTTTGGCGTCATCGCCGGCAGCCAGTCCATTGAGTTCGCCGGCAATGCGACCAACGGCAGCTTCCGGATTACTGGCGGTGACCGCCGCATCACCAACAATCTCACGGGCGGCGCGGTCCTGAGCTTCAGCACGAATACCTTCCAACTTTCGGACGATGCTGCGACGGGCCGCACGTTCACCCTCAGCGGCTCCGGAGCGACTGCGATCAGCGTTCCGATCTTGAATACTTCAGGGACCAGCACAGCGGCTTCAGTGTTCACCTACACGCCGAGCAGTTCCGCATCCACGCTGAGCATCACCGGCGCCAGCACGAACGTGCTCGCCACTGGCTGGACCGGTGCGGCCAACTTCAACGGCGGCACGACCACCCTCAGCGGTGCGGGCACCTTCGGTGCTGGCGGCCTCGGACTCGTCACCGTCAGCAACGGTGCCGTCCTCACCCTCGACAACGTCGCCAGCAACACGGCCAGCCGACTTGGAAACCGCGCAGTCACCCTCAATGGCGCCACCTACAACTTCATCGGTAACAGCGCTGGCACCACGGAAAGCACCGCCCCTGGCTCTGCCCTCACCTTAGGCAGCGGTCAGTCCTCAATCAATGTGACCCAGACCAGCGGTGGCAGCACGATCATGAATTTCAGCGCGCTCACGGCTAACGCAGGTTCCGCCATCAACTTCACCTCCAACGCCACCCTCGGCACCGCCACCAACGGCATCCTTTTCAACACCACTGCGCCGACCCTATCGCCCGCTACGCTTGGCGTCCTTGCACGTGGCCTCATCAACGGCAGCGACTTCGCCACTTATAATACCAACGGACTGACCGCCAACGCCTTTGGTATCCAGGCCTTCAATGCCTACAACGTCCCCACGCTTAGCACGGTCATCTCTGGCACCACCACCGCCACCGTCGCCAGCACGGCTGGTCTTACCGCAGGCATGGCAGTCTTTGGTGCAGGCATCCCGGCGGGCACCACCATCTCGGCGGTCACCGGTCCGACGACCTACACGCTCTCAGCTGCCTCGACCAACGCCACCGTGCCTGTGACCTACGGCAGCACACCCTACACGAATATCAATTCGGCCCTCGTCCCCGCCTCCACCGACACGATCAAGATCGGCGCCGGCTTCATCACCACGGATGACATCAACTTCAACCGCACCTTCAACGCCATCAACATCGACGACGCTTTGGCTTTGACCATTGATGAACTGTGCAATTCCACGCTGACGATCACCAGCGGTGGTTTGCTCGTCGAGGGCGGCGGCGGAGTCACTCACACGCTGGCCGTGTCACGCATCGCCCTTGGCGCGGAAGGTTCCTTCCACGTCGCGGCGGCCACCACGCTCGATGTCACCGGCCAGATGACCGGCGGCTCGGGCCTGACCAAGAACCTGCCGGGTTCCCTGACCTTGAGCAGCCAACAGTTCTACACTGGCGCCACCACCGTGAACAACGGCATGCTCAAGCTCAGCGGCGGCAATCACACCATTTTCCCCGGCGGTGCGCTGACCTTGAACCAGAGCGCGGGCGGCACCACCACCTTTGACCTCAATGGCACCATCCAGCAGGTGGGCTCCATCACCAGCACCAACACCACCGTCCCCGGCTTGGGCGGCACCATCGTCAACACCGCCGGAACCACCGCCAATCTGATCACCAACGCCAGCGGCGGCACCTTCGTCGGCAGCATCAATGGTGACATCAACCTCACCCGTATCTCATCCGGCAACCTGACCGTCAGCAACCCTAGCAGCTACACCGGCGTCACCAACATCCTCGGCGGCGGCCTCCTCCTGCGTGACAACGCCACCCTGCTCAACACCAGTGCCATCAACATCAGCTACGGCAGCCTGTTCTTCCGCAACCAGGACAATCTCCTCATCGACAACACCAACCGCGTCAACGACGCCGCCCCGATCTCCATGAGCGGTGGTTTGATCGACTATGCCAACCGCGTTAACAGCAACGGCAGCGAGCAGCTCGGCGCGCTGACCCTTGCCAAAGGGGCCAACACCATCACCGTCACCACGCAAACCGCCCTCGGCCAATACATGACCGCCGACCTCAGCTTTGCCAGCCTCACCCGCACCGCCGGCACCACCCTCAACGTCACCGGCACCAACCTCGGTTCCGCAGGCAGCAACTCCCGCCTCCTCTTCAACACCCCGCTGGCCAATAACTCGGCCAATGTGCTGGGTGCCTGGGCCATCGCCAACTCCACCGACTACGCCGCCTACAACGTCGCCCAGGGCGCAGGTGCGGTCGGCAGCTCCGGTTATGTGGGTTACGACACCGGCTTCGCCAGCGGCAACATCACCCAGATCCTCGGTGCCTCTGCCGCCGTCACTACCAACCTTTCCGCCAACACCAGCACCGGTCTCCTCCGTTTGGCCGGTAATACCTTCAACGATGTCACATTCAGCTCCGGTGGTATTGTCCTCAACCTCGAGCAGGGCGGCCTGCTTCGCTCCAACAATAGCTTTGCCTCCACCATCGGCACCCCCACCGTCCGCGGTGTCCTCACCGCAGGTGGTACGGAAGTCAGCGGCACTCGCGAGTTGATCATTTACAACACGGCCACCGCCAATCCGGTCTCGGCCGCTACCTTCACAACGGCCACCGGCTCTCCGGTCGTCACTGGCGCGTCCACTCTCGGTTTCCAACCCGGCATGACCATCACCAACGGCAACTTCGCTGCTGGCACCCGGATTTTGTCTGTGGACAACGAGTTCCAAATGACCCTCACCAACAACGCCACCGCAAATGGCGCAGGGAATCAAACACTGACCGCAGGCTCCCTCGACGGCGGCTCGACCACCATCAACCTGCCCACCGTCACCGTCGCCTCCACGACCGGCATCACTCCAGGCATGACCATCACCAATGCCAACTTCCCCACCGGAACCTTCGTGGTGTCAGTGGACAGCCTCACCGGCCTCACCCTGAGCCAGAACGCCACCGCCACCGCCGCCACGCAGACCTTCGTCACCGGCATGAGCAACACGATCGTTCACTCGGTCATCGCCAACAACGGCGCGGGCAACAGCGTCCAACTCGTCAAGTCCGGCGCAGGCATCCTCAACCTCTCTGCCGCCAACACCTACACGGGTGGAACCATCGTCAACCAGGGCACCCTGAACCTCATCAGCCCCGGCACCGCCGGTGTCGCCACCAACGTCGTCATCCCTGGCAATCTCACCCTCGACGGCGGTGTCAACGGTGCGGCCGCCACCGTCAACGTCATGAGCAACGTCGGCCAGATCGCCGCCACCAGCAATGTGACCCTGAATGCGCGGTCCATCTTGAACTTCCAGAACATCAACGCTCCTGGCCTCAACAACACCCTCGCCAGCCTGACGCTCAACAATCTTGGCAGTGACACGGCTGGCCCGACGGTTACCAATTCCGCCGGCAGCACCTTGATCCTGACCAATGCCGCGCCCATCACCGCGACCTCCAACAACGCCGCCACCTCATCGACCATCAGCGGTGGTTTCCTTGCCCTCTCCACCGGTGCCAACACCATCAATGTCGCCCCCATCGTCCTGCCCGGCACCTCCACCGTCTATAACGGCATCACCTCCGGCCTGACCATCTCTTCCATCATCAACAATGCCAATACCGTTGGTTCCGTCTCCGTGACCTCCAGCACCCTGGCCAGCCCCACCGTCACCGTTGCCAGCGTGCCTGGCACCCTGGTCATCGGATCGACCTTGCTCGGTCAGTCCGTAATCAACATCGTCGGCACCACCGTCACCTTGGGCGGCAACGCCAACACGGCCATCGCCTCTGCCACCGCCGTCTCCTACCTCGGCCAGACCGCCGGCAGCATCACCAAGTCCGGCAACGGCCTGCTCCTTCTCTCCGGTGCCAACACCTTCACCGGTGGCCTGACCACCACCGGCACCTCCGGCGGCATCATCCTCGGGGCCAATAGCAGCCCTACCAGCCTGGTCGGCGCGGGCACCGGCCTCGCCACAGCAGACGGCCGCGTCATCAGCGGTCCGGTCGGCACCGGCACGCTGACTCTCGCCTCCGGCAACTCGCTCGTCCTCAACGGCGCCGCCTCCACCCTCGCCAACCCGGCCATTTTCTTGGGTAATCCGATCATCGACAACGTCAACACCACCGCCGCCATCCTGACTCTCAACGGTGCGATCACGACACCTAACGCCCTCTCGGTCAGCATCCCGAACCCGAGCGTCACAGCCTCCTTCGTTGGCCCGCTCACGAATGCGGCCGCCATCACCTCCATCGCCAAGAACGGCCTGGGCAATTTCAACATCAACCTCACCGGCGTCGGTTCCGCTGTGCCGATCAGCATCACCGGTGGCGGCACCTTGTCCCTGCTCCATGATGGCGATGGCGATGTGCAGAATGAGACCCTAAACCTCGGTGTCATTAACTACGACGCCGCCGCGCCGAAAATCACCATCGGTCGAGCGGGCCAGACCGTCCTCTGGAACCAGGCCATCAACAAGGTCATCGCTCCGACTGACTTGTTGGCCTTCTTTGAGAACGGCCTCACGCTCACCAACAGCAACCAGTATCAACTGCTCATCAACGATGACAAAGCCCTCAACGCCACTCTCGGCGCCACCGGCCCAGTTTTCAGCGTAGGCACGGCCAACAACTCCAACACCCTGGATGGCCTCCGCCTCAGCGGTATCGTTAGCGGCGGTGCCACGGGTGCGGCCAATGTCGTGCTGACTAAGTCTGGCGCGGGTACCATGGCGCTCACGGGCACCAATACCTTCGGTGGCAGCGGTGCCATCCTTGATGTGACGGCTGGTATTCTCTCCGTGAATGCTAACACCCGCCTCGGCGACTCCACCAACGTCGTCCGCCTTAGCGCCAACTCCGGCACTCAGGGCCTCCGCCTTGCCAATGACGGCGTCACCACCAGCTACACCCTCACGGGCCGCACCATCAACCTCAACGCCGCCACCGTCGGTATCGACGTGACTCCGGGCACCACTGCCACGATCGACACGGCCTTCACCTTCAGCGCGGCGGCGAACGCCCTCCAGAAGAACGACCTCGGCACCCTCATCATCACCGCCAACAACTCGGGACGCTCGGGCGTGACTAACATCGCGGGTGGTGTTGTCCAGATTGACAACCCGAACGCCCTGGGAAGTGGGCAGGTCTTGATTGTGGGTGCTGACGCGGCAGGCAAGGCCTTGTATCTGACCGGTGGAATCAATTTCGCAAATGCGATTAATCTCGCCCCCACTGGTGCTGGAGCACCGACCGGTATCAATAACACAGGCGGTATCTACAACGCCAGTGGCAACAACACCCTGTCCGGTGCAATCACGAACACCGCTGTCATCGGCATTACGATTGGTGCTGCAACCGGAACTACCCTCAACATTGCAGCAGGTGCCATGCAGAACAGCAACAGCCCGACCTTCAACGCGGTTGGCACCGCCGTGATCAACCTGGGCAATTACAATCCCAACACACCGTCCCTCATCAAAATCGGCACCGGCACCTTGAACATCACGGGTGCCTCGACGAGCACGGCAACGCCGACGGTCACCCAAGGCACCTTGAATATCAGCGGTGCAGGCCAGCTCACCGGTGCCACCGGCAACATCACCGTGAATAACAACGCCCTGCTGAACATCGACGACACAGGCACTGCGGTGACCCGCATCGCCGGCGCACGCACGGTCGGCCTGGCCAATGGCAATCTGACCTACACCGCCAACGGCGCCGCGGTTTCCACCCAGGCCTTCGGTGCCCTCACCTCCACTTGGGGTGGCAACACGCTGACCCTCAACAACAGCGGTGCTGCCAACGCCAGCCTGACCTACGCCAGTCTGGCGGCCATTGGCGGCGGTTCGGTGCTCACTCTGGCCACGCCGCAGACGTTCAATGCCACGACCAATCAGTTGATCTTCACGGCCCTGGCCCCCCAGACGAACGGCATCATTACCCGAACCGTCGTTCGGGAAGGTGTGGGAGGAACAAACTTTGCCACGCAATCGGCGGCCGCGGCGGCCATCACTGCCTTCTCCGCTTACAGTAATGTGGATGGCTCAAGCACTGGGTCGGCCAACAACATCAGCTTCGCTAACGTCAACGGCGGCACTGCCTACGGTGTGAATGCTCAAGCCTACAACGGCACCAACACGCTGCGAATCACGGATGATACAGTGGCATTGAGCAACCCCGGTCTCAACAATCGCCGCACCAACGCCCTCAAAATCGAGGGCACCAACACCGATGTGACCTTCGCCACTTCGGGCGGCACCCAGCTCTCCATCGGCTCGGGCAACATCCTCTCCGTGGGTGCAGGCCAGACCCTGGGCAATGCAACCCTCAGGGCTCTTGGCTCAGCCCCGGCCATCGCCTTCGGAACCCTCAATGAGACCAATATGCCTCCTGCCGGCACAGCACTCGCCCTGACCTCTGTGGAAGGTGGTATCCTGGTGGACACCGGTGCTAGCCTGACGATCGAGGCCGCCCTCTTCAACACCGCCAACGTCACCAAGGGCCTCGGTGGTGATTTGACCTTCAATACGAAGCAGTTCTTCAACGCGGGAGCGAACTACTTCACCATCAACGCTGGCACGGTGACCTTGAATGGTGGCGAGAACACCCTCTGGCAGGGAGCGCAGGGCGGCACGGCCGGTCAGCACCTCGCGGTTGGTCCGGGAGCGACCTTGAATCTCAACGGCAATTCCCAGATGGTCGGCATCATTCAGTCGCCCAATGGCACCGCCTTCGCGGGTTCCGGCGGCACCATCATCAACAACACGGCTGCCACCACGTCCACCCTGATCAGCGCAGGTTCGACTACCGCTTGGGGTGGCAACATCTCCTCCGGCACCGGCGCGATCTTTTACAACCGTTCCGGAGCGGGCACCCAAACCCTCTACAGCGACAACACCTACACCGGCGGCACGCTCATCAATGGTGGCACGCTCACGTTGACCGATGAAGGACGCCTCTCTGGCACCTCGTCGATCACGATCAACAATGCCGCCCTCAATCTCACGGACGCGGGCACCATGGCCAACGCCGACCGCATCAACAACGCCGCGACCATCTCCATGCGCGGTGGCAACCTCTCCCTGACCGGACGCGATCTCTGGAACAGCACGGAAACCGTGGGTGCCCTCACCCTCGCTGGTGCGCAGAACAACCTCACGGCCACGGTCGGTACCAACGGCACAGTCCGCTCCGCGGTCCTCGAGATCGGCAACCTCACCCAAACCAACTATGCTACCGTGCTCTTGGGTGGTGCTAACGGTCAGATGGGCAACATCGGGCGTATCACCATCGCCAATGGCAGCAGCCTGCTGGTCAATGGCATCATCCCCTGGGCGAACGATGGCGGCACCTTCGCCAGTTATGTGAATCCGACCGCAGGCAATGCCGCTGGCGGCCTCGCTATCCTGAGTCAACAGGGCTATCAGGGCTATGATGCCAGCGTAATCCCCCTTGGCTCCGGCACCACCATGCAAAACCTGCGCCTCGGCAGTGCTTCGTTTGTGGTTCCCGATGTGAACATCGGCAGCGCTGGCACCTACAATGCCAACGCCATTGCCTTCAATACCAGCGCCAACAACCAGACGCTGTCCTTCGCGGACAACGCGGACACGCTGAACCTGAACTCCGGCGGCCTCATCGTCTCCGGCAACTTCACGGGCAAGACCATCGGCACTGCGGTGGGCAATGGCTTCCTCACCTCCGGCGGCACCCAGAGCAGTGGCACAGCCCCGCTCTACTTCAGCGTCAACCAAGGTACCGTCCTCATGAACTCCAGCATCGTGAACAACGGGAATGGCGCGGCCACCCGCTTCGTTTACATGCCGTTCAACGGAACGGTCGTGACGTTCAACGCCGCCAACACCTACACCGGTGGCACCCAGCTCAACGGCAACGTCAGCCACACCGGCACCCTGGCACTGAACCTCACAGGAGCCAACGGCACCACCAGCGTCGCAATTCCGGCGGGGGACCTCGAAATCAACAACGCCACTGTCCGCCTCGATCAGGCCAGCCAGATCCACACCAGCGTTGTTCCTGTCCTCCATGGTGCAGGGGTGCTGAACCTGAACAACTTCAACCAGACCCTCGCCGGCCTGAGCTTTATCAACAACGGTTCCAGCACCGCCGCCTCCGTCACCACCGGCACCGGTATTCTCACCCTGACCGGCGGTATTGCCGCAACCTCCTTCAATGTCGGCACCGTCTCCACCATTTCCGGCACCGGCACCGGCGGCATCGCCTTGGATCTCAATGGCGCGACCCGCACCTTCAACGTCGCACCCGTCACGGTGAATGGCAATAGCACCATCGCCAACGTCACCCCGACCCTGGCCATCAGTGCTCCCATCGGCGACTCCGCCGTCTCGGGCGCAGGGATTAACAAAACCGGCAATGGCCTCCTCCAACTCTCCGGCGCCAGCCTCTTCACCGGCGGTGTGAATGTCACCGCAGGTGGCTTGGCGATTGCTGGTAGCTCGACGGGCACCCGCGACGCTCTCGGTGTGGTCACTGGTTTCACCAACGGCCCCGTCGGCACCGGCACCCTCACTTTGGCCACCGGCACCTACCTCACAGCGGATGCCACAGCTCGCACGCTGAACAATGATTACGCCCTCGGCACCTCTCTCGGCTTCAAGGGCACCGGTAACCTGACCCTCAATGGTGCCACCAGCCTCGCTGGAAACACCACCTTCACCGTGGACGCCCCACAGGCAGTCCTCACCCTGAATGGCCTGATTGGTGAGAGCTCCGCCGGCCTCGGTATCACCAAGGAAGGTCTCGGAACCCTCCTGCTCGGTAACAACAACACCTTCACCGGCGGCGTCACCGTGAACGCGGGCACCTTGGCCCTCGCCGGTCTTAATGCCGGTTCCACCGCTCCGGTCTTCACCGGCACCACGGCCACCATTGGCGATGGCGGCATGCTCTCCCTCCTCAACAACGGCACGGGTTCCCTCGGCCTGATCAGCTACGCCAACAACATCGTTGTCAATCCAGCGGCGATCGCCGCCAACCTCCATGTCGGCAACAATGGGGCCAATACCGCCAACACCATCGAAGTCGGCGGACTTACCCTGAACGGTGGCCAGATCCTCAACGTCAGCAGCCAGAACGGCTACAATCTCCGCCTGCTCAACATCACCTCCAGTGGTTCTGGTGCTCCGCAGATCAATGTGAACGCCGGGGCCAAGGTCGTCGTGTTCGGCTTCACTGCCGGTTATCAGCCCGTCAATGTCGGCCAGGGTGAGCTCGTCTTCCCCGATCTCGTCACCATCGGCCAGACCAACACCCTCGCTGCGGACGTCACTCTCAGCGGAGCCTATCCGCTGGGTGTGCAGAACCGCGTCTTCACCGGCACGGATGTCACGAACTTCAACCTCACCGCTGGCGGATTAAACGGCTCCTTTGCCACCGTCTCCAGCGCCCCAGCCGGCGTGGTCGTCCCGCAGGTGGCGGGCATTGGCTTCACAGGCTCCAATTTCCTCACCACGGGTCTTTCAGATGGTTCTTACGGCAACCGCCCTTCCACCATCACGGGAACGGCAGCCAACACCACTGCCGCCTTCTCCGGCCAGATTAACATCACCACCGCTGGCACCTACACTTTCCGCTCCGCCACGGATGATGGCATGACGCTCTACATTGATGGCAACGCAGTCGGCACTTCTGCTTTTCCTGGTGCCTTCGCCGACTCCGCCGCCGTTTCGGTGCCATTGACGGCTGGCTACCACTCCATCGTTTACAAGTTCACCAATGCTGGCACTGGCGGCGGCTATCGCCTGCTCTATTCCGGTGCGGATACCGCCGGCAGCTTCCAGGCCATCGCTTCCACGAACTTGGTCGGCACCACCAACCTCCCAACCGCTGCCAATGGCTTCAACGGCGCGGCCATCATCAATAACAACTACTCGCTGCCCACCGGTTCGGCCACGATCGACACCTTCGGCACCCAATTTGGTGCCGTCATTGATCCGTCCAAGACCCTCACCCTCGGGGGCAACACCCAGTTGAACATCGTCAACGGCAGCAATGGCAGCTTCGGCACCGGTTGGTTCGGCGCGGGTGGCGCGTCCAGCATCGGCAATGGCGTCATCCTCAACACCGGCAACACTGCCACCGCTTCCGCGGGCACCCTGCAACTCCTCGGAGCCATCACCCAGTCCGGCACCGGACTGGTAACCGGCACTGGCACCAGCAACGCTTTGATCAAAACCGGCCAGGGCACCCTCGTTCTCGGCGGTAACAACACCGCTACTTTCACCGGCGACCTCGCCATCCAAGGCGGCACGGTGATACTCAACAATGCCGCAGCGCTTTCTACTGGTGTGACCACGGTTTCTAACACCACCTTGGCAGCTCAAGCCGCTGCTACGACCGCGAATGGCTCCCCGGTGATCACTGGCATCACTTCCACCGCAAGCATGCAGCAGGGCATGGCCATCACCGGCACCGGCATCCCGACCGGTTCCTACATCCTCAGTGTGGACAGCGCGAGCCAGATCACGATTTCACAAAACGCGACGGCCTCAGCGACCATCGCCAACTTGGTGGGTGCCACCAGTGCCACCCTTGATTTGAACGGGCAGACCGGCGTCGTCGGTAACGTTAGCATCAACGGAGCGGGCAGTTCTGCCCTCGCCGCAGGCAGCACCGCCGCCCTCTGGAACAGCAGCGGCACTGCGGCCAGCCTCACCGGTGCGCTCACCTTGGGTAGCAATGCTGCGGTCGGTGGCTTCGGCGATCTCACCCTCGGTGTGATCAACTCCACCAGCACCCAGACGTTGACCAAGGCGGGTGCCAACACGCTCAACCTGAACACCGCCAACAATACCACCTTGCTCGGCCCGATTGCCCTCTCGGCGGGTATCATCAAAATCGGTGACACTAACGCTCTGGGTGCTGCGACTGCCCTAGCCACCGACGGCACCACCGTCGCCAGTGGCGCAGTCCTCGACCTCAACGGCCAGACCACGGCGGAATTCCTCTCCATCAATGGTGTTGGCCGAGCGAACTTCACGGCGGCCCGCAACACGCTCGGCTCCCTGGTGAACTCGAATGCGACTGCCGCCACCGTAAGCAGCGCCCTCGCCCTGGCAGCCAACGCCAGCGTCGGTAGCGACTTTATCAACGCCACCAGCGGCGGCTCAGCAGGCGGCGACATCACGCTCAACGGCATCGTCAGCGGTGCCTTTGCCCTGACGAAGGTCGGCAACAACACCCTTAGCCTAACCAACGCCAATACGTTCAATGCCCTGAACATCACCCAGGGCACTGTGGCCCTCAGCGGCAACGGTACCATCGGCTCCGGCGGGGCGGCGACCATCGGCACCGGCGTGGTCACCGGTATCACGCCGCAAAACACCCTGTCGCTAAACTATGCGGCAAACGCCACGGCCAACCGCCTGACCGACGCCCAGGCTCTGACCTTGAACGGCGGCACGCTCCTGATCAGCGGCCATGCCTCCACGGCCGTGAACGAGTCTCTCACGACCGGCAACCTCGTCTTTGGCAACCAGTTCAACCTCGTCACTCTCACAAATATAGGGGGCAACGTCCAGCTCAGCACCACTGGCACAGGCACCATCACACGCGCCAACAATGCCACAGCTCTGCTCCGCGGCTTCGCGGCTACAACGGCCTCCAATATCACGCTTGGGACCGCAGTCACGGCGGTCGGTCAGACCGGTGCGAATGGTGCCAATAATCGGGCCATCGTTCCGTGGCTCATCTATGACCCTTCTGGCACCGGGTCGGGCACCAGTTTCGCCGTTTCGGAGGCGTCGCCCAACCTCGGCATTCGTGCACTCAACACCAGCACGGAAATGAGCACTCCTGTTGCCGCCGGCACGGTCGTGGCGAATAGCAACGCCCGCGTCAACAACGCCAACGTCACCCTTGGTGCTTCGGTCACTAGCATGACCAATACCCAAGTCAACTCCCTCACCATCAACACGGGAGGCAGCTTGGTCATCAACGCCTTCCGCAATCTGGATCTCGACAGCGGCGGCTTGCTGGCAACCGCCACGGCCACGATCTCAACCGCTGGCTCCGGCGTAAGCCAGGGAACCCTTCGAACTCCGAGCAACAAGGAAATGATCATTCATACTGCCGGAGCCGACACAATCCTCACGGTCAACGCTGCCCTTAGCGGAGCTTTCGCTCCCGCGCAAGGCGGCATGACCAAGTCGGGTGAGGGGACTCTCGTGCTAAATTCCGCCATCGGTAACAGTTACATCGGCACCACCACCCTTAACCTCGGCATTGTTCAATTGGGCGCTTCTGCTCCACAGAATGCTCTTTTCTACCAATTCTCTACTGGCCCGGCCATCACCGCTACGGCCTCGGCTCAGGCGGCCAATGCACTCGTGAGCAACTCGGGCAGCACGCTCGATCTGAACGGGAAATCCCAGATTACTGGCGACTTCCTCAGCCGCGGTTTGCTTGTCGGTTCCGGCGGCATCATCACAAACACTAGCGGCACCCTTGCTACCTACACCACCACCACGAGCGGCGCGCGTGATTTCGCCGGCCAGATCAATGGCAACCTGAATTTCGTCAGGACCGGTGGAGCCAATGTCTTGCTCAGCCTGCGGGACAACAACCAGTTCACTGGCAACGCGACGATCATGAGCGGCCAGACTGCACTCGTCGATCAAGGCACCTTCTTCGGCATGGGCGCAGGCGATACCATCAGCATCCGTAACTCCCTTCTGCGCTGGGACGACTCCGGCATTCAGGAACTGAACAACCGCATCGCCAGCACCGTAGCCCTCAACCTCGACGGCGGTGCCTTTGAATACATCAGCCGTGGTGCCATGACGGACAGCATCACCCTCGGCGATCTCAGCGTCACCGGTGGCACCGCCACCCTCCGCGTAAACCCAGGCAACGGCGGCTTCGGCGCTGCCACCCTGAACCTCGGCGGCACCTTCAGCCGCAGCACGGGTGCCACCGTCAACTTCGCCAGCGGCGCGGGCATCATTGGTGCCGGTGCTAACATCAATGCCACCGCATCTGGTCTCACCACCAACACCAACGGCATCCTCGGCGGCTGGGCCACCGTGAACTCCAACAACGGCACGTCCGGAGCGAACCTTGAGTTTGCCCGCTATGACGCCGTCACAGGCATCCGTCCGATCAATAATCTCGAGCAGACCGCCACCTTCCTGGCCTCGTCCAGCACGAGCAACCTACGGCTTGGCAATGCAGACCAAATCGTCCCCAATGGCGGCTCCACGGTCAACTCCTTGACTTGGAATGGCTTCACTGCTGCGCGCACTATGACCTTTGCTGGCCCTGGGGTGGATACCCTCACTTTAACAAGCGGCGGTTTGCTCTTCGGCACAGAAGCCTTTGCCCGCACCATCGGTGCGGCGACCTCGGCGGCAACCCGTGGGCGCATCACCTCCAGCGGCTCTGAGTTGTTCATCCACAACGGTGGAAACACCCTTACCATCCACTCCGACATCACCGGCACCACCAACCCGGTCTTCACCTCGGGCGGCACCAACGGCTCGGGTGTCATCTTCCTGAACAATACCAACACCTACGTCGGCACGGCTTACGCAAACGGCGTCATCTTGGGCCTCGGCACCGTCGGCACTACGACCACGACCAATGCCATCACTGGCGACCTCATCATCACCGGCGGCAACGTCAACGGCACCGGCTCCGGCACGATTGCCAGCTCCCGCGTCGCTCTCGGTGCGAACAATCAGATCGCGGACACCTCGAACGTCACTGTCCGGGGCGGTTCCCAGCTCGACATCAACGGTTTCAACGACACCATCGCCAGCCTGACCTTCAACAGCCAGGGCGGTTACAACGACGGCGGTCCGCTCGTCCAAACCGGTGCTGGGCGCTTGACCCTCAGCGGTAACATCACTTCCACCAACTTGGATGATGTCCGCGCGGTTCCGACCATCACCGGCAATATCGGCCTCGCAGCCACCACGAACATCACCGTGGACCAAGTCACCGGCACCCGCGTCCTCGGCACCCGTGGCGACTTCAACGAGCAGATCGGCCTGACCCTCAACGCCAACGTCACCGGCGGCGCAGCGATCACCAAAGCCGGCAACGGTGCTCTCCAACTCGGCGGCACCAGCACGAGTGTGACCACCATCAACGTGAACGCCGGTTCTCTGGTTCTTGGAGCTGGCACCAACTATGCCACCGCCAATGTCGCGCTGGCGGCAGGCACCATCCTCGACACCCGTGCCTCGACGAACGTCCAAATCGGCTCGGTGACCAGCGCCTCCACGACGGCGGTCATCAAGAACTTCAGCCCAACAGCCCCAGGCACCCTGGTCACCGGTTCAGACAACACCAACGGCACCTTCGCCGGTGTCCTCGCTGCCGACTACACCTCCGGCACGCTCAACGTGACCAAAATCGGCACGGGCGACTGGAACCTCAGCCTCGACAACTCCGCCAACATCCTCGGCACCCTGCAAATCAATGGCGGCAGCGTCACGCTCGACAGCACGACGGCTCGAGTTGGCTTCATCACCACCATCCTTGCCGAAGGCGGCACGCTGGAGCTCGACAACAGCACCAACGTCCTTGGCAACCGTCTCGGTGGCAACACCAGTGTGCAATCTGCCACGGCAGATCGTGCCATCAGCATGCGCGGTGGTATCCTCGACTTCCGCGGCGGTGGCTCGACGGTGGTTGAGGCGGTGAACACGATCACGAACCTTGAAGGTGCCAGCAAGTTTGCCCTCGCGGCTGGCTCTGCGGGCACGTCGATCACAGCCGTCAGCGTGGCCGCCTCCAGCACCACCAACCGCGGCGCGCTCACCCTGGACGCCGGCAGCGGTCTCCTCGGCGGCGCAGCGGCAGGCTCGGGGCGCGTCAACGTCATCGCCACCACGGCCAACCTCGTCAACAACATCCGTCCCGACATGATCGGTATCGACAGCAGCGGCACAGGTTTCGTCACCCACGATGCCAATGGTTTCCGTCTCCTCACCTCGGCGGATACCGCGCTGGGTTATGTCAAGCCCACCGGCACTTACCTCGGCTCAGCCACTCCGCTGACCATCACAGCCACGGCGGGCACCGTCTCCAACGTCACGGCGAACACCTCCAACGTGGACGTGGACTCTGGACTCGGCCTCCACGCCAGCACCACGATCAACAGCCTCAACCTCTCCTCCGGCGGCGGTTTGACCTCCATCGGCGGCGGCGTCTCCATCGCCACCAGCGCAAACACCCTCTTCAACGCGGCGGGCACGCTCAATACGCTTTCCCTGAACAGCACGGCAGCCGGTTCGGGTGCCATCCTCGCGGAAACCGGTAACCTTGGCATCACCGGCGGTGCCCTCCAGGCCGGGACGGGCACGGGTCTGCTCCTTTACCACACCCCGGGCGATCTCACTTCGAGCGCCTACACGCTCGGTTCCGGCGGCATTGTGAAGGATGGCGTAGGCACCCTGACGCTGAACCAGAAGAGCCTCAATACCGGCGCGACCTTTGTCAATGAAGGCAACCTCGTCCTCGGGGGCGGAGCCAACACCCTGCTCGCCATCCCGACCGCAGGGGCAGTCGCCGTGGCCGACCTGGTGGTCAACGCTGGCACGGTCAAGCTCAACGGCAACAACCAGGCCGTCCGCCAGATCACCCACACCACAGCCAACGCACTGCCGAACACGGCAGGTAACATCGTCAACGACAGCGCCGTGGCTGCCAACCTCTACACCGCCCAGTCGGCACTCACCACCTTCGCCGGAACCCTCGGTATCAATGGCGGCAACGCGAACGAGAACAACTTCTCGGTGGACAAGGCCGGCAACTTCGCCTGGACTCTCACCGGTGCCCAATACTACACCGGAGCCACCAACATCCGCGCTGGCACCCTGACCCTTCAGGACAGCGGTGCCATCACCGGCGGCGGTGCCATCAATACCAACTTCGCGACTCTCTCGCTGGTCAACAGTGGCCTCTCCCACGTCGCCGCCCGCACCGGCACCTCGACCATCAACCTCACCGGCGGCACCTTGTCGCTCACGCCTCGTCTGGAAGGTGAAACCAGTGCGACTGCCGGAGCGGTGACGCTTTTTGGCGGTCAAAACAACATCAACATCGCGGCCCAGCCTGGTCTCGGTGGCAGCCTGAACCTCAGCGCCGGTGCTCTCACCCGCACGACTGGCTCGGGTGCCGTGTTGACCATGTCCTCCGCCACAGGCCAGATCGGTCGTGGCACGAACACCAGTTTCGGCGGGCAGAGCGGTCAGGTGACCTTCAGCAATGGTGGCTCGCTGCTCACCAACAACCTCATTGGCGGCTGGGCCACCAATGGCACCGAGTTCCTCACTTACCTGAATGCGGCATCCACGACCGGAGCCATCGGCGTTGGTCTCCTCGGTGACACCGGCTCGGGCTTCGCCGATTACACAACCCTCGACACGGATGGCGGTGACCTTGCGGCTTCATCCGCCTCGCGCAACGGCCGGTATTCAGGCAACAATAGCTACAACGTTGCCGGAAATACCAGCCACAATGCGCTTGCCTGGGCTGCGGGTGCGAATGGCAACAACATCACCTTCACGGCTCAAGGGGATACGCTCACGCTTGCCAGCGGGGGCTTTGTCCGCAGTGGCAACTTCACAGGTGCCATCGGTCAGAACGTCGATGTGGGTCGCATCACCCAAGGCTCGGGTGAGTTGTTTATCCACAACAATCAAAGCACGCTGACCATCAACAGCCGCATCACCGGCACCAACAAGGTCGTGTTCTCAAGCGTCGGCGCTGGCACCATTGCCCTCGCCAACGGCACTTCCACTCTTCAGAACGCGGCGACCGTCACCGGGACTACAGCCACCGTGACGAGCACCACCGGCATGTTCCCTGGACAGACAGTCACTGGCCCTGGCGGCTACACTGGCACCATTGTTTCTGTGGATTCCGCCACAGCCGTCACATTGACGGGCTCACCCACAGCAGGCAATGGCTTCTACAGCTTCGGTGCGGTCGGCACATCAGCCATCACCGGTGCAACGAATACCAGCGGCACCACCACCATCACCTTTGCTACTGCGCAGTCCGGTCTCTTCGTCGGTCAGCCCATTTTCGGCACGGGTGTGCCACTTGGAGCCACCATCGCTACCATTAGCTCAAATGGTCTCAGCATCACCATTGCCGGCGGCAATACAACCGCCGCCGTAACCGCCTTCACCGCTGGCTCAGCTGGCCACAGTTACAGCGGTGGCACCGTTGTGAACAATGGCGCGACGCTCCAACTCAATTCGGCTCGTGCTGGTGAAGTCGTCATTCCTTCTGCCGGTGGCCTGACCATCAACGGCGGTGCCGTCACCATGGGCAGCACCAGCATCTACGGTGCCATCGCTTCCGGCACGAACGTGACCATCAACGGTGCCGGCTCGCTGACCTATCCCGCCTACGCGCTGACCAGCCCGCTCACGACCATCACCAACACCCTCGGCTCCGTGACCTTCAACGGCAACGGCGGCGCGGGCAACCCGACGCTGGCGCTAGGCACGCCTGCTGCTACGCAGTTGAGCCGCGTGGTTGTCTCAGGCATCACTTCGATCAATGACAACCTGAGCCAGGTGCCAACCATCAGCGGTGGCGCAGGAGCCTCGCTCCAGTTCAGCACGACGACCCCGACGATCACGGTCAATGCGGGGGCCAACATCGCAGGCCTTCAGATCAGTGCCCAGATCACCAACAACGCTGACGTGGTTGGAGCGGGTGCCATCACCAAGGCCGGCCTCGGCGGTCTCGCCCTTAGTAGCGCGACAAGCAACTGGACCACCGGCCTCAATCTCGACGCTGGAGCGCTCATCATCGGAGCCGCCAGCACGCCGACCACCGCCAGCACTGTCGCAGCTCCGATCACCGTCACCACTGGCCCGCTTGGCACCGGCACCCTTCGAATCGCGAATGGCACGACCGTCCAGACTGACAACACGGCCCGCACGGTTTCCAATGCGATTGCTTTCAGTGGCGCAGGTGCCACCGGATTCACAGTCGGTGGCACTGCTGCCACACATAACCTCACGCTCAACGGCGTGATGGACCTCGGCACCGCGACTCGCACGATCAACGTCACCAGCCCGCAGGTCACTGCCACCATCGGCGGCCAGATCACCAGCGGCGCGGGAGCGGGCCTGACCAAAGGTGGAGACGGTATCCTCGTCATCTCCCAGATTGCGAATGACTACACCGGAGCCACCACCGTCAACGGCGGCATGCTCAGCCTCGGTGCGGCTGGCGTCATCCCGAATGCCTCTGCCCTTGTCGTGAACTCAGGCGGCACATTCAACATTGCTGGCTTCGCTGAAACCGTGGCCTCGCTCTCCAGTGGCACCACCACCACCGGTGGCCTGATCACCAACTCCGGTGCGGCGGCCACTCTCACGGTCAGCAACACCTCCGGCAGCACGACCTTCGGCGGTGTCATCAGCAACGGCACCAACGCCCTGAACCTCGCCAAGCTCGGTGCCTCCACCCAGGTGCTGTCTAACCAGAATACCTACACCGGCACCACCACGGTGACTGGCGGTATCTTGGAAATCGCCACCGGCGGCAGCCTGCGCGGTACCAGCGCCCTGAACCTGAATACGGGCGGTAACTTCCGCATTTCCAGAGCACTGGACAACGTGGTGAGCTTCACCAACCCGACCACCTTCACCCCAGTGAATTTCCAAACCACCGGTGCCACCCTCAGCCTCGCCAACACGCTGACGGGCAACAATCAGCGCTTCGGGGCCCTCACCTTCTCCACTTCCGCCCCCGGAACGCTCGATTTCGGCACCGGCACCACTAACAGCCTGACCTTCGCCAGCCTCACCGGTTCCGCCAACGGCGTCAATGTGGCTAACTGGACCGGCAGCGTTTATGCCCTCAGTGCCACGGCTGACAGCGGTGACCTCACTCAAGACCGTCTCCTCTTCACCACCAACCCAGGCTTTGCGGCGAACACGGTCCTGCAACAGTTCGTCTTCACCAACGACGCTGGCAACCTCATCGGTAAAGGCCTCCAGGTCGCCGGGCCGCTCTCTACCTTTGAAATCGTTCCCACCGCCGATGCTGCCGCCTACTGGAGCGGCAACCGTGGATCGAATAGCTGGACGGATGTTTCGGGTCTGAATACCAATTGGTGGACTTCCGCCGCCGGAACCACCGTTGCGACTGTTCCCGGACCCGGCACGAATGTCTTCATGACCGCCGACACGCCGACGAACTTCTCCGCGACGACGAATCTGAACCAGAACACTTCGATCAACAGCCTGACCTTCACCGGCACCGGCACGGCCAACACCGCCGGCTCCATCATTGCCTCCGGTTCCGGCACCAATAGCCTGACGATCAACGGTGCCAGCGGCATTACGGTGGCCTCTGGTTCTGGTGCGAACACCATCTCCGCGAACGTCATTCTAGGATCGAGCCAGACCTGGACGAACAACAGCAGCAACCTACTGACCGTTTCTGGTTCTGTGAGCGAGACCGCAGGCGAATCGAATGAAAACCTCACGGTGGGCGGAAGTGGAGACACCACCGTCAGCGGCAGTGTCATCCTTGGATCTGGCAATGTGACTAAACAAGGTGCAGGCACCTTGACCTTCACCGCCGTCAACACCTACACCGGGGCCACTGCGGTGAACGCGGGCACCTTGCAGATCGGCAACGGCACCACGGGATCCATCGACGCCTCCTCCGCAGTCTCCACGGTCAGCGGTGCAACCCTTGCCGTGAATCTGGCTAACAACTCTTCCTTGACCAACGCCATCGCCAACGAAGGCACAGTCAACGCGACCGGGGCGAACACCAACACCCTAAGCGGCATCATCAGCGGCACAGGGGCTGTGACACACTCGGGCACGGGCACGACCATTTTGACGAATGCGAACACCTATTCCGGCACCACCACCGTGAGCAACGGCCAGTTGCACTTCGCCGCCAGCCAGACGAGCACCACCACCATCAACGTGGGTGAAGCGTCCGGCGGCCTCGGCACATATGTTGCGGTTACCAACAGCTTCGCGAGCCAGAATGCTGCGGTGCTCTCGGCTGCGGACGCTGTCACCCTCGGCAGCGGCTCCAGCACCGTCACAGTTGGCTCCGGTGGTGTAGGCATCTTGGCTCCAGGAGCCAGTCTGGGTTCTGATAATGGCAGGCTGAACATCAACAAGGATCTGGTGGTGAACTCCGGCTCAATGCTCCAAGTCGGCATCTCGACTCCCACGGTAGGGACAGCGATTGCCTTTGTGAACGGGGTTTATACCTTCAATAGCTCGGACTACAACACGGCCGGTGATCTCTTTAATCCTGACTTTGGCGGTGCGGGTGCCAATTCGGCCAATGCTGCAGCTGCTGCCGCTATTTGGAACGTGGCTCCTTCATCTTCCAGCAATCACGACTCCATCAACGTTGCTGGCGCACTCACTTTGAGTGCTGGCAGCAAGGTTCACGTTCTTGAAAATGGCACGATGACCTACGGTTATGGCCAAGTATTCAACCTGCTCGATTGGGGTAGTGTCACCAGTGGACTCGCTCTTGGCACCGGATTCTCCTCGGGTGGTGTTGTTGGTGACTTGTACCTGCCGGACTTGAGTTTGAGCGGTTTCGCCTGGGACACCAGTGCCTTTAACACTCACGGCATTCTCGTTGTCGTTCCAGAGCCTTCTCGCGCCTTCTTCATCCTGCTTGGCCTCCTCGGCCTCATGCTGTGCCGCCGCCGCCGTTCCGGCATCTGATCCGGCTCGATTCGACTGAATCCAACCAGGAAATCCCGGGTGTTATTGAGGGCAGCTTGGGCAGGGAAGATTTTTGTGCCCTCACCATTCTCAAACTCACGCCGGGTGATAAGCAAAGCTATCTTTTCACTGGCGGTTTGGTCGGGCTCAAGGGTTGGCTGGAGCGAAGTTGAGCTTAAGAACTTATACCATACCCTTGGCTCTGGGGGGGCTAGAATAGCCCCACGAGGTTACTTGACATCGCGAAAAACTTTAATCGAAAGCGAACAAAGTGTTGTCTTTAACCGTTCTGATTGATTAAATCTTCGCCCCCCAACCCAATTTATAGTATTTATGATGAAGCTATTACGCGTCAAGAAGCAGCCGCTTGGTTTGACGATGATCGTCTTTCTGCTCACTTGGCAAATCGCCCAGCCTTTGCAGGCGGCGGCCTTTTATTGGGATGCGGATGCCAGCGTGACGGGCAACACGGCAGCAGGGGCCAACCTGGGGGGTACAGGCATTTGGGACGCTACGATGGCCAACTGGTGGGACACCCCCAATTTGGTGGTTTGGCCAAACACCAATGCCGACCAAGCCATAATTTCGGGCGCGTTTCCAGCCTTGGGAATTCCCACTGCCAACACCATCACTCTCAGTTCCGGCATCGTCGCCAACACCCTCACTTTTGTCCGCAGCGGCTACACGCTGACAGGCGGCACGCTGACTCTGGATGGCACGACTCCCACGCTGCACGCCAATCTGGGAGAATCGGCCACGATTAATAGCCAGATTCTCGGCTTGGCGGGACTGACGAAGACGGGCGGCGGTTCGGTCCGCCTGGGGAATTTGGGCAATGCTTACACGGGAGTTACGACGATCAGCAACGGCTCGCTGATCATCAGCGACGGCGGGGCGCTGGGAGCGGATAGCTCGGCCATCTCGATCCTGACGAACAACAACACGCCGCTGAATACCAACCTGCTTGGTTTCACGGGGGGCTCGCTGGTGCTGGATGGCACGTCAGGGGGCTTCACTCTCACGCGGAATGTGAATTTCGAGGGGCGCGGTCCCATCGGTGACCGTGGAGCGGCGATTCAGAGCCTCGGGAGCAACACGCTGTCCGGGACACTAAGCTCGGCGGTCAGTCCGCTGCCGCTGTCACCCACGGCCACGTTTCGAAACAGCCGCATCAACAGTGTGAACGGCACGCTGACGCTTTCTGGAACACTCAACGTAGGCGGGACCGTCGGGACCACGTTCACCAATCTGGGCGGGGTGAACTCCGCGGGTGTTGGTGATTTCAGCCTCACTGGTGTTATTGCTGGGACGGGCAGCATTGAGAAATCCGGTGCAGGAATGCTTTTCCTCAATCCCTCCAGCACCTCCGGCTTCAGCGGCACGGTCCGCATCTCTGCTTCGTCAACCGGCCAGCAGAGCAGCGTGCGCGTGACTCAGGCAAGCGTGGGAGGCACGAGCATCTTCGGGGCGAACACTGGAACCACGACCGCTGCTGCCATTGATTTGAACGGCGGCGTCTTGGAATTCCGCAGCGATAGCGATCTCAACTTTGGTGCCTTGGCTTCGGGCAAGAATGTTTACCATCGCTCTGGCTCGACTGTTTACACGGGGCCAGCGGCTGGGGGCGCGGGAATCAATGGCACCACCACGCTCGGCACCTTGCAACACCTCGTCAGCACCACTGGTTCCACGGCCACCACGACCTTCAACAGCCGCAACGGATTTGGAGTGACGTTCAGCAGCATGGCGGTGGATGCGAGCACGAGCACGAGCACGCTGACCAACACGCTGACTAACAACATGGGGGGCAATTTGATCTTCACAGGGAACACCACCCTTGGAGATGGGAACACAGCCTCACGTCCGCGTGTGTTGGCCATCGGTGGGACTGGAAATACAGTCATCCAAGGAAGTGTGATTGCTGGCACGGATACGGGCAAAACCTTAACCAAGTCAGGTGCAGGCAATTTGACCATTCAAGGGGTGGGAACGACAGTGGCGGGCACTATTAGCATCACTGCCGGTGCCATCACTGTCACCGATTTCCGGTCCCTGAATAACAACACTGCGGCCATTTCTCTCGGGAATGCCACCACGACTGGCGGTAACCTCATCATTGGTGGCACTGGTATCACGCCGACGCTCGCAGGCTTGACCACCAGCAAGACGATCACGTTGAATACCACTTCCGGTGCCAATTCCATTTACGCCAACCAAACCGGCGCGAATCCGGTCATCCTGAATGGGGCCATCACCAAAATCGCCGCGGCGACGTCCGGTGCGCTGATTCTCGGCGGCACCAGCACGGTGGACAACATCATCAATGTGGTGATTCCCGTCGAAACCACACCCAGCACCGGCGGCGTGACCAAGGTCGGAGCCGGCACCTGGGTGCTGAATGCCGCCAACACCTACGCCGGTGCCACCACCATCCAACACGGCACGCTGAAGCTGCGCGCCAATGCGGCGGCATCGGACGTGATCAAGGAAGCTGCATCCAATACCATCGTGTTCAGTGCCAATGCCACGACTAATGCAGCCGGGGGCACGCTGGAGTTCAGAGGCTTCTCGGGAGCGGCAACGACCGAAACTCTCGGTGCTCTCACTCCGACGGCTGGCGCTGCGACCGTCCGGCTTCTAGGCAATGGTGGTTCGGCGGCCAATCTGACCTTCACCTCCCTGGGTGCGACCACAGCAGCTTCCAGCGTGAACTTTGTCACCACTGGAGCGAATGGCGGCGTGGTCACCCTCACGGGTCAGGCTGCTACCACGGCCACAAACCTGCCGGGCACCGCGAATTTTCTGGGTCACCTCTATATCAACGGCGCAGATTTCGCCACCATCAATGGCTCTGCTCAGGTGGTCGCTCCTACATATTTGGGCACGGGTAACTTCCAGAATGCCGCCAGTACCTTGGTCGCCTCGGTCCACAACAAGTTGACCGGGAGCTTTACGAATGGCGCGGCCACGGTTTCCTCGCTCGTCACCAACAGCCAGACCTTGACCCTAAGCGGTAATCTGGTCGTTTCCACCGGTGGCATTCTGCAGTCCGGCGGCACGGCCACCATTCAGAGCGACAGTGGCACTGCTCGCTTGATCAACCAAACGGGGACAGCCGCCACGAATGTTGCGATCCGCGTTGACCAAATCAGCGATGTCCTGAATCTTGGAACGGCCACGAATCAGGTGAGTATTGGCAGTTTCACTACCGGTGGCTTGACCAAAAATGGTGCTGGCAAGCTGGTCTTCTTTGGCGCCAATGCTCAAACTGGCACCATAACCGTCAATGAGGGGATCATCGAATTGAACGGTTCCATCGCGCGTCTAGCCGCACTTGCCGGAGCCGCGACGGTGGTCCGCCAGAATGCATCTCTCGACTTCAACACCGCCGTAGCTTTTGCGGCCGATCCCACGGTGGCTGCCCTGGATGGAGCTGGAACGATTCGAAACATTGGTGCGGCAAATGTCAACTTGGTCCAGACAGGAGCGGGAACGTGGGCAGGTAGTTTCAATCAAACTGGCAGCGGTGTGTTGAGCGTCAGCAAGCTGGGCACCACGGGCGCTCCGATCTGGCAGGGACTTAGCAACTACACAGGTGTCACCACCATCGGTGGCACCACCGGTTCGGTGACAGTGGATTTTCTGGCAAATGGCGGACAGAACAGCGGCATCGGTGCCTCCAGCAATGCGGCTTCCAATTTGGTGTTCAGCGGCACCACCGCTGGCCTGATTTATCGCGGTAGCATCATCGAAGGTGCCCTCACACTCGGCTCCCGTTCCGCTACCACCGACCGTCTTTTCACTCTCTCTGGCTCCGGCGCGACGCTGACCTCGGACGTGTCCAATAACAACGCTATGATCTGGAGCAACACCGGAGCCATTGTTCACGGCACTGACGCCAATCGCACCCTGACGCTTGCTGGCACCTCGACTGGGGACAACACATTCAACCCTCAACTCTCGAACAGCACCGGTTTCATCACCAGCCTTTCCAAGACAGGGGCTGGGCAATGGAATTTAGGTAACACCAACAACACCTACACCGGCATCACCACACTCAGTGAGGGCATTTTGGCCTTGAATGACAATGGAGCGTTTCCGACGAACAGCCCTCTCTTGTTGGCTCCTTCTTCAGCCACCTCGGTGGCTGTTTTCCAGATGAGCGGCACTTTTGACCGAAACCTAGCAGCGACTGCCACGGCTGGTACTGGGACTGTGACGTTTGGCGGAGCCACCGCCAGCACTACAGGCGGTGTGGGTTTTGCCGCTCACTCGAACGCGCTGATCGTCGCCATCGGTGGTGTGGGCTCGCCCACAGCCCTGACCTGGGGCGCAGGTGGGTTCGTCGGCACCGGTGCGGTGCAAAACCTAGTGTTGAACTCCACCACCGCCCTTTCCTCGGTGGACTTCCGCAATGCCATCAACCTCGGTGCATTGGCCCGCACCATCAACGTGCTGGACAACGGAAATACCGGGGCGGACTTCGCCACGATGAGTGGTGTGCTCAGTGGCGCGGGTGGCAGCATCATCAAGATCGGGAGCGGTGTCTTGCGGCTGACAGGGGGGAATACCTACACTGGCACTACGACCGTAGAGGCGGGCACCTTGGTGGTGTCCTCCTTTGGCAGCAGCACTGGCAGCGCTTCTTCTGGCGTCGGAGCGGGTGGGGTAGCGATGGATAATTCCAATGCCATCGTCTTGGGTAATGCCACGACCACCGGCGGTATCCTCCAGTATGTTGGTTCAGGTGAAATCAGTGATCGGAAAATCCGCCTGCGTGGCACTACGGCCTCAAATCAGATCCATGCGGACGGCTCCGGGCCGCTGATTCTCACGAATGTGGCTCATGACACCACGGAGACAGGCAACAAGACGCTGTCGCTCCGTGGATCAAACGCCGCAGGCAACATGATCACCAGCCAGCTTTCTGACAACGTAGCCGGGGTGCTCAGTGTTACAGTTGATGGCGGAGCCACCTGGATCCTGACCAACAGCGCCAACAACTACACCGGAACCACCACCGCCAGCGGCGGTGCCCTCGGTATCGGGCATGACACCGCTATTCCTGCGGCGTTGACCATCTCCAACGGCAACGTCTTTGCCTATGGTGAAGACCGCACCTTCGCCAATACACTGAATCTCGGCAACAATGCCACGAGCGGATTCATCGGTGACTACAGCCTGACCTTCAACGGAACCAACAACCTCGCTGCCGGTGCCAACAACCTCAACCTCTACAACAGCATGGTGGCTGGTGAGGCGCTCACCCTGAACGGCCTGCTCGCGAACTCCCTCGGGGCTACTCGCGCTTGGGCGATTGACGGCCCTGGCGAGACGGTGATCAACGGAAACTTCACGACCACCACAGGCTTTGGCGTCAATATCACACAAACGGGCAACGGCACTCTGACTCTCGGCACCAATGGAGCGACTTCCAACTGGAACCAGGCAGGCAACGTCTTCGATTTGGACCGTGGCACTCTGAAGTTCAGTGCCAATAATGCCATCCCGACGACTTTTGGTGCCTTTGCAACCACCACGTCAGCCACCGTGCCGATCAGCGCGACTACCTATACAGTCGCCTCAACAGCGGGCCTCGTGGCCGGACAAACTTTCACGGGAACCAACGTGCCAGCAGGCAGCCAGATTCTCACCATCGATAGCCCGACCACCTTCACGACCACCATCGCACCAACAACGGAGGTCGCCAGCGGTGCCGCATTATCCTTCGCCGCCAGCGGTGGTCTCACCATCAGCCCTGACTTGGCCACGACGGACACCGCTACTCTGAACCTCAACGGCACGACCCAGACGGTGAATGCCTTCACAGCCACCACAGATGGTGCTGTTGTCATCGACAACACCTCTGCCACCTCAGCCACCTTCACTTTCGGGGCGAACAATTCGACCGTAAGCATCACCAACACAGGGGCACGCACCATCACCGACTCTGGCGTAGGAGCGCTCTCCATTGTCAAGGCGGGTAACACGGCACTGACGCTTCCAACGAGCATGACGCTGACCTACCAAGGCAGCACCAGCAGCACGGGCGGTGGATCTTTCACCATCAACTCGGCGCTGAATGGCACCAGTGGTTTGATGGTGACAGGGAGCAGCACTCTGGCCCTACCTGGCGGGCTTACCGCACCGGGGGTCATCACCAGCATTGAAGTCGGTGGCGGATCTACCCTGAGCTTTTTGGATGGCACGGGCAGCGCTATCGCTAATCTCACCAATTTGAATCTTGGTGCAGGAACTGGCACGGCGACATTGAATCTCAATGTGGGTGATTCAATCGCCGTGGGAGACTTCCTGAACACGGACACACTCACGCTCGTCACGACCGGCACACTAAGCTTGGCAAACACCGTTACATTCAACCTGACGGATGCAGGCCTCAATCCATCCACTACTTACACCCTCCTCAATCTTGTGGACGGTGGTATTACCGCCTTTGGAGCAGGCAATATGATTCAAGGAGCGATGCCCGGCGGCTTCTCCGGCTTCAGCTGGACGGTGACAAATAACGTCGTCCAACTCACCACCGGCACGCTGATTACGGGCAGCTCTTACTGGAGAGGCTTGACGGACAACACTTGGAATGCAAACGCCAACAACTGGTCCACCGATAAGGCGGGCACGATTCAGGCGGCATCCATACCTGGTAGCGGTACAGATGTTGTCTTTGGCTACGATGGCATCGCAGCCGCTCCTCTCACGACGACGTTGGAGCAGAACATCAAGATCAACTCCCTAACTTTCGAAGCTGGCACCTCCACGCCAACCTCCGTCACGATCGCCCCTGGTGCGGTCAGCACCAATCGTCTTGAAGTGGCTCCGCAAGTCGCCACTGACGGTGTCAGGATCATCGCTGGTGGCCCGGCAGCTGCAACGATCTCGGCCCCTCTACGTCTCGGTGCCAATCAAACCTGGAATGTGGCCGATGCAGCTTCCGTGCTCACCCTTTCCGGCGGATTGCAGGGAGAAAAGGACGTGACCAAAACCGGAAGTGGTAAAGTGACCATCTCCATCGCCGCTGACAACGCCTTCAACACGGGCTTGACGTCTGACTTTACGTTGAACGGTGGAACGCTCGAACTCACCCATGTGGATGCCCTGGGTGTCGTGGGCAAGAGGGCGAATGTCGCAGTCAACACGGGTGCCGCGTTCTATTACAATGGTGTAGCGGGAACTGTCGCGAATGCGTTGACCCTTGGCGGTGGTACACTTTCCTCGGGCACGGCCAACCAGATCTACAGCGGAGCGGTCAACATCAGTGTGGACTCCTTCATCAACCTACGCGACAGCAACTCCTCCGTCCCCACGGCAACCCAGCGAGCCGTCACCCTCAGCGGGCCGCTCTCCGGGACCGGCGACATCACCCTTGATTCGATCAACACGGTGAGTGCCGGCAACCAAATCACGGGAGACCTCGTCATCTCCAATTCCGGTAACAGCGGATGGAGCGGTGATCTCATCGTGCGCAGCGGCACGGTCACGGCACGGACAGGCAATGGCGACGCATTGGGAACCGGAGCGATCAATATCGAACTCGGCAAAGTAGAGTGGGAAGGTGCTGGCGGTGTGGCCTACAATCTCAACAAGGCTCTCACCATTGCCCGCTCCGGCGGTAACGCCATTGCGGAGTGGAACATCGACCGCACCTCCGGCACTGGGGCCTTCACGGTGAACAATGCCGGGACACTCACCCTCGGCGGTGCAGGTGGCACCGGCGAGCTGCGTATCTTCTCATCGGACGCGGAGGGTTCCGTGGCCAATTTCACGGGTCCAGTGGTCCTCGCCAATAACGCATCCATCCATGTGCGTGACAACGCCACCCTCGCAATTGCCACCATTTCTGGGGTCATTTCCGAATCGGGAGGTGCCCGCAGTCTCATCGTCAATGGACCTGCCGGTGGTGGCACGGCTTGGGGTGGCACCGCAGGCATTCTGCGCCTGGATGCCGCAAACACCTACACCGGCGGCACAGGGCTGGCCTCGGGGACCCTGCTCATGAACCATGTGGACGCCTTGTCCACGGGTGCTCTCAATGTGACCGGTGCCAGCACCCTCAGCAGTTTGGTGGATCTGACCGGCCTGGACGCTCTGGCTAACGTTCTAAATCTGAGTGCGGTCCTCACACTCACTGGGTCGAACGGGATCACCTTCAGCGGAACAACAACCAACATCGGCGCTGGCGGCATCACCAACAGCCTGACCGCCGGCAACCTGCTCTTTGCTCAGGTTAATCTTGCTGAAGCGGCCGCAGTTACAGCCCGCACCCTGACCATCGCAGGAGCCAGCACCGGCACCAATACGATCACGTCGCTGCTCAACAATGACCAAAACAACACCCTGACCAACAACCTCAGCGGTGCGGGGGCGGTCCTCAGCATCGGCACCATCGCGTTGTCGGAATCCGCTGGCACGGGCCGCATGCTCACCCTGGGTGGCACGGGGAACACGACCGTGACCGGTTTGATTGAGGACGTCGCAGGAGGAGGTGGCGTGGCGGGCATCCTTCAAAAAACGGGCACTGGCACTCTCACTCTCCAGGGAACCAATACATTCACGGGTCCAGTCAATGTGAACGGTGGCAATCTCGACTTCTCCACCGCCACCAATATCGCGGGTGGTGCCAGTAATCTCGGAGCTGGCAGCGTCATCAATCTCGGCGGCGGCACTCTGCGCTTCATTGGTAGCACCAATCAAACCACGGATCGTGCGATCAACGCGAGTGTCAATTCGACCTTGAATACCTCTGGAACTGGCGTTGCCGAAATCAGCTACACTGGTCCTGTCAACATGGGGGCTTTTCAACTCACCCTCACTGGTGCCTCTGCCGCGAATGCAGGAAATCTTTCGGGAGGGATCACCCAAACAGGAACGACTTCCGATATTCTCGTGAACTCGGGCACTTGGAATCTTACCGGTACCAACACCTTCTCTGACGATGTCATTGTCACCGGCACGACTGCAATCCTGAATTTGAACTCCACCGGCACCCTTGCGTACACTGCGGGCACCAGCAACGGACTCTACTCGCGTGACGGAGCGGTGATCAACATCAACGCTGCCAACGTCAGCGGCGTCGCCAATAGCGGAAGCCTTGACTTCATTCTGATCGCAGACACGCCGAGTGGTGCTACGGCCACGGTGAACATGGCGAGTGGCGGCACCATCGAGACACCACGCCTGGACGTGGGATCTACCGTCAATCCAGGAAGAACTGGCAACGTCACTGGCACAGGGCTGATCACGGTCACCAGCACCGCCACGGACTACCTTACAGGCATCCGTCTCTTTGATGGTTCTATCGCGGCGAATTTGGCCGGTGTATCCAGCATCCTCAAACAGGGCTTGGCTGACTTCACGTTGAGTGGAAACAACACTGGCCTCACGGGCACGGTGGCCGCCACCCGTATCGATGCTGGGAACCTGATCCTCGATTACACGACCCAAAATAACCACAAGATCAGTGCCGTCGCTGCCCTGGACATGCGCGGAGGCACACTGACTCTCAATGGAAACAACGCTGCGGCCACCTCCCAAACTGTCGCAAGCTTCACCTTGGCTAATGGCGGTGCGAACACCATCGACCTGAATGCTGGAACTGGCCAGGCTCTGGTCCTTAACTTGGGTGCCATCACCCGTGCCGCAACCGCTGGCACTCTACGCGTTCAATTGCCGACCGGCACTCAGGATGCAACGAATGGCATCACCACGACCACTGCTGTTAATGCTTTTGGGACCTTGGGCGGCTTCCTCACCGTCAGCGATGCCACGGGCACCTACTTCGCCGCCAAGAGCGGGAACAACATCATCGCGGTCACTCCCACAGTGGCAGCCGACGTCAGTGCTTGGACCAACGGACAAAACATCATCAACACAGGCTCGTCCTTCTCTGGCACCACCGGTCTTCGCTCGATCAACTCCCTTAGCTTTGACAATTCTTCGGGTGGCACGATCACAGTCGCCAACACTGCCACTCTGGATCTATTCAATGGTGGCACTTTGATCACCAGCAATGTCACCGGAGGTGCTCCTACCATTACTGGAGGTCGTCTGACATCCACAGTCGCCGACATCATCGTCACGCATGACGGGACAGCTCCCATGACCATCAACTCGCAGATCGGTCTAAGCAACGGGGTCACCAAAGCCGGGAATGGCTCCTTGCTGATCAATGGTGCCATCAACAACTACACGGGTGCGACTCAGATTTTATCAGGCACACTCCAAGTCTCCGGCGGAAATGCGATTGGCAATGCATCCTCAGTGGTTCTCTCGGATGACCGTGCGTCCACCCTTGAACTTTTAGCCAGTGAGACCATTGGAAATTTGTCTGGGGGCAATGCAGGTACGAGCATTACTTTTGGCACCGTCGTCTTGGGGTCTAATACCCTGAATATCAATTCGACGGGCAATGCCACTTACGCAGGTGTGTTCACGGGAAGCGGTAGCATTGTAAGAAATGGCACCAGTGGCCTTGGGAACCTCCTCTTCACGGGTAACTCGGGTGCTGGCTTCACCGGAGCGCTTGTCGCAAACGGAGGGCTGATGTATGTGGAGGGTGTTGCGGCGATGAATGCCTCAAGCCTCACCATCAACAAAGGCGGCTCCTTCCTTATCAGCAACAACGGCACCACCCGCTCGGGGACTCGATTCCTGGATACCATGCCCATCATTCTCAATTCAGCGGATGGTGCCTGGGCTACCGAAACACGCCCGAGCGGTCTCTCGATCCGCACCGATCAGAATGCCACCACCAATGAAACCGTCGGATTGCTGAGCTTGGCCTCGGGTGCCAGCTACTTCCGAGGGGATGCTTCAGGCACGACTGGCGTCGCAGGGATCATCACGAGTGAAATTGTCCGCTCCAACTCCTCCACGATCAATGCTCGTGGCCGTGCCCTGGGCGCAATCGCAGGCGACCGAAACTTCCTGAGGATCTCTTCAGGCACGGCCAATGAGACTGCGTTTGCAGCTACGCTCGTCGGTGGCGTAGGTGCTGCGGGTTCAAAAAACATCTCCATTTTGCCTTGGGGAATGGGG
This sequence comes from Verrucomicrobiota bacterium, assembly GCA_026397635.1. Lineage (GTDB taxonomy): Bacteria > Verrucomicrobiota > Verrucomicrobiia > Verrucomicrobiales > Verrucomicrobiaceae > Prosthecobacter. The sequence continues at coordinate 143,363 of JAPLUL010000061.1, read as the reverse complement.
GAAGTGACGACCACTAACCTTGCTGATAACAATATGGGCAACTCGCTTCTAACTTATGTCGTTACCGCTGGAAGTGGAGCCGGCCTCCGGCCACTCGATTTTGCGACAGAGTACAGCACATTTGCCAGCAAGACGGCCACTACGGATAACCTCCGCGAGTCCCTAGCCGCAGACCTCACTGGAATCGTGGGCCAGACGATCAACTCCCTGGTTATCAATAACAGCAACACGGCGGCAGGTTCAGTCAATGTGACTGGCACAGGTGCCGCTCAGACGCTTGCAGTAACCTCGGGCACCATGCTTTTCACTGCGATATCCGCAGTCACTGGCACTCCAGCCATCGGAGTTAACTTGGGTGGTTTTGACGGCGGGATCACCGTTGGTGGGACCAATGAATATGTGATCTTCGTCCAGAATCCCACCTCCGCAGCGGCAGGCGGCACACTTACGGCGACCATTTCCTCTCCGCTCACCTCGAGTGCTGATATCACCAAGTCAGGGCGTGGCACGCTTATTCTAAGTGCCATCAATGCAGCAGGTGGTGGAGCGAGAAAGACGACTCTGAATGAGGGCATTCTTGAGATCTCAGATTTGGATAACATCGGCGGCATTACCGGCAGCTTGGTGTTTGCGGGCGGCACGTTGCGCCTCGGCACCTCTCTGACGGATGACATCTCCTCCCGCAGTATCACGTTCCTCAATGGTGGTGGTGCCATCGACACCAATACGGTCAATTTGGTTCTTGCCAATTCCATCGGGTCGGGTGTTGGCGGCTTCACCAAGACGGGTGCGGGCACACTCACTCTGGGTGCTGCTAGCACCTACACTGGCCAGACCACCGTCTCTGGTGGGACGCTCGCGCTTACAGCGAATAATGCCACGGGCAGCGGCGGTGCTTTGGTTGTCGGCGCAGGGGCGACACTGGATATCGGCACCAACTCGATCACCCATAGCACCGTCACCACCACAGGTGCCAGCCCCATCATTACTGGCGCGGGCACGATCGCGTCGAGTGGCGGATTCAATTTCACCCATACGGGTGATACCACAGTCGATGCGGTGCTAGCGGGTGCAGGTGGCTTGATCAAAAACCAGACCAACGTCGTCACTCTGAATGGTGCAAGCACCTACACAGGCGGAACCGAAATCCAGAATGGAATAGTCGCCGTTTCCACTCTCGCCAATGCTGGTTCGGCTAGCTCTCTGGGGGCTCCTGCTGCTGGCACTGATGCATCGGTCATCCGCCTGGGACTGACAACTGCTGTGACTGGGCTGAATTACCTTGGCACCGCGAACAGCAGCACCAATCGAATCATTGCCATGCAGGGCACTACGGGCGGAGTCGCCCTCAATGGAAACGGAACCGGGGGCGTTGACTACGCAGGTGGAGTGGCTGGCTACAGCACAGGTGCCAAAACACTCACCTTGTCAGGCACGTCAGGACCTACGGTGATCAATCGCGTGAACGGAGTCACGGATGGCATTGGCACCATCACTCTGGCCAAGTCGGGCACGAACCTCTGGGAACTCTATGGCTCAAGCTCTTACACCGGTGCCACCCAGATCAATGAAGGCACGCTTCAGATTGGAAACAACAACGCTCTTCCGGTCGCTGCCGCGGTGCGTCTCGGGACAGGGGCGACCGCAGGCATCTTCGACCTCAACGGTTTCGATCAAACCATCGGATCGCTCACTTCGACAACCAACAGTGGATCTGTTACCAACTCAATCGTGGTGGATCTGGGCAAGACCTTGACTGTATCCGGCGCTGTCACGATCGGTGCAAATGTCGCAGCAGGTGCGACCACCCTCCTCAACGCCACGGGTGGAGGCAGCTTCGTGAACAACAATGATGGTGGAACCTTCCAGATTGGTGGAGCAACGGGGGGCACCAACACTAACGTGGCCACGGTTGATTTGAGCGGCCTCGGCAACTTTACCGTCAATTTGGGTGGCACGGGCACCTTCCGGGTGGGCGACAACAATACGAATACCTCGGGAAGTCCTGCATCTGCCTCGACCCTGATCCTCGCATCGACGTCGTCTGTCATCACCGCCGGAACCTTGAGTCTCGGCCAGGGAACGGGTCAGGGCAACGCAGTCCAAACGCTCAGCCTAGGCGCGGGGACCAACATCATCAATGCTGACACGATCAATATCGGAGGAAACACCACTCGCTCAGGTGGCTCTCTCAACTTCGCTGGCGCTTCTGGTTCGGTCGTGATTCGTGCGACCAATGGAACCGATGCGGCAGTCGTGAACATGGTCAATGGTGCCGTGAGCACCGGTATCGCAAACAACACTTCGTTCCTTCTCTCGGGGCACAACGCGGATGTGCTCATCAGCACGATGACCATGGCCGCCAAGACCACTAGCACGGGCGCGACCACCTCCGCCATCACCTTTGATCAAGGCACACTCGACATCACGACTCTTGAAATGGTGCGTAACACGGGTGCCTACGGAGGCGCAGCTTCTGCCACCGTCACGATCGGAGGAGGCACCGCCACCATTGATACCGTGAACATGGCCCTCAATAGCAGTTCCGCAGCCGCAACGGCCACGGCGAATCTGAATGTCTCCGGTGGAACTGTGACTATCGGAACTGGCAGTGGAACAGCCATCAATATGGCGAACGCGTCTGCAAGTCGCTCTTCGACCTCCAACATCAATCTCACGGGAGGAACCATGGAAGTCATTGGCAACATCGTCCGCACAGCCGGAGCTGGCACCGAGAATGCCACCGTCACCGTCAATGGCGGCACGCTTGTTTTGAATGGCAACTCGATCGGCGGTGGCAGCGCCGTGATCACCCTCGCGGCCCAGTCCGGCACCCTGCGAAACCTCGGCGAACTCAATGGCGGGGGCAGCCTCACCAAGACGACAGCGGGCGTCCTTGTCCTCGACGGAGCGAACACCTACACTGGCAAGTCCATCATCGACGCAGGCAAGCTCTCCATTTCAAATGAGAACAACCTCGGTGCCAACCCCGTAGCTCCGACGGCTGACCAGCTCACCCTCAACGGTGGCACCCTGCTCACCACGGCTGATTTGACCCTTGATGATAGCAATCGAGGCATCACCATCTCTGCCGCCAGCTCGATTGAGACTGCGTCAAGAACCACCGCCACCATCAGTCGCATGATCTTGGGCAGCGCTAATCTCAGCAAAGAAGGACAAGGAACGCTGGTATTAACAGCGTTGCAGTCAGGTCACACGGGCAGCGTCACCATCAATGCAGGCACTCTGGCTGGCAATGGCGGCACCGGCGGAAACCTGGTAGTCAACAGCGGTGGCACACTGGCTCCCGGTACTAGCCCGGGTCAGTTCACCGTGACGGGGGATCTCACGGTGAACAGCGGCGGCACGCTGCTTTTTGAGCTCGGAGGGATGACCACCAATTCGGCGGTCATTGTCATGAACGAAATTTCCACCAACGGCAATCTGAACGGCCTGATCGGCTCCGGCACCGTTACCAGCTGGGAAAGCTCCTACTCTCTCGTCACCAGCCAGCACAATCAAATAGGGGTCGGCGGCACCGCACCAGCCATCAGTGGCAACCTGACCTTGGGCGCCCTGCTTAACAGCTACAATCCAGCTTATGGTGATGTTTTCGACCTTTTGGATTGGGTGGGCTTGGGTCCGATCTCGGGTTCTCCGACCTTCGATTTTAACACGGTGACCTTGGATCCCGGTCTGGTCTTCAACACCGACCTCTTCGCCAGCAATGGCATCCTCGTCGTCGTTCCGGAGCCTTCTCGCGCCTGCTTCATCCTGATAGGCCTTCTGGGCCTCATGCTGCGCCGCCGCCGGGCACTCTGAGCCGACCAGATCAAAGTGAGTCAAACCATCTGGCTTTTTCCGAACAGCCTCCTGCTGGCTGGGCTGTTGGGGGATGGGGATGAGACAAATCGCAAACTCACGCATGGAGAAAGGAAAGGTTGCCTTTCACCCGACGTTTTGGCTAGGCTCATGAAATTCCTCTGCCGCGCCCTTTCTAACGCGGCAGACCGTCTTTAATCCTTTCATTCCATGCAAACGAACCATACCCAAACCTCCCGCCGTACTTTCATTCGCGGCACCGTCGCCGGCGCTGCCGGACTCGTCGCATCCCGAGCCTTCTCCGCACCGCTGGGTGCCAATGGTGACGTTCGTGTCGCGGTCATCGGTTTCAACTCGCGCGGCCAGGGCCACATCAAGAGCCTGGAGGCCATCCCCGGCGTGCGCATTGTCGCCCTTTGTGATGTGGACAGCAACGTGCTCACAAAAGAGGTCGCGAACCAGGCGAAGAAAAACAATACCGTCACCGCCTACACCGACTACCGGAAACTCGTGCTCGACCCCGAGGTGGACGCCGTCACCATCGCCACGCCGAACCACACGCATACGCTCATCGCCATGACGGCCATGGCTGCAGGCAAGCATGTGTATGTCGAGAAGCCCGTGTGCCACAACATCTGGGAAGGCCGCCAACTCCTCAACGCTGCCGAGAAGGTTGCGAAAAAAGGCATCGTCGTGCAGCACGGCATGCAGCGCCGCTCCAGCCCCGGCTGGCAGCAGGCCATGGACTGGGTCAAGGAAGGCCACATCGGCAAGGTCACGCTCTCGCGCGGCATCAATTTCAAGAAGCGCGAGTCCATCGGCAAGCTGGCCGCGCCGGTCGAGGCCAAGGACGGGGTGGTCAAAGGCACGTTCCACGACCTGCGTAATATCAAAAAGGATCCTCTGGGCGCACCGCAGGATGTGGATGTGGACTACAAGCTGTGGGCTGGACCACGTGGCATTGACCCGATTCATCGCACGCAGTTCCATTATGACTGGCACTGGCAGTGGGCCTTCGGCAATGGCGACATCGGCAACCAGGGGCCGCATCAGACCGACGTGGGTCGCTGGGCGCTGGGCAATCCGGAACTGTTGCCCAAGCGCGTCATGAGCTTTGGTGGCCGCTGGGGCTACAAAGACGATGGTGAGACCGCCAACAACCAGCTTGCTTTTTACGACTACCAGCCCGCGCCGTTCATCTTCGACAATCGCGGCCTTCCTTTGAAGGACATGGACTGGCGCTTGGAGCCGGTTTACCGGGTGAATGGCAAGACCGCCGCCGCGCGTGTCGGTAACGTCATCCACTGCGAGGGTGGCTACGTCATCGAGGCCAAGGCCTACGACAACGAGGGCAACACCATCATGAAGTTCGACAACTTCAATGACGGCGCGGACCACATGCTCAACTTCATCAAGTCCGTGCGTGAAGGGAAGCTCATCAACTCCAATCTCCACGTCTCCCACGGCTTCCACGCCGCCTCGCTCGCCCATCTGGCGAACATTTCTTACCGCCTCGGTGTCGCCACCAGCGTCGGTGAGGTCAAGGAGCGCCTCAAGAACGACGCGGCCGGCCTGGAAACCTTCGAGCACTTCGTGCAGAACCTCGTGGACAACAAGATCGACCTCAACGTGGACAAGATCAACGCAGGCCCTTGGCTCGAATTCGATCCCGCCACCGAGAAGTTCACCGGCGAGTTCGCCGAGGAGGCCAACAAGCTCGCCACCGAAAACTACGTCGAGGAGTTCAAGCTCCCGGAAATCTAAACGTAAAACGAGTTCTCCAACTCGTTCGCACTCGACGCGGAGCCAGGAAACTGGCTCCGCGTTTGTATTTGGCCCTCATGCTGCTTCCTTCCATAGCAACCGACTACCATGGAACCTCCCACATCACTCACGCTCACGGTCAGTCAGGACGAGAAGACTCTCGGCATCGTCATGCACGTCCTCTGCCTCATCGGCTTTCCCATCATCGGCCCACTCATCGTCTGGCTCATGAAGAAGAATCAAAGCCCCTACCTCGACTCCCAGGGCCGAGAGTTGCTGAACTTCCAGATCAGCTACCTCATCTACGGTTTCGTGGCCTTTCTGCTGTGCTTCATGCTCATCGGATTCGTCCTGCTGCCGGTGCTCGTCATGGCCACCATCATTTTGACCATCATCGGCATCGTCCGCGCCGCCGAGGGGCAGGTGTACCGCTTCCCACTGACCATTCGCCTGCTGTAGCACTAGCGTCCCGCTTGTGGCCTAATCCAGGCAAAACGGTTGCGACTCCAGTGTCGTGGTGTTAGCAGAGCATCCCGCTTTCCCCAACCCCTCCAGATGAGTCCCAACCAACTTCTTCAAGCCATCGGTCCCGAGCTTCGTGCGCAGATCATGACCTACCTGCAGACTGAGCACCGTGCCGCCTACAAGGCCGTCATCGACTCACTCGCCCAGCAGCGCCGCCTGCGTCCGGTCTTCGTCCTCGAAAAATCCCGCGCCAAACAGGCCGATTGGGTGCTTGAGCAGATCAGCGCCAAGTCCAACGAGGAGGTCACCGCGCAGATTTTTCAAATTTGGCTGCTCAAAGGCCAGGCCGACATGCTCATCACCTTCCTTGATGCCGCCGAGATCGCGCACGATGGCAAAGGCGAGGTCACCGAGTTGCCAGAGGAAATCACCGACGAAAAAGCCGAGGCCTCCGTTTCAGCTCTCATCGCCAAATTTCCTGCCAAACAGGTCGCCTTGTATCTGCACATGTTCCAGCAGCAGCGTGAAGGCGGCTGGCCCTCGCTCACCAAGGCCATCGCGGCCCGTGCTGAGCTGAAGCTCGAAGCCTGAGCATTCCTGCCATGATGGACGCCCTCGATCGCGCCATCGCCGCCACCCAGGCCCATCTTGAAAGCCTGCGGCAGGCCAAGGGGCACTGGGAGGGGCATCTCAGCAGCAGCGCTCTTTCCACGGCGACGGCCATCGTTGCGCTCTCCCTCGTGGATCGCGAAAAACACGCCGTCTTCATTCAGAAAGGTGCGCAATGGCTCTGCGACCACCAAAACGCCGATGGCGGCTGGGGTGATACCACCCTCAGCAAATCCAATCTCTCCACCACGCTGCTCTGCTGGAGCGCGTTGCATCTTGGAGCGCGGACTTGCAGTCCGCAGCACTCCCTACAACACGACCCACGCACGCCGCCCCCTGACGGGAATCTCTTCTTCAACGACCCGCTGTGGATTAAACATCCGCGCTTCGCCATCTCATCCGCTGACACCTGGATCACCGCCCAGGTCGGCTCCCTCGAACCCAAGGCCATCGCCAGGGCCGTCGTGTCCCGCTACGGCAAGGACAAGACCTTCTCCGTTCCCATCCTCATGCTCTGCGCCTTGTGTGGCACCTTGGGAGAGAAACCATGGAAGCACGTCATTGCGCTGCCTTTCGAACTCGCCGCCCTGCCTCGCACTTGGTTTGGTGCCATTGGCCTCCCCGTCGTCAGCTATGCCCTTCCGGCGCTCATCGCCATCGGCTACACCCGCTTCAAAAACGCCCCGCCCGCCTGGTGGAACCCGCTGCGCTGGATTCGTGCCCTCGCCTGGCCGCGCATCCGCCCTATGCTGCAAACCTTGCAGCCCAGCAGCGGCGGCTACTTGGAGGCCACGCCGCTCACCAGCTTCGTCACCATGGCCCTCGCCGGTGCGGGCCAGCTCGACCACCCCTGCCTGCCTCTTGCCGTCGAATTCCTCTGCAACTCCATGCGCGAGGACGGCTCCTGGCCCATCGACACCAATCTTGCCACCTGGGGCACCACGCTGGCCGTTCGTGCTCTCGGTGACTCCCTCACTTCGCCCGCCGCGCTTTGCTCTTCGCTCCTAGCCCAGCAATACCGCGAAACCCACCCCTTCACCAACGCGCCACCCGGCGGATGGGCCTGGACCGACCTCCCCGGCGGCGTCCCCGATGCCGACGACACCAGCAGCGCCCTCATCGCCCTCAAAACAATCAGCCACCTCTGTGATCCAGCTATCGAACACGGCATCGGCTGGTTGATCGACCTCCAAAACCGCGATGGCGGCATCCCCACCTTCTGCCGTGGCTGGGGCACTTTGCCCTTCGACCGCAGCACGCCCGAAATCACTGCTCATGCGCTACTCGCTTGGTGGACCTGGCATGACGAGCTTCCACCCGCCTTGCAAACTCGTATCACCCAGGCCACTCAACGAGCCCTGCGCTACCTCAAAACCTCGCAAACACCCGAACACGCCTGGATTCCCCTCTGGTTCGGCAATGAGCACACCCCAGACGAGAACAACCCCGTCTATGGCACCGCCCAAGTCATCAACCACCTCACCGGAAACGCCCAACTAGCCGCTCAAGCCCACGACCTGATCCAAACCGGCCTAACTTACCTCCACACCGCGCAAAAAGCCGACGGCTCTTTCGGTGGCGACCAAAACGCTCCCTCCAGCATCGAAGAAACCGCCGTCGCCTTGCAGGCACTCACCCACAGGAGTGCGGATGCCCTCATCCGCATCCAAAAGGCCACGCAGTGGCTTCTCAACAACACCGCAGAAGGCACCCGCTTCTCCACCGCCCCTATCGGCCTCTACTTCGCCCGCCTCTGGTATCACGAGCAGCTCTATCCTGTCATCTGGACTCTGGGGGCGCTAAAGTCGGCTCGCAAAGCTCTCCCCAACGAGAGTGGCTGATCATTCCTGATTCACGCGGCTCACGACATCCACGGGCAGTTCTCCCTCGTCCTGCTTCTCCACCGGCTGAACCTTGATCTCCACGTTCACCGGCACGGCGCGCAGCCCTTCAATGATCGTCCGGAGCTTCTCGATCGTCACATCGCTCAGCGTCGGCTGGCTCACGGCCTGCTCGATCTTCTCCAAGCCGAGCGTGAAGGCGCTCATGTGGCCGGTGATGCGGTTGATCGGGTCGTTTTCGCCTGCGCCGCCAGTGAGCAGGTTGCGTTTGAAGGTGCTCTTAATCGTCACCCAGCGCTCCTTGTCAGCTTCGGAGGCTAGACCGTTGATCTCGCGCCATTTGAGAAGATTCGCCTCAGCCGCTTGGCTCAAGGTCTGCGCTTCACCGCGATAGTGATCCGCGATGAGCTGCGCCACTTCGGCGTCGGTCATGAGCGGGAGGATCTTCTCCGCGATCTTGTTCATGTTGCGGTAGCTGCCTTGCAGCTTGAAGGGCGGCTCGACGCGGTAGGCGTCTTCCATCGCCGCGCTGCCGACGTATTCCTGATTCACGCGCAGGATGATCTCCCGCACGTGCAACAGCTTCGCCATCACGGCGACGCCTTCGTTGATCTCCTCGGCGCTGTAGCTGCCTTCGAACTCCACGCCTTCACGCGTGCCGGTCTGCGCGATTTTCAGGATGGAAAGCGCGTCGGCATGACTGCGTGCGGCGATGCGTGAGAGCGTGGCGTTGCTGGTGAGGCTGTTCTCGATGTAGCTGTCTTTGAAAGCGCTCTCGTGGCCGCCGAGGATGTCGCCAAGGTTGTAGGTGTCCGCGCGGTTCGCCAACATGTCCGGCACCTGAAATTTGCCGCCGACTTCGGTGTAGGGGTTGCCCGCCATCACCACGGCGACTTTGCGGCCCCGCAGGTCGTAGGTTTTGGCCTCGCCCTTGAACACGCCTTCGATTTTGCGCGTGCCGTCGCAGAGGGAGATGAACTTCTGCAGGAACTCGGGATTCGTGTGCTGGATGTCATCGACATAGATCATGACATTGTCGCCCATCTCGAAAGCGAGGTTCAGCTTCTCGATCTCCTCCCGTGCCGACGCATTCCGCGCCTCGCTCGGGTCCAAAGACATGACCTGATGCCCCAGCGCAGGTCCATTGATCTTCACCAACGTGATGCCAAGTCGGCTGGCGACGTACTCCATCAGCGTCGTCTTGCCGTAACCTGGCGGTGAAATCAGCAGCAGCAGGCCCATGCGGTCCGTGCGCGTGTCCTTGCCCGCTGCACCGAGTTGCTTGGCCAAATTCGCACCGATGAGCGGTAAATAGACCTGATCGATCAGCCGGTTGCGCACGAACGAGCTCAACACGCCCGCTTTGAACTGATCGAGCCGCAACTCGCGCCGACGCGTCTCCCCGAGACGATGCTTGAGCGCCTGGAAGGCTTCAAACGCGGGCACGACCTCGGCTTCGTAGCGTTGGAGCCGCGTCGTGAACTCATGGTAATCGAGTTCCATCTTCGATTCTGCGATTCGTGGATGTGCGCCGGTGAATCCGCTGATCGTGGCGCGGGAAGGGGGTTCCGTCGGTGTCGCGGCGGGCGGCTGATCATTTACGACGACGAGCGCTGCGGTTTCGATCAACACGCCGCCCTCGGCGCTTGGATTCAGCGCCGAAAGCCACTCCAGAGCGATTTCGAAGGCCAAAAGCGGCTGCGCGGCGAGTGCCGCGAGCGTTTCCTCGAAATCCTTCGCGGCACGTTTCACGGTGAGTTCTTTGCGAAATGCTCGCAGCAGTTCCGTGGCGGCGGCGGAGCGTGTGAAGTACGTCTTGGACTGCAATTCGCACAAAAGGCAGTTGGCCAGGGAATGGGTGGCAAAGGAATGAGATTCAGCCATTCCATTGCCATCCATTCCCTGGCCAAAAAACTCTTCGATCCGTTTCAAAAGGCCCTCACCAGGCTGAACCGCCTTTTCGCCAAAAAACTCCCGCATACGGCCTTTCGACTGCATTCTGGTGGCCAGGGCCTTTTTGGCGTCATCTTCGGCCCACGCATGCCAAAACAGCCGCGCATAACCGCGTGCGGCAGGTGAATGGCGCAGCAGGCCGAGCGCCTTCTCCATTTCGCGCAGCGGCGTCAGGATCAGGGCGGCATCGTGATCGTGAACGCCCTTGGTGTAACCTTCGTGATAGCGCTGCGCCATGAAGGTGGCCACGTCGTCGTTGGTGCCGGACTTCAGCATCTGCCACACGAGGTATTCGGCGCGATAGACCTGCTCATTTTCCGAAACGACAGCCTGATCCCAAACCGAGCGCTGCGTTTCGAGTTCGGCATTTTCGACCTTTTCGAAAAAGCGCGTGCCGGTGAGGTGATAGGCGAGAGCGCCGTCGCGCGGCAGCAGCGTGAGCTCCAGCGCCTGCTTGTTCACGCTGAACTGATGCTTGCCGAACTGGATGAGATCGCCGCCGCCGACGAAGATTTCCGATTTGTCGCGGATCTGCTTCAGCGAGTCCTGCTGGACCGTTTTGAGCTGAGTTTGCAGTTCGTCGGCGCGGACGCTGCCGCCGAGTTTGCGCAGTTCGTCGATGAGATCGCGCAGTTTCGCGACCATGGCATCGGCGGCGAGCCAAGCGTGTACTTCCTCCGGCTTGGCGAAGTTGGCGAGACGATTGCGAATGCTGCTGAGAATGCGCTCGGCGGAATTGCCCAGGCTGCTGATGCGGCGATTCAACGCGTCACTGAGGCTCTGGCGGCGCGATTCGAAGGCCGCCTGCACCTCCTCGCGCTTCTGGATGAGCTCGGCGGCGTAGTCGTCGAAGTCGGAAAAGCGCGTCTCCATCTCCTCGATTTGCACGAGCACACGCGTGAGCGATTCGTCGCACTTTTCAGGCGTTGTGGCGACTTCGAGGTAGTTCAGCACGCTCTGGCTGAGCAAGCTGAGCTGCGCCTGAAATTGAGCCGCGCCTTCGGTCTTCGCGAGTTCGTTGCGGCGGTTGCGCAGCACGCTGCGCACCTGATTGAGCTGTGCGAAGAGCGTCGAGATGCCCTCAATGATGCGCGTGGTCTCGGTGGCATCTTCGATTTTGAGGCCGCTGACGATGGCGGTAAGCATTTCCAGCTCGCTGCTCGATTTCGCGAGCGCGTCCTCGACTTCCTGCGCCTCAGTGACCTTCGCCAAACTTGGCACGCGGGCCTGCTGCTCGGTGATTTGTTTGCGATACGGGTCCAGCGCTTCCGGCTTAAGCAGGAAGGCCACGCATTTGGCACTGAGCTTGTCCGCGCCTTCAGCCACGGACTTGTCCATCGCATCGATCTCGCTCGGATCGGTGTAGCGCACATCGCGCAGGGCGATGATCTGGCCGCGCAACTCACGCAGGGCGGTGAGCAGCTCGACGAAGCCGAGGATGTCGCTCGGATCGGTGTTCGCCGCGGCGTTGAGAGCTTTCTGCGACTTCGTTTGCAGCGCGGAAGTCTGGTCGGCGGCCGTTTTGCGCATGCGGCTCACCTTTTCGAACTCGCCAAGCGCGGCTTCGGCCGTGGTCTTGATTTCGATGAGGGTGCTCTTGAGGTCGTGCGTTTCGTCGCGTCCCACCCAGAAGTAGCTGTCGGCGATGTCGGCGCAGGAGCGGGCGAGTTCGACGTAGAGTCCTGAGAAGGAGTCGTCCTTGGCCAGCAGCGTGAGCACGCCGTTGCACTCGGCCATGGCGCGGACGATTTCCGCGTTGCCGATCTTGCTCAGGAAGGTTTGCGCGGCCTTGGCCTCGCTGACGTCGGCAGAAACGAAGGGCGTGCGCCAGATCTGGACGACGTGGTGTTTGCGCGGCTCGGAATCGCCATCGAAGAGCACGAGTTCGCCCGTGGGGAAGAGGCTGAAGCCGTGACAAGGCTGCGGCGTGGCGACGCTCTGCGTGATGAGATTGTAGCTGAGCAGCAGATACGATCCGCTTTCGAGATGCGAGAAGACAAACAGCGTGTCCTCGCCGTTTGCAGCAGGAACGCGTTTTTCGAAGCGCATCGGCGGTAGTCCGGTGTCAAAGCGGCGCACCTCGCCGGTTTGCAGCACATAACCGTGTGGGAACAAGATGCCGTGGCCGTCCGGCAGCAGCACGCAGCTTTCGGCGATGCTGTCGATGCGGTGCGCCTGCCTCGTGCGCTCGTTGAAGACGAGATGCCGCCACGTTTTTTCCTGATACGGCAGGACTTTGAGCACGATGAGATTGCCGACGATGGCGTAGTGAACCTCCGCGTCGTCGAGCGTCTGGTCCTTGTTATCGACGGGCTCGCTGAAGATGCCGCGACCGCTGTCGGTGTTGTTCTCGACTTTGACCGTGAGATCGCCGCCAATGGTCTCGACGAAGACGCGATCTTCGATGCTGATGTGCGGATGTGTGCCGTGGATGTACCTGTCCCGCGTGGCCCGTTTCCACTCAAACTCCTGCGGTGAGGGAAAGACAAACTCGTGATCGCTGCGATTGCCGAGGTAGCGCAGCGTGCCTTTGTCGTCATCGACGAGCCATTTGAAGGTTTTGATCTCCGTGACCCGCTGCCCGACCTGAAAACCCATGTAGAGATGCGGGCCGATGCGGTGGAACTTCAGGAAGGAGGCGTGCTTGTAGTAGTTGTAGAGGTAGGCGAAGTCCTCCGCGAACTGCGCATCGCCGAGGATGCTGTCCTTGTTCGTGTGGAAGCTGTGATCGTCGTCCTGGTAGTCATACACCGCGAAGACGTCCTCGATCTTCATCGTGGACCGCAGCCCGAGGTGGACATTGTAGCCGAAGAGAAAACGCGTCGGTCCGATCGCGGCGAGATCGCGCGGCACGCAGTTGTTGTCCGTCGTCAGCCGCGTCGTCGCCAGCAGCGCCGTCTCAATGCCGCCGAACTCGGCCTTGCGGTCGTTGTTTAGCAACTCCAGCCGACGCTGCAGTTCCGCGCCATGCTTCGAGAGTCGCTGCCGAATAACTTCGTAAGCGCCCGCTTCGAGTTGGTTGGAAGGAGCGCGGACGCCCTCCTCCGCTTTGGTCGTTGATGTCGGTGATTCAGCCATCGTGATGTCTTTCAGGAGTGCGGACGCCCTCGTCCGCTCGATTCAAAGGCGAGTGAGGGCACTCGCACTCCTATTTCTTCGCCTTCGCAGCGAGCAGTCCAGCGACGGTTTGCTCCGTGAGACCAAACCGGCTCGCGGCACCGATCATGCCCGTGAGCTTGTTGAGCGTCGTCTCATCAGGATTGAGGCCGATGAGCTTCGCGAACAAGGCCGACAACGTGAGGTTCTTCGTGTCCTCGGCGGTGAGGCCGAATTGATCGACGACGGTCTTCAACTGCGCCTTGAAGTAGTCGGGATCGCCGTTGAAGAAGGTCTCCTTCACATCGGTCAACGTGCGGCTGCCTTCGACCATGCGGTCGATGGCGCGGGCGTTGCCGATGGCATTGGTGATCTTGTCGAAGAACTGGGTTTCGCCGCCAACGATCTCGATCTTGGCGGACTTCATGGCCTCTCCTAGCACGCCGGCCTGGGCGGCGGCGATGTCTTTCTGGATGTTGATCTCGGCAAGGGCGATGGCTTTGTCTTTGTCGAGCGTGAGCTTGAATTCCTCATGCTCGCGCCCAGCGTTTTCGAGCAGCTTCATGGCCTGGGCCTTCTTCGTGATGCCATCCGCTTCGGCAGCGAGTTTGAGCTGCGTGACCTCGGCATCGACGGTGCCCTGTTTTTGTGAGGCCTCGGCTTTAGCAAGAAGAACCTGGGCCTCGCCGAGTCCGATGGCGGCGGAGGTGGCCGTTTTGCCTTCGGCGAGGGATTTCTCGGCACTGGCTTCTTTTGCAGCGGCTTCCTGCTTCGCTTCGGCGAGGGTGAGGATTTCCTGCGCGTGAAGCTCCGCCGATTGCTTGGCGGCTTCGGCGGCCTTGATGGCGGTGAAAGCATCTTGCTCGGCGGCGAGTTGGGCGGCTTGTTTGGCGGCCTCGGCCTCTTTGATCTTCTGAATGAGCTGCTCCTGCGCGTTTTTCTCGGCGTTGGTGAGGGCGACCTGCTTCTCGCGGTCGGCGGTGGCAAAGGCCTCGGCGTCCTTCATCTTCTGCTGTTCGATGACGACGGTCTTTTCGAGCGCCACGCGGTCCTTGATGACCTCCTGGATGTTCTTCTTCTCGATTTCGACGGCTTTTTCCTTCTCGATGTCCTTGAGCGTGGTAACGCGCTGGCGGTCGATGATTTCAAGGTCGCGATCACGAGTGACGCGTTCGATTTCGACCGCGTCCGTGCGCTCCTTGTTGCGCTGGGCGACGAGCACCTGGCGATCCTTGTTTTCGGTGGCGACGGCAATTTCTTCGTCGGCGGAGATTCGGGCGCGTTCGGACTTGAGACGCTCCTCGGACTGCACTTTCATCGTTTCCGCTTCTTCACGGGCGATGACGCTTTGCACGTCACGCTTTTGCTTGGCTTCCGTTTCGGCGAGCTGGCGTTCAAGCTCGAGAATGGCTTCACGCGCCTGCACATCCTGCTGCTTGATGACTTTTTCCTTGTCGCGCTGGATGTTGTTGGAAAGCTTGGCCTGTGCGGCAGTCAGCTCGGTGATCTTCTTGATGCCCTCAGCGTCGAGGATGTTGTCGGGGTCGAGATTTTCGAGCTGCGTCTGCTCCAGGAAGTCGATGGCGCAGTCGTCGAGGGTGAAGCCGTTCAAATCGGTGCCAATGACCTTCAGAATCTCGCTCTTGAAGTGGTCGCGCTCATTGTAAAGCTGCACGAAGTCGAAGCGCTTGCCCACGGTTTTCAGAGCCTCCGAGAACTTGGCGTCAAAGAGCACCCGAATCGTTTCCACGGCACTCGCGCGGGCGCAGCCGATGCTCTGGGCCACACGAAGCACGTCATCCGGCGTCTTGTTCACGCGGACGAAGAAGGCGACCTTGATGTCGGCACGCAGGTTGTCTTTGCAGATCAGACCCTCGTTGGCCTTGCGCTCGATCTCGATGCGCTTGACCGAGATGTCCATGTATTCGGCTTGATGCGCCACCGGGATGACGATCATGCCATTGAAGGATACTTTGGTGCCGCCAATGCCATTTCGGACGATGGCTTGACCCTGAGTGACCTTGCGGAAGAAACGCGAGAACAGGATCAGCACGCCGAGGAAGATGCCGATGGCAATGACACCGATGAGGAGGCTGCCTTCAAGCAGCAGGGCGAGGGGGAGAGTGGCGTGCATATGGATGATTTAAGATGTTGGATTTATGAATTTAGAGACTCGATGAAGTAGAAGGCGTTATCGGGGCCAGCGGAGGTGACTTGGGCTTGGGTGCCTTTGAGCAAAGCGGGGGCGCCGGGCTGGGTTCGGACGTTGACCAGGAGCGGGGCTCCTTTGGCTGAAATTTCGAGTTGGCCGTAGGTTTCATCAGCCTCGATCGAAACGACCGTGCCGGTGCGACCGATGACCGCCTGCGCCTCGGTGTCGGCATCGGCCATGGCTTGGAAGAGCTTGGCGACGGGCAGGGTGATGAGCTTGGTGGAAATGGCGCTGATGGCGAAGTTTGGCAGCACGAGAAGTAAGGCGCGGAGCGTGTCAGCATTGGCATTCCACTTCTGATTCAGCGCGAGGGAGACAAACCACATGAAGAGGATGATGAAGCTGCCCCACACAACGATGGGCACCTGGGAGAAGCCAAAAAGACGACCTGCGGTGATCCAGGCGCCGCCAGTGTTAATGCCGTGGCTATGATGAGCCTCCACATCGGCTCCGCCGAAGTCGTCCGGCAGATCGGTTTCGAAATCCAGCGCACCGAGAATGACGAGCAGCCAATAACCAATCACCAACGCCAGAAGGAGCGAAAGCAGGAGTTGATGCGGCGAGATCGCCGCTTGGAAGAGTTCGAGCATGTCGGGAGGGCAGGCTGAGTGAGGCGCGATTTAAGCGAGTCGTCTGTGGCGAAGCGATTACAATTTTGCAGTTCATCTTCAAGAGAGGTTCCATGAACGCCACTCAGTGCCCTGACTGGCTGCGCCTTCATTGCCGGGGGCGCCGCCGCCGGACTGCTGGTTGCTGACATGTCTTGCGAGAAGCGTTGACAATACGGGCGCGGCTCCTAGTATCCGCCTCGAATTCACCCAGCATTAACAGCGAATCGTCAGGCAGCGGAGGTTATCAGCATGAGGAACACAGAATTTGAAGATGAACGGCGTCCGCCGAACCCGCCGTTGCATTCGGAAAAAATCGTCACCGAGCGGAAGATCTTCTTCCTCGATCTCAAAGAGAACGACCGAGGCAAGTTCATCAAAATCACCGAGGACGTGCGTGGCCGCCGCGACACCATCATTCTCCCCATCGACGCCGCCCAGGAGTTCCTCGACGCCATGATGCGCACGCTTGATGCCGCAGGCGTGGATGAGTGAAGACGCCTGCGTCGCTCACAGCAGCGCACGCAGTGCCTTGCGATCCACCTTCTGATTCCCTGTCTTCGGCAGTTCCGGCAGGATGATCACGCGGTTGGGCACCTTCGCTGGTTCCAGCTTAGCGCTTAGCGCCATGATGAGGGTCTTTTCATCCAAACCTTCACGCGAGACGGAAACAAACAGGCACAACTGATCCCGCGCCTCGTTCTTCACGCAGCCGGCAGCTACCACGTCGAGAATCCGGCAGGCTTCTTCCTCCACTTCAGCGGGGCTCAGCCGATGCCCTTTGTGCTTGATCAAGAAATCGCTGCGTCCGTGGAAATGCAGGAAGCCCTCCGCATCCACACTGCCAAAGTCGCCGCTCAGCAGCACGCGTGAATGGCCTTCGCCGATGAACTTGTAGCGCTTCGCCGTTTCATCTGGTGCACGCCAGTAGCCCAGCGCCAGATGGCGTCCACGCACGCACAGCTCGCCCGTCTCGCCCGGGGGCAGGCGGTGGCCGTTCGCATCCATCGCAAACACCTCGGTGCCGTCCAGCGCACGGCCTACCGACTCTGGCTTCGCCGCCAACTCTTCCGGCAGCAGGATCGACACGCGCTTGCACTCCGTCAGCCCATACATTGGAAAAAGCCGGGCCTGTGGGAAAAGCTCACGCAGGCTTTGGATGTAACTCTGCGGCAGATGATCGCCCGTGTTCGTGATCACCCGCAGCTTTGGCAGCGCCACTGGGCGATAGCGCTGCATTTTGATCAGCCCGCCAAACAATGTCGGCACGCCCGGCAGCACGCTGATCTCCTGTGCCGCGAGAATGCGCGGCAGTTCCGGCCCTGCCATCTCAGGCCGGCCGATGAACACACTTGCGCCCACCATCGCCGCGTAAAAGAGCTGATACAGCCCGTAGTCGAACGACAGCGGCAGGAAAATCGCCACACGATCCTCCGCTTGATACTGCAACCGCTCCTGAATCGCCGCCGAGACGAAGCGTACGTTGTCATGCGTCAAAATCACCCCACGCGGGGTGCCCGTCGATCCCGACGTGAACACCAGAAACGCCGGATCTTGGTCAATCCCCGGAAACGGCACAGGCTTCGGCTCTGGCACCGCGATCCATTCAGCAAATGGAGTGAGGACGCCCCCGTCCGCCCAGGCGAGCGGTGTTTCGCCGAATTCTTCCCGCAGCGAAGCCGTGGACCGTTCGAGCAGGCCCAGCTTCGGCTCTGTCTGCTCCAGAATGCGCCGCAGCCCCTCTGGCTTCATCTGCGGATGCAAAATCACCGCGATGGCGCCGATCTGCGTCACGGCGAAAAACAGCAGCACCGTTTCGATCCGGTTCTCCGTCACCATCACCACGCGGTCCCCGCGACCAATGCCCCTTGCATCCAGCCATGCCGCGATGCTCGCCACTCGCCGCCATGCCTCCGCATAGGTGAGGGATTCATCTCCCTGCCTCAAATATTCCCGCTCTGGCCAGCGCCGTGCGCCTTCGCGCACATAGCTCGCAATCGTCCACGCCGCATGCGTCCCGTCAGGCAAAAAGGAGTGTTCGTCGAGAGTCATGGGGCAAAACGTCGGAAACGCTACGGTCCCGCCCGTGTGAAATCAACCAATCGTCATTTCCCCACCCGCATCCATTTCACGGCTTCCATCCCGCTCGCCAGTTCCTTCACGCGAATTTCCCAGGTTCCGGGGTCTTCGTTCGGCGCGAGGTTCAGGCTGAGCTCGATGATGCCGTTCTCGGCGGCGTAGAAGCCGCTGCCCTCGGCTGCGCTGCCATTTGCGTTGCGAATATCGACCCGCACGGGGATGACCGCCTTCGTCGGGGCTTCCTGCGTGGTGGTGATGCGGGCTGAAATCTTGGCCGTGTTGCTCAGCGTGGCGTTCTCCGGCACGTCGAGCTGGATGCCGAGCAGCGGTTTGGGCAGCACCAGGAAGATTTTGCCGTCGCAGGGGCCGAGTTCGACCGGCCAGCTCATCACGCCGTCCTCGCCGCGTTTCGGCACGATGAACTGCGTGTTGGTGAGTTCATACACATTGGCTGATTCCGCCTTCAGGCTCACGACGCCCTTTGAAGGCAGGCCGTTTTCCATCACCAGACCGTGCTGGCCGACGTAGCTGCCGTATTCGCGCTTGTCGTTCACCACGAAGACATACGTGGCGTCGCCGAACCTCCGCACGCGCGTGATGATCTCCGCGTTGTCGCATGAAACCTTCTGCGGTAGCGAGTTGAAGGCTTTCGCTAACTCCAGCACCTTCGCCTTGTCCTCGGCGGCCTTTTTCTCGCGCTTGAAGCTCTGGATCACCACATCGGCCTTCAAAGCGGGACAGAGAAACTCATCCGCCACGATTTTGCCGCCCTTCTTCTGCCAGTCGGCGATGCGAGCCACGACGGACTTCGTCAGCACGTCGCAAAACGGCATCACCAGCACCTTGCGGCCGCTGAGGCCATTCTTGAGCAGCGTTTCCTCGAAGAGGATGTCCGTCTGCACATGCGCATGCTGAAGCGCAAGCCATACATCCGCCTCCCAGCCCATGTTCGAGCCGTAGCCGCCGCGTCGCGCAAACATCTGCGAGGTGAAGCTCTCCAGAAACGCGACTTCGCTCCTTTCGTCAGGAATCGCCATCAGCGTCGCCCCCAGTGGCTCGATCACGTCATGGATGAGTTGCTTCAAAACGGGCGCGGTGTTTGGATTCGTGAAGCGATACGCCCCGGGGCTCTCCGTCGGCACCAGCGACTGCCAGCCGTGATACATGATGCCTTGAATCGGCCGCGAGATCTTCGTCCACAGCGCCTCCTTCAAATGCATCGGCGCGATGGTGATGTAGGCGGCCTCGGGATCATGATCTTCCCATGCGACGACCTCGCCCGGTGCCTTGCTGCCCATCGGCGCGGTTTGGGAGCGATACCAGATGAGCTGCGTCATCTTCATCACGCGCTGATTTTTGCCACTCGACGCACTCATCGCGAAAAGTTGATCCGCACACATGCCGATGCGCTGCGGATCAGGATAGGTGTAGGTCCAGTGAGAGATCACATCCACGCCGCCGCCCGCACCGCTGATGCTTGGCTGCCGCACCGCCGGATCGAAAAATGTCCACACCTTGCCGCTGCTCTTCACGCCTTTGTGCAGCGCCGTGTGCAGGCCGTTCCAGCCGTCGCCCACCGTCCAAAACCAGCGCAGGTATTTTAAGATCGGGTGATCATCCGTGATCACGCGATCCGCCGGAAAATCCTTCAGCTTCGTCCAGTCCACACCCGACTTCGCGCTTACCTCCGCTGGGATGTCGGCATTGGCAAATTTCTTGTAAGCCTCCACATCCACCGCGTTGAAGCTCACCTGGCTGCTATCCCGCACCTCCGTGTCGATCAGCGCCGAAGTGAAGGCCGGATGATCGCCATAGGCCTTCGCCACGCTCATGCCCACGCTTTGGAAAAACGGCGCAAACTCTGGCATCGACGCCGCGATGTCCTGCCGCGCATACGGCTTCCCAGCACGGTCCACGCGCAGGTTCTTCGCCTCACTTTCCAGTGCGCGGCTCGGCGAGAGGCTCGCGATGACTTCGAGGCCGTTTTGCAGCGCCGCGTCGAGTATCGCACGATTCTTCGCGATGACCTCAGGCTTCGCGGGCGGCACGACCTTCTTCTGCTGCCAAATCTCGCCGTAGTCCGCCCCGAGGCCGATGAAATGCGTGAAGCCGAGGTCCTTCATCCGCGCCATTTCATCGCCGCCACCGCCCCACATGATCACAGGCATGCGCGGCGGCATCCGTGGCACGATCTGCAGCGTGGTGGACTGCTCCGTAGCGTAATCGCCCACCTCAAACCGTGCCCGCAGCTCATACTCCGCCGGTTTGAGCGCTGTGTTCAGCAAATACTTCGCCGTGAAGCTCTTCCCCGCCGCTAGATCGGGCACGATGAAGTTCTCCGTCTTGCCACCGAGCGAGGCCTTCAGCGTCGCGCTCTTCATCGTGTCGCGTTTGAGGTTCGTGACGACGATGTCGATGGGCTTCGCCGTCTCCATGCGCTTCCAGACGGCGCGTGAGGCCACAATTTGCATCGCCACGCGCTCAAAACTCAGCACGCCGTCGCAGATGCGCACTTCGTCGATCAAACCGGGAAAGCCGCCATAATTGCTGCCCAGTCGATCACCGAGGCTCAGCTCCTTTTTACCCGGAACCACCGCGCCAAAGCCCGCCAGCCGCGATCCACCGACCGCTGTGCCGTTGCGATAAAACTTCCCCTCGCCCGCGCCATCGTAAGTGAAGGCGACATGCTGCCACTCCTCGCCCATCTTGAACGGCAGTGAGTAGATCGTCTTCGACTCCGCGCCAAAGCCCAGCGTCACCCACATACGCCGCAGACCGCCTTTGTCGGCCTCGCCGACCTGCCACTGGTAGTCCGTGTGATCGACATACTTCTTGTCGAGCAGGTAGCAGCGCAGTTCCGGTTTGAATTCTGCCTTCGGCTTGATCCACATCTCCAGCGTGAAGGCCGCCTTCACCGGAAGCACACTCACCAGCGCCGCATGCCGCTTATCCTGGACTGGAAATCCTGGAAACGACTCTAATCCGCCACCAAAGCGGCCTTTCGGGTTCAAAACGGCTCCGTTGAGCTTCAGTCCGTCCTCTTTCTCAAACGACCAATGCCCGAGGATGTGAGCACCGGTGGCATCTTCCTTCGTGTAACCGGTCTCCCAAGTTTCTTGCAGGGCATGGGAGGACCACGGAAAACACAGAGCACACAGAAGAAAGAAACGGGCCGGCTGGAACATGGCACACACATACGAAACAGAACGCGGCCTTCGCACAGCGAACACTGCTCCGATCACCCTTTGATCGCCCACCTCAGCTTCGCCGGAGCCGCACGCGGATTGTCGCGCATTTCCTGTGAGGACGGGCGGATCACCTCGTCGTTGGCCTCACTGAAGAGACCGCTGCGCAGGCCGTCGCGGAAGAGGTGCTTCACACGGCGATCTTCACCGGAATGGAAGGTAAGGATGGCGACGCGTGCGCCTGGGCGCAGGCAATTGGGCAATTGATGCAGAAAGGTGTCGAGCGCGGTGAATTCTTCGTTCACGGCGATGCGCAGAGCCTGAAAGACGCGGCGCACCGTGATCTCGCGTTCTTCTTCATCGACGCGACGTGGCAAGGCACAACGCACCGCCTCGGCCAGTGAGCGGGTGGTGGCGTGATCGGTGCCGGCGAGCGCTTCGGCGAGCAGGTCGGCGTGACGCTCGTCGGCGTTTTCTTCGAGGATGGTTTTCAGCTTCTCAGTGGAGAGCTTTTGCAGCAGGTCGCGGGCGGCCACGCCGCGCTGCGGGTTCATGCGCATGTCGAGCGGCCCGTCGTGCTTGAAGCTGAATCCGCGGGCGGGATTGTCGAACTGCATCGAGGAGCAGCCGAGATCGGCCAGCAGCACGTCCACACCATCGCTCCAGCCGAGTTCGGCGATGGCGCGGGGCAAACCGGCGAAGTTCATGCGTTTCACGACGAGCGCAGACACCTCGCAGCCACTGGCGCGCAGCCGCGCCTCGGTGCGCACGATCTCAATCGGGTCTTGATCGAGCGCGAGCAGCGTTCCGCCGGGCTGCACGGCTTTCAGCAAGGCGCTGGCATGTCCGCCGTAGCCGAGCGTGCAGTCCACGGCACGTTCACCGGGCTGCGGAGCCAGAATTCGCATGATTTCATCCAAGAGAATCGGCACATGCTGTCCGGCGGGCGTTTTGCCGGAGGCGCGAACTTTGGCGATGGTCTCGGCATAGCGCTCGGGATTCAGCTCCTTGTATTTGTCCTCGAAGCGACGCGGATTTTTGCCCGAGTAGCGCGGACGACGGCGATGCGGCGTTGGGGCTTCCGATTCGCTCACAGCTCGTTGTATTTGGCGTTCGATCCGCGTGCCTTTGCCACGGGATAGCGCGATTCATTGCGCTCGATCTTGTCCAGCATCGCCTGGCCGAGATCGACACCGAGGTTGTGGGCCAGTTCAAAGAGCAGGATGCCCACGTCGGCCATTTCGTCCTTCAGCTCCGGCATCTTGTCCTTCACCCGCTGCTCGATCTGGTCCGGCTGCTGCCAGACAAAGTGCTGCAGCAGCTCCCCGGCCTCGGCAGTGATGGCGATGGCGAGTTCCTTCGGGCTGTGAAACTGCATCCAGTCCCGGGCGTCGCGAAATGCGCAGATGCGTGCGGTGATTTGTTCGATGCTCATGGCGCATGATGCGGCGCTCAACCACAGGAGCAACCGGGAAGGCGACAAGATGCGCACAGTGTCTGCCAAGTGAGGTATTGACGTCCAGACACGAACCAAGGATGCTCGGTCATGAAGATGAAACACATCGCCGCCCTCGTTGCCTGCCTTTTCCTCACCGCAACACTGCATGCCGCCGAAGACCCGCCAGTGGACTTCGTGAAGCAGATCAAACCCATCCTGGCCGACCGCTGTGTGGAGTGTCACAACTCGGAGACGATCTTCGGCGAGCTGAATCTGCAAAGCCGTGAGCTGGCCTTCCGCAAACGGAAACAGGCTCCAGCCATCGTGCCTGCTGAGCCTGAAAAAAGCATGCTCTACCTCGCGCTCACGCTGCCGCCGAAGGACAAGAAAGCCATGCCCGCCACCGGACACCGCATCCCCAAGGATGAGGTGAGCCTCATCCGGCAATGGATCAAAGAAGGGGCGAAGTGGCCTGAAGGTAAAGAAGGGGTCGTGTCGGTTCAGAGGAAAAAATCATAGGGCCTGAACGATTCGAGGGCCGCCGGGGCTTGTAACTCGGAGGACAGGCGGGAAGATGGGGGCCGCAGCCATGAAACAGCCGGGTCTTCTTTTTCTCCTCTGTTCCGCGACATGTTGCCAGCTTTCGGCCGTCGAGATTCCGCCGGGTGGCACGGATGTGCGTGGGGAGGCGGCCTTGCAGGCGAACTCGTCCTCTGGACCAGGAAAGGACGAAACCATAGGCGATAACCAAAGTTGAAGCACGGAACCTCATGAACACGACTTTCTTCCACATTCCCCTCAACCGCCGCAAGCTGTTGCACAGCCTGCTTCTCGCCACCGGCGGCATCCTCACCGGAGATCTTTATGCCGAGGCGCTGACGCTCACCCCACGATCCACCGAAGGACCGTATTACCCCGATCATCTGCCGCTGGATCAGGACAACGATTTGACGCAGATCATCGGCGGCAAGGCTCCCGCGAGCGGCGTGGTGACGGAAATCGGCGGGCGGCTGCTCAACGTGGATGGCAAGCCGATCAACGATGCGGTGATCGAGCTTTGGCAGGCAGACAACAACGGCTGCTACCTCCACAGCAAGGGCGTGCAGAAGGGCAAGGAGCGTGACCCGCAGTTTCAGGGCTTTGGCAAGATCACCACGAATGCGAAGGGCGAATATCGCTTCCGCACGATCCAGCCGGCGCTCTACACCGGCCGCACACGGCATTATCACTTCGCCGTGATGCAAAACGGCAAGCGCATGCTCACCACGCAGCTCTACTTTGCCGGTGAGCCGCAAAATGAGAAAGACGGCATCCTGCGCGGCATTCGCGATGAAGCACAGCGCCTTTCCGTGATTCGTGAGTTCAAACCAATGAGCACGGGCAGCCAGGACTTGCTCGCGACCTGGGACATCGTCATCGGCATGACGCCGGAAGATCCCGAGCAACGTCGAAAAGGACCACGGCCAAGATAACGGCTGCTTGCGGTTACTTTTTCGGCTGCCGCTGCCGCACGCACTCAAACAGGCACACACCGGTGGCGACGGAGACGTTGAGGCATTCGACTTTGCCACCCATGGGAATCTTGACGAGGAAATCGCAGTGCTCTCCGGTGAGGCGGCGCATGCCGGGGCCTTCCGCGCCCATGACGATGCCGATGCCGCCTTTGAGGTCGATGTCGTAGAGGCTCTGTGTGGCTTCATCGCCTGTGCCGACGAGCCAGATGCCGAGTTCTTTGAGCTTGGCCATGGCGCGCACGAGATTGGTCACGCGGATGAGTGGAATGTTCTCGGCGCCACCACAGGCCACACGCACCACGGTCTCTGTGATAGGTGCAGTTTTGTCCTTCGGCATGATCACAGCGCAGACGCCGGCCGCGTCGGCGGTGCGCAGGCAGGCACCGAGATTGTGCGGGTCCTGCACGCAGTCGAGGATCAGCACGAGCGGGTTCTCTTTGCCTTCGAGCACCGTGGCGATGTCTCCCTCCTCATAGATACGCACCTTGTTGTCGGAGCGGGCGTGACGGTTTTGACGGGCGACGGGTGGTTGGGAAGGACGATCGGGGCGCATGAGTTTGGGTGGATAGTGCGCCGCGAATGAGGTTTGGCAAAATGATAGAAGCCTGAGTTGAACGGGCGCAAAAAAGTAGATCGAACTTCCAAGTTCGGTCTCTGGCTTGGCCACGCACCTTAGGAACGAACTGGAAAGTTCGTTCTACGCGAGATCACTTCATCAACTTCGCCAGATCGGGAGCCACCTTGTCCAGTTCCTCTGCGATGATTTTGGCGATGACCTCCGCGCCGTGGGCGTTGAGGTGCGTGTGGTCGGCTTTGCCGTCCTTGTCAGGCGGATTGAAGGCGTCGGAGGCGGTGACACCGAGCTGATTGTGCAGATCGACGCTGCGGACAAAAAGATCGACGAGCGGCACCTGCTGCTCGGTCGCGACTTTGCGGGCGGCATCGGCCCAGGGCTTGAGTTCGCCGCGGATTTTGCCGTTGTCGAAGGTGCGCCGGGCCAGGGAGGTCACGAGGATGGGTTTGGCGCCAATGGCGCGGGCTTCCTCGATGTAGCGGATCAAATTTTGGCGGTAGGTGGTTTCGGGATCTGTTTCGCGCTTCGGACCTTTGCCGGGCATGTCATTGTGGCCGAACTGGATGAGGATGAAGGCTGGTTTCGAGTCGATGACCTTCTTCCAGTTGCCGGTGTCGCGGAAACTTTTGCTGCTCTGGCCGCCACCGGCGAAGTTGAGGCATTCTGCTTCAGGGGAGAGCAGTTTGGCAAAAGCCGCGCCCCAACCGGCCTTGTCCGTGACGGTGGAATCACCCGCGAGCGAGACACGCGTCTTGGGGGCTGCGGCGTGGAGCAATGAAACTATAAACAGAGCGCAGAAGGCAAGTCGGGCGATCATGGGGACAGGGCGAACATTCGCACTCAGCAGTATCTTGCAGATTTCTTGAAGCAGGTCGAGATGAGGCGTTGCAGCGGCGTATTGTCCCGCCCTCCCAACCGATCCCTGATTTCCGTGAAAAATCCGACTTTATTCTTCTCGACGCTGTTGTTTGCCTCCGCGCTCGCAAACGCCGCGCCAGTGCCGCTGTTTGATGGCAAGACCTTCAACGGCTGGGAGGGCGAAACGACCAAGGTCTGGCGCATCGAGGATGGCGTGATCCTCGGCGGCTCGATGGAGGGCAATCCGCAAAACGAGTTCCTTGCCACGAAGAAGCCGTATCGAAATTTCCGTCTCACGCTCGAATACAAACTCAACGGCACCGAAGGCTTCGTGAACGGCGGTGTGCAGTTCCGCAGCGTGCGGATCAAGGAGCCGCCGAATGAGATGTTTGGTTATCAGGCGGACATCGGCGCGGGCAAGAGCGGCTGCCTCTACGATGAATCACGCCGCAAGACCATGCTTTCGGTCCCCGCTGAGGAACTGATCACCAAGGCTGAGAAGCCGGGCGAATGGAACACTTACGAAATCCGTGCCGAGGACCAGCGCATCCAGCTCTTCGTCAATGGCGTCCGCACCGTGGACTACACGGAGCGCGCCCCGGACATTGCGCTCAAAGGCAACCTCGCCCTGCAAATCCACGGCAACTGCAAAGCCGTGATCGCCTTCCGCAACATCCAGATCGACGAACTCCCCGACGCTCTCGTGCCTGGTCCGAAGGACATCATGAATCGCTTCGGCAATCCCGACAGCGTCCCAACCGCGCTTGTGCCTTTCAAAGATGGCAAGTTCGAGATCTCGGACGGCGAGGTCATCGTTTTGGCAGGCCAGACGAACTTCGTCCGCGAACAAAAAGCAGGCGCGCTGGAGGCCATTTTGACTCACGAACTGGCGAAGCAAGCTCCGCGCTTCCGCAGCATGGCCTGGGAAGGCGACACGGTTTACGAACAATGGCGCGACCTGAACTTTGGCGACTGGAAATCCCAGCTCGACGCTGTGGACGCGGGCATCGTGATCTGCCAGTTCGGGCAGGTGGAGGCTTTTGATGGCAAGGCACGCATCGCCGAGTTCACCTCCGCGTATCATCGCCTGCTGGATCAGTTCAGGGCACGCACGCCGCGCCTTGTGCTGATCTCGCCCATGCCTTTTCAAGCCACCGGCCTGCCTCATGCCCCGGACCTCACGAAGCTGAATGATGACGTGAAGGCTTATGCGGATGCGGTGAAGGAAATCGCCCGGCAGCGCGGCGTGATCTTTGTCGATCTCATCACGCCGATCACCCGTGATCCCGCCTGCATGGCGGCCTTCACCGACAACGGCATGCACCTCAATGAAGGTGGCGTGAGCTATGTCGGCAGGCTCATCGCCCAGCAGCTCGGCGTGTCATCGAGTGACTCGGACGATCTCGCGGCACTGAAGGTGGCCATCGTGGAAAAGAACCGCCTTTGGTTCGACTGCTGGCGCCCCGCGAACTGGTCCTTCGTTTATGGTGATCGCGTGACACAGATGTTTGGCAAGCCCAGCACCGATGCACCTTCCCTGCGTGAGGGCTTCGAATCCCACAAGCCGCTGATCGCCAAGATGGACGCACGCATTCATGACATCTCACTTGGCAAAGCGGTGCCCGCCATTGAGCCACTGCCCAAGCCCAAGACCGAGCCCGTGCTTACGCCCGAGCAGCAGATGGCTGCCTTCACCGTGGCGGAGGGATACGAGATGAATCTCTTCGCTTCCGAGCTGCAAGACGTCGCCAAGCCCACGCAGTTCTCGTGGGATGAACGCGGGCGTCTGTGGGTGGCCTGCTCGCCCACTTATCCGCAAACTTTGCCCGGCCTGAAGCCGAGCGACTACATCCTCGTGCTCGAAGACACGGACCACGATGGCGTGGCGGACAAGCACACCCGCTTCGCTGAAGGTCTGACGATGGTGCAAGGCATCGAGCCCAGCGACGGCGGCGCGTATGTCTGTGACTTCGACCAGCTCCTGCACCTCACAGACAACGATGGCGATGGCCGCGCCGATAGGAAAAAAGTGCTCTTCTCCGGCTTCGGCATTGGCGACACCCATCAGCTCATCAATTCCATCTGCCATGGTCCCGATGGCACGCTCTGGTTCAGCCAGGGTTTGCATGCCTTCTCCCGCGTCGAGACACCGCACGGGCTCGCCATTCTCGAAAAAGCCGGCCTGTGGCGCTACAACAAGCACACGCAGAAGATGGAAGGCTTCTTCAATGGTGGCAAAGCCGGGCACAACTGCTGGGGCGTGGCCTTCGATGATTACAACCAGGTCTTCCACAAGAGCGGCGACCGCCCCGTGGGTTACTTCAGTACGCCCGGGCTCTTCTCCATCAAAGACCCCGACGAGTATCATCCCATCGGTGCTCTTTTCGACACCAGCCCGAAGACGACCTCTCTCGAAATAATCGGCACGAAGGCGCTGCCGGAAGACATCCAGGGCTGTGCGCTCATCGGCGGCTACTTCGGCAGTGTGGTTGAGCTGCATCGCTTCGAGGACGACGGCAGCGGTTTCAAATCAACGCAGCTCCCGAAGCTCGTGAAGAGCAGCGACACTTCCTTCCGCCCCGTGGATGTCAGCGTCGGTCCGGATGGCGCGATGTATCTCTGCGACTGGTTCAATCCCGTCATCGGCCATTACCAGGCCAGTTATGCCGATCCGCGTCGTGACCGCAGCCACGGCCGCATCTGGCGCATCACGGCGAAAGGCCGCCCCACGGTGAAGCAGCCTGATCTGCGAATGATGGAGCCGCCCGCCCTGCTGGAGCAACTTCGCTCGCCGGAACGTTGGACGCGCTATCAGGCGAAGAAGCTGCTGTTCCAATGGGCAAACGCACGCGGCATCGCCGCTGCGGATGCCTTCATCGCGAAAGAAACCGACGAACGAGTGCTCATGGATGTCTGCGGCCTGTACGAAGCCTGGCAGACCACGAAGCCTGAATTGCTCGCACGCCTGCTCACTGCCAAAGACGCCCGCGTCCGTGCTTATGGCGCACGGGTTCTCGGCCTGTGGCAGGATGCCGCACTGCTCGCCAAAGCTGCCAATGACGAGCATCCGCGTGTGCGTCTGGAGGCCGTCGTCGCCAGTGCGCGCATGAAGCAGCCTGAAGCCATCACCATCGCCGCACAAGTGCTTGATCATCCGACGGACAAGTTCATCGACTACGCTTTGAAACAGGCGGTGAAGGCGCTGAAACCGGATGTGTCGAAGCTCACCTTCGTCAAGCCTGCTCACGCTGATTTTGTGAAGAAAATGGCCAGTGCCGCGCCTGTGGTCGCGCATCCCGGCAAGGTCGTCTATGACGCCCTCTGCCTGAACTGCCACCAGCCCGAAGGCAAAGGCCTCCCAGGTGTGTATCCGAGCATCGCTCAGAGTGACTGGGTCAAAGGAGACACGGCCAAGCTCATCAAAATCGTGCTTCACGGTTTGAGCGGGCCGATCAAGGTCAATGGCAGTGATTTTCAGCAGCTCGCCCCGCTGCCCATGCCGCCGATGGGCCTCGATGATCAGCAAATGGCGGACGTTTTGACCTATGTCCGCGCTGGGTTTGGCAACCATGCCTCCGCCGTCACTCCGGCGGAGGTGAAGGCCGTGCGAGCGGCCAACGCGGCCCGAGCCACACTCTGGACGCAGGAAGAGCTTCAGCAGTGATCACACGGGGATGAGCCGCCATCTCGCGCGATGAATCACGCGGCCGATGTCGAGCCAGCTTTGTTCAAAGTCGGTCGTGGGATAAAAAAAGGCATTATCTGGCCAGTCCAGGCGCTCGAACTGATGTGTGCGTGAGTCGAAGCTCACGAGCGCATCCTCGAAGTAGGGATGGTCGTCGGTTTTGAGCAAGAATTCGCCGCCTGGGGCTAGGATGCGTTTCAGGCCGTCGAGGAACTCAGCTTGATTCACGAGACGACGCGCAGCGTGCTTCTTCTTTGGCCACGGATCGGGGCAGAGCAGGTGCAGGCGGCTCACGCTCGCCTTTGGCAGCAGCCAAGCGACGCTGTAAGCGCTTTCCAGGCGCATGACGCGGGCGTTTGGAAGTTGCATGCGCTGGATTTTTCGCGCCGTTTTATCCACACGTCCCAGCATGCGTTCCACGCCGAGAAAATCACGTTCTGGATGCTGCACCGCCATGCCGGTGATGAAGGTGCCATCACCGCAGCCTAGATCGATCTCAAGCGGACGCGAAGAGTCGGGAAAGATCTCGTCATGACGAAGTTCACGAAAGTGATCGGGCGGGATGAAGACAGGGGCCATTGGGTGAGAAGAGTGACACAGAAATCACTGTTCCAGGTTTAGAGCCAAGGCGGCCTGATCGCGAATCCAAATCGTGTTCATCAGCAGAATCACCTCCTGCTCACGCCAGAATGCCTTTGATCACATGCGCCGGATCGACGCCTGTGAGGCGGAAATCGAGGCCCTGGGAGCGGACACTGAGGCGTTCGTGATCCAGGCCGAGCTGGTGCAGGATGGTGGCGTGGATGTCGTGGACGTGGACGGGATTCTCGACCGCACCAAAGCCAAACTCATCGGTTTGACCGTAAGTGACGCCACCTTTGAAGCCACCGCCCGCGAACCACATGGTGAAGGCGTCGATGTGATGATTGCGACCTGTCGATTCGCGCACCTCGCCCATCGGTGTGCGGCCGAATTCGCCGCCCCAGATGACGATGGTGTCGTCGAGCAAGCCGCGTTGTTTGAGATCCTTCACCAGCGCGGCGCTGGCCTGGTCGATGTCCTTGCTCTTGAGTGGCATGTGCTTCTCCAAGTTTTCCGTCGGGCCGCCGTGGTGGTCCCAGTTCGTATCGTAGAGCTGCACGAAGCGCACGCCGCGCTCGACGAGGCGGCGGGCGAGCAGGCAGTTGCGGGCAAAGCTCGTCTCCTTCGGATCTTTGATGCCGTAAAGGTCGAGCGTGGCCTGCGATTCGCCGCTGGTGTCCATCAGCTCCGGGGCGCTGGTTTGCATGCGGTAAGCCATCTCGTAGGCATTGATGCGCGTGTTGATTTCGTCGTCGCCCGTTTCAATGAGACGCTTCATGTTCAGCTCACGCACGGCATCGACGACCTGCCTCTGCTGCTTGGCGCTGATTTCTTTCGGGGTGGAGAGATTCACGATGGGATCTCCCGTGTTGCGCAGCGGCACACCTTGATACGTTGTGGGCAAAACACCGCTGCCCCACAACACAGCCCCGCCACGCGGCCCACGCGGTCCGCTTTGCAGCACCACGAAGCCGGGCAGGTCGTCGCACTCGCTGCCGAGGCCGTAAGTGACCCACGCGCCCATGCTGGGCCGTCCAAACAGGCCGCTGCCAGTGTTCATGTAGAACTTGGCGGGTGCGTGATTGAAGAGCTCGGTTTTGCAGGTGGTGACGATGCTGAGGTCATCGACGATTTTCGCCGTGTGCGGCAGGTAATCGCTGACCCAGGCACCGCACTGGCCGTGCTGCTTGAAGCCGATCTTGGGACCGAGCAGGTCGCTGCGATGGCTGCTGTCCATGAACGCGAAGCGCTTGCCCTTCGTGTAGCTCTCAGGAATCGGCTTGCCGTTGAGCTTGGTGAGCAGCGGCTTGTGATCGAACAGCTCCAACTGTGACGGTCCGCCCGCCATGAAGAGGAAGATGACGTTCTTTGCCTTGGCCGGGAAGTGTGTCTTCTTCGGCGCGAGCGCCGCATCCCGCGCCATGAGCGATCCGAGCGCCATGGAGCCAACGCCGATGCCGCAGCGGCTGAAGAAGTGGCGGCGAGTTTGGTGCAGCAATGGATTCATGGAATGGATAACGAGGTGAGAGATGAATTTCTAAAGCTCAAAGTCCAGGGATGACGGCTGCAGGGAGGTCAATCGGCAGGATTTCGCCTGTTGGCGTGCGGACAAAGTTACCCGCGACGGCATCGCAGATGACAAGCGAATCGCGACGACGGCACCAGACATCGTGAAGGCCGGACGGGCGGTGTGCTGCGGCTGGCAGAGCCTCAAAGCCGAGCTTTTTGAGGTAGGCAGCGATCTCTTTTTCCGCAGCAGGAGTGCCAACAATAAAAGGCTGGGAGGTGATGATGCTCGGCACGCCCGAATCGCCTGCTTGATCTTGAGCGATGGCGTATAGCTGGATGTCATCGCCAAACACCGCGTTGGCCAGGCCGCAGCGCAGCAGATACTGCGAAGGCGTGGCCTTGAGCAGTCGCCAGCGTCCACGGGCATCAAGGCCAGGCACAAATCCAAACTGCTCACGCCAAGTGGCCTTGTAGATGAAGCCATCGTGAGGCTCCGCCCGGAAGATCAGATGCTCCCCGCCACCGCCACGCGCTTTGAACGTGTGGGAGAGCTGGAGTTCGACTTGGGCTTCGCGGAGTTCAGCCACTTCTGCTTCGCGATCCGCGTCGCCTCCAGCCCAGCTTTGATCTGACGATCTATTTCTTCCGAGGAGACGCATGGCTGCGCCAGTCGCAAGGCTCGCATTTGGTCCGGGTCGGTGATCATGGGGAAAAAGTATGGTCTGCCAGGCGCGCTTGGCAAGCTCGGTGGCGGCGTCGGCGGTTTTCACGGAGGCGCGGTTCAGGGAAGCTCACGGATGCGGAGTTTGCGGAAGAGGATAGGCGAGCCTTCGCTTTCGAGACAGAGGAAGCCTTGGGCGGGGTTGCAGGCGGTGCCGCCGCTGACTTCCTCGCCATTCACCCAGAGGCGGACTTCGCCGTTGATGGCGCGGATGTAGTAGTGGTTCCACTCGCCGTGGCCTTTGGCGAGGTTCTTGCGCGGGAAACTGCGACTGCCATCGGGCGAGAGCGGTGGAAAAGGCGTCATCTTCACGCCCACGGGAAACACATCGCCATTCGTGCCGAACCAGTCGGTCTTGCCGCCGGCGGCTTTCACTTTGTCCGTGTAGCCGTGATCGAGCACCTGCACCTCAATGCCTTGTGGCAGGCCGGGCTTTCCGGCGGCGGTGAGCTTTTCAATCGAGGCTGGGGTGGCCCACACAAAGACACCGGAGTTCCCGGCAGGCTTTTGATGGCTCCACTCGACGACCATCTCGAAGTTTTTGAACTCCTTCATGGTTCGCATCACGCTCACAGGCTTGCCGGTGCAGTGCAGCACGCCGTCCTTCCAGCTCCAGGTGTCATCGTTGCTGTTCACCTTCGTGAAATCCTGCGCCTTCAAATCGCGAAAACCGGGTTGGGTGTCGTCGATGAAGGCGCGAACCGGATCAGCGGCTAGCAATGGCAGTGTGGTGAGAAAGATCGAGAGTAGCAGTTTCATGGCTTTATTCACGGGTGACGGTTTCGTCGAGATTGAGGAGGGTGCGTGCGGCGTTGAGCGTGTCGAGTTTCTTCAGCACAACGAGTTCATCCGGTTTGGGTGTTCGGGCGGTGCAGCGTTTAAAGGCGTTTTCGAGGCCGTCTTTGGCGATGATCTTTTCCAAGGCGGTGGCAAACTCGAAAAAGCCGCTGTCGTTCATCAGCGTGAGCGCCTGGAGCGGTGTGTTGCTGCGGATGCGGCGGGTGCAGGAGCTGAAGCCTTCAGGCGCGTCGAAAACGGTGAGCGAAGGCGGCGGCGAGGCGCGGTAAATAAAAGTGTAGAGACCGCGGCGGTATTTGTCCGCGCCTTGGCTGACGCTCCACACGCGCTTCACCTGACCCACACCCATGACGCCATCTGGAATCGGCGGATACACAGGCGGACCGCCCAGTTTGGGCGAAAGCAGGCCGCTGGCGGTGAGGGCGACATCGCGCACGACCTCAGCGTCGAGACGAAGGCGCGTCTGACGTGCCAGCAGGTAGTTGGCGGGGTCGTTATCGCGCAGTTCAGGCCGGTTGGATGAACTCTGGCGGTAGGTGTGCGAGGTGACGATGGTCCGATGTAGATCCTTAAGGCTCCACTTCTGCGCCATGAACTCCATGGCCAGCCAGTCGAGCAATTCGGGATGGGAAGGCACCGTGCCCTGCATGCCGAAGTCATTTTCCGTCTCTACGATGCCACGACCAAAATACTGCTGCCACACGCGGTTGACGATGACACGCGCGGTGAGCGGGTTTTGCGGGCTGACGATCCATTTCGCGAGGTCGAGGCGGTTTGGCTGCTGGCTGGTCGTTTCAAAGGCATGCAGCACTTTGGGGGTGCCGGGTGTGACTTCATCCGCAGGCCGTGTGAAGTCGCCTTTGATGAAAACCGTCGTCTTGCGCGGTTTGGGCAGCTCCATCATCACCATCGTGGTCGTGCCTTGGTTGAGCAGTGTGTCGAGTTCCTTGTGGCGGTCGCTCAGGATGCGGAGCGGGTCACTTGGGTTCACGATGTTGGTGAAAAGCGTGACGTTGTCAGCCAGCGTGCGTTTATTCACGGGCTTGTCAGCGGCCTTCCTGATGCCCGGCATGAGCTTTTTGCGAAAATCCGGCGAAATCTCCTTCTCCCACTCCGTGATCTCGCTGTAACGCTTCTTCACCAGTGCTTGGAGCCTCGCATCCACTTCTTTGAACTCCGCCGTCATGCCCGCAACATCAACGCCGGGGTCGGAGACCTTCATCGTGGGCTCGTCCTGGTTATTCAGGAAGGCAAACATGCGGTAATACTCCTTCTGCTCGATGGGATCGAACTTGTGGTCGTGGCACTGCGCACAGCCGATGCTCAGGCCGAGCCAGACGGTGCCAGTCGTCGCCACACGGTCGAAGACGCTGTCGATGCGGAACTGTTCCTTGTCGATGCCGCCCTCTTGATTGATCTGCGTGTTGCGGTGAAAGCCGGTGGCGATCTTTTGCGCCTCGGTGGCGTTCGGGAGCAGGTCTCCCGCGAGTTGCTCGATGGTGAATTGATCAAAGGGCATGTCGGCGTTTAGCGCGTCGATCACCCAGTCGCGGAATTTCCAAATTTGGCGTGGTGCGTCGATGGAGTAGCCGTTTGAATCAGCATAGCGCGCCTGATCCAGCCACCAGCGGCCCCAGCGCTCGCCGTAGTGTTTGCTGGCGAGTAAGCGGTCCACGAGCGCCAGATATTTTTTGTCCGACCAGTTGGACAGGTCGGATACGTCAGACGGAGCAGGTGGCAGCCCAGTGAGGTCAAGGAAGACGCGGCGGATCAGCGTGGCGGGATCAGCTTCGGGGGATGGCTTCAAATTCTCCTCCGCAAGCCGCTGCTGAATGAAGTGATCGATGTTGTCTCCAGCGTGCTTCTTTGGCGGCTCGAACGACCAATGGCGCTCATACTTCGCGCCTTGCTCGATCCAGATTTTTAGAATCTCACGCTGTCTGGCTGTCAGCGGCGGCTTGTGGGATTTCGGCGGCGGCATGAGTTCGTCCTTGTCGTCACTGATGATGCGCTGCCAGGCGTCGGACTTGCTCAAATCTCCGGGCACGATGCCGCGTGAGCCATCGCGATCCTGCGTGGCACCGTCGAAAGTGTCGAGCCGCAGGTCGGCCTCGCGGTGCTTTGGATCGAAGCCATGGCACGCGAAGCAGTTCTCCGACAAAATCGGCCGCACATCGCGGTTGAACTCGATTTTGGACGGCGCAGCGGCGTGCAGCGAGGCTAGGGCAAAGGTGGAGAAGATGAGGAGGCGGAATGTCATCGAATGTAGAACGAGTTTTCCAACTCGATCTTGTGCGGGAAACCAAGCTGGAAAACCGGATTTATATCAGGCCCTGGATATCGATCAGGTGAAGTTGGCGACCATTTTTGCCGTCGGGAGCGTCGATGCAGACCCAGCGTTCGTCACGGCTGCTGCGCGGGTGGCAGTCCACGCGCCACTCGCCTTTGTACTCCGGCGGCTGCGGGAAGTAACCGAGGTCGATGCGCTTGTTCGTGGCGATGTGATACAGGTGCGGCGTCTGGATGCGGCGCACGCCCTTGGGATAGGTGTCGTTCAGAATCCACTCGTTGTTCTTCAAATACGTCAGGTGACCGCCGCCATCGAGCACGCCATGGCCGATCTCGGCCACGATGCCACTGTTCTTGTCCTCGAAGAGGAAATCGCCCCACTCTTTGTTGCCGAGCCAGTCTTTGCCCTGGGAGAGGATGTGCGTGGCATCACGCCAGATGAAATGGGATGCGTAGCCGTTCGGGATGACGATGCGCAGGTCGCTGCCGTCCATGTTCGCGGTGATGAGACGCGTGAGGTGGCCTCCCTTCGGCTGTGTCCAGCGGTGCAGCATGATGAAGCGCTTCCCATCCGGCCCCACGAGCAGGTGATAAGCATGATGCTTCGAGGTCGGATGGTTTTCCATCACCTCGCCGGTCTTGGAGAGCAGTTCGTGACTCACGATCAGTTTCTCAGCGCCGGTTTCGAGATTCACATGCGTCACGCCGCTGCCAGCCGGGGCCATCTCATCGAAAAAGCGGTCCTTGATGCCTGCGTAGCCATATCCGGGCCTGCAATCGGCCACGCGGGAGAAATCGCAGCTCACGGCCTCTTTGCCGTTTGGACTCAAAGCGTAGATCGCCGTCGGCAAGGTGTGCTTCTCGCCCGTCTTCACATCCATGATGTGGCTGACGTATTTATCCTTCACGCGGTCGTTCCAGATCACCTTCGACTCGGTGCCGGGAATCCATTGCAGCATGCAGCCCTGTTGCCAGTTCCACGCGTTCGACTTGCCCAGCGGAATCCATTTGTCCTCGTCCTGGATGTCCACCATGCCGACTTCGATCACATCATCCGCCGTTGGTGAGCGATGTTCAAAGCTGACCTTGTTGCTTAGCACAAAGCGATTCGTCGGATCAAACTGGAGCTTGTCGTAATACGCGAACCAGTGGAAGCCGGGGCCGCGTGTGATCATGCGCGTCGGCGGGAACTTGGGTGCTTCCTGCCCGCGCGCGGCAAAGGGCGCGAGGGCAAGTGTGGAGAGAAACTGACGGCGGTTGGGGCGAGAATTCATGGCTTGGAAATTACGCGTGAGTCTCTCATTTGTTTTGGCCCTTGGCATTGGAATCTTGCGCAAGTGGCCAGCCCAGACGAATTCCTGCCATGTCCGCCACCATTCCGAATGAAATGATCCTCGCCTCCGCAGGTTCGGGCAAGACGTGGCAGCTCACGAACCGCTTCATCGCGCTGATGGGCCAGCAGTTGCTCGCAGGCCAGGAGGTGACGCCTGAGCGCATCGTGGCGGTGACGTTCACGCGCAAGGCGGCGGGCGAGTTCTTTGATTCGATCCTGGTGAAGCTGGCGAAGGCGGCCGCCAGTGCCGAGTTCGCCGCAAATCTCGCGGGTGATGAAAAAAACGACCCTGAAGCCAAGGATGATCCGCTGCGGCCGATTTTGCGTGCGTTGAAGCCGGCGGACTATCAGAAGCTGCTGCGCGTCTTCATCTCGCGCATGCCGCGTTTGTTTCTTGGCACGCTGGACAGCTTCTTCTCGGCTATCCTGCGCAGTTTCCCGGCGGAGTTTGGCCTGACGGGTGATTTCGAGATCCTGAGCCAGCATCTCGGCGGCATGGAGCGCGAGCGCGTGTGCCGCGCGGTGTTTCAGCGCACGCTTCCTGGCTTCAAAGCCCGCACGGAAGGTCTCGCCGCCCAGCAGGAGTTCCTAGAGGCGTTTCGTCGCGCCACCTTCGGCAGGGAAGAGTCCAGCATCCGTGCCGTGCTTGATCAGTTCATCGAGAACCAGCACGAAATCCTACTGCATGCCGCCAATGGCGCGTTGTGGGGCAATGCGCAGGCCATCTGGCCGCATGGCAGTCACTGGCTCGAAGCAAAGGTCGATTTGAATGAAGCGACGCGGCAGCTGATGCAGCTTTTGGAAGCGGCGGACACGCCTGACAAGGCCTGGGAGTTCTGGGAGGAGTTTCGCGACCAACTGGCCGATTACCAACCCGGTGGCAAGCTGATGAACCGCGTCGAGTTCTTCGTGAAGAAGGCCTTGGAGCAGTGGAGCGAGATCGAGGCGAAGAATTGCACCCTCACCGTGAACCGGCAGAAGCAGACGCTCGAAGGCCGCACCTGCGATGCCTTCGCGGCCATCATCCGCCACATCGTCGGCAGTGAGTTGCGCGCACGGCTGGAGCGTACACAGGGCGTGTGGGCCGTACTGAACCAGTATGAGCAGACGTGGTCGCGGCAGGTGCGGCGTCGCGGGCGGCTGACCTTTCAGGATATGGAGCTGATCCTCGCCGGGCATGAATTTGCCGCCGGATTGCCAAAGCCGATGCTGTCGCAGGTGCCGGGTGAGGACGAGCGCCTGCGCATCGACTACCGGCTCGATGCGCGCTACGACCACTGGCTGCTGGATGAGTTTCAGGACACGAATCACATCCAGTGGTCGGTCATACAGAATCTCATCGACGAAGCCGTGCAGGATACGAGTGACGAGCGCACGCTGTTCCAGGTGGGCGATGTGAAACAGGCCATTTACGCCTGGCGCGGTGGTGACACGCGACTGTTTGAAGACATCTACCAGCGCTACAGCTCCGAGACCGTCCAGCGCATCCACAAACGCCCGCTGAATGTCTCGTGGCGCAGCGGATACGATGTCATTGACCTGGTGAACCGCGTCTTCGGCAATGCAACGGCGCTCGCTGAGCTGCAACTGCCGCAGGACACCATCAAACGCTGGCCCTGGCAGCCGCATCAGGTCGCGGGCATTCATGACACGATGCCAGGGCATGCTCTGCTGCTGCATCCGATTCCCGCAGAGGGTGAGAAAGTGACCGAGGAAGATCGTTTCGCGCTCACACTCGGCCTGCTGGAGGAAATTCAGCCGGTGAAGCGTGGCCTGAGCTGCGCGATCCTGGTGCAGAGCAACAAAACCGGTCGCGAACTCGTGGACTACATCCGTGCGCATTCAAAGTCGCGCATTCCGGTGATGTGCGAGTCGGAGATCGCCATCGCCACGGACAATCCGCTCACGCTGGCGCTGCTGAGCGTCATCAAGGCCGCCACGCATCCTGGCGACTCGATGGCGTGGGAGCATCTGCTCATGACGCCTTTCCGTCCGCTGTTGGAAGGCAAAACGCCGGGCCATCTCGCCCGCGAGGTTTTACAGATGATCTTCGACGAAGGCTTCGAGGCCGTGCTGTGGCATTGGACGCATGAGCTGGAGAAGATCGACGTGGCACTCGATGCCTTCAGCAAGCGACGCGTGGAGGATTTTGCGCTGGCGGCACGCTTGTTTGATCAAGGTGGTAGTCGAGATGCGGATGAGTTCCTCGCTTATGCTTCCAGTTACACCGTCCGCGAGCCAGATGCGCACAACGCCGTGCAGGTGATGACGGTTCATAAGTCGAAGGGACTCACCTTCGACTGCGTCATCCTGCCCGATGTCGAAGGCAACAAGCTCACCGAGCTGCGTCGTGGCATCGGCGTGAAACGTGACCGTGAGCGGCATGTGGAGTGGGTTTTTGACCTGCCGCCATCGGAGTTCGTGAAGGCGGATGACATGCTGGCCGCCTTCCGTGCCGATCAAGAGGCCGACGCGGCCTATGAGGAGCTGTGCAAGTTCTATGTGGCTCTTACACGCGCCAAGCATGCGAACTACATCATTGCCACACCACGCGGCAAAAGCGCCAGCTCGAATAACTTCGTCAAACTGCTCGATCTCACCCTCGGCGCGGAGAAAAAACCGCCGCAGCGTGAGTTCGGCGGCGTGCAGGCCGAGGTAGTCTTTGAATCGAGCACGCAGGCTACGAATCCGCGCTGGTTTGAGCTGCCAAGGAAGGTTGAGAAGCCTGTCGAGGCCGCTCAACCCGAACCCGTCACCGTTGCAGGCCGCCAGCGTCCGGTGCGTCGCACCCCGAGCGGCTCGGAGACGAGCATCGTCACGGCCAAACAGCTCTTCTCGCGCGGTGGGCGCTTCGCCCGCTCTTATGGCACGCTGGTGCATGCATTCTTTGAGCAGATCGAGTGGCTGGACGAGGCTGACGATGCCGCATTGTCTGCGCTGTGGTCCGCCGTGCCTTGTGTGGATGAC
This sequence comes from Verrucomicrobiota bacterium, assembly GCA_026397635.1. Taxonomy (GTDB): domain Bacteria; phylum Verrucomicrobiota; class Verrucomicrobiia; order Verrucomicrobiales; family Verrucomicrobiaceae; genus Prosthecobacter. The sequence continues at coordinate 103,461 of JAPLUL010000061.1, read as the reverse complement.
GGCTTGCGAAATCGAGCCGAGGAGGAGCTGCGTCGCTGCCTCGCCGCGCCGGAGGTGCGGGCCGTTTTGAGCCGCCCGTCGCCGCAGGCCGAGTGCTGGCGTGAAAAGCGCTTCGAGATCCTGCTCAAGGGCGAATGGCTCAGCGGCACCTTTGACCGCGTGATGATCGAGCCGCACCGCGCCACGATCCTCGATTTCAAAACTGACAAGCCTGACACCGATGAGGCCTTTGCCGCGCGTGTGGATGGCTACCGGCCGCAGCTTGAAACCTACCGCGAGGTGCTGGCTCGCATGACCGGTCTGCCGCATTCACAAATCGCCTGCCGTCTTCTCTTCACGCATCGACGCCAGGTGGTGTCGGTGTGAAGGCCATCTGCTCAGCAGGTACGTCGAGCCTGATTTTCGTGCCGTAGCCGAGTCCTTCGGTCCACGGCAGCAGCAGTTCCAGCACATCCGGGCTCTGAAAATGCTCTGGCTTCGTGTCGGGATGCGGAAAATAGATCCAGCCAGTCACTGGCGGATCGTTTTCACGAAGAACGACGACATCGAAAAACGAGAAATCCTCCGCTGAGTCTTCAGGATGCCATTTCAACTGACGAAACGTGTGGCGCGGCACACCGACGCGATAACTCAACGGCGCGATGCTCACATTCAGCGTTCCAAGGTGGCAGCTGCTCAGATCGAGTCCCAAATCACGGAAAAAAGGCAACTGCATGCGCAACGTGCCGCCAGGGAACTTGGGATTCCCATTCAGGCCGGAAGCGACGCGGTGACCTTGAACAATGGTGGCAGAAATCATGCCACGATCTGCTTGATCACTTGGCACGGCTCCACGCCGGTGAGTTTGAAGTCGAGACCCGCAGCACGGAAAGACAGCCTTTCGTGATCCATGCCGAGCTGGTGGAGGATGGTGGCGTGGATGTCGGCCACGTGGACTTCGTCTTCGATGATGTTGAAGCCCATCTCGTCCGTCGCGCCGAGGGTGACGCCGCCTTTGATGCCGCCACCGGCCATCCACATGGTGAAAGCCTGCGGATGATGATCGCGGCCCATGCTGCGACCGAGCGACACGCTGGCCTCGACCATCGGCGTGCGGCCAAATTCACCGCCCCAGACGACGAGCGTGCTGTCGAGCAGGCCGCGTTGTTTGAGGTCTTTGATCAGCGCGGCGCTGGCTTGGTCGGTGCTTTTGCAGTTGTTGCGCACGTTGCCCTCGACGTTGCTGTGCGCGTCCCAGCCCTCGTTGTAGATGTTAATGAAGCGCACACCGCGCTCGACCATCCGCCGGGCGAGCAAGCAGGCCCGGGCAAAGGACGGCACCTTCGGATCGCAGCCGTAGAGTTCGAGCGTGGCCTTGTCTTCCTTCGTAAGGTCCATCAGCTCCGGTGCGGAGGTTTGCAGGCGGTAGGCCATCTCGTAATTCGCGATGCGTGTGGCCGTCTCACCATCGCCATCGAGTTTCAGGCGGCGGTGATTGAGCGAGTTGATGAGATCAATCGTGTCCTTCTGCGTGCCAGCCTCGATGCCCGCAGGCGTGCTCACATTCAAAATGGGATCGCCCGAATTGCGGAAGCGTGTGCCGGAATACACGCTCGGCAGGAACCCGCTGCTCCAGCAGGCCGCACCGCCGCTGATGCCGCCGCCGGTGCTCATCACGACAAAGCTCGGCAAATCCCGCGACTCCGCGCCGAGGCCATACGTCACCCACGAGCCCATGCTGGGCCGCCCTGGCTGCGAGAAGCCCGTGTTCATGAAAATCTGCGCCGGAGCGTGGTTGAACTGCGTCGTGCGGCAGGATTTCACGATGGCGATGTCGTCCACCACCGTCGCCAGATGCGGCAGCACCTCCGAGAGCTCCGCACCGCAGTGTCCATGCTTCGCAAATTTGAAGCGCGGCCCCAACACCGCCGCATCCGACCGGATGAAGGCATAACGCTGCCCACCGATCACCGAAGGCGGCAACGGCTTGCCTTCATACTTCGTCAGCATCGGCTTGTGATCGAAAAGCTCGAGCTGCGACGGCGCCCCGGCCATGAACATGTGAATGACCGCTTTGGCCTTCGGCTGAAAATGCGTCGGCGACGCCAAATTCGGGCTCTTCGCCGCTCCATCAGCCGATTCCGCCAGCAATGAAGCCAGCGCGATCTTGCCTGTGCCGACGGCGCAATCTTGGAAGAAGTGACGGCGGGTGATGTTGGAGGTTTTCATGTCTGTGCATGAAAACATGCTGAAAACGGTCTTTCTGTCATCCAGCCGGCCCTGACACGGGGCATCCTCACTGGCGGACGGAATTTTGCCCTAAAATGGCAGTAAAAAGCCGCCTTTCCGCATTTGCACTCAGAGCGAAAGAGCGCATTCTCCTGGCCCCCATCATGAGTGCCACATTGCCGTACCGCGCCAACGCGGATTTCCTCGAGTCCAAGTACGTGGACTGGAAAAAAGACCCAGGTTCCGTTGAACCGCTGTGGTCGTCGTTTTTTGAAGGTTTTGAGCTGGGCATGGCCCGTCTCGCTACCAAACCGGAGGCCGCTGGTGCGCCGCTTTCCGAAAAAACGCTGAACTTCCGCATGCGCGTCACGAACACGCTGCACCATTTTCGTGCGCTTGGACACACCGCCGCGCATCTCGACCCTCTCGATCCAGAAGGCCCGGAAATCCCAGCGCTGAGTCTCGCGGGCCTCGGCTTTACGGCGGACGAACTAGAGGAGGAGGTGCAGACGCAGATGTTCCGCAATGGTCAGCCCATGAAGCTCAAGTCGATGCTGGCTGAGTTGCGTCGTATTTACTGCGGGAAGACGGGTTTTGAGTTCATGCACATCCACCACCCGGAAGTGCGTGCTTGGCTCCTGGATCGTGTGGAGGGACGTGATCTCGACGCGCAGCCTGCGGCCAAGGATCAGATCGACGCGCTGCGCTGGCTGCTGGAGGCCGAGTCCTTTGAGCGCTTCCTGCACCGCCGTTTCGTCGGCCAAAAGCGTTTCTCCGTGGAGGGCGGCGAGTCGCTGCTCGTGGCTCTGGAAACGATCCTGGAACGCATGCCAGACACTGGCGGCAAGGAAATCGTGCTCGGCATGGCGCACCGCGGACGTCTCAGCGTGCTGGCGAATTTCTTGCGCAAGCCCTTGGAGTTCTTGTTCTACGAATTCAGCGAGAATTATGTGCCTAACATGGTCTCCGGTGATGGCGACGTGAAGTACCACCTTGGCTTTGAAACCGTGCGGCAGACCAGCGGCGGAGATTCCGTCGGGGTGATGCTCGCACCTAATCCGAGTCATCTGGAGGCCGTCGATCCCGTCGTCGAAGGCATGGCTCGCGCTCGCCAGCGCGCCCTAGGGGACACGAAGGACCGCAAAAAAGTCATTCCGGTGCTCATTCATGGCGACGCAGCCTTTGCCGGCCAAGGCCTTGTGGCTGAGGTGCTGAATCTTTCGCAACTTCCCGGCTACCGCACGGGTGGAACCATCCACGTCATCGTGAACAACCAGATCGGCTTCACCACGATGCCGGAGGATGCGCGCAGCTCCGACTACTGCACGGACGTGGCCAAGATGATCGAGGCTCCGGTTTTCCATGTGAACGGCGACTGCCCGATGGAAGTCATGGCTGCCACGAAGCTGGCGCTTGAATTCCGCCAGACCTTTGGTCGCGACGTCATCATCGACATCGTGTGCTACCGCCGCCACGGCCACAATGAAACGGACGAACCCGGTTTCACCCAGCCGAACATGGCGCGTTCCATCGCCGCGCATCCCTCCACCGCGACGCTATTCCGACTCGATCTCGCCAGCCAAGGCGTGCTTGATGAGGCAGGCGCTGCCGCACTGCAACGCGAGCTGGAAGATGAACTGGAGCAGGGCATCACCACCCTCGCTGAAAAAGACAAGAACGCCGAGGGTGGCAATCCCTTTGAAGGCAGCATGGCGATGCCGCAGCCTGCCTATGATTACAATCCGGTGAAGACCGGGGTGGAGTTGAAAAACCTCAAGAAAGTCGGCGAGCGTCTGCTCGAAGTGCCAGAGGGCTTCAATCTGCACCCCACGATCTCGAAACGCTTCCTCGCGGCTCGCAAAAAAGCCATCGAGAGTGGCGAAGGCATTGACTGGGCCTACGCCGAGTCTTTGGCCTTCGGCACACTCCTCACCGAAGGCCACGGTGTGCGCCTCAGCGGCCAGGACGTGAGGCGTGGCACCTTCAGCCAGCGCCACAGCGTGTTTTATGATTCCCAAACACGCGAGCGGCACATCCCGCTGAACCATCTTCAGGACGAGCAAGGGCGCTACTGCGTTTATAATAGCTTGTTGTCCGAGGCTGCCGTGCTCGGCTTCGACTACGGCTACTCACTGCTCGCTAGTAACCTGCTGGTCTGCTGGGAGGCGCAATTTGGAGACTTCGTGAACGGTGCGCAGGTCATCATCGACCAGTTCATCGCTAGCGCGGAGAGCAAGTGGCAGCGCCCGAGCCATGTGACGCTGCTTCTGCCGCACGGCTACGAAGGGCAGGGGCCCGAGCACTCCAGCGCCCGCTTGGAACGCTTCCTGCAGCTCTGTGCGGGTGGTAACATGCAAGTCTGCAACTTCTCTACGCCCGCGCAGTATTTCCATGCCTTGCGCCGCCAGCTAAAACGCAGCACGCGCAAGCCGCTCATCGTCATGACGCCGAAGAGCCTGCTGCGTCATCCGAAGTGTGTCTCCAAGCTCAGCGAGATGGCTGAGGGCACCACCTTTAAAGAAGTGCTCGATGACGACCAACTCCTCGCCCCACCGGAACGCATCACGCGTCTCATTCTGTGCAGTGGCAAGGTGTACTACGACTTGCTGGAGTTCCGCGCCGAGAACAAAATCAAGAACGCCGCCATCATCCGCATCGAGCAGTTGTACCCGCTGAACTACGAGATGCTGAAGGAGATCGTGGCGAAGTATCCGCGTGCGCAGAAGAAGTGGATCTGGTGCCAGGAGGAGCCGCGTAACATGGGCGCCTTCTACTACATCCGCCCGCGCCTTGAGGAGCTGTCCAACCACAAGCTCCGCTATGCCGGACGTGAACGCAGCTCCAGCCCCGCTGCAGGATCCAAGGCCATCCACACGCTCGAACAGGAGCATTTGGTCGAGACCGCCTTCAATTCCTGATTCCATCTAACGCAAGCTTTTCCAAACACACACTCCGTCATGCCCGCAGACATCAAAATCCCCGCACTCGGCGAATCCGTCGCCGGAGGTCAGATCGCCAAATGGCACTTCAAGGAAGGCGACTTCGTGAAGGTCGGCGACATCCTGCTCACCCTCGAAACCGACAAAGTTGCCGCTGAAGTGACCGCCGAGGCCAGTGGCTCTCTGCACATTGGCAAACAGCCGGGTGATGATGTAGAAGTCGGAGCCGTCGTGGGGCAGATCGACGAAGCCGCCGCCGCCCCGGCGGCCAAGGCTCCCGAACAGCCGAAACCCGCTCCTGCGGCGGTCCCAGAGCCGAAACCGAGCCACATCACCGAATCCAAGGTCGTCCCGAAACCGGCGCCAGCCCCGGAACCAGCCGCGAAGGCTCCTGCTGCACCCGAAGGCCGCGTGACGCGCAAAAAGATGAGCCCGTTGCGCAAAAAGATCGCGGATCAGCTTGTCAGCGCCCAGCGCACCGCCGCCATCCTGACCACCTTCAACGAATGTGACATGAGCAACGTCATGGCACTGCGTTCCAAGCTCCAGGATGCTTTTGTGGCCAAAAACGGCGTGAAACTCGGTTTCATGAGCTTCTTCATCAAAGCCGTCGTCGAGGCGCTCAAGGCCGTGCCGCAGATCAATGTGCGCGTCGAAGGCGAGGAGATCGTACAGCAGCACTACTATGACATCGGTGTCGCCGTGGGCACGGAACGCGGTTTGATCGTGCCAGTTCTGCGTGACGCGGATCAGAAGTCCTTCGCCGAACTCGAAAAAGACATCCTGGGCTATGCTGCAAAAGCCAAGGAAGGCAAAATCCAAGTCAGTGACCTTACGGGCGGTGTTTTCACCATCTCCAACGGCGGGGTGTATGGCTCTCTGCTCAGCACGCCGATCATCAATCCGCCGCAGAGCGCGATTTTGGGCATGCACAGCATCCAGCAGCGGCCCGTGGCCGTGGACAAGCAAGTGGTCATCCGTCCCATGATGAATCTCGCGCTCAGCTACGACCACCGTGTGGTCGATGGCAAGGAGGCGGTGACGTTCCTCATTCGTGTGAAGGATTGCATCGAAAATCCGGCCAGAATGCTCGTGGGAGCATGATGTGCTGATTTGAATCAATTTTTGGCTGAACATAGCGGTTGTGGTGCGTTCTCATTCACGCCCTCAAACACATTGTCATGACACAGGAATTCCCCGGCTCGACTCTCCCGCCCGACGCGCCTGCGCCGAAAGGCTGGGGCGTGTGGATGCGGAACAAGTTCCTGGCCGGACTGGCACTGGCGCTGCCGCTGATTATCACTTTCTGGATTCTTTACTCGATCTACGACATCCTGCACGGCTGGAGCAAGCCGGTGCTGGCGCAGATTGTGAACTTGGTGAACGAGCTGTCCGAGCAGCCGCTGCTGGACATCAACGACCCGAAACTGGAAAACATCACCAACTTCGTCGGCTTTCTGGTCTCAGTGCTGATCATCCTGGGCCTTGGCTTCATGGCCACGAATGTGATCGGCGTGCATGTCGTGACTGCCATCGACAAGCTGCTGTTGCGCATTCCGCTCGTCGCGGTGATCTACCGGCCGCTCAAGCAGGTGATCGACGCCTTTCGCAGCCTGGGAGGCACCAAGCAGAACTTCAAACGCGTCGTTTATGTGGATTACCCGGCGACGGGCATGCGGATGATCGGCTTTGCCACCGGGCAGTATTGTGATCAGCAGAGCGGCAAGGCGATGACCTGTGTGCTGCTGCCCACCGCGCCCAGCCCGATGACCGGCATTCTACTCGTCGTTGATTCGGAAAAAGTCTGCGACGCACCGATCAGCATTGAAGATGCCATGAAAATGATCATCTCCGGCGGACTAGTCGTGCCTGCAGGCCCCGTGCCGCCGCTGAATCAAAAGCCACTTGCTCCGCCGCTGCCGGAATCTCTATCCATACCCGAACCGGAGTTTGAGCTGCCTGCAGGACTGCCACGCGCTGAGGATTTCGACGCGGGGGATACCGAGATCCTCGCGGAGTCGCTGAACATCAAGAGCAGCAAACGCTGGCTGCGCGGACTCCCGTGGAAAAAACGCTGAACTCACGGTGAACATCGACTGGCACACCTGGCAGCCCGGCGTTCGAGCAACGCTGATGTTCATCATCGACGAGACGAAGCGCGAGGTGCTGCTCATCCGTAAAAAACGCGGCCTCGGAGCGGGGAAAATCAACGGTCCCGGCGGCAAGATGGACCCCGGTGAAACCTCCGTGCAGTGCGCGGTGCGCGAGACGCAGGAAGAACTCGGCGTTACCGCCCTGGATCCGGTGCATCATGGCGATCTATGGTTTCAGTTTGTCGATGGCCTGTGCATGCATGTGGATGTGTTTGTCGCCACGCAGCACGAAGGAGAGGCCGTGGAGACGCCGGAAGCTGTGCCGCTTTGGACATCGTTGGACGCGCTGCCTTTTCACGAGATGTGGGCGGACGATATCCACTGGCTGGCTCAAACCTTGATCTTGCGCCGTCATTTCATCGGACGTTTCGTTTTTGATGACGATACGATGCTTTCTCATGAGATGAGTTGGCTCTGAACCGCGGTTGTTTCCGTTCTCGAGCTGCAGTGTTCGTGGTTATCATGCCGGAATGAAAACCTTCGACGTAGGCTTTTGGTAAGATGCGAACGACGCTGCGTGAGCTCGATCTGCGGGAGAACACACTGCTTGGTTGTTGCAGCGACAACGGCGCGCTGCCCAAAGTCGGCTCCAGCAGCAGACGATGCGGCCAAAAAGGCCAGATTGATGAGCGCTGGGGCGCTCGTTCCAGCCCTCATGGCGTGGCCGACGTTTCTTCGTGAGCCGAAGGTGATCGCAACGCCCTGCGTTACCTCGGATATCTATCTCACCCTGGGGGGCATCGCCAGGGTCATGATGGAAAACCAGCTGCTGCTGGATGGCATCGACCTCATGCCGTTGATTAGCGGCCAAGCAACCAAACACGGCAGGCCACTCGGATTTTGAGAAACTGGCCGCAAAGGTACAGCACTCCTTCCAAAGCTAAGATGGCCGACTTGCTCGTCGTCCAGTCAACGGAGATGGGCCGAATGGTCCTGCACTTGTGCTGCCAGAGGCTAGAAAACTGGAGAAACCGGTGTCTGAGACGGAATTTCCCGGTCAGGCCGCTTAGCTTGACTGGCCGAGGAAGCTGCACCAATCGGAAACCATAAGAGCCATGAAATTACATGGGAGTTTTATAACCTCGCCAGCGATTGATGTGAACACAGAGTGCTGCTGGCGGAGCAGCCCGAACGTGGGCCGGAAATGCACAAAGCCTCGCAGATTGGCTTGCCAGCGTGGCTAGGAGTCTTAATGGCAAGAATGATGCACGAGAAAAACTTTTTTGAGCAGTGAAAGCCTCTGCAGCAAGCCTGAAGAGCCAACAGACGTTTTTTGAGATTGTGAGGACTTTTGAGTACCTGCTTGCCAGGATGGTCAAGCGTGCTAATAAACTAGTCAGGATTAACAAACGGCAGTTTTGAGATTTTCGGTTTATGTTGTCATTAGGCATTCTGGAATTTCAAATATTTCGTTTTAATTCTAAAAAATATCTTGCGGCAGTGAGGTGTTTCGTGTTATTATAACTTCGATTGCGGGTATAGCTTAATGGTAAAGTTCCAGCCTTCCACGCTGGCCATGTGGGTTCGATTCCCACTACCCGCTCTGACTTTGAGTAAAAAATCGAAACCCTGTGAATTTACTGCCGTCTATGAAAATTGTATTTGGTTATCGCTTTGCGAGCATCCTCGCTTGCTTGTCCACATTGACATTTGCCGTCGTCAGTAATGCTCAGTCTGGCAACGCTTGCTCCGAAATCAGCAATGACGTGAGCGTGGCCGTCTCCAAAGACTCATCCAAGGTTCTGATGGTGGTAGAAGATGCGCTGGTCATCAATGAAGGCTGTGCGGCAGACATTGTGAGGGCTGCCATCATTGCCTCCAAGGCAGATCCGGCACTCGCGGCTCAGATTGTGCAGACTGCGGTCGCAGTTGCTCCGAAAATGGCATCCGTAATCCACCAGGCTGCTGGCACTTTGGTCCCTGGTTTGGCAAACGCTGCTTCCAGCGCCAATCAGGGCAATAATCCTGTGATTTTGTCTGAAAAAAACCCAGTGATAAACCTCGGTAAAAACCCAGCTAAAAACCCTGCTATCAACCCCGTTTTGGAATCACCAGAACCCTCTAATATGAATGGGCCTATCCGTGGTGTTTCTATGATGCCGCCTATTTTCGGTCCACTGCTGCCCCGGCAAGATACAAATCCAGTTTCGCCATCCAATGCAGTTCCATAGGTTGATGTCAGGTGTGATCTTCCTTTTTTGTTGATATCATTGCTCTGACTCGTATGCGCACTCCTATTCTCATTTTGCTCTTTGTGGCAATTTTTTCAGTAAAGCTAATTTAAGTGCCCAGGGCCTAGTGGCGGTGCAGAATTACTCGGCGGATTTCAAAACCGAGCAACCGCTCACCTTTTCGCTCTCCTCCCAGGGGGGATATGATGCGCTCAGCTACCGGGTTAACTCACCTTTTGCGGAGAATATCGAGTCGGCCTTTGTGCAGGGGGGATTTGGCGTCGCCTACACCGATATGGATCAAACCACGCCATGGACGTTCTCGCTCGATACCAGTGTGATTCATTATGTGGATGGTGTACCACGCTTTGACGACACGTTCTATAACGCTAGGGCCAGCGTCAATTTCGAGCATCGCTTCTCTGAGCGGCTGAGGATCAGCAACAATTTTTTCCTCACCTATGGGGTGGAGCCCAACAACGCCTTTGGTGTTTCCACCGCGCTGTGGAACGGCCAGTTCCTCTACGGCTACAACAACTTCAACGTGAGCTACGCCTGGACGCCTCGCTTCTCTACCACTACGTCCTACACCATTGATGGCATTGCGTATCAGGATGAAATCATCGCCACCCCTGAGGACCGCTACACTCACTTGTTCGCGCAGCAGTTTTCCTACGCTATCTCAAAGCGCACCAGTCTCGTTGCTGAATACCGTTATCGCATGATGATCTTCGACCAGGCGGTGGGTAAAGACATTAACTCGCATTTCGCCCTTGTAGGCGTCGATCATGCTTGGAGCGAGCGCATGTCTGGTTCCGCACGCGCTGGTGCTGAGTTTTACTCGTCGGACCGTTCAGACGAGGTTGGTCCCTACGCCGAGACAGCACTGAATTACTCGGTGGACCGTCAGACCATGGTTCGCTGGTTCGCCGCCCTTGGGTTCAACGGGGCTGAGTTGGCCGCCTTTAGCAGCCGCTATGGCTTGAACACCGGCATCCAGATCAACCACAACATCACCAAGCGGTTCAGCGTGAATAGCGGGGCTTCCTATTCTTACAGCCAGTTTGACAGCGGCGGCGCCGGTGATGTGACCGAGCACTCCGCGCTGCTCTCCGCCGGACTTGGCTATCAGCTTTTCGAAAACCTTAATCTCAACGCCAACTACTCCTATTCGTTCCTCGATTCTTCCGACGCGCTGCGTGAGTTTGACCGTCACCGTGTTTCACTTGGTGCCACGGCCTCTTTCTGATTCCCCTGCATAACTGCCACCACACTCATTCCGCCGGCGGGCAGCTTCGATCCACGAAGTCCCGCTGGCGGTATTTTCAGAGAGCTTTGTTAACTCTTTCAAATATCTAACACGAACGCGAGAATGAACGAAACCGGCAATGAATTTCAAAAGCATGCGATGGATACCTGGCAGGTAGTCAAAAATCGCATGGGGCTCATCACTCTCTGCTTCATCCTCATCTTCGCTGCTGCGGCTCTCCTCACCTACATCATGCCGCGCAAGTATCGCGGTCATGTTGAGATGACCATTGAGCGCATCACGCAGGACATCAATGTCTTCGACCGCAACCGGGGTGACAGTCTGGCTTTCACGCAGGAATACATCAAAACGCAGTTCGAGACGATCACCAAGCCGTCCACCCTGTATCCGGTCGTTCAGTCCCTTGATCTGATGAAACGCTGGGAGCTGCCCTCTCGCCAGGCTGCCTTAGCAAAGCTCCGCGCCAATCTCGAAACCCAGTCCATGCTGCGCTCGGACTTTGTCAGTATCGACTACTACGACCAGGATCCGCAGGTCGCGGCAAACATCGCCAACGAGATCGCCAAAAGCTACATGGCGCAGCGCAACTCTATCGAGACCGAAAAAAAGCAGAAAGCGCTGACCGTCTTGCAGCAGCAAATCTCCGATCAGGAAGATCTTCGCCGTCAGGCGCAACTGCGCTCCCAAGAGGCCAAGCGTAAGGCTGGCATTGTCGGCGACTGGATCGTCGGTGGAGGCAGTTCGTTGAACCCAGGCAGTGACATCCGCACCTCGGAGGAAAACATGCAGATGTCCCGCGAGCAGTTGCTCATGCAGTCCGACCAGGACATTCTGACCCTACAGACCGAGATTGATCAGATCTCCAGCCTCAGTTCCGACGAGAATCAAAACATCGCGACGATGACCTCGAAGCTGCAAGAGTTGCAAGTGTCACGCGAGGCACTGATCAATGAAGGCCGTGGAATCAAACATCCCCAGGTCTTAAGTGTGGACAGTCAGGTCGCCCAATATTCCACGCTCATTCTCGCGGCTGCCAAGGCGCATGTCGCAGGACTTCAGAATCGGCTTGATGGTGCCAAAAAGAAGCGCCAGTCCCTCCAGACCTACAATGACGATGCTAAGGCGGAGATCATGGGAATGCAATCCCTCTACAACGAGTACAAGACTGCCAAGGACGAGGTTACCTATCTGGAAGACCTTCTCGTCAAGATGCGCTCTCGTTTCTTCGAGGAAAAAGCCGGTATTGAGCTCGTGAAGTCCCCCGCCACCATTTATGCCGAGGCTGAACCGGAAGGAAAGCCGAGCAAGCCCAACGTCCCGCTTCATCTCGCACTCGGAGGTGTATTGGGCCTCATGTTTGGCCTCGGTCTCGCCTTTTTCCTCGAATACATGGACACCACGGTGAAGAGTCTCGACGATGTCGAGCGCCACCTTGGCGTGCCCGTTCTGGCGGTCGTGCCCAAAGGCGTCGGCGTGCTGCACCGCGCCAGCGGCCACAGTCCGGATTCCGAGGCTTATCGCATTCTCCGCACCAACATCGAGTTCAACCGCAAGTCGCCGGATGCCAACTGCTTCAGCGTCGTGAGCGGCGGGGCAGGGGAAGGCAAGTCCACCACTATGGTGAACCTCGCCTACATTTGCGCCCAGGGAGGCTACAACGTCCTGCTCATCGACGCCGACTTGCGACGTCCCAGCCTGCACACGCATTTTGATGTCAGCCACGCCACCGGCCTCACCAACTATCTCACCACCGACATCCGCTTGGAAGATGTCGTCATTCGCACCTCGGTGGAAAACCTCTTCTTCCTCCCCAGCGGTCTGCTGCCTGCCGACAGCGCCGGTTTGCTCAACTCCCAGCGCATGGTCGATCTCATTGCCGAGGTGAAAAGCCGCTTCGACCTCGTCTTGATCGATTCCCCGCCCATTCTTGGTGTCAGCGACGCCTCAGTCCTCGCCAATGAGGCTGACATGACCATGATCGTCGTTCAGCACCGCAAATTGCCGCGCCACATGCTCCTGCGTGTGAAGCAGAGCGTCGAAAACGCTGGTGGCAGGGTCGTCGGCGTCGTCCTGAACAATGTGGATCTCCGCAGCGACGCGCAGTATCAGTACTATACGAGCTACTACACTTATTACTCTCCCACCAACTCCCCCACGGGAAGCGGTGCAGGTGGCAAAACGCGCCGCCGCAAGATCAAGGCCGAAACCGCAGCCACCGCACTTGCTTCCACACGCTCGAAGTCACGCAGTGAGGGCGACGATGTCTTTTAATCCAATCAGCCCAACATCATGAATACACGCCTCATCCCTCTCGCGCTTGTCGCCCTGCTGCTGATGTCAGCCATGGGACTGGCGCAAAACGGCGAGCTTGCCCTCAAAACCAACGATCGTCTCACCATCTCCATCGGCGGCATCCCTGATAGCGAGGTTGCCCAGATCAGCAAGGTGTACACCATCGGTGACAACGGCAGCGTCAACCTACTCTACATCGGTGAGATCCGTGCTGCTGGCCTGAAGCCTTCCTCGCTTCAGCGTGCCATCGAGCAGACCTACAAAGATCGTGAAATCTACACGCGTCCCACCGTGACCGTCTCCATCGACGGTGCAGACGGCACCGCTCGTTTCGTCTATGTCGTCGGAGGCATCAAAGGCAACGGTACTGTGCCCTACAATGGCAGCATGACGGTGCTGAAGGCCATTTCCGCCGCCGGTGGTTTTAGCCCCTTTGCGAAACCCAGCAAGACGAAGCTGATCCGCAACGGGCAGACCTACGAGATCAACCTCAAGGACATCTCGTCCGATCCCTCCAAGGACATGAAGCTCGAGCCCGAGGACCAGATCATCGTGCCGGAGTGACTAGGGGTGTATGTCTGAGACATGACAAAAGGGTGGAGGTAACTTTTCTTCATGGTCAATACGTTCACAGTGCTGCATTACCAGGTCGTCTTCTCCACCAAGCATCGACAGTAGGGGTAGCAATCAGACGTGGAAGAAGATGTCTGGCCCTTGCTTGGCGGCATTTGAAGAAGAGGCACATTGCCTGAGGCTAGTGCCGAAGGGTCTCGTGGTGAGTGGTAAAAAAGAATTCGTGAAAGGGCTGAAGAGCTTATTTGAGAATGCTGACTTCCGCTCATCCGTTCAATCCACAACCAAGACCCATGACAGGGATGAATCAAAATGGACCCCGCGATGATGTTCGAGAGTGGACGTGAGGCCATCGCCTTGACCGAGCAAAAGCTCAGTCCGCACGGGGGCAACGTCACTTTGTGGAGATCCCTGCGCCGAAGCGGGTTCAATTTGGCCACGCATACGTGTCATGCCAAGCGCACCCAGGGCCAATGAAGAGGCGGCATCCGCTTCTGTATCCACAGTGCCGCAGGCCTCTACTCAGAGAGAATGGTTGCCTGAAGGCCTACTGGAGTGGCGGCAATGTTGGTAACAGACTGCAGGCTTGCCCCAATCTAGGTGGTCATGTTCCCCTCTTCTGAAAAAAGGTCACGATCTGCGAATTCTCCACCCGCCTAACGAAAAAGCGGCATCCCGTTGCCAGGATGCCGCCGAGATTGGTTTAAAGTAGAATGCGCTGCGGATTAGTAGCGATCACGGCCACCGCCGCCGCCGCCACCACCACCGTAGCCGCCGCGACCACCGCCGCCACCGCCACCGCCCTTGCCGCCGTAGCCGCCGCGACCACCACCGCCGCCGCCGCCGCCACCACCGTAGCCACCACCGCCACCAGGACGTTCTTCCTTCGGACGAGCTTCATTGATGGCGAGGTTACGACCGCCGAAGTCCTTGCCGTTCTGGCCGCGGATGGCTGCTTCCATCGAGGAGGCAGAGTCCATGGTGACGAAGGCAAAGCCGCGTGGGCGGCCAGTGTCGCGATCCATGGGGAGGAAGACATCAGTCACCACGCCGTGCTCGGAGAATAGGCTGCGGATGTCATCTTCGGTGGCGCTGAAGGGCAGATTGCCCACATACATTTTCGTGTTCATTTTCGTTTATTGGGTTCGGTCAGCCTGCGCCAAGGCTTGAGTAAGCTCCGTTATCGGATTTCAGAACACCAAAGAAACAACCTGATGAACGACTTAGCTTAGCCTTTATCAGGTTAACTTGCGGCCCTTATTTCGGTCTGATCAGGCGAATAGCAAACGATAGTTTCGACACGCCCAAGCGCGTCAAACTCTCAATCTGCGACTTGGAACTCTTGGCTAATGCATCTCTACCTCGCAGTGGCCAAGGCCGCCGCGGAAGTAGTTGAACTGCACGTTGGGGTGATCGGCGAGCAGGGACATCGGCACGGCACTGTCGGCTAGGCGTTTGGAGATCATCAGCGCGGTGAGGCGCTGTCCCAGGGGATTGTCATGTAAGCCGGCGTGCCAGATGCTGACTTTTTCGGCCATCCAGGTTTCTTTAGGGCCGACGGTGATGGCCATCTTGGGCACCATGGTGATGTTTCCACCGCCAGAGGTGCGGGCGTTTTGCGCGAGCGTGACGGGATGCAACTCGACGACGCGAGTGCTGAGCTTGCGGTATTCGGCGGGGGGCGGGGGCTCGTTTTTCCATTTGCCGGCGCGTTTCAGCGGATCATTGAAGGCCCAGTGCTTGATGTCGCCCTGGCCGCCCTGCATGACGACGCAGCGCACGCCGCTCTGCCAGCTTTTCACATATTCAGTGACGTCGGCCTTTGGGAAATGCAGGTGGGTGTCCGGCATGCAGAGCTTTTTCTGCATGCGGTCGAAGCAGAGCTGACGGTCCGCCCGTTCAAAGGAGAGGGGGTGTTCCATGCTGACCTCTTTTTTCGTGTTTTCGTCGTACCACTCGTCCATGCCCCAAAAATGGCCGTCCTTGATGGAAATGCCGAGGTCGTTGATGAGACGGGCGACGAGCGGAAGCTGCTCTGTGGGCCCGATGGGGCCGCAGATGCCGGTGGGATTATCCGGTGTGGCCTGACGCCAGGCGTGGATGTATTCCAGGGCCTCAGCGAGGTAAAAATCCTCCAGCGTGTCATACATGACGACCTTGAAGCCAGGGCGGGAGAGCTGACGCAGGTCGCGCTCGGTGAGCCTTGCGGCGTCGTTGATGAGATCGAAGTCCAGGGTGGTATAATCCCACCAATCCGGGGCGATGTGACTTAGTTTGCGCGGCATGGCTGGTAGTTGGAGTTGCGGAAATGATTCTGAGGGGAAACGCCGCGTTTGCCAAGCCCTCATCATTTGAGGCGAAATATTTCTCCGAAAATGCCACTAAGAGGACCGACTGTCCTTGGTCGCGCTGCTGGGCAGGAGCGTTCCAATCCTGGTCAAACACTGCTCGGCGGGTCGATTTGCGGCCGGCCACTCTCCTTGGCCCCGCTGCAGCTGGGTCTCCCCCCTGATACGCCATGTCGTCTCCGCGTCACAGATGATGATCTCGGCGTTGCTGATCCAACGGACCGGCAGGCGCATCGAAACGCACATCCAAGTCTTCGGTTCGCTAGGTCGTGTTTGAAAACACAACGATTTGCCTGGTGGGAGCCGCTCAAAGAGCTGCTCAAACAAAGAGTGCCCTGAAGCAGGGCGGTAGACCGCCAGCAGGATTGGATATGGTGCTCGATGCGCCTCAGTAAACACGCGCCGTGATAAACTCGCCTCTCACTTCCTTGCGTTCATTCAATTTGCTGCCGTCTTCGATTGGTTTCGGTATGGCAGTTGAGTGTTTTCAAACACGGCCTAGCTTGGGTAAACATGATCAGAGGGTGATGGACAAGCTTCCTGACTATAAGATAGCATGTTGAATGATCTCGAATTAACTCGCACGCATAACCAAAAACTCAGTATGAGGCAAAATCTTCAGGTGGAATGCGGCGGCCGATGCGACGAAGGAAAACTTATGTTTTCTAACTGGAGGGATGGCTTTGAAACCGCACACCGCTAGCTCCCCCGGGGAACTGCGTTTGGCTGCGGAGAAGCGGCTGACGCTGCAGCCTGCAGACGTGACCTCAATGCCCGAGTTGCTGCGGCTTCAACACGAGCTGCAAGTTCACCAGATAGAATTGGAGTTACAGAATGAACAGCTCCAGGCGGCGCAAGTGGAGATTCAAAAGGGGCTTGAGTGCTACACAGGCATGTTCGATTTCGCGCCGGTGGGCTATCTCAACCTCACCAAGGACGGCACAGTCAACTTGGTCAACCTCTTCGGTGCCCAGCTTCTAGGCCTTGAGCGAGATGAGCTTCTGGAGCGGCGGCTGGGACTGTTTATTCCCAAGGATGAGCGCCCGGCTTTCAGCCAGTTCCTGCTGCAAGTCTTTGCCTCCAACACGCGGCAGACTTGTGAACTAAATCTGCTCGTTCAAGGCGCTTCTACCCGAATCGTTAAAGTGCTAGCCGTGAGATCTGCCTCTTCACTGGAATGCCGTGTGGTACTCCTGGACATCACTGAACGCAAGCGGGCGGAGCAAACGGTTCGTGAGCAGCTCAATGAACTGCTGCGTTGGCATCATTTAATGCTGGCCCGGGAGGGGCGCGTCCAGGAGATGAAGGCGGAAGTCAATGAACTGCTGGCACAGCAAGGCTTGCCCGCGCGTTACCCCAGCCAAGTCAAATCATGAGAGCTTCCCTGCCGACCGATGAAGCACAGCGCCTTCGATCGTTGCATGATTATCACGTGCTTAACACCCCGCCTGAGGCGGCGTTTGACGATCTGACCTTGCTTGCTGCACAAATAACCCAGGCACCCATCGCTCTGATTTCGTTGGTGGACGAATCCCGTCAATGGTTCAAGTCCCGGCATGGCATTGATACGTGCGAGACTCCGCGTGATATGGCCTTCTGCTCACATGCCATTCTGCAAAAAGATACCGTCATGGAGGTGCCTGACTCAAAGCTTGACCCTCGCTTTGCCGACAATCTCCTGGTCACTGGCGCTCCGCACATCCGCTTCTACGCGGGTGCCCCACTGGTTTCGCGGGACGGGCAGGCACTCGGCACCCTGTGTGTGTTCGACCGCCGCCCACGCAAACTGGAAGCCGCGCAGATTGCGGCGTTGAGCGCCCTGAGTCGCCAAGTCATGACGCGGCTCGAGCTGCACCGTCAAGAGGCCCAATTGATGAAAAGTGAGCAGGAGACGCAGCGCCTCCTTGCCCTGGCCGAACAATCCCGGGCCGCGCTCTTGAGCGTGATCGAGGACGAGCAGCAAGCCGGCAGCCAGTTACGGGAAAGCGAGGCGCGTTTCCGTGAACTGGCGGAAAAAATAGATGAAGTCTTTTGGATCACCGACCCGCTCAGGCAACAGGTGCTCTACATCAGCCCGGCCTACGAGACCATCTGGCAGCGCACTTGCGCCAGCCTGTGCGCCGCGCCGGGCAACTGGCTGGCGGCGATCCATCCAGACGACCGGATGCGGGTCATGGCGGCGGAGGCCTGCCAGGTCAGCGGTGACTACGACGAGACCTATCGCATTCTGCGTCCCGATGGTAGTGTCAGGTGGATTCATGACCGTGCCTTTCCGGTGCGGGATTCACAGGGCCTAGCCCTCCGCATCGTCGGCACAGCGAAGGACATCACCGAAAGCAAAAATCTTGAGGCTCAGTATCTCCGAGTCCAGCGCATGGAGAGCATCGGCACGCTGGCAGGCGGCATCGCCCACGACCTCAACAACGTGCTGACCCCGATCCTCCTGTCCATCGGGCTGCTCAAACGGCAGGAGCAGAACCCGCTGCGCCTGAGTATTCTCGCCACCATCGAGGACAGTGCCAAGCGCGGCGCGGCCATGGTGAAACAAGTGCTTTCCTTTGCCCGTGGAGTCGAGGGGCAGCAGTTGCAGGTGCAGACTGGGCGCTTGCTCAAAGAGATTGAAAAGATCGCCAACGAGACCTTTCTCAAGAACATCCTCGTGCGTTGCGACGTGCCGCCGGACCTGTGGGTGGTCAAAGGAGATCCAACACAATTGCACCAGGTGCTCCTCAACCTAAGTGTCAACGCACGCGATGCCATGCCCAACGGCGGAACACTCACGCTCTCCGCCAGCAACATCATGCTCGACGAGCAGTATGCGGCCATGAACCTCGAAGCCAGACCCGGCCCCCATGTGCGCATCGCGGTTGGGGACAATGGCACAGGCATGACGCCAGAGGTGATGGAGCGTATCTTTGAGCCATTTTTCACCACCAAGGAGCTCGGCAAAGGCACCGGTCTGGGTTTGTCCACCACCACCGCCATCATCAAGAGCCATGGCGGCTTTATGCAGGTAGAGAGCAAGGTGGGGGCGGGCACACAATTCCAAGTGTATCTCCCGGCGCAGCTAGAATCCGGAGTGGAGGACGTCAATGAAGCGCCAGCACCAGAGCCACCCTCTGGCGGCCACGGCGAGCTCGTTTTGGTGGTCGATGACGAGGACGCCGTGCGACAGGTCACTCAGCAAACCTTGGAATCCTGTGGCTACCGCGTCGTGCTGGCCGCCGATGGTATCGAGGCCGTCTCAATTTATGCCGCCCGCAAGCAGGAGATCGCCGTCGTGATTACCGACATGATGATGCCCGTGATGGATGGTCCCAGAATGATTCAAGTGCTGCTTCGGATCAATCCGCAGGTGCGCATCATTGCCGCCAGCGGCCTCCATGCCCATGCCGCCAGCATGGGCGTCAGACAGTTCATTCCAAAGCCCTATACGGCGGAAACATTGCTTAAAACCCTCCATCTGGTGCTTCAGGTCTGAAGCGCCTGAGGGATGCAGGGCAGATGTGTTGGGCGCGGACGATGCCGTGGTTCTCAGCGTGAAGGCCGTTCGGCGATCCGATCCTCTGCGAGCTCCCACACTTCCAGACCAGCCGGATAGTTCGGCGCAGGCCATTCTTCCTATTTGCACCGTCCTGTGCGCTGAACACATCCGTCCTACGAACGCCTGGCGCATCATTCAGGCTCACGCCACGACCTCCAGCCGCACCTTTTGGATGCTGTTCTTGCCTGACTTTGGAAAAGGTCTTGGCATCGGCTGCGCAGCTCCGTTCGAATCAATCGTGCGGCAGTGAAGCTCATACTTTCCAGGGGCGATTTTCAGCGGTTTCACCGTCCAGCGGCAAAGCGTGTGCCGCAGCGGCCATTCGCGCGGTTTTCTTGCCGCAGGATCAAACTGCGCCGGATGCAGCGGCGCACCGTTGAAGCCCGCGATGCCACTGCCGTCGAACGGAACGATCTGCGCGTCCTGCCACGGCGCTTTCATGAAGTGCGGATCATTCGCCGGAAGCGGTTGGTTCACATCACGCAGCCAGTATTGCACCGTTTTGAGTCCAGAGATGCCGACTTGCGCATTGCCGTGAATCGTCAGCGGCTCACCCAACTTGATTTGTGATGGCAGTTTGCCAAATCGCGCGAAGGTCTTGAGCCAGGAGTTGATATCGTTGTTGCCGTTGGCGTAGGTGTCGTCGGATTGATGCGCGTTGGTAAAGCCGATGCGTTGCAGCCACTTCACCGATTTGAAGCCGTAGGCCTCTGGTACGATCATGCGCACTGGACCGCCGCGCTCGCCGGAGAGGAATTCACCATTGAGCTTGTAGCAAAGGATCACGGGCAGCTCGCCGGGCGGATCTTCAAAGACGCGGTTCATCGGCAGGTAGCATTTGAAGATCTGCTTCGGGTCCTCGTTGTGATGGCCGTGATACCAGACGTGGCGCAAGTTTTCGACCGGCCCGCACTGCCACAGCACATCGCGCAACGGCACGCCTTCCCACAGCCCGTGACCAAGCGGGTCGGAGAGGTTGTTGCAGGTGATGACCTTCAAATAGCTGACCGCCTTCGTCTTCGCGATCTCCATCAGCTTTTCGAACGTGGGAGCGGTGCCATCACTGCGCAGCATGGGACGCTCGATTTTGGAGTTGCTGGCTGGATCGGCGACGATCTCAAGCTGCCACGTTTCGCGCAGCATGCCGATCTCGCGCTGTTTCTCGATCGGCAGCTTGTAGGGCAGCGGATTGCCGCGCTCGACGTTGTAAAAGTCACCCGAGGGTGTGATGCAGCATCCCCCTTCTTCGCACACCGGCCCCTTTTGCTTCCCGGCGGCCTGTGTGGCCGTTCCAGCCAGCGCCGCTGCGCCCGCAGTGCTGAGTTTGAACAGATCGCGGCGGCTAAACGATTTCGGTTTCATGGCGGCATTCAAAACGACCGCCTCAATGCCTATTTTGCCTGGAAATAGCTACGCTGCTTGTCACTGATGGGCAGGCCGAGCTTTTCCATCACCATGAGCATGTCCTCCCACACTTGGCGTTTGGCGCGGATGCCGTCGCCCATCTTTTCCTCACGCAGCAGATATGAGGGATGATAAGTCACCATCGTGGGAATCCCGCTGGTGCTATGAAAACAACCGCGCAGGCCGCCCACACTGCCAGGCATGCCGAGTCCTTCGGCCGCCGTGGCTCCGAGCGCCACGATGACATGAGGTTTGATGAGATCGATCTCCGTAAGCACGAACGGCAAGCACGCCTTCATCTCCTCGGCAGTCGGTTTGCGGTTGCCGCTGCCCTGATTGTCCATCGCCGGGCGGAATTTGCAGATGTTGCTGATGTAAACCTGGGCACGGTCCAGTCCCATCGCCTTGATGATGGCCGTGAGCTTCTGCCCAGCAGGTCCGACGAAAGGCTCGCGCAGTTTTTCCTCCTCCGCGCCCGGTGCTTCCCCCACAAACATCAATTTCGCCAGTGGATCACCCACGGCGAAGACCATCGTCTGACGCAGGCTTTCCAGCGAACGCGCCGGTTCCCACGTTTCCGCCATCGTACGCAGCGCGGCGAGCTTTTCCTCAAGGGTGTTGCCCGCGACCTCAATCAAGCCGCCTTGCTTCGTCTCTGGCGGTGGATTGTCGAGAATCGCGCGTGTTTCGGGTGTCGATTCGACGCGGATCGTCCGTGCCTCGGCAATCTCACGCGTCACCGGCTTGCGGCCCAGCCCGCTCAATTTCTCCAGCGTATCAGGCCGCAGCGGAATGTGCGTCACGCCAAGAAGTTGGCGCTGCTGCAGGTGTTGTTTGAGGAGGTTCGAAGCGGCGGACATGCGGAGAGAATGGCGAATGACGCCTGAATGTCGAATGCTGAGATGGTCATGCCTGCGGCGGCAAAGTGGGGCGAGCCGACAAGTCCCAATCGAAGTCCCCGAAACTGCCGGAGTATCCGAAGCAGAGAAACATCAACGCTGCTCTGCGGCAGCTCGCCAGGGCCCAAAAACTCGCCAAGGGCGCAGGCCCAAGCCGGCAATGCCGGGGAGGATTGATCCGTATCACGCCCTCCGGCTCAGCCGCATGTCCATCCACACGGCAAGGATTAAGACGACACCACGAGCGATGAATTTGCGCTCCGGCGGCACGGACATGAGAGTCATGCCGTTGAGAAGGCAGGCGATGATCAAAGCGCCGAGCAGCACGCCCAAAACGGTGCCACGTCCGCCACGCAAGCTCACGCCGCCAATCACGCAGGCGGCCACGGCGTCCAGTTCCATCAAATCACCGACCGTGGTCGTCGATGAACCCGCATAGGCGGTCTGCATGAAGCCGGTGATGGCCACAATAGCTCCCATGCCGCTGTAAGCGGCGATCACCGTGCGTTTCATCGGCACACCGGAGACAAACGCGGCCTCCGTGTTGCCACCGATGGCATACAAATGCCTGCCAAGAGCCGTGTGCTGGGTGACGGCATACACAATCATCGTCACAACGCCGAGAATGAGCGAGGGCAGCGGAATGCCACGAAACTGGCCAGTGATGAGCACAAACAGCGCGATGGTCTGCGCGGTGATGAACAGCCGCAGGAAGGCCATCTCCTTGCTGCCCACGGCGAAACCGTTCTCCAATCGGCGTTTGCGGGCGCTGATCTTGGTGAAGATCAACGCGGCGACAAGAATGACGGCTAGCAGCCAGCCGAATCGTTGCGGCAGGTAGTAGGTGGTGAGCAGTGAGTAGAGATTGCTCTGGCCGCCGGGAGCGACGGGAACGGTGGCGTTGTCGATGACGAGCCAGAACAGCCCTTTGAAAATCAACAGCGCTCCCAGCGTGACGATGAAGGACGGCATGCGTTCACGCACGATGAACGCGCCCATCGCCATCCAGATCAGCACGCCGCACAGTAGTCCCAAACCGAGCGCGGCAGGAGCAGGCAGTTGATGATGAAACACCAGCACGCTGGCGATGCCGCCGAGCAAGCCCACGCCGCTGCCAGCAGACAAATCAATGTGCCCCGGCAGCAGGATGAGCAGCATGCCCATCGCCAGCGTCGCAGTGATGGACAGCTCTGTCGCCAGCATCGACAAATTGCGCGCCCCGAGGAACGCCGGTTCTTTGATCGCGAAAAACACGACAATCGCGAGTAGCGCGATGGCGATGGGAAGTTCTCGGAAGCGGAAGCTCACAGGCGAAGTGGGTTTGAAGGGAAATGAATGGAAGAACTGAGGATGGAGGAACCAAGAATGGCAAATGGCCTGAAACCAACTGCTGCGCTCATTTTTTGGGGCCATTTTCAGTTTTCCATTCCTTCATTTTATTTCTGTAACGACAGGATGATGCCCAGGATGATCAAACCGATCAAGATGGCGATGGTGATCTTCACCCAGCTCAGCGGATACTCACCGGTGATCTTGCCGGTGGCCCCGTTCACGGCGACTTGATAATTTTTCGTGCCGTAGGTGTAGGTCAGCAGCCAAACGGGCAGCAGCACATGCTTGAAGGTCTGAGCGCTGAATTCCGGGGCGATTTGCAGGTTGCGGTGCGTGTCTCCAGGAATCTGCTCAATGCACTGGCTGCGCAGAACGCCATCCATGCGGGCGCGTGAATCCTGCGCCGCGTGGATGAGATCAATCTGATACTGCTCCACCACCCAGCCGGAGAGATAACCAGGATCGTAGGGCAGCAGATCCGTCGTGGTGGGGAAGGGCCGGAGCTTTTCGAGCAGGTTCGGATGCACGCCCTTCGACGCAGGCACCAGCACGTCATCAAAGTCGGTGCTGACATGACCGCAGGCGTATTCCCAGCGCGTGTGGCGCGTGCGCTCGCCCTTGCTGTTGGTCGTGTAGTAATAATGTCCGGCCTCCGCCTCCCACGGGCACTCGGCATGGGCGTCAAAGGTCCAGTAAGGCAGGTAGAGTCCGTGCAGCGTGTCAGTGAGCGCTTTCTGGCCCAGTTTGTTCGGTGCCCAGAAGTGGCTGCCATACCAGCGTCGGATGTCCTCGCGCACCTGACTCTGCGCGATCTTGAATGGCAGCTGGCTGCCGGGTCGGATCGGCGCGCCCACATCATCCACCGCCAGCATCGCAGGCGAGCCGCAGAAATCGCAGTTCTGCGCCACGCGCTTTTCATTGAAGACAGAGATCGCATGGCAGCTTTGGCACTTCACGGTCTTGCGCACCGCTGCCCAGCCGCGCTGATCATCGGGAATGGCGCGCAGCATGGCGACGAGGTCGTTTTCCTCCACCAGCGTGCCATCGCTTTTGAGTTCGGCGGGCGACTCAGTGCCGCAGTAAGGGCAGACCAGCGCGTGTTTCGACGGCGTCCACACGGCCTCCGCGCCGCAGGCAGGGCAGGCAAACTTGGAGATGGCAGTGACTTCGGACATGGCTGCAGAACTCGGGTGAGTTGGCCGCGATTAACCGAATGAAACGGCCTCCTGTCCATTCCAAAAAATGAGCGGCAAATTTTCTTGGCTTGCCAACAGGACGACGACCTTGACAGAATTTAACGAATGCAGCCCCCAGTACTCGTTTCGGCCCTCCTGCTGACTTTTGCCGCTCTCACACAAGCTGAAACCGTCAAGGACCGCGAAGCCGCGGTGTCCCGATTGTCTCTATTGCCGACGTGAGCTGGGTGCTGCATCGCTCGCCTGAATCTGGCGCTATCGCTGCCAAAGTTCTCCGTGGTGGCAAGGAAACCGACCTCACACTCGATCGACCTGCTGCCTGGCCTTTGAAGTCGGACATTGGCAAACGAGTCGGCACCTGGCCAATGCGTGCCATGGCCTGCGGCGGCATGAAGACGGGTGACATCCCCACTAAAAAACTCACCGCCATCGTTCAACGCAGCGGGAAACGCGTCGAATTGAAGCTGCCTCAGCAGTGACTCGGAAAAATAGGCTGACACGGCATGCCCCCGGCTTTTCTAGCAGGCTGAAATGACCTTTTTCAGGGTTGCACGGCTCCCGCGACATCTCATACTCCGCCCCCCGTAATATGTCCGCCCAAGTCAAAGTCGCCGTCGTAGGAGCCAGTGGTTATTCAGGAGCTGAACTCCTGCGCCTGCTGCTGCGCCATCCAAACGCAGAACTCGTGGCGGTGACTTCGCGGTCACTGGCTGGCAAGGCGCTCTCGAAAGAGTTCCCGCGTTTCCGTGGCGTCGGTGCGGCCGATTCACTGACCTTCACCGCTCCTGACGCGGCTGCATTGAAAGCCGCAGGTGCAGAGATCGCATTTCTCGCCTTGCCACACGGGGTTGCCTCGGAATACGCGAAGCCCTTGCTCGAACTCGGCTTGAAGGTCATCGACCTGAGCGCCGACTTCCGCCTGCGTAGCGCTGCACTGTATGAGGAATTCTACGGTCATGCGCACCCCGCGCCTGAACTGCTCGACGAGGCTGTTTATGCGCTGCCCGAGGTGCGTGCGGAGCAGATCAAGGCCGCGCGGCTCATCGCCTGTCCCGGCTGTTATCCCACCAGCATCCTGTTGCCGCTCATTCCGCTACTCAAAGCTGATTTGCTGGCGGATTCCCCTCTCGCCGTCGCCAGCATGAGCGGCGCGAGTGGTGCAGGGCGCAAGGAAAGCATCCCGCTCTTGTTCTGCGAGGTCCAAAACAGCGTGCGCAGCTATTCCGTGCCGATGCATCGGCATTTGAGCGAGATCGGCCAAGAACTCGCCATCGCCGCTGGTCGCGAGGTGAAACTTTCGTTTGTGCCGCATCTCATGCCGACCCACTCCGGCATCTGCACGACCACGTTTGCCCAGTTGAAGCCCGGCGCGACCATCGAGCAGGTCGGTGATATTTTGCATGCGGCCTATGACAATCAACCCTTCGTGCGTTTGCTCGGGGTGAATCAGTCTCCCGATACCAAGAACGTGACCGGCACGAATTTCGTCGATGTCGGCTGGTCCTATGACGCTCGGGCGGGACAACTCATTTTGATGAGCACGGAAGACAACATCGGCAAAGGCGCTTCAGGCCAAGCCATGCAAAACATGAACCTCATCTGCGGTTTTGAAGCCACCGCAGGCCTCATGAACATTTAATATGCATTCTCCCAAGCACGATGACGATCCCTGCAATGGACGGACTCCATTCAAAGCCATCGACGGCGGCGTCACTGCCGCGAAAGGCTTCCGCGCCTCCGCTGTGACCTGCGGCATCAAAAACCCGGAGGCCACGCGCCTCGACCTCGCGCTCATCGTTTCCGATGGCCCGACCGTCACCGACGCGGTCTTCACGACGAACAAAGTCCGCGCCGCCTGCGTCCGCGTCTGCCAGCAGCATATCAAGGAAAGCGACACGCGGGCGATCATCGCCAACAGCGGGAACGCCAACGCCTGCACCGGCGTGCAGGGCATCCATGACGCCAAGGCGATGACCAAGGCCGTCGCCGAGGAACTCGGCGTCAAAATGCGCCAGGTGCTCGTCTGCTCCACCGGCATCATCGGCATGCCGCTGCCCATTGAGCGCATCACCCCGAAAGTGGCCGATGCGGTCGCCAAACTGCACGATCAAGGCTCCGAAGAGGCCATGCGGGCGATCATGACGAGCGACACGCAACCGAAGACCTTCGCGGTCGAGGTGCCCTGCGAAAAAGGCAGCTTCCGCATCGGCGGCATCGCCAAGGGTGCGGGCATGATTTGTCCAAACATGGCTACGATGCTCTGCTTCATCACCACCGACGCGAAAATCGGCAAGGATGAACTCAAGCGCAGCATGCGCTACGCCGTGGAGAAGTCCTTCAACTGCATCACCATCGACGGCGATACCAGCACAAACGACACCGTCATCGTGATGAGCAACGGCCAGTCCAACGTGCCCACGATCAAGCGCAACACCCCCGAGGCCGTGCTGTTCCGCTGCGCTTTGCATAAAGTGATGCTCGAACTCGCCAAGATGATCGTCTGCGACGGCGAGCGCGTGACGAAGTTCGTCGAAATCCGCGTCCGCAACGCCCGCACCCTCGCCGACGCTCGAAAGGTGGCCGAGACCGTCGCGAAATCCCTCCTCGTGAAGTGCAGCTTCCACGGTTGTGACCCGAACTGGGGCCGCATCATCCACGCCGTCGGTTATTCCGGCGCACGGATTCGTGAGGAGCTCATCGACATCTTCTTCGGTGGCCTACTGGCCTGCAAAGGCGGTCTTGCCACCAAGACGCCCGTTGCCGAGATGGAGAAGGTCGTCAAAGAGCCGAAATTCACCGTCACCATCGACCTCAACCTCGGCACCAGCGGCTACACCGTCTATACCAGCGACCTCTCCGAGGAGTACGTCGATTTCAACAGCGCCGAATACTCTGCCGCGATCCACGCGAAACGTCAGAAGGGCTTTGCCTGATCGGCGCGCGTATTTCTTTTCACCTCGATGAATCCCCTCGACGCTCAAATCACCCAATCCGCCGTACTTCTCGAAGCCCTGCCTTACATGCAGAGCTTCCGCGGCTGCACGTTTTTGATCAAGGTCGGCGGCAGCGCCATGGAAGATCCGGTGCAGGTCGATAGCTTCCTGCGTGACGTCGTCTTCCTCGAAGCCGTGGGCATCAATCCCGTCATCGTGCATGGTGGCGGCAAGGCGATCTCCAAGGCGATGACTGAATCCGGCCTGCAGGCCAAGTTCATCAACGGCATGCGTGTCACCGACGACGAGACGATCAAGATCGTCGAGGAAACGCTCGCTCGCGTGATCAACCCAGAGATCGTAAACAAGATCAATGCCTTCGGCGGCAAGGCGGTCGGCGTTCCTGGTACGGAGGTTTTCCTTGGCGAAAAAATGAAGGGCGATCTCGGCTGGGTCGGCGAAGTGAACGACTGCAAGCTCGGCCTCATCCAGGCCGCCGTGGCTGGAGAGTTCGTGCCTGTCGTCTCTCCCGTGGCCCGCGAACTCGCCAGCGGCAAAACGCTCAATGTGAACGCCGACCTCGCCGCCTGCGGCCTCGCCAAGCGTCTCAAGGCCACCAAGCTCATCTTCCTCAGCGACGTGCGCGGCGTGATGCGCGATCCAAAAGACGACTCGACGCTGATTCCGAGCCTCGACGAAGCCTCCATCACCAAACTGAAGTCTGAAGGCATCATCAGCGGCGGCATGATCCCGAAAGTGGACTCCTCGCTCGACTCGCTGCGCGGCGGCGTCGGCAAAGTGCATCTCATCGACGGTCGCCTGCCGCATGCGCTGATCCTCGAAATCTTCACCGACGGCGGCATCGGCACGGAAATCCACCTCTAAAACCCGGGTTGCCGTTTCATCTGCGGGTATTATTTTCCAGCCATGAGCACCGTTGCCAAAGAAAAGCTTGCTGACATCGTCACCCTCTCGCCTGAAGAGATGCGCGAGATCATGCTCGGGATTCACGAGGCTCTTGAAGAGATCGAGGACATTGAAGATGTGAAACGTATCCGTGGCGAGATCGAGCGCGGGGAAACGGACGTCGTGCCGCTGGAGGAAGTCATGAAGGAGCTGGGGATTACCGATGCCGACCTACAAGACTAGTCTCTCCCGTTCGGCGCGGAAAGAGTTCGATCCGTTGGATCGGGCACTTCAAACCCGGATCATCAAAAAGCTCAAGGTGCTTGAGTCAGATCCGCGTGGTGCGGATGCGATCAAGATGAGCGGCAATGATTCCTGGCGCGTGCGCGTGGGCGACTACCGCATCATTTACGACATCCTAGACTCGCAACTCATCGTCATGGTTATCAAAATCGGTCACCGCCGCGAAGTTTACCGCTAACCATCGCCCCACGCACTAAACCTCCATGTCCGCTCCTCACCCTGAAACCCAATGGCTCTCCCAATACGTCCTGCCAAACTACGGCCGTTACGACGTGTGGCCGGTGCGTGGTGAAGGTCCGTATGTTTGGGATCGCGATGGGAAGAAGTATCTCGACTTTGCGGGCGGCGTGGCTGTATGCCCGCTCGGTCATTGCCCGCCTCCGGTCGTCAAAGCACTCACGGAGCAGGCGAACACGCTCATCCACGTCTCAAACTGGTATTGCATCGACAAGCAGGCCGAACTCGCGCGCCTCTTGGTCGAGGAATGCGTGCAGATCCCCGGCAAGTGCTTTTTCTGCAACAGCGGCGCGGAAGCGAATGAAGGTCTGCTGAAGCTGGCGCGTAAATACGGCCAGCAGACCGGTGGTCGCTACGAGATCATCACCTTCACCGGCTCGTTTCATGGTCGCACGTTTGGCGCGATGACTGCCACGGCGCAGGAGAAAATCCATGGTGGCTTCGGTCCGCTGCCGCCCGGATTCGTCTATGTGCCGTTCAACGATTTGCAGGCTCTCGAAGCCGCGATCACGGACAAGACGGTCGCGATTCTCGTGGAGCCGGTTCAGGGCGAAAGCGGTGTGCACGCGGTGACGCCGGAGTTTTTGCGCGGAGCGCAGCGTTTGTGCCGCGAGAAGGATCTGCTGCTGCTGTTGGACGAAGTGCAGGTCGGTTTCGGACGCGCTGGCGAGATGGCCGGATGGCGCAGCATCATTCCTGGCGATGAAATTCAGCCCGATGGCATCAGTTGGGCCAAGGCAATCGGCAGCGGCTTCCCACTCGGCTCGTTCTGGGTCAATGATCGCCGCGATCTGAGCAAGGTGCTCGGCCCTAGCACGCATGGCACCACGTATGGTGGCTCTCCGCTTGCCTGCGCCGTCGGCATTGCCACCCTGCGCACCATTTTGGACGAAAAGCTCTGTGAGAATGCCAAAACACGCGGCGCGGCCATTTCAGCGACGGTGCAGACTTGGAATCATCCGCTCCTCAAGGAAGTGCGGCAACTCGGCCTCTTCATCGGTTTTGAACTCAATGCCGAGGCCATCGCTGCGAAGTCCGGAGGCAAGCTGCCGTCCATCTTCCTCGCGCAGAAGCTGCTCGATGCCGGCATGATGGCTACACCTGCCGGGCCGAACGTTGTCCGCTGGCTTTCGCCGCTGAACATCACGGCACAGCACGCGGAGGAAGGACTGTCCATCTTCAAAGGCGTGCTGGATTCCATCGCCGCGTCTTGACCAATCCTTGACCCTTTAGACAAGCCTGCCCATGAACCATCTGCTTTCCATCGAAGAACTGAGCAAAGACCAGATCGAAAAGCTCGTCGATCTAGCCTGCGTGCTGAAAAAGGACCGCACCGCATCCCCGCAGGTGCTCAACGGCCAGCAATGGGCGCTGATCTTTACCAAGTCGTCCACGCGGACTCGAGTGAGCTTTGAAGTCGGCATTCGCGAACTCGGCGGTCAGGTCATGTTCCTCTCCGGCGCCGACATTCAGCTTGGACGCGGCGAGCCGATCAAGGACACGGCGCGTGTGATGGGCCGCATGATTCACGGCGCGGTCATCCGCACCTTCGCGCAGCAAGACGTGGTGGATTTCGCGCAGTACAGCGGCCTCCCCACGATCAACGCGCTCACCGATGATGAGCATCCCTGCCAGATCTTGGCCGATTTGCAGACCATTCATGAACGCCTCGGCGGCTGGGCGGGCAAACGCGTGTGCTTCCTCGGCGATGGCGACTGCAATGTCGCCCGCTCATGGATCTGGGCCAGCGCCAGGCTCGGCTTTGAACTCGTCATCGGCGCTCCAAAGGCCTTCCAGCCGCAAGAGAGCTTCATGCGCAACGTGCCGCCCGGCACCATCCGTATCGTCGATGATCCGACCGAGGCTGTGAAAGGCTGCGACGTGCTCTACACCGATGTGTGGGTCAGCATGGGCAAGGAAGCCGAAAGCGCCGAACGTATCGAGCTTTTGAAGCCGTGGCAGATCAACACCGAGCTCCTCAAGCACGCCAAACCCGGCGCTCTGGTCATGCACTGCCTCCCAGCCTATCGCGGCAAGGAAATCACCGACGAAGTCATGGAAGCGAACGCCGACGTGATCTTTGACCAAGCTGAAAACCGTCTGCACGCGCAGAAGGCGGTGATCGTGGAGATCACGAGAAAATGACGAATGCAGAATGACGAATTCTGATTTCGTCATACGTCATACGTCATACGTCATACGTCATTCCTATGAGCACTCCCGTTACCGCCAACAGCCCCCTCGGCGTCTTCGACTCCGGCGTCGGCGGTTTGACCGTGGTGAGGGCGTTGCGGGATCTGTTGCCGAATGAGTCCATCATCTATCTCGGGGACACCGCCCGCGTGCCTTATGGCTCGAAGTCGCCGGACACGATCCGGCGCTTTTCGATGGAGGACACGCAGTTCCTTGTCTCGCATGGCGTGAAGGCGGTGGTGGTGGCGTGCAACACGGCCACGGCGCATGCGCTGCCGGTTTTGCAGGCGACGTTTCGGGTGCCGGTGATCGGTGTGCTTGGCCCTGGGGTCGAGGCGACGCTTGCGGAGCCGAATTGCGAGCGTGTGGGCATCATCGGCACGGCTGGCACCATTCGAAGCCACGCCTACCAGCATGAGATCGCGATGCGGCGACCGGACATCCTCATTGAGGCGCGGGCGACGCCGCTTCTCGTTCCGTTTGTCGAGGAGGGCTGGATGGATCACCCCGCACTCAAGTCCGTGCTGAGGGAGTATTTGAAGCCGCTGCTCGACAAGGGCATCGACACGCTCGTGCTAGGCTGCACGCACTATCCGCTGCTTATTCCCGTCCTGAAGCGCATGCTGGGGCAAAAAGTGCGTCTCGTGGACTCCGCCAGCACCTGCGCCGCGCATGTGAAGGCGAAGCTGGAGCAGGACAATCTGTTGCGGACGACGAAATCGAAGCCCTCGCTGGAGATTTTCCTCACCGACCACTCCGAGCAGGCTGAGAACCTCGCGAAGCGTTTCCTGGGCACGGACTTCGGCAAGGTGAAGAAAGCGGTCGTTTGAGGCTCGATGCTCAGGGTCTGCGCGTCTGCGCCAAGGCCTCGATCTTGAGCTTCTGGATGGCCTCATCCCCCTGGGCGATGAGCGGGTCGAACATCGGGATTTCCTTCGCGTTCTGCCCTTGCTCATGTTTGCGGAAGCCAAAGAGGTAGGTTTCGTTGTGCGGGCGCCAACGATTGAAAAACAGTGTGTCTTTTGCGATGACGGCGCGGCGCAGGTTTTCCAGCGCGGGGGAGGGCGCATCAGGCATTTTCAGGCCGAGTCCTTGGATCAGCTTGGCGCTGAGCTTTTCGTAACCTTCACGCGTGTAATGTACGCCGTTTTCGGTGAGCAGCTTTGCGGTGTTGCCAGGCTTGGGCAGACCGCCCATGAGCTCGAACCAATCCACAAAAAACGTGTTCTGCATGCCTGCGAACTTGCGCAGAGCATCGCGCAGACTGGAGAGATTTTTGTTCTCCATGGCAAGGTCGGGCAATGGCGGCGGCAGCGTCTCCAGCGGCGGCGGTGTGGCGATGATGATGCGCACACCGGGTGACTTGGCGCGGATCATTTCAATGAGGCTGCGGTAGCCGCTCAAAAACTCCGGCAGGCCGCCCAGACGCTCGAAAGCCAGTTCGGAGCCGTAGCATAGGATCACGACCGTAGGCTTCAGCATCTCCAGGTGAGTGGCCATACGCTGCAAGCCCTCTTCCGGTGGCCCGAAATACGAACGCGCATGGCCGAAGACGGTGTCCCCGCTCCACGCGAGATTTCGCACGCTGACTTTTGTTTCTCCCAAAGCCAG
This sequence comes from Verrucomicrobiota bacterium, assembly GCA_026397635.1. GTDB lineage: Bacteria > Verrucomicrobiota > Verrucomicrobiia > Verrucomicrobiales > Verrucomicrobiaceae > Prosthecobacter. Next base: position 70,949 of record JAPLUL010000061.1, on the reverse strand, counting down.
GGCCAGCCGTGGCTCGAACGAGCCGTAGCGCTGCTCACGTTCGAGCACCGTGTTGCCGATCAAGACTAGCCGGTCATCATCCTGGAACTCAAACACCGTCGGCTGCGATGGCACGGCAGTAGCCTCGGTGGTCTGGGAGGAAGCGATGGAGGCGAAAACGAGCGCCAGAAGGCCGACAAGGAGTTTCAAATTCATGCGAGCTGATATTGGAGCGGAAAGCGGCGGAATTGTCCAGCGGGCAAACGCGTCTGTGATCACTCCCCGATCAGCTTTTTCACCGTCGGCTCGATGGCCTCGGCCCAGATGCGATAGCCTTTTTCGTTGGGGTGGAGGAAGTCGGGCATGATGTCCTTCGTGATCAGGCCGTCGGGAGTGAGAAATTTCGCGCCGATGTCGAGAAAGGTGACATTTCTCTCACCATCAAGCTGGGTGAGGAGTTGGTTGATCACCGCGATCTTTTCACGCTGTGGGTTGGGCTTCTCACCACGCGGAAAAATGCCCAGCAGCAGGATCTTCGACTGCGGAAGGCGCAGATTCATCTCGGAGACGATGGCCATGATCCCCAGCGCGATGTCGGTCGCTGAGCAGTCACCGGTGTTGTTCGTGCCGATCATCATGACGACGAGTTTCGGTGCGATGCCGTCGATGGCACCATGCCGGAGCCGCCAGAGCACATTTTCGGTCTTGTCCCAGCCGAAGCCGAGGTTGCCAGCGTTTCGAGGCGCATAGAACTCGCCCCAAGTCTGCTGTCCGCGCAGCGCGTAGCTGTCGAACTGCACGCCGCCGAAGAAATGCGTGATGGAGTCACCGATGAAAAGAATCTGCGGCTTCGCGTGCTTCACGGCAGCGCTGGTGAGCTCGTGACGCTTCGCCCAGTCATACTGCGGCCAACTCCGGTCCTGCGTGACGGGCACAACCGTGCTCGGAGCGGAAACATCGAATTTCGATACCGGCTTCAACACTGCGGTAGAGACGTCACTCATTCTTTTGCGATCCTTGCTAAAAGCACGCGCTTTGAGCGTGCCGCCGAGTGGGATCTCGATGGGGGCGAGGTAGGGATTCGACTTCGCGATGGGATCGGCTCCGTCGAGTGTGTAGAGGATGGTGGTGTCAGCGGCGGCCTCGAGCTTCACCGTTCCTCCAGGCGACGACTGAATCGCAGGGGGGGCGAGTGTGACTGCCGTTTCGGCGTGTAGAACGGTGCAGAAGGTAAAAAGCGAGAGAAGCAGATGTTTGCTCATAGGAGGCTGAGACTAATGAGGATGCCACGCGCTGTCCATGCGACGGTGCGAATCCAGTTGGTGAAGACTAATCGGCGAATCAGTGGTTCGTCGTGACCACGCATGAGTTTCGTGTGGATGGGAGCCTGGAGAACGGCGGTGGAAAGCCAGATGAGGGGAATGATGCCCGTGCTCACAGCAAATAGGCTATGGCAGCCCTCATAGAGAAGCCAAATCGCCGTCACAGCCTCGACGAACAGCAGTGGCCCAACGATGAGGCCAATGCGGAAGCAGTGCGCGGAGTGATATTCTTTGAACTGCGCCGGCGCCACGCGCAGGAACTGTGGATACACAAGAATCTGCACGACCCAGATCAGGCCGACGAGTGCCCAAGCCGTGGCAAGGTGGATGGAGAGCAGCCAATTCATTGACATGTAGGAGAACATTCAGCCCCAAGAAACCGAACTGCACTACTTTTTAATTCGCAGGATCGACATCTCAGGATGCTCGGTGAACGCGCATGCGGCCCGCAAAGAGTTCAGGTCCAGGCGGCGTAATGTCTCACCCGCAACGCTCATGAAGAAATCAATGGTCCATCCAGCGCTCCGCTGTCTCCTCAAGCAAGGAAGGCTTGCGATTGGCTGGATCGCGCTGCCGGTCATGGCCGTCGATTACGAAAAAGAGATCAAGCCCTTGCTCAAAGAGCGCTGCTACGCCTGCCACGGTGCTTTGAAGCAGAAGGCTGATCTGCGGCTCGATACCGCCGCTGCGATGCGCAAAGGCGGCGATGGTGGCGACATCCTCGCGGATGACCCTGCGCTGCTGCTCGAACGCGTGACCACCACCGACAAGGACGACCGCATGCCGCCCGAAGGCGAAGGTTCGATGCTCAATACCGAGCAAGTCGCCAAACTCAAAGCGTGGATCACTGCCGGAGCACCAGCGCCTGCCAATGAGCAACCCGAGGCCGACCCGCGTGCGCATTGGGCCTATCAACCGCCGAAATCATCCACCCAGTCGATGGATGCGCTGCTCGCCGCACGTCTGGCTTCGAAGCAGCTCAAGCCGCAGCCCGAAGCCGCCCCGGAACTGTGGCTGCGGCGTGTGTATCTCGATCTCATCGGCTTGCCCCCATCGACTGAGCAGATCGCGGTGTTTTTGAAGGATTCGTCGATGCCCGCGCGGCAGCGCGTCGTCGATCATCTCCTCGGCACCCCGCAATACGGCGAGCGCTGGGCCCGGCACTTCATGGACATCTGGCGCTACTGCGACTGGTATGGCCTCGGTGCGCAGCTGCGTCATTCGCAGAAGCACATCTGGCATTGGCGTGATTGGATCGTGGAGTCGCTGAACACCGACAAGGGCTACGACCAGATGATTGTGCAGATGCTCGCCGCCGATGAACTCGCGCCCGAGGATCGCGACAACCTGCGTGCCACCGGCTTCCTCGCGCGCAGCTACTATCTCTTCAACCGCACCACCTGGCTCGATGAAACCATCGAGCACACCTGCCGCGCCTTCCTCGGCCTGACGATGCAGTGCGTGAAGTGCCACGATCACAAATACGATCCCATCGAGCAGGCCGACTACTACCGCATGAGAGCCATCTTCGAGCCGCTGCACGTGCGGCTCGATCCATGGCAGGGCGAGACAGACTTCGAGAAAAACGGCCTGCCGCGTGTCTTCGATCTCCACCTCGACAAGCAGACCTTTCGTCATGTGCGCGGCGATGAAAAGAACGAGGACAAATCGAAGCCGCTGAGCGCAGGCGTTCCGCAGGTGCTGGAGTTCGCTTCGTTCCAACCAGCATCCGTCAAACTGCCCCCGGCATCTGCGAAACCAGCGCTGCTGCCGTTTGTGCTCGAAGATCACCTTCGCGCCGCTGAACGCGACATCACCGCCGCACAACAAGTTCTCGATCAAGCACGGCAGGCGCTTGCCAAATCGCCCCAGCCCGCTGCGAGGCCAGTGACAACGCCCAAGGTGCTCGTCAGCGATGATTTCACCTCTGCGAAGCCTCAGCAATGGGAGATTCTCAAAGGCGACTGGAAGCATTCAGCCACTGGCGTGCGCCAGCATGAAACCGGAGCCGAGCGTCGCTCACTGCGACTGAAATCTGCTCCACCCGCCGACTTCGAGGCCAGTTTGAGCTTCACCATTCGCGGAGGGCAGAAATGGAAATCCATCGGCATCGCCTTTGACTGCATGGATGGCGACGATGTGATGGTTTACATGAGCGCCTTCAACGGCGGCTCGAAGATCCAGGTCGCCCTGGCCAGCGCTGGCAAGTCCGCCTATCCCGCCGCGGGTTCGGTGGCCCGCCCCATCTCGCAGGACGTGCGCTACACGCTCGAACTGCGTGTGCGCGGCCAGCTCATCAACGCCAGCATCAATGGCGAGCCGGCACTCGCTTATCGTCTGCCACAGCAGCGCCGTCGAGGTAGTCTGGCGCTCGGCGCTTTCGATGCCGATGCCGAGTTTCACAGCTTCAAGCTCGCCGAACTGGCTGCGGATGCCGTTTTGCGCGAACCTGCCGCTGACAAGTCAGTGCCGCTCGCGGATGCGAAAGCCGCCGTCGCACTCGCTGAGAAACAACTCGCTGCAGCCAAGGCCAAACCCGCGATGATTCGTGCCGTTTTTGCCGCTGATAAGGCCAAACAGGACAAGGCACTCGCCCAAGCCGCCGCTGCCGCCGAGGCGAACTACAAGCTGGCTCAGGCCGAGGTCGATCTGGTCAAAGCCGAGGCCGATCCGAAGGCCAAGGATGCTGAGAAGAAGATCAAAGTCGCACGCGAGGCCTTGGAGAAAGCCAAGAAGAAGGTCGCAGCTGCTGGAGAGACTTACACCTCGCTGCCAGCGAGCTTGAAGGCGCAAGAAGGGCCTGAGGAGAGCACCAATGCCACGGTGCAGACCTATCCCGACACCAGCACGGGCCGCAGGCTCGCCTTCGCCCAATGGATCGCCGACAAGCGCAACCCGCTCACCGCCCGTGTCCTCGTGAATCAAGTCTGGATGCGGCACTTCGGCGCTCCGCTCGTCGCCAACATGGATGACTTTGGCCGTCGCTCGCTGGCACCGTTGCACCAGGACATCCTCGACACGTTCACGGTCGATTTCATGAACAGCGGCTGGAGCTTGAAGCGCCTGCATCGCGCGATGGTGCTCTCCGAACTGTATCGCCGCAGTTCCTCGAATGCGCAGGCCGATGCCGCCACCGTCGCTGCCGATCCCGACAACGCGAACTATTGGCGCATGAACCCAAGCCGTATGGAAAGCCAAGTCGTGCGCGACAGCCTTCTGCATCTCGCGGGCAAGCTCGATCTCACGCTCGGCGGCCCCAGCCTTGATCCCGCCTCGTCCGAAACGAGTCCACGCCGCTCGCTTTACTTCGTCCAGAACGCCGACACCGAGCACCGCTTCCTCGCCGTCTTCGACAACAGCAACGTCCTCGAATGCTACCGCCGCAACGAAAGCGTCGTGCCGCAGCAGGCGCTCGCTTTGACCAACAGCAAGCTCAGCCGCGAATGCGCCGACGCTTTGGCTGCAAAGCTCGGCAAACTCGATGGCGAAGCCTTTGTGTCTCAATCCTTCCTCACCGTGCTCGGGCGTCCGCCTTCGGACGCCGAGCGTCGCGCCAGCCTCAAAGGCTTCCAGGCACTGAAACAGAACCGCAGCCTGTTTTTGCAGGCGCTGCTCAATCACAACGACTTCGTCACCCTGCGATGAACTTCATGCATCAGCCCACACCCTTCCTCCGCCGCGACATCCTCGGCGGTCTCGGCAGCATCGCGGTCGCGTCCATGTTGAAAGCGGAGGAAGGCTGGCAGCCGCCGAGCGGGTTGCCGGTGATGCCGCAGAAGGCCAAGCGTGTGATCTGGCTTTTCATGCGCGGCGGCGTCAGTCACATGGAGAGCTTCGATCCGAAGCCGATGCTCACGAAGTATGCGGGCAAGTCGATCGGCGAGACGCCCTTTGCCAGCGTGCAAGATCCCGAGAAGCTCAAAAAGGTGCGCGTGGTCGTTGTGAACGATGCGAACGGCAAGCAGCGCAACGTCATTTACCCGCTTCAGATCGGCAGCAAACGCTATGGCCAGTGCGGCATCGAAATCAGCGACTGGTTCCCGCACATCGGCTCCTGTGCGGACGAGATCGCCTTCATCCGCAGCATGTGGACCACCGATGACAATCACGGCGCTCAGGTGCAGTTCCACAGTGGCCGCCACATGCTGGAGCCGCGTGTGCCGACGCTTGGCGCGTGGGTGACGTATGGTCTTGGCTCGATGACGGACAATCTGCCGTCCTTCATCAACATGGGGCCGCGTTACTTTGATATTCGCGACGGTCATTACCTCGGCCCGGCTTACGACGCGGTGAATTTGAAGGTCGATCCGAAGAATCCGCTCACCTTTGCCGCGCCCGAGATCGCCGTTGGCAAAACCGAGCAAGCGGCGCAGTTTGACCTCATCCACAAGCTCAACACGCTCAACGCCGAACAGTATCCCGGCGACAAAACGCTCGCCGCGCGCATGAAGAGCTACCAACTCGCCTTCAACATGCAGACCGCCGTTCCAGAGACGATGAATCTCGACACGGAGAGCGACGAGACCAAGAAGCTCTACGGCCTTGATGACAAAGTGACCGAGCCCTTCGCTCGACAACTCATCGTCGCTCGTCGTCTCGCTGAACGCGGCGTGCGCTTCATCCAACTCCAGCATGGCGATGGTGCAGCAGGCGCGTGGGATTCGCATTCAGGTTTGAAGAAGAGTCACTCCATGCTCGCGCAGCAGGTGGACAAGCCGATCTCTGGCCTTCTCAAAGACCTCAAGCAGCGAGGCATGCTCGACGACACGCTCGTTCTCTTCGCCACCGAGTTCGGTCGCACGCCAGGCTCGCAGGGCAGCGACGGGCGCGATCATCATCCTTACGGCTTCAGCGTCTGGATGGCCGGTGGAGGTGTCAAAGGCGGCACCATCCACGGCAGCACCGACGAACTCGGCTTCCACGCCGTCGAGCATCCGCATTACGTTACCGACGTGCATGCTACGATCCTGCACCAGCTCGGCCTTGATCCGCATCTGCTGGAGATTCCAGGCCGAAAGCGACTCGAGCGCGACTTTGGCCATGTGATCCCGGAGATCCTGGCCTGAGTTTTGAAAATAGCGCTTGCCGGTATGTTGGATGCTCGTCCAATATACAGGCAACTATGAAAGCACTCGTCAAAGCCAAGGCGGAGCGCGGACTCTGGCTCCAGGATGTCCAGGAGCCGCAGGTCGGCATCAATGATGTCCTCATCAAGGTCTGCAAAACTGGCATCTGCGGCACCGACCTGCACATTTATAAGTGGGACGCCTGGGCGCAGAAGACGATCCCCGTGCCGATGGTCGTAGGCCATGAGTTCGTCGGCGAAGTCGTCGCCGTCGGCAGCAACGTGAGCGACTTTCATCCTGGCGAAATCGTCAGCGCCGAGGGGCACGTTGTCTGCGGTCGATGCCGCAACTGCCTCGCCGGACGCCGCCACCTTTGCAAAGACACCGTCGGCATCGGCGTGAACCGCAGCGGAGCCTTCGCCGAATACATCAGCGTCCCGATGACGAACGTGTGGCATCACCGCGCAGGCGTGGACGAGGAAGTCGCGAGCATTTTCGATCCTTTTGGCAACGCCGTTCACACCGCGCTGGCCTTTGAATGCATGGGCGAAGACGTTTTGATCACTGGCGCGGGTCCGATTGGCATCATGGCGATTCCAGTGGTGAAGCATGCGGGCGCACGTCATGTCGTCATCACCGACGTGAACGAGTATCGCCTTGATCTCGCACGGAAAATGGGAGCGACGGTCGCTTTGAACGTCAAAGGCGGCAGCATCGCCGAGGTGCAGAAGCAACTCGGCATGAAGGAGGGCTTCGACGTCGGCCTGGAGATGAGCGGCAATGCCACCGCCTTTCGCGATATGATCGACAACATGTGCCACGGCGGCAAAATCGCCATGCTCGGCATCCCCAGCGAGCCCATCGCCATCGACTGGAACAAGGTCATCTTCAACATGCTCACCATCCACGGCATCTACGGCCGCGAAATGTATGAGACCTGGTATCAGATGAGCGTCATGCTGGAGAACGGCGTGAATATCAAACCCGTCATCACCCATCGCTTCCACTACAGCGACTTCGAACAAGGCTTCGCCGCCATGGAGAGCGGCAATTGCGGCAAAGTCGTGCTCGACTGGAATTCGTAGATTCGATTGGCAAACGAATCCGCTTCGATGGCCAATCGAAGCTACTTCAAAGCCACCACTCCCATGAATGCCGCTTTCCAAAACCATCTCACGACTCAACTCGATGCCATCCGCGCTGCTGGCACCTACAAGCGCGAACGCGTGCTCAGCACGCCGCAAGGCACGCTCGTTCGCGCGAACGGCGGCGCGGCGGTGCTGAACATGTGCGCGAACAATTACCTTGGCCTCGCGCAGCATCCGAAGGTGCGGCAGGCGGCACACGAGGCGCTGGAGCAATGGGGCTACGGCCTCGCCAGCGTGCGCTTCATCTGCGGCACGCAGGGTGTTCACAAAGAGCTGGAGGCCAGTTTGAGCGACTATCTCGGCATGGAGGACACGATTCTTTATGGATCGTGTTTCGACGCGAACGGTGGTCTGTTTGAGACGATCCTCGGCCCCGAAGACGCGATCATCAGTGATGAATTGAACCATGCGTCGATCATCGACGGCGTGCGCCTCAGCAAAGCGCAGCGCTATCGCTACAAAAACTGCGACATGGCTGATCTGGAGGCTCAATTGATCGCTGCGGATGCCAAAGGCGCTCGCTTCAAGCTCATCGCCACCGACGGCGTGTTCTCGATGGATGGCTTCATCGCTCCGCTGAAAGCAATTTGCGAACTGGCGGATCAATACAACGCTTTGGTGATGGTGGATGACTCCCACGCCGTCGGCTTCATGGGCAAAACCGGCCGCGGCACGCACGAGCATTGCGACGTGATGGGCCGCATCGACCTTTTGACTGGCACACTCGGCAAGGCCCTCGGCGGTGCCAGTGGTGGCTACACCAGCGGGCGGAAGGAGATCATCGAGCTGCTCCGGCAGCGCTCGCGGCCTTATTTGTTCAGCAATACGCTTTGTCCTTCGATTGCAGGTGCTTCCATCGCGGCTTTGTGCCTGCTCAAGCAGAGCACTGCTTTGCGTGACACGCTGGAGGCCAACACCCGTTTCTTCCGCGCTGCAATGACCGCTGCGGGTTTCAACATCGCGCCCGGCGAGCATCCGATCGTGCCCGTCATGCTCGGCGATGCGGCCTTGGCGTCGAAATTCGCCGACGCGATGCTGGAGCGCGGTGTTTACGTCATCGGCTTCAGTTTCCCGGTCGTGCCGCAGGGCAAGGCGCGCATTCGCACGCAGATCAGCGCCGCTCACACGCGGGCGGATTTGGAGAAGGCGGTGAGGGCTTTTGTTGAGGTCCGAACCATGCTCAACTGCTGACCATGGACACTCTCTCCGCTACTTTACTGCTGCTGACGATCATGGATCCGCTGGGGAACGTAGCGACTTTTGTGTCCGCGTTGAGGCCTGTGCCTGCAGAAAAGCGGCTGCGGGTGATCGCACGGGAGCTGGTGGTCGCGTTGGTGATTCTGGTGGCGTTCTTGTTTGCCGGACCGTGGCTGCTGAGCCTGTTGCATCTGAAGCAGGAGGCGCTGTTCGTCAGCGGGGGCATCGTGCTTTTCTTGATTGCGTTGAAGATGATCTTTCCGCCTTCGAAACATGATGAAGAGCCGATGAGTGAGCCGTTCATTGTGCCGCTGGCCACGCCGATGGTCGCAGGGCCGTCGGTGCTGGCAACGCTGTTGGTGCTGGTCAGCACGCAGCCAGAGCATCTCTGGCGCTGGTTTGCTGCTCTGCTCATCGCCTGGGGCCTCACGGCGGCGGTGTTGCTGTGTGCGCCCGCGATTGCGCGTGTGCTGAAAGAGAAGGGTTCGATGGCGGTGGAGCGACTGATGGGCATGCTGCTGGTCATGGTGGCCGTGCAGATGTTTCTGAATGGCATCGAGCACTATCTGAAACATTGAGCGCGGCTTCTTGACGCTTCGAAGCCGATAAATGACGAATGAATCAATCCGAATGACGAAAGAAGACCCAATACCGAATGTCGAACCATACTGCCAGCAAGTTGACTGGTGGACTGTCTGCAGGTCATTCGGGCTTCGACATTCCTTCGTCATTCGGTAATTCGTCATTTCACCCCATGCCTGCCTGGATCGAATACTTCGCTGTCGCCGTGTGTGCGGTCGCCGCTGTGCTGGCGGCTGAGGGAAAGCGGATGGATTTGTTTGGCGTGATGGTGCTGGCATTGGTGACAGCGGTGGGTGGCGGGACGATTCGGGATTTGTGTCTCGGCGTGCGCCCGGTGTTTTGGATCGAACAACCCCATCACGTCTGGGCGGCGCTGATCGCGGCAGTGGTGACGTTTGTGGCAGCGCGGTTCGTTCACATGCCTGAAAAGATGCTTTCCTTCGCCGATGCGTTCGGTTTGGCCTTGTTTGGCATCGCGGGCACGGAGAAGGCGCTCGCGCTTGGTGTGCCGGGCATCGTGGCGATTCTGCTGGGCATTGTCACCGGCGTGGCAGGCGGCATTTTGCGTGATGTGCTGCGCGGCGTGCTCCCGCTGGTGTTTCAGCCGGATGTGAATCTGTATGCGACGGCGGTGTTTGTCGGCGCACTGGTGTTTGTGCTGCTGCAAAAGTGGCTGCCGGCATCAGAAAACCATCGCTACATCGGCATGGCAGTCATTTTGCTGCTGCGGCTGGCGGCGATGCGATGGAAACTGCGGCTGCCGACTTATCGGACACGAGCCGAGGGTTAAGGTGGGCTGAGAGACTGACTCGACGCGAGGCGTAGTCTGCGCCGATGTTTTCTGGTCGTCCAACCACCTCGTTCAACCGCCGCGAATGGCTTCGCGTCGGCGGACTGGGTTGTTTAGGCCTTTCACTGCCGACGTTGCTCCAGGCGAAGGGGCTGAAGAGCAAGGATGGCTCGTTTGGGCGGGCGAAGAGCTGCATCATCCTGTTTCTGAGCGGCGGACCGCCGCAGCATGAGACCTTTGATCCGAAGCCGGACGCACCGCTGGAGATTCGCGGGGACTTCAAGTCGATCCCGACCTCGGTGCCGGGCGTGCATTTTTCCGAGACGCTGCCACGCACGGCGAAGCAGATGCATCAGATCGCGGTGATCCGGTCGATGACCACCGGCATCAATGCGCACTCCACGAGCGGTGCGTTCATGCTCACGGGCTATGAGCCGCTGTCGAAGGCGGAGAGCGTGCCACCGAGCGGCAACGACTGGCCGAGCATCGCGGCGGCGGTCGGGGCGCTGAAACCGAGCGAGCGCTCGCCGCTTTCCGCCGTCGTTTTGCCGGAGCGCATCGAAAACAACGGCAACATCGTGTGGCCGGGCCAGAACGGCGGCTTCATGGGCGCACCGTGGCATCCGCAGCTCATCAAGTGTGATCCGGCAGCGGAACGCATGCGCATCGAGGGCATGAGTTTGGCCGAAGGGATGACGGATGTGCGCTTCTCCGAACGCGGCAGCCTGCTGCGGCAGATGGACGCGCGTTTTCGTCACGCGCTGGCCAATCCGTTGATCAATGAAACGGACGCGATGCATCAGCGTGCTTTTGATTTGATCCACTCCGAGGCCAGTCGTGCCGCGCTGGAGATCGAGCGTGAGCCGGCGGTGATGCGGGAGCGCTACGGGCGTGGCAAATTTGGCCAGAGCGTGTTGCTGGCGCGTCGGCTCGTCGAAGCGGGTACACGGCTGGTGCAGGTGAACTGGCCGCGGGAGCCGGGGGATTTCAATCAAGGTAGCCCGCTGTGGGACACGCATCAGCGCAATGGTCCGCGCGTTCGCGATGTGCTGGCACCGCAGTTCGACGTGGCGTATTCGGCTTTGATCGAGGATTTGCAGTCGCGGGGCTTGCTCGATGAGACGCTCGTGGTGGTGATGGGCGAGTTTGGCCGCTCGCCCACGATCAACAAAAGCGGTGGTCGCGATCACTGGGGCAATGTGTTCTCTGTCGCCATGGCCGGTGCGGGCATCGCGGGCGGTCAGATCATCGGCGCGAGCGACAAAATCGGCGCATTCCCGGCGGACAGGCCGGTGCGACCACCGGATCTCGCGGCGACGATGTTTCATCTGCTCGGCATCGCCCCGAATCACGAATTCCTTGATCCCATCCAGCGCCCGCGCCCTGTGACGGACGCCGGCACGCCGCTGCGCGAACTCGTCGGCATCTAATTTCATTCTCATGCGTCCTCTCCTCCTCTCCCTCCTCCTCGCCACCGGCCTCTGCGCCGCTGAACTGCCTCAAGAACAACGCATCCTCTTTCTCGGTGATTCCATCACGCAAGGCGGAGGCTACATGGAGGTGATCGAGGCGGCGCTCATCGCGCAGCACTCCGATTCGGACAAGATCATCATCCCGCTTGGCCTCAGCAGTGAAACGGTGAGCGGTTTGAGCGAGGAAGGCCACGCGGGTGGCAAATTCCCGCGTCCCGATCTGCATGAGCGACTCGACCGTGCTTTGGAAAAAGCCAAACCGCAGCTCGTCTTCGCCTGCTACGGCATGAACGATGGCATTTACCTGCCACTCGGCGCGGAACGCACCAAGGCGTTTCAAAACGGCATGAAGAAGCTGCATGACAAAGTCACCGCTGCCGGTGCTCGCATCATTCATCTCACGCCGCCGGTGTTTGATCCTGTGCCCATCGCGCAAAAAGTGGCCCCAGCGGACAAGGTGGACGGTTCACATCCCTACATAGGCTACAACGAGGTGCTCGACTTCTACGCGGACTGGCTGCTCGACATGCGCGACGACGCCAAGTGGACCGTTTATGATATCCACGGCCCGATGAATGCCGCCATCGCTGAGAAGCGGAAGACCGACCCGCGGTTCACCTTTTCCAAGGACGGCGTGCATCCCGGCCCGGAAGGTCATGTGCTCATGGCACGGGCTATTCTCGATGCCTGGGGCCTCAAGGTGAAGGCCGATGGCACGCCGGATCATCCGAACGGCGCGGCTATTCTTGCCGTGATTAAAAAGAAACACGCCATTCTGCGTCCGGCATGGCTCAGTTATGTGGGACACAAACGTCCCGGCAACGCGCCCGGCTTGCCGATGGAAGAAGCGCTGAAAAAGGCGGCCGAACTCGACGCCGAGGCCCGCAAGCTCGCGAACTCGAAGGAGATCGTCTTCCCGAACCAAACCGGCGAATGGAACGGCTACGCGAAACACGAACTGACCATCGCAGGCAAGCCTGTGACTGTTGTCGCACCGAAAACACCCGCCGCAGGTCGTCCGTGGGTTTGGCATGGCGAGTTCTTCGGCCACAAGCCCGCGCCAGACATCGCGCTGCTCAGCAAGGGCTTCCACATCGTCTCTATGAAGATCAACGACATGCTCGGCTGTCCTGATGCGGTGAAGCTGTGGAATCAATGCTACGCCGAACTCACCACGAGCTACGGCTTGAGCACGAAGCCTGCGCTCGTCGGACTGAGTCGCGGCGGCCTGTATTGCTACAACTGGGCAACGTCGAACCCGGACAAGGTTTCCTGCATCTACGGCGACGCGCCCGTATGCGACTTCAAGAGCTGGCCCGGCGGCAAGGGCAAAGGCAAGGGTGATCCGCGCAACTGGGGCTTTGTGCTGAAGCTCTGGGGTTTCAAAGACGAGGCCGAGGCGCTCGCCTACAAGGGCAATCCGGTGGACAGTCTTGCCACACTGGCGAAGGCCAGCGTGCCGCTGCTGCATGTGTTTGGCGATGCCGACGACGTGGTGCCGTGGGAGGAAAACACCGGCTTGATCGAATCACGCTACAAAGCCCTCGGCGGCAGCATCACTATGATCCGCAAGCCGGGCGTCGGCCATCATCCGCATGGTCTGGCGGACTCGACGCCGATCATCGAGTTCATCGCGAAGCATGCGAAGTGACTGGAGCGCGGATTTTTAATCCGCAGCAGGTCGTTGATGGAATGTCGCGCTTTGGAAAAAATTCGGCGACTTGGGTTGTTGCGGAGTACTGCGGAATAAAATTCCGCGCTCCTCAGGCATCCAAACCAAACGCCGTATGCACGACGCGGGCGGCGTTTTCGATCTCGCTTTCGTCCACGATGACGGCGGTCTTGATCTCGCTGGTGGAGATCATCTGGATGTTGATCTTGGCGTCGGCGAGCGCCTTGAACATCTTCGCGGCGACGCCGCTGTGGCTGCGCATGCCGATTCCGACGACGCTGAGCTTGGCGATGCTGCTCTGGGTGCGAAGCTGAGCTTTGTCACCGAGGCCGGGAAGCACGGCCTTGAGGGCGGTTTCGGCCTTGGCAAGATCAGCGGCGCTGAGGGTGAAGGAGATGTCGGTGATGCCGTCGAAGCTGACGTTCTGCACGATCATGTCGATCGTGATGTTTGCGCTGGCGATGGCACCGAAGATGGCGGCGCTGATGCCAGGACGGTCGGCGACGTCGTCGATGGTGACCTTAGCCTGGTTGCGCTCAAGGCTGACGCCGCGGACGACGACTGATTCCATGCCGGGGGATTCTTCTTTCACGATGGTTCCGGGGTTGTTGTTCATGCTGTTGCGCACTTCAAAGCGCACACCAAATTTATTGGCAAACTCGACGCTACGGCTCTGCATCACCTTGGAGCCGGAGGACGCCATTTCGAGCATCTCCTCATAACTGATCTCAGGGATCTTCTGCGCGGTCTTCACCACGCGCGGGTCGCAGGTATAAACGCCGTCCACATCGGTGTAGATCTGGCAGAGGTCGGCCTTGATGGCGGCGGCCATGGCGATGGCGGTCAAATCGCTGCCGCCACGTCCCAAGGTGGTGATTTCACCGCTCGCGGTCTCACCTTGGAAGCCGGCGAGCATCACGATGTTGCCTTCATCGAGCATTTTCTTCACCGCATCGGGCGTGATGTTCACGATGCGTGCTTTGGTATGCACGCCATCGGTTGAAATACCGGCCTGAGCACCTGTAAGTGACACTGCTTTGCCGCCGAGGGCATTGATGGCCATGGCGGTGAGGGCGATGGTGGTCTGCTCGCCGGTGGCGAGGAGCACATCCATCTCACGCTCGATGGGATCACGCTCTGGAGAGACTTCCTTGGCCAGCTTGATAAGGTTGTCCGTCACGCCAGACATCGCAGAGACAACGGCGACGACCTGATTGCCCGCGCGCTGCGTTTCCAGAATGCGGCGTGCGCAATTGCGGATTCGTTCGGGATTGCCGACGGAGGTGCCGCCGTATTTCTGGACGATGAGAGCCATGCTGGGGTTGGGGAAAGGGCGCGGAAAGTGGCACGCGGGGCCGGGGGTGCAAGGACGGAAATGGGGACGGTCCAGAGGTCAAGGCAGCTGTTTTGATGACCTCGCCCCTATCTTGACGGCTGGATGACCTGCCTCTGCTCCTCGGCGGTCAATTCCCGCCATTGACCTTCCTTGATCCCCAAATCCGCCAGTTTCAGCCCACCGATGCTCACGCGCACGAGCCTGAGGGTGGGAAAACCGACAGCTGCGGTCATCCGGCGGACCTGGCGGTTTTTTCCTTCGGTGAGGGTGAGTTCGAGCCAGCTTGTGGGGAGGTTTTTGCGAAAGCGGATGGGCGGATCACGCGGCGGGTGGGCGGGCTCGGTGTCGAGTCGCTGCGCTTTGCCGGGGAGCGTGCGGAATTCCTTCAAATCGACGCCGGAGCGAAGTTGGCGCAGTGCTTCATCGCTGATCACGCCGTCCACTTGCGCGTGATAGGTGCGCGGGTGGGCGTGGCGGGGATTGAGAAGGCGATCATTCCAAGGCGCTTCGTCGCTGAGTAGCAGCAGTCCTTCGGAATCACGATCCAAGCGGCCGATGGCATAAACGTGCGGCGGGAAACTGAACTCGGCGAGCGTGCGGTGCGAGGGATGCTCCTGCGTGAACTGGGAGAGCACGTCGAAGGGCTTGTGGAAGGCGATGAGCATTACTTCGGCACTGTGTTCTCGGCCACCTGAAGCGGGGCACCGCAGTGGTTGCAACGGACGGAGAGCGTTTCCATACCGCGAGGCTAGCGGGCGTCGCGAAATTTTTCAAGATCGGTTCCTGAGCGTAATGTCTCTTCCAACGCGGCGCGTTTTTCCTCAAACGCCTCCTCCGTCATGCGGCGTGGAATGACCAGCGCGGGGTGAAAGGTCATGGTGACCGTCGCAAACGGCAGCGGGATCATGAACTGGTCCCAGGTCTTGAACTTGAGGCAGCGGCTGTAGCTGATGTTCACCGGGATGAGCGGCACGCCGGTGAGCTGCGCCAGCTTCACCACACCGGGCTGCACGCGATGCTGCGGGCCGCGCGGACCATCCGGGGTGATGCCGATGTCATAGCCCTGGCGGGCTTTTTCGGCGAGGGCGATCAACGCGCTCATGCCCTTCTCCGGTTTTGAGCTGGAGCCACGCGCGGCCTCAATGCTAAAGCTTGCGCAGATGTCAGCGATGATCTGCCCATCGCCACTGGGACTGGTCAGCACCGTGCCTGGAATGTGCCCGAACCACTCGCGGTGCAGCCAGGGGATGAGAAACATGCTGTTGTGCCAGAACGCCCAGATGGTGCCTGCACGCGAGGTGTTGAACACATCCGCGTTGTCACGGATGTCCCAGCGCAGGGTCATGCCGATGATGCGCATAAGCCATGCGATGATCTTCCCCGTGTTTTTGATGCGAATCTTGGCCATCTCGAGTTATAGCCAGCCGGTTTGATTCAGACGACCGGTGAGCTCCATCTGTTTTTCGAGCTGGGTGGCGTAGAAGGCGGCGTTCTCGGGATTCGGTTTGCAGCGGGTGGATTCGTCGAGGGTGACGAGCTTGGCGCAGAGCTGCTCGTAGCTGATCTTTTCCGCGCCACCTTGATTGGCGTGCGCATACGCGGCCTGGATGGCGCCGCCGAGCGCAGCACCTTCGCTGGTGTTGAGCGTGACGACTTCCGCATTGAAGCAATCAGCGGCGATCTGACGCCACACACTGCTCTTGCTGCCACCACCCGTGAGTCGGATCTCAGTGGGGTTCATGCCGAGATCGCGGAAGCGCTTCAAACCGTAGGCCAGGCCGAGCGTGGCGCCTTCCACCGCAGCACGGGCGAGGTTGGCAGGAGCCATGTTCGTCGGGCGCAGGCCGTGGATGACGCCGGTGCCGTTCGGCAGGTTCGGGGTGCGCTCGCCATTGAGGTATGGAAGGAACATCACGCCATCCGCACCAACGGGTGCGGATTTAACGGCGGTTTCGAGCATCTTCAAATCCCAGCGGAACATCTCGCGCACCTGCTCGGTGACGACGGTGACGTTCATCGTGCAGACGAGCGGCAGCCATTGGTCGGTGCTGTCGCAAAACGCAGCCACTTCGCCCTGACCATCGACCACCGGTGATCCGGCGACACCATACAGCGTGCCGCTGGTGCCGAAGCTGGCGGTGACGACGCCGGGCTTGATGTTGCCCGTGCCGATCGCGCCCATCATGTTATCACCACCACCGGCGCTGATGATCACGTCATAGCTCAGGCCCCACTGCGCTGCGAGTTCCTTGCGGAGGGTGCCGTGAACGGATTTTGACGAACCAAGCGGTGGCAGCATGTCGCGCACGCTGGGGTCGATGTAATCGCAGATTTCATAGGCCCACTGGCGGGTGTTCACGTTGAGGATGCCCATGCCAGAGGCGTCGCCGTATTCCATGCGCTTCACGCCGCTGAGCCAGAAGTTGATGTAATCGTGTGGCAGTAGAATGGTTTTCGTTTTCGCAAAGTTCTCTGGCTCGTTCTGCTTCATCCACAGCAGCTTGGGAATCGTGTAACCCGGCAGCATCGCGTTCCCTGCGACGGCGATCACGCCTGGCTGGCCGCCGAAATGATGCGCGATCTCCGCGCACTGCGGCTGGGTAGAGGTGTCGCACCACAATTTCGCCGGACGCACCGGTTGGTCATCCGCACCGAGCGCCACGAGGCCGTGCTGCTGCCCGCTGACGCCGATCCCGGCGATCTTTGCTTTGTCACTGCCGATTTGCTCCAAGCACTGGCGCACGGAGGCATCTACCGCGTCAATCCATGACTGCGGATCTTGTTCGAGGTGCCCCGGCGGCAGTCCTTCGATCAAATCGTAGGTGCTGTGGCCGGTGGCGATGATGTTGCCACTGTCAAGGTCCAGGACGATGGCCTTAGTGCTCTGGGTGCCGCTGTCGATGCCGAGGAAATACATGGTTGGGAAAGAAATGGAGTGGTGGGGAGGTTTTCGGCCAGTTGGTTCAAAGTTCAAGGTTCAAAGTTTCGGGTCGTGTGCCCGATTTTATTCTCAATCCTTCGATTGAATGTTCCCCGACTTGCGGATGGCGCGCATGAGACGCCAGCCGAGGAAAAGCGAAATGGCGTAGCCGATGGCACCGAAAATGGAGACGCCGTAGAGCAGGGGCGCGGCCTGGCGGCTCCACAGCTCGCTGGAGCCGAGAAAAACGGCGGCAGTGAGGATGCCGAGGACTAGGCGGTTCACGATGGGATCGAGATGACGGTGGTCGAGATGCACGGTGAGCGATCCGTCGCGGAAACGGGCGAGAAGGTCGGTCAGATCACGCGGCAGGGCGGTGAGCAGGCGGTCCCACACGCGGAAGGTGCGCCGGGCGCGTTTGGCGATGCGGCTGGGCGACAAGCGCCGCAGCATCAGGCGCGAGCAATACGGCTGCATCAGCTCGGTGAGGCTCACGTCTGGGCTGAAACGACGTGAGGTGCCCTCCAGCACGATGATGGTCTTTAAAAGCAGCGCCAAGGCCGGTGGCAGCACGATGTGATGACCGCGAATGATCTCCACGAGGTTGCTCAAGGCCGCGCCAACGTGGATGTCGTTCAGCGGATGGCCGGTGTAGTCCGCCATGAAGTCTTGCAAGTCGGCGCGGAGTTTTTCACGCGCACAATCGGCCGGCACGGCACCGAGACGCAGCACTTGCTCGGAGACGAGATTGGAATCGTTTTCCACGATGCCAAGCAGCAGCGCCTCGACTTCATCGCGCAGGTCCTCGTCGATGCGGCCCACCATGCCGCAGTCGATGACCCCGACGACATTGCCGGGCAACAGCATGAGATTGCCGGGATGCGGGTCGGCATGGTAGAAGCCATCGCGGAAGACCATTTCGAGGTACATGTGGGCCCCGCGTTTGGCGAACTCACCCAAATCATCGCCAGACTGCTTGAGCGTTTCGATGTCGGCCCCGATGATGCCGTCCAAGTGCTCCATCGTGACGACTTGATGCGAGCAAAGATCACTGAAAACCTCCGGGATGCAGACGGTGGGGTCGTCGGCAAAGTTGCGACCGAATTCCTCCAGGTTTTGTCGTTCGTAGCTGAAATCGAGCTCGCGCAGCAGCGTGCGGCGGAACTGACGCACGACGGCGAGCGGCTGGTAGGCGCGTAGGGCAGGGGAGTGCTTCTCCAGCAGCTCGGCGAGGGCCTGCACGATCTCCAGATCCGTCGCGGCTTGCTCGGTCACACCCGCGCGGCGAACTTTCACCACGACGCTTTGGCCAGTGTGCAGCAAGGCCGCGTGAACCTGCGCCACGGAGGCGGCGGCGAGCGGTTCGTCGTCAAACTGCGCGAAAAGCTGGTCGATGGGATGCCCTAGCTCTTTTTCAATCGTGGCGCGTGCCACAGATGCGGCATCGGGCGGCACGTTGGCCTGCAATTGAGAGAGTTCCTCGGTCAGCTCAGGGCCGAGCAAGTCGGCGCGGGTGCTGAGCATCTGCCCCAGCTTGATGAAAGTGGTGCCGAGTTCCGTGAGTGCCATGCGTGCTCGTGCCGCTTGAGTCACGCCTTCGGTGAGGGATTGGCCGTCCGCGCTTTTGAACCGGTCTTGCAGCCAAGCGTGTTTGAAACCGCCGAACAGGTCCGCCAGCCCGTATTTGCCGAGCACGGCGGCGATTTCCGCGATGCGTTTCGCGTAACGTTCCAGTCGGGCCAGTGCGTCGATTTTCATGATAGGCGCCACTCTCTGCGGAAACGCGGCAGCTGACAAGGTGCTTCACGGCTCATCGCCTCGCTGTGCTGTGCGAGGGGGTAGGCATCCGCTAGGGGATCGCATCTCTAGGCCTGGTCCTTGCCGCGAACGCGCTCGGATTTCATCGGCGTGCCGGGCTTGGTGCTGCGGGCAAATTCGATGTGCATGATGCGAGGCGCACGCGTCTGGGAAGCGATGATGTGCCTGCGGAGTGCAGCCTTGCCAGCCTCGATCTCGCGCCAGACCTCCTGGGCCTCGGTGGATGACTGCGGAAGGTCGGCAAAACGCGCGTAAAGCAGATCCATGGCCTCTTTCCAGTCCCGCATGGGCGTGAGACGCGCGGTGAGGTCTGCCAGCTCTTGGCGGGCGGTCTCGATGGCGCGCCCCAACTCGGCCTGACGGGCGGCGTGTTGTCTGATCTGCGCCAGCGCGTCCTGGTGCGTGTTGATGGTGGTAGCCAAGCTTTCGGCCTCGGCGCGGAGGGTGGCTTCGCGGGCTTCGAGTGCGCTGAGACGCTGCTGCGCGGCTTCTACCTCGGTCACCAATTTTCTAGCGCGATGCTCCTGCTCGGCTAGCCGTGCGGCGCCTGCGGAGAGCGCGGTGAGCTGTCCGCGCACCTCATCAAGCTGCTCTCCGGCAGCGGCAAGCTCCTGGCACTGCGCCTCAATGCTGGCGCGGCGCATGGTGGCTTCATCAAGGCTGGTCGCGGCCTCCGCGAGACGCTGCGTGGTGTCCAACAGGGTGGCTTGTTTTTCCTCAAGCTGGCGTCCGGTGCTGGCGAGATCACTTTTGCACTCGCTGATCTCGGTTTGGAGTTCGCCCAGGGATTTCTCGGCACGCTGCCGGGCGGCCAGGGAGTCGGCGGTAGCCGTGACAGACAGTTTTTCCGCCTCTTGCAGTGCGGCAACTCGAGTTTGGGCCTCCTTGATCGTGGCTTCCAGGCTCAGCGACTCGCTGTTGAGTGTGGTGATTTGCGCTTGGTGGCGTGCCTCGGTCTGTTGGAAAAGCGCCAGTGCCTGCTTGAGTTTTTCCTCTTCTAAGCGCCGATTTTCCGCAGCGGCCTCGGCCTGCTTTTGCAGCTCTTGCCCACGCGGCTCTATTTCTGCGATCTGCCGCCGCAGCTCCTCCACGCGCGCCGTCTCGTGCTCAGTATCCTGTCGAAGCTGAGCCAGTCGGGCGCTTTCCTCTTGCTGCTGCTCGGTTAGGGCTTCGACACCGGTTTTGACGACGGTTTCAGCCTCAGCCGCCTGCTTGCGCAGATCCTCCAGGCGGGTCTGCTCGCTTTCGCAGTCTTTGCGGAGTTGTTCAAGGCGGGAGTTTTCCTGCTGCTGCTGCGCAGTGAGGGCGTCGAGCTTGCTTTTCGCCGCAGCTTCCTTTTCGGTAGCCTGCTGGCGCGTTTGCTCAAGGCGGGCGCTTTCCTGCTGCTGCTGCGTGGCTAAAGCTTCGAGCCTAGCCAGCGCCGCGGTTTCAGCGTCGGCGAGTTTCTGCAAGTCGGCTGATTTTTCCTCATGCTCTACGGCGAGCGTGTTGATGGCCGCGATCCATTCGCCATGAGTTGTTTCGGCGTGCTTCGCGGCGGCCTGAAGCGGCAGCATGCGTTCCTCGGCCGTGCGCAGGGTGCGCAAGCGGGTTTCGTGGGCGGTGCGTTCTTGCTCAGCACGCAGCCGCCACTCGGCGAGTTCCTGCCGGACGGCCTGCACATCGTCTTGAAGGCGTTGTGGCTCCTCCGCCGGAGGCTTGAGGTGATTGTTCGAGGCGGATCTCTCTCTAATTTCCTCGTCTGGAGCGTCGGCCTCTTCAAGGTGGAGCACCGCTGTGAGCGGGCCGAATGAAAGCGTGTCGCCATGGCGGAGGGTCCGGCTCTCGACGCTTTCACCATTCACCAGCGTGCCGGAGGTGGAACCCAGATCCCGAACCTCCACGCGCCCGTCAGGATGGCAGATGACTTCAGCGTGATGATTGGAAAGGCGCTCGTCATCCACGACCACGTCATTGTCTTCGGCACGACCTAGTGTTAGGCGATCCGCGAGCGGAACCTCCTCTTGTCCGTCTTCAAGAACGAATGTGAGCTTGGCCATGGGTTTATGCCGTTGCGGCGGAATCAGAGCCGCATCAACCGCTTTTTTGGGTAATCAGGCAATCGCTTTGCATTCAAGATGCCAAGGGCGCGCTCGTCTCGGGGGCGTTGCTGAATTGCGTGCGCAGCTCAGCGAGTTGTAGGCTCAGGGCGGCGATTGTGTCGCGGTAGTTTTGCTCCTCGACGGCGGCGCGTTTGATCTTGGTCTCGGCGATGGCGAGCTGCTCCTCGGCGAGACGAATTTTGGACTCCTGATCGCGCAGCACAGGGGCGATGGCCGGGCGGGTGCGTGAGCGCAGTTCCTGGCGCTCACGCTCCTGACGGAGGAAGTCCAAACGGCTTTCCTCACGCTGCATGGTCTCACGCAGGCGATTGAGGCGGGCATTGAGGGCTGCCTCAAGTCCCGTGCCAGAAGAGGACTGGGGTGACATGGAGCGTGCGCGGCCCTGGGGGACGCAGGAAAGCAGGTGACGCAGCCCGGCCAGGGCCATTTCGATTTCATTGCGCAGATTGCGCGCCTCCAAGGAGTCCGGCGGCAGGCCAGCGAGGCGGGCCTGGCACTGGTCCATACGCTCCTTCCAGTCGCGCAGGGGGATGAGTCGCGTTTCCAGTTCCGCAAGCTCCAGCCGGAAGGTCGCCGCGTTGCGGTTGAGTTCCTCATCCCGACTAAGGCGCTCTTTTTCTGCCTCCTCGGCGATGGAGCGGGTCTCCTCGTAGCGGGCACGTACGGTGCGCTCTGCTGCGCCAAGGCTTTGCAGGCCGGAGCGCAGATCTTGTTCCTCAGTGCTGAGCGTTTCGATGCGTGACTGAATCGCGGCTTCCTCCTCCTTGAGACGATCGAGAGTGCCCTCAAAGCTGGCGATCTTGGCCTCGCCAAGAGAAACTGCCGCCTGAATTTCCGCGTGCCGGGCTGCTGAGGCGGCCACCTGCTGCTGCTGGCTGGCAAGCTGGGTGGTGGCCTCGGCGTGCTGCTGCTCGATGGCGGTGAGTTTTTGGCGCGTATCTTGCAACGACTGAGTGGTCCTAAACAGGGCAGCCTCGGTGGCGGTCAGTTGCTGCCGCATGTCACAGAGCAGGTCTTGACCGCAGGCGAGATCTTCCTCCGTGGCGGCGAGCGCCTGGGCTGAAAAATCAAACCGCTGGCTGACGGCGGCGAGTTTTTCCTCCACCGAAGCCAAACTCTGCACCGCAGCGGCCAACGTGTGTTCCGTGGCGCTGAGCCTGCCGATGGCTAGGTCGAGTGACTGTCCGGTGCAGCCCAGTACTTGCTGCCTAGCATCGAGATCCAGCTCTACAGCGGAGAGTTTCTCATTCGTGTCGTTAAACCGGGCTTGAACGATGGCGTACGCACTCTGCGCGTCTGCAAGCCGATCTTGATGGATCTTCAAATCCGCCTGAGCCGCATGCAGATCCATCTCGGCATGTTGGTGCGCGGCGTGGGCCGCCTTGGCGCTGCCGACAGCCTGCTGGCACTCGCCTCGGAGCTGGGCAACCCGGGTCTCCAACTCGGTGACCGCTGCCTCGCTCTGCTGCCGCTGCTCGGCAAAAATCAAGACGGCGGAGGACAATGCCTGGAAACGGGCCGCCTCCTCCTCACTCAGGGCGCGGGCGTGCCGCAGCTTTTCCTCGGTGTCTTCGAGCTCATGACTGCGGTTTTGGAGCTCTGCCTCGAGCTCTTGGCTCCGCAGTTCCAGCAGCCCGAGTTCATGCTTCGCTGCCTTGGTCAGGGATTCGTGGTGTTCCGCCTCTTCCCGTTCTGCTAGGCAGCGCTCCTTCAAGGCGCTGAGTTCCCGGCTCAACACCTCCGCTCGAGCTTGATCTACCGCGCATCTGCCGCTGAACTCCTGGAGCTGTGTCAGCGTCTCGTCTTTCCTACCAGTCAGGGATTCAAGCTCGCTCCGTGCGGCAGCCTCCGCCGCTTTTAGACGGCTGACTTCGCTGGCTTTGACCTCATGCTCTGCAGTGATCTTCCGCAGCACCTCGGCTTTTTGTTGATGTTCGGCTTCCAGCCGCCGCAAGGACTCCTCCCACTGCTGATGGGATGCCTGGGCATCCTCCACCGCTGCCGTTACCTCGGCTAGCCGCCCGAGCGGCATGTCTCCAGCCAGAGGAATGATCACCTCGCGCCCACCATCGAGAACAAATGCCAGTCTGGTCATTAGGGTGGGAGTTACGGGTTAAGAACGAAAGTTTCGCGATTAACAACCAACTAACATGATTTAGATCACTTAATCAAATGGAGTGTTGCCATCGAAAGTGAGAAACTGGATGGATCTTTTCATGCACGCCGAAGCCCGCCTTTCCCGAAGCCGGAACGGGTGCTGAATGCGACGGATGAGGCACTCCGTGGCTGCGGCTTTGAAGCTGGATGACGACGAATTGACCGCCCGCCTCGTCCAAGCGCGGTGTGTGCCGCTGGATGGTCAAGATGCTGTTCATCTTCACCCACGGCAGGCCGAATGTTTTCCCAAGCGACGACTACGGCGTGCGCAGACCGCGTGGCATCGGTAGCGCATGGCGGACGCTGCCAAGTAACCCGTCCAATCTGGCCACTGGGCCACTGAAACGCCTCGCTTCTTGCCTTCTGCACGCGTATGAGCGTGCAATGTCCTTTAAAGCCCTCGGCCTCGACCCACACATCCTCCAAGCCATCCAAGAAGCCGGTTACACGGAACCCACGCCGATTCAATCGGCGGCCATTCCGGTGGTCATTCAGGGTGGGGATGTGATTGGCATCGCGCAGACCGGCACTGGCAAGACCGCCGCCTTCACCCTGCCAATTCTGACCCGTCTGACGGCAGATCCAATTCCCCAGGGCCAGCGCCGTCGCACTCGCGTGCTCGTGCTAGCCCCCACGCGTGAACTCGTGGCGCAGATCGAGGAAAACGTGCTCGCTTATGCACGGCACCTGCCACTGAAGATTGCCAAAGTGTATGGCGGCGTCGGCGAAAAGCCGCAGAAGGACGCCCTGCGTGCCGGCAGCGACATCGTCATCGCCTGCCCGGGCCGTCTGCTCGATCTGATGGACCAACGCTGCGCGGATTTCTCCCAGCTCGAATACCTGGTGCTCGATGAGGCCGACCGCATGCTCGACATGGGCTTCCTGCCGGACATCCGCCGCATCCTCCAGCAACTGCCGAAGAAGCGCCAAACGCTGATGTTCTCCTCCACGCTCTCGAAGGAGATCGAAAGCCTCACGCATGAGTTCCAGCGCACGCCAAAGATCGTACAGATCGGCAAACGCGCCAATCCGGCCGAAACGGTGACGCAGCTCGTCTATGAACTTCACAAGCACCTCAAAATGCCGCTGCTCTCACATCTGCTGGAAGATGAAAAGATGCAGATGGTGCTCGTCTTCAGCCGCACGAAGCACGGCGCGGACAAGATCGCCAAAAAGCTCGAACAAACCGGTGTAAAGTGCGCCACGCTGCACGCCAACCGCTCGCAAAACCAGCGCCTGCGTGCCCTGGACGACTTCAAAACGGGCAAGGTGCGTGTGCTCGTCGCCACCGACATCGCCGCGCGTGGCATTGACGTGGACGGCATCTCCCACGTCGTGAATTTCGACTTTCCGCACATCGTGGAAGATTACGTTCACCGCATCGGCCGCACCGGCCGCGCCCAGGCTATCGGCGACGCGATTAGCTTCGTCTCCCCGGATGAACTCGACGACGTGCGCAAGCTGGAGCGCTTCATCGGTCGCGGTCTCGTGCGCAAAAGAGCCGAAGGCTTCAACTACAATGCCGCCCCTCAGCCGCTGACCGATGACCGCCCTGAGCGGCGCAATCAGCGCCCGTTTCAGCAACAGCAGCGCCGCCCGCAAGGCCAGGGCGGCCCGCGTCAAGGCAGCGGACCATCAGGACAAGGCGGCGGTCGCCCCGAAGGTCAGCGCCGGGACAACCGGCGTCCGTCCTCCAGCCAGTCCGCCCCCCGGCCCCAAAACCAGCCTCAACGCGACGCGCAGTCACCTACGGGGGCTCGCAGTCTGTGGAACCGCCTGACTGGTAAAAAGTAGCCTCGTTGTGCCAGCACTGGTTCAGCTTGTGATGAAATCCAGAAGGCAGCATCTGCCACATGGCCATCACGCTGCCTTTCCCCAGGCATACCCAGCTGATTTACGGAGAAGTCGGCGCTGCCGCACCCAACACCGGTCCGGAAGGCAGGCGGATGCTCATGAGGTGAGCGATGATGTCCCAACGCTGAGCGTCTGTGAGAGTTTGGTCGAAACTGGCCATCGGTGTGCCGTTTAGGCCGGTGGCAAGGATTCGGAACAGATCCGCCGGCGTGTCTCCACAGCGCAAGTGCGGCTGGCGGAGATCTGACGGGGCCGCAGGAACGCCCCAGATGTCCTTCAAAGCCATGGCGGCGGGGCCTTTGCCATCCGCTTTTTCGCCATGACAGGTAGCGCAGTTTAGCAGGAAGAGTTTTTGGCCGGACTGGGCATGCGTTTTGAGGTCCACGGGCGTTTTGAACCACGCTGGCGGCGACGGCAGAGGCACCGCAAGCGCGTGGTTTTCTGCCTTCCGCCAGCGGCGGGAAAAGGACTTCACATAAGTGATGACGGCATCCAATTCCTCCGCCGATAGATGACTGAACATGCCCATGGCGGTGCCGCTGAGGCCGCGGGTGATGGTGCGGCGCAGATCATCGTCTGTGGGCAACATGCCGTGTGGCGTGGTGCGGAACTTGAACATGCCTTCCCGAAAGGAGCGCGGTTTCGGCTTGAGGGTGGGACTCATCTCGCCGTTGCCATCGCCACGCAGGCCGTGGCAGACGATGCAGTTGCGCTCATAGACATACTTGCCCTGCATGTAGAGATTGAAATCCAACGGCGCAGCAGGATCTGCCGCCATCAAAGCTGAGGCGGTGGCGAGCAGGGCAAAAGTGGCGTGGATTTTCACCCGAACTTCAACGCGCCGAAAAAGCGCTGACACCATGCGGTTCCTGCCAAACACAGCGCGGGTGCTGCCGCAAAGGCCGCTTGCACGCAAGCGGGCGTCTGCCATTTTGGCCGCCCAACACCCCACGTTATGCCGAAAAAAGCCGCCTCCAAAGAATCCCTGCACCGCAAACATAGCGCCATCGTCGTCGATGGGCCAGAGCGCGCCGCCAGCCGGGCGATGTTGCACGCAGTAGGCTTCAAGCGTGAAGATTTCCAGAAGTCGCAGATCGGCATCGCCAGCACCTGGAGCATGGTCACCCCGTGCAACATGCACATCGACCGTCTGGCCAAAGAAGCGGCCAAGGGTGTGGATGCAGCGGGTGGCAAAAGCGTGATCTTCAACACCATCACCATTTCCGACGGCATCTCCATGGGCACGGAGGGCATGAAGTACTCGCTCGTTTCCCGTGAGGTCATTGCTGATTCGATTGAAACCGTCGTCGGTTGCGAAGGCCTGGACGGCTACGTCGCCATCGGTGGTTGTGATAAAAACATGCCTGGCTGCATGATCGCCATCGCCCGCATGAACCGCCCGGCGGTGTTTGTCTATGGTGGAACCATCCTGCCAGGCTGTGTGGGTCCCGAAAAGAAGGACGCGGACATCGTCACCGTCTTTGAGGCCGTGGGCCAGCATGCGAACTGCAAGATCAGCGACAAGCAGCTTGCGGACATCGAGGAGCATTCCATCCCCGGTGAAGGCTCCTGCGGCGGCATGTACACCGCCAACACCATGGCCAGCGCCATCGAGGCCATGGGGATGAGCCTGCCCAACTCCGGCGCCCAAGCTGCGGTGAGTAACGACAAGCTGATCGACTGCTTCGACGCCGGTGCAGCGGTAATGAACATGATCAAGAAGGGCATCACGCCCCGCGACATCATGACGAAGGAGGCCTTTGAAAACGCCATCACCCTCATCATCACACTCGGCGGCAGCACGAACGCCGTCCTGCACCTCATCGCCATGGCGCATGCAGCAGGCGTGAAACTTGGCATTGATGACTTCACCCGCATTGGCAAAAAGGTGCCCGTGCTCGGCGACCTCAAGCCCAGCGGCAAGTATTTCATGAACGACCTCGTGAAAATCGGCGGGACCGTTCCCCTCATCCGCATCCTGGTAAACGAAGGCCTCATGCACGGCGACTGTCTGACCGTCACCGGCAAGACGGTGAAGGAGAACATGAAGAACTCCAAGATCTTCTGGCCGAAGAGCCAGACCATCGTTCGTCCGCTGAGCGATCCGATCAAGAAGGACAGCCACCTCGTCATCTTCAAAGGCAACCTCTGCCCCGAAGGTGCCGTCGGCAAAATCTCTGGCAAAGAAGGTCTCAAGTTTGAAGGCAAGGCCATCGTGTTCGAGTCCGAGGAAACCGCATTGCAGGCCATCTTGAATGACAAGGTCAAGAAAGGACACGTCATCGTCGTGCGCATGGAAGGCCCGAAAGGCGGCCCAGGCATGCGTGAGATGCTTTCACCCACCTCCGCCATCATGGGCAAGGGCCTTGGCAAAGACGTTGCTTTCATCACGGATGGTCGTTTCAGCGGCGGTAGCCACGGCTTCGTCGTCGGCCACGTCACGCCCGAAGCTTTCGTGGGCGGCCCGATTGCCGTCATCAAGAACGGCGACCCGATCACCATCGACGCTGAAAAGCGCAGCATCACGCTGGGCATTCCTGCCAAGGAACTCAAAGATCGTCTCGCCAAATGGAAGCAGCCCAAGCCGCGCTACACACGCGGTGTGCTGGCGAAGTATGCCAAACTCTGCACCAGCGCCAGCCTTGGCGCGGTGACGGATTTGGGGCTGTGATCTGACCGCGTGAGCGGTCACGGACGATAGCCGTGAATTTCAATCCACCATTTCGGTGTGCCACGATGTGACGTTTGACGATTCGTCGCGTTGCGAAATGCTCTTTCTGGTATCGACTGGGGAACGACACGTGCCTGTGGGTTAAGGCCCACGGCCATCGTCCTGTGTCGCTACGTGAGAGGGCCAGCCGCAAATGTAGTCTTCATCGGCTGATCCCGTGGATGGGGAGGAACTGGCGTTATTCGACCTCGAAGGTGGCTTTGGCGTGATGTTGACGCTGGTTCTGAACGTAGCGGATTGTGCGTGGAAATGTGTGATTGGCTGATCGTGAAGGCACCGTGACCTTCCTGCCAGGCGCAATCCTTGAAGCCGATTTTCTCATGGAAGAGCCTCTTGGAAAGCACTCCTGCGTTAGCACAACCTCTAACTTCTTCCCCCCTCCGCCCCAAACAGCCGCACTGGCGTCAGCTCCACGCTCTTCCCGCCGCCATCCACCGTGATGATGCCCTCCTGCACCGTGATTTGCAGCGTCATCGCGCGATCCACCAAAGTAGCGAGCGCCTTCACAGGTTCTGCAGGGAGCTGCATCACTCGCAAGTTGCTCACGCGGGCCAGCTTGCCCGTCACTCCGGCCCACCATGCGGCTGCATTGTTTGAATAGCAGTAAACGGTCACCTGCTTCGACCGCCCGCAGGCCCGCACCAGCCGCTTTTCCTCCGGCTGGCCGATCTCGATCTCATGCATGCGCAGGCCCGTCAGGTCATTTTGGAGCAGCGCTGGCTCATCCGACTCCCACAGATCCTTGCCAAACTCCAGCGTTCCCAGGTCGTTGTTCTCCGGCACATTCAGCACCCACGCCAGCAGCCGCACAAGCATCCGCTCCTCCGTTTCCGAAGGATGCCGCGCCAGTGTGACCTCGTGATCCCGGTACACGTTCTGGTCGAGATCCGAAAATGAGACGCTTGCTTTGTGAATGATCGCCTTGAGGGCCATGGGATGACGTAGGGGCAGGTCAAGGCGTGGTCAAGAGGTCAAGGGGATGCCCTCCAACCCAGCGCAGGTGCCCCGACTCTTTCCCGTCCTCGATTCATCGCCTCGACACGTCAAAACGTGGTCACAGCGAAGAAAACACCTCGCACCTCAAAACACCTCCCGCCGCCAGCCACAGGCAATCTCAAATTGCCCGGCGTTCACATCTCGCTAGCCTCAGGGGCACATGTTTCCGCGCATTTTTGACCGCTACCTCGGCCGCCAGGTTGGATCCGCCACGCTCATCGGCGTGGCGCTTCTCAGCGGCGTGATGGTGCTCGGAAATGTGTACAAGAAGCTCGACGAGCTGCTGGGGAACACCGAGCTGCCGCTGTCGGTGATTTTGGAGTTCGTCACGCTGGTCATCCCCTTCTCGCTCATCTTCACCATTCCCTGGGCCTTTCTGACCGCGATCCTGCTGGTCTTCGGTCGCCTCTCCGCGGACAACGAGCTCGTTTCGTTGCGCATGACCGGCATGTCCATGAAGCGCATCTGCGCGCCGATCTTTGTGCTCGCGCTGCTGCTCAGCGGCCTCTGCCTGTGGGTGAACGTCAGCCTGGCTCCCGCCTCGAAAGACCGCATGAAGCGGTTATTTTACGAGGTGGCCGTGCAGAATCCCGAGACGCTCTTCCAAGAGGGCCAGGTGCTGGAGCGCGTGCCCGGCTACCGCATCTACACCGGCAAGCGCGATGACAAAATGCTCACCGACCTCCACATCATCAAGCTGGACAGTGGCGCAAGAGCCGGCAGTTACATCCGCGCCAAGAGCGGCCTCATCGAGACGATGCCTGGCAAGCTCGACTTCAACATGCTGCTCAAAGACGCCAGCATCGAGCATCTCCAAGCCGCGAATGCCGATGGCACGCCTACCGCGCCGAAACCGCTCGGGCTGGCCGAGTTTCCCATCGAATTCCCTCTCTCCGAGATGCAGAAGGACGCCGTGCGCGTGAATGCCAGCATGAAAAGCACCAGCGCTCTGGTCGCGGAGGTGCGCACATGGAAAGACACCTTTACCGGCGAGCCACTCACTCCGGTGACGCGCTCCCTCTCCCTCACCGAGCTGAGCAAGCGCTACAGCTTCTCTCTCGCCTGCTTCACCTTCGCCCTCGTCGGTATCCCGCTCGGCGTCACCGCGCAGCGCCGCGAGACCTCCTCGGGCTTCGCGCTCAGCCTGATCACCGCCACGGTGTACATCGTCTTCATCATCCTGGCAGACACGCTCAATGACAAACCGGCGGCCATGCCCCACCTCATCATGTGGCTGCCGAACGTCATCTTCCTCGGCATCGGCGGCTGGCTGTTTTACAAGCTAAGCCGCAAGTAGGGCGACTGTCCGGGTTGCCTCTGGGAACACGTGACACAGCCGAGCAGGGTACATCTCGTGGAAGCTTGGACGAAAGCGTTGACGACAAAGCGAGCAATCTGTTAACCATCTTAACTGTTCTGCCTGAAAACAGGTGGCCATTCTCACAAAATGTAGCTCCTGGGGGCTACAGCTGAGGCGGCGAGCTTGATCCAAAGGAAGAACCAGACGTCGATCCTAACGCCTGATTTCAATCCGCCATGACCTGCAACCACCAACCCAGAAGCCAAAGTGAGCCCTGGGTCAGGCGTAGGATGAATCGGACGTGAAGCGAATAGACCGAGTCATTCCGGGCTAAAAAACGAGGCGGTCGTTACCGACCGCCTCGCGTTGGGATTTGAATTCAACCCAGGCAGCCGGGTTTCCCCGTTGTCGGGCGTGCTTAGGTTCAGAGGTACTCGTTGACGAGATTTTCCAGCATTTCCTGACGGCCACTGCCGAGGAGCGGCTCGCCGTTGGCGAGGACGTGGGCTTCGAGTTCTTCAAAGCCGACTTCGCCTTTCTCGATCTTCGCGCCGATGCCACTGTCGTAGGTGGCGTAGCGCTGTTTGATGAAGGTGTTGATGCGACCGTCTTCGATCATCGCGTAAGCGACCTTGAGGCCGCGGGCGAAGGCGTCCATGCCGCCAATGTGGGCGTGGAAGAGATCAACAGGCTCGAAGGATTCGCGACGGCACTTGGCGTCGAAGTTGAGGCCGCCGGTGGTGAGACCGCCCATGCGGAGAACTTCGAGCATGATCTCGGTGGTGAGATAGATGTTCGTCGGGAACTGGTCGGTGTCCCAGCCGATGAGTGTGTCGCCGGTGTTGGCATCGACGGAGCCGAGTGCGTTTGCGGCGATGGCGACCTGCATCTCATGACGCATGCTGTGGCCAGCGAGGGTGGCGTGATTGGTCTCCAGGTTGAGCTTGAAGTGGTCGAGCAGGTTGTGCTCGCGCAGGAAGTTCAAGCAGGCGGCGGCGTCGGAATCGTACTGATGCGTGGAGGGTTCACGCGGCTTCGGTTCGATGTAGAACTGGCCTTTGAAGCCGATCTTCTGCTTGTAATCGACGGCCATGTGCAGCAGGCGGGCGAGGTGGTCGATCTCGCGTTTCATGTCGGTGTTCCACAGCGTGGCGTAGCCTTCGCGGCCACCCCAGAAGGTGTAGCCTTCACCGCCGAGGCGATGCGTGACGTCCATGGCCTTCTTCACCTGAGCGGCAGCGTAGGCGAAGACGCCGGCGTTCGGGCTGGTGGAGGCACCCTGGCAATAACGAGCATGGGAGAACAGGCAGGCGGTGCCCCAGAGGAGCTTCTTGCCGGTCTGCTTCTGCGCTTTTTCGAGTTCGTCGGCGACGGCGTCAAAGGCGGCGTTGCTTTCGGCCAGCGTGTCGAGTTCAGGCGCGACATCGCGATCGTGCCAGCAGTAGTAATCGACGCCGAGCTTGTCCATGAACTCGAAGCAGGCCCACACGCGACGCTGCGCGTTGGCGACGGAATTGCTGCCGTCATCCCATGGGCGCTGGGCGGTGCCGCCGCCGAAGGGATCGGAGAGCGAGTTGCGCATGGCGTGCCAGTAGGCGACGCCGAAGCGCAGATGATCGCGCATCTTTTTACCGCCCACGATTTCGTCGGCGTTGTAGTGCTTGAAGGCGAGCGGGTTGCGGCTCTTCGGTCCTTCGAATTGAATTTTCTGAATGTCTGGGAAGGCTTCGTTCATGGTAGGGCGTGCAAGGGAGACGGAACCGGGCGGCGTGCAACTGGTTCGTCAGGTCTGATTGGACAGGTTTTGGGCGGAATTGGACGCAGGGCGCGACCTCACAGCGCCTTCTTGTTCGTCTCCTCGGCCAGCCACACCGAGATCAGCGTGATCACCGCCATGCCGATGAGGTAGAGAGCAACCGACCACGGCCTGCCGCCACTTTGATCGAGCAACGCGGTGGCGATGAGCGGTGCTAGCCCACCCGCCAGCGGCGAGGCGAGCTGATAACCGAGTGAGGCACCGCTGTAGCGCACTCGTGTGCCGAACAGCTCCGAAAAGAACGCCGCTTGCGGACCATACATGGCCGCGTGGCCGATGAGACCGATCACCACGGCAAGGATAACAAGCACGGTTTGGCGTGATTCGATCATCCAGAAGAACGGAAACGCGAACAGCATCAGGAAGAACGCGCCGCCGAGATACACCGGCCGCCGACCGATGTGATCCGAGAGTGCTCCGAAGCATGGGATGACGATCAATTGCACCGCAGAGCCGATCAGCACCGCATTGAGCAGCGTGGCCTTTGGCATGCCGAGCTGCTGCGAGCCGTAGCTGAGCACGAGCACGGTGAAGATGTAGAAGAAGGCGTTCTCCGCAAAGCGTGCGCCCATGGCGAGCAGCACGTTGCGCGGATGATCGCGCAGCACGGCCAGGATGGGCACCTTCGGGCCAGCGTCTTCGGTTTTGGCCTGCGTGAAGACCGGGCTCTCGATGATCTTCAAACGAATGAACATGCCGACACCGAGCAGCAGCACGCCGAGCAGAAACGGCACGCGCCAGCCCCAGGAGAGGAAGGCTTTTTCATCCATCGACGAGGCGAGCATGAACACCGCATTGGCCAGCAGCAGTCCCACTGGCACTCCGGCCTGCACCCAGCTCGCGTAAAAGCCGCGACGGCCCTGTGCGCCATGCTCCACGGCCATCAGCACCGCACCGCCCCATTCTCCGCCGACACCGAAGCCTTGAACAAAACGGAGCAGCACGAGCAGGATCGGAGCCCAAACACCGATCTGCGAATAGGTCGGCAGCAGGCCAATCAACACCGTCGCCACCCCCATGAGCATGAGCGTCGTCACCAGCATCGACTTGCGGCCGATCTTGTCGCCAAAATGCCCGAAAACGATGCCACCGACCGGTCGCGCAAAGAATCCGACCGCATACGTCGCGAAGGCCGCCATCGTGCCGGCCAACGGATCGAAGTTCGGGAAGAACAGTTTGTTAAACACCAGCGCCGAGGCCGTGCCGTAGAGAAAGAAATCGTACCACTCGATGGTGGTACCGATGAAACTCGCGATGACGACGCGACGGGTGCTGCTTGGGGTGGACATGGTGGGAATTTATGACTTCTGCAACAACGTGAGAAAAGCGTCCGGCTTGATTGGCTGCGGCTTGTAGCCTGAACCTGTCAGTGCCTGGAAGTGCTTGTCTTCAGTAATGACGTAATCCGCATTCGCCACGATGGCGCAGTCGCAGAATTTGTTGTCATCAAGATCACTCGTTATGACTTCGAAGCGGAAACTCGGATCGGTCCGAATCAAATTGCGCTGCGTATCAGAAATCATGTCCAGCACATTCAAAAACGACTTCCAACGTGCCTCCCCGATGCGCGGTAACAGCATTTCTTCATACTCAGTCATCACCTCGTTGCTCACCGCCCAGTGGAACCTGCCGGAGACCCATTCATGCAGGATTTGACGGTTCGGATGGCTGAGACTCAGCATCGACATCAGCGAATTAGTGTCGATGCAGACGATCATCAGCGGTAGGGATGGCGAGCGCGGAATTCACGCAACGCCTGATCAATGTCGGCGAACTTGCCTGCCTCACGAGCATCATCAGCCGCCGCGCCAATCTGATCCAGCAGACGGTGGGCCTCCAGTTGCGTCAGCATGCTGTCCACCATTGCCAGCTCATCAGACGAGAGCTTGTCGAGTTTTTGCTCAATGCGGGGCCGCAGTTCTTGCGGATTGATGCTGGTAGCGATGCTCATGGTTCAAAATGCCACGGGCCATCATTTCTTCAAATCCTTCTCTTTGGCCGGTGCAGCCGCCTTCTTTGCCTTCGGCACGAAGATTTTGCGATCCCAGTTCTTCGTGATCTGCTCCGGCGTGGCTTCGGAAGAAACACCGCCCGCAGGCACATCGAGTTTGGCGCTCCAGAGGATGCCATTGAGCATGAAGCGGCGTTGATTGGCCTCGGCCCAGTTCGCGTGAAGGTCGCAGCCGGTGAAGCCGAAACTGCGCCCGCCATCGGGGCGCTCATAGCTCCACGCTACGGTTTCGGCGCGGCCTGCATGTGCTTTGGCGGCATCGTTTTTGCGGCTGCTGTCGGGCATGGCGCATTGCAGCAGATGTGTGACGCCTTTGTCAGCGAAGTGGAGGTTGTAGAGCCAGCCGTCTTTGAGCAACGGGAAGGGCTTCACGCCGTTGTTAATGGGATGCGTCGGAATGCTGGTGAAATCGACGTCCCAATGGCCGCGGCAGCCGATGTCGCTCTGAAATGCGGCACCAAACATCGCCTTGAAGTCAGCGGCACGGTCGGGCTTGCAGTCCACGCCTTGATGCAGAATGACCAAGCCCGTGCCAGCCTGCGTGAGCGCCTGCATTTTCGCCCAGCGTGCGGGTTCGAGGAAAGAATGCTTGTCGCCGCCGTCCATGAACAACAACACGCTGCGTGCACCATCGAGCACCGCTTCGTTTTTTGGCCAGCCTTCCGCCACCATCACCGGCGCGACGCCGGGCACGGCCTTCAGCCAGTCCATGAGCAGCGCACAACCGGCGAAGTACTCATGCTGTCCCGGCTTGTTGCTCGGCGTCCCGGCGATGAGCACGATCTTCGCAGCCTTGGCATCTCCGGGCACTTGTTCCAGCGGCACCTGCTGCTGCTCGGTGGTGAACTCAGCATGGAGGGATACGGTGAACAGGAAAAAGAGGATGAGACGGTGCATGTTTGGCAGGGGGACGGGTTGGAAAGCGCAACACAAGACGAAAAGCCGCAGGGCGCTCTTGCACGCAGTGCACTCCCAACACGCCTGATGTTGCATGCGCGGAGGGCGCGTTTGAATCGCGCTCATCCCAGATCAGCCACTGAGCGGGATCATGAAAACGCCGCGGCATCCGCGACGAAGGCGTCCACATCCGCCTCCGTGGTGTGCCATGAGCACATCAGTCGGCTGCCGCCGCCGATGAAGCTGTAAAACACCCAGCCACGCTCCTTGAGGCCGGCTTTCATTTTCTCCGGCAGTTTCGCGAAAACGGCGTTCGCATCGACCGGGTACAAGATCTGCACACCGGGCAGGTGGCCGAGGGCGTCGGAAAGTCGGCGAGCGAGGGCGTTGGCGCTGCTGGCGTGTTTTTTCCAGGTGTCATGCGTCAGCATGCGCAGCCACTGCGCGGAGATGAAGCGCATCTTGGAGCAAAGCTGCCCGGCCTGTTTGCAGCGATACTGAAAATCCTGTGACAGCTCCTTGTTGAAAAACACCACGGCCTCGGTGACGGCCATGCCGAGCTTCGTGCCGCCACAGCACAACACATCGACCCCGGCACGCCAGGTGATGTCTGCTGGAGAAGTGTTCAAGCCGGCCAGCGCATTGAAAAAACGCGCACCATCCATGTGGATCGACAAACCATGCTGTTTGGCAATCGCGCCGAGTCCGGCGATCTCGCCAGGGCGATAAACGGTGCCCAGTTCGGTGCTTTGGCTGATGCTCAAAGCCCGCGGCTTGGGGAAATGCAGGTCGTTGCGGCTGGTGGCGATGCGTTCCACATCGGTCGGGTCCAACTTGCCCAGAGGGCTGCGGGCGAGCAGGATTTTCGAGCCGTGGCTGAAAAACTCCGGCGCACCGCATTCATCCGTCTCCACATGCGCCTCATGCGCGGTGATGATGCTGTTGTAACTGCGGCATAGCGTGGCAAGTGCGAGCGAATTGGCCGCCGTGCCGTTGAAAACGAAGTACACATCGCAATCGGTCTCGAAGAAGCGCCGGAAAGTTTCGCAGGCTTCCGCCGTGATCGAATCGGCTCCGTAGCTCGGCTGGTAGCCCTGGTTTGCCTCTTCGAGTGCCTGCCAGGCTTCCGGGCAGACGCCGGAGGTATTGTCGGAGGCGAAGTGGTATTTGAGTTTGGCGCTCATGGCTTGGATTTTCGTTGGCCGTGCCACACGAGCACGATTCCCGCCGCCAACAGCAGCAGATCACGCAGAATGAGGTCGCGGTAGTTCGAGCTCGCGTCAGAGTGGCCGAAACAACCGCAGCGGATGTCGATCCCACGCCACCAGGAGATGCCGATGGCCACGAGAAAGACCAGCAGTGAGGCATTCAGAATCATGAGGCCGCCGGGGCGCATGAAACCGCTCATCACGGCCAGTCCGGCGAAGATTTCCAGCCAAGGCAAGCCCATCGCCACCCAAGCGGCCCAGGGATCGCCCAGCAGGTCAAAGCTGCGCACATCGTCGAGAAAGGAAATCGGGTCGGCGGACTTTAACAGGCCCGAATACACAAACACGCCACCGAAGAAGAAGTGCAGAAGGAGTCGCAGCATGAGGTAGGCGGTACTTACGGCACCAGTTCCGTCATCGGCAACAGCCAGATGACGAGCTTTTTGTCCTCATAACCTTCACCGGCCTGCGGCATGCCGCGCACGTCCACCGGACGCCCAAAGAGCATGCCAAGCTGCGTGGCGAATCCGGCCCTGGGCGATTCGCCGCCTCCTCCAAAGCTGAGCTGTGGATCGTCAAAGACG
Source organism: Verrucomicrobiota bacterium (assembly GCA_026397635.1). Classification (GTDB taxonomy): domain Bacteria; phylum Verrucomicrobiota; class Verrucomicrobiia; order Verrucomicrobiales; family Verrucomicrobiaceae; genus Prosthecobacter. The sequence goes on along the minus strand of JAPLUL010000061.1, from coordinate 33,991 downwards.
CGCAGCAATCCACCGCCATGCAGGACAATGGGGGATTGCGCACTCGGTTCGATGCCCTGGATGGCAATCAGGTCCGCGCCTTCATCCCCCAGCAGCCGGGCCGCGTTGAGTGGATCGAGTCGGCGGCTGAGATCGCCAGAATCCACCTGCTCCAGAATGGTGGCGTTGATGATCGGCGTCTCAGCGCTGGCAAGGCGCGGGAATTTTTCACGCACCTGCTTGTTCACCGCCAGCGCGACGGCTTTCATCGCCTCTGGTGTCCAGTGGCTGTCCTGCGCGAAGAACACCTGCTGCCGGTCGCGGAACTCCCACAGCGCGTCGGTCATGTCCATCACATCAATGCCTGCCGCCTTCAGCTCCGAGACTGTGGTGTTCTCCTCGTTCAGTCGCACCGGGCCCGTGTAGCGCCCGTCGCGGATCTGTTCGGGGTAAAGCGCCGCGCGTCCGGGGATCAGCACCACGAGGAGGCTTGTCTCTTGTGCTTTCAGACGTGATGCCAGCGCGGTCAATTGGGCCTGGGTCTCGTTGTTTTCACGTTTCGCATGCACGAGGCGGTTGATCTCAGCGTGGGAGAAGAGCCAGCCCTCGCGTGCGAGATACACGTCGCGATTGCCCTCATGCAGCCCATGCGTCAGCACCCACTGCATGCCGCTGCGCACACAAGCGGCGGCCAGATTGGTCTGAGTGGGCGTGAACCAGGCCACGATCTCAAACGCCAGCGGCACGACGAGTGCGATCACCAACACGCGTACGAGCTTCAGTGCCTCCTGGGAGGTGAATTCTGGCTCCGGCGGCACCACCGTGCGCTTGGCGGGGGCAATTTTTGGCGGGGCAGGCTTCATCACGCAGGAGGGGAATGAGTCCACAGCAGCGCCATGGCGAGAAAGAACACACTGAGGCAGATCGCCCCCTTCCAGAAGGCGGGGGTGCGCAGAAAGTCACGCGAGTAAGGCAGGCCAAGAAAACAAGCCAGCGCAGCGACCATCGTGATGGTGTGGTAATCACTCCACACACGCGATTCCTGGAACACCGTGGCAATCGTTTTGGCCGGAGGCGTGAACAGCGCCCGCAGCTGCAGCCAGGCGTCGCCTAAAGAGGCCGCGTCCACCGACAGGCTCAGGACGGTGAAGAGCAGCAACAAAGGAAGCAGCCGGAAAAATTGGCCATGCGTGAACTGCCGCAGATCGAGGATCGACTGGGCTTGATCAGCGAGCTTGAAGCCCATCATGCCGCCGAAACCAGCGATCAAATCTCCCGCACTCGTGAAAGCGAAGTGCAAGCTCAGCAGTCGCGCTAGGAATCCCATCCATGCCACGCCTGTGCTCAGGCTGTCCGTGCCACCATGCAGCACCATGCTGGAGAGATGCCACAGCGGATCCACCAGCAGCACCCATTTGCCCAAGCCCAGGCAGAAGCGCATCACGCCCTGCGCCACGTCCAGCGTGGCTGGTCGTGGCTTCAGCGCCATGCGCGCCGCCAGCGCGAGCGGCAGCAGCACAAACAGCAGATGGTGGGTGGTCAGAAACACGGCGTATGCAGATGGCGACGGCAACACGGCAGTCAATGGCGGAATCTTGGGGGCTGCGAGGCCGGTGAACGGCTAGATTGAGGCTTGCCTTGAAATGTCCACCCAGGTTCGTTAAGTTCAGTAGTATGAAACTATACGAAGAAGCAGCTGCCGCCATCGCTAAGGTCATTGACCCGAAGAAGCTGACGTCATTGCGAGCATCCAAGGCTACTTCGCGGAAGGTGGAGATGCTCGTGCAGAAGCACAAAGACGGTGAGATCAGCAAGTCCCAACAAGATGAACTCGATCATTACATGATGTTGAACCACGTCATGTCCATCGTGAAGGCCAAAGCCCGTCTGGCAGCCATGCCTGCATGAGCGCTCATGTGCCAGCAGCCCTGCGGCAGCGGGTGTGGGAGCGTGCCTCCGGCCTTTGCGAATATTGCCTCCTCCATGAGCGGGATGACTGGCTGGCCTTCCAAATCGACCATCTCATCAGCAGAAAACACGGTGGCCGCACGGCGTATTCAAATTTGGCGCTTGCCTGTTCCGACTGCAACCTCGCCAAAGGCCCTGATCTCGGCTCGCTCACACGCCGTTCTGGTGTCTTGATGCCATTTTTCAATCCTCGAAAGGACAGGTGGACTGATCATTTCCGCTTGAACGGCCACCGGATCATGCCGCTCACCGACACCGGCGAGGTGACTTGCCGGATCATGGGCCTCAATTCACCAAAACGCTTGGTCAAACGCCTGGTAATCTCCAGGGCAGGACGATACCCCAGCATCGAAGCCCTGGCGTTGATGCGTGAGTGAATCCGGCATTTCATAACGTTTCCCCGACATGCACGATCTCGATCCCAGCCTCCCAGAGCACCTCGTCCGCCGCGATTTCCTCAAGAAGCTCGCCGCCGCCTCCACCGCTGCGTGGATGACCGGCGCGCCGAAGGCGATCTGGGCCAAAACCGGCGACAAAGTCACGCATCCGCCTGCGAAAGCCGATGCGTGCATCCTTTTATGGATGGCGGGCGGCATGGCGGCACCGGACACGTTTGATCCGAAGGGCTACCTGCCGTTCGAGAAGGGTCTCGAAGTGAAGCGCATGCTCAGCACCTTCCCGGCGATCAACACGAGCGTGGATGGCATCAAAATCTGCCAGGGCCTCGAAAACATCGCGCAGGTGATGGATCGCGGCACGCTGATCCGCAGCGCGGTGCAGCCGGATCTCGGCAGCATCTTGCACTCGCGGCATCAGTACCACTGGCACACCGGCTACGTACCGCCGCAGACCGTCGCCTGCCCGCATATCGGCTCGTGGATGGCCAAGGTGCTCGGTCCGCGCAATTCGGTGATGCCCGCGTTCATCAACATCGGCCAACGGCTTGAAGGCGTGGGCGAAAGCGAGGAGCTGAAGGCCTTCACCACCGCCGGATTCTTCGGCAGCGAGTTCGGACCGATGAACCTCCCATTCCCCGAGGAAGCCGCGCAGTCTGTCAAGCCGCCGAAGGGCATGGACGCGAATCGTTTCGCCAATCGCGACCGTCTTTTCCGCCAACTCGTCGATCAAAGCCCGCAGCGCGAGTTCATGAGCGACTACCAGCAGGAATCCATGCTCCGCAGCATGGACAACGCCTATCGCCTGCTCAGCGCGAAGGAGCGCGAGGCTTTCGACATCACGCTGGAGCCGAAGGAGAGCTACGCGAAGTATGACACCGGTCGCTTTGGTCGCGGCTGCCTGCTCGCACGGCGTTTGGTCGAGGCGGGCACACGATTCGTCGAGGTCACCACCGAATATGTGCCTTTTTTCCAATGGGACACACACAAGGACGGCCACACCACCTTGGCGGCCATGCACAAGGAAATCGATGCACCCATCGCTCAGCTCGTGCTCGATCTGGAGGCGAAGGGCCTGCTCGACCGCACGCTCATCATCATCGCCAGCGAGTTCAGTCGCGATGCGCTCATGGAAGGCAAGCCCGGCTCCACCGCGAACGACCAGACGACCTTCAAGGTCGATACGCTCAGCGAGATGAAGCACTACGGCCTGCACCGCCATTTCACCGGCGGCACCAGCGTCATGACCTTCGGCGGCGGTGTGAAGAAGGGCTTCCTCTACGGCGAAACAGCGGACGAACGCCCGCTCATCGCCACGAAAAACCCCGTCAGCGTCATGGACCTGCACGCCACGATCATGACCGCGATGGGCATCAGCCCAAAAACCGAGTTCGAGATCGAAGGCCGGCCGTTCTACGTCACCGAGGACGGGAAAGGCAAGGCCGTGACAGAAATCTTTGCGTAAACGATTGTCGGCGGCGGTTTGCCCCGTTTAGGCTGGCTCATGAACGCGCACCGCCTTCTCCGCATCGGGGTCACGACTTTCGTCCTGGCCGTTTCTTCCCTAACTCTTGCAGCTGACGGCGATGCCGAATGGCAGAAGGTCAATGACAGCATTGAAGGCATCAAAAATCCGAAGGAGAAACCTCAGTCGCGTGAGCAGGCCATCGAACTGCTCAAAACCGGCCTCGTCAGTTTCGACGCGGCGTACGCAGCGGCCATGAAAGCGGCCCCGACCAATGCCGCCCGGTATGACGCGGCCTTGTTTGAAGCGATGGTGGGGCGTGCGCGTGAGATGGCCGGTGTGCCAGCGCCTGCCAAGGCCGCCATCAGCCTCGACGACATCCTCAAGGCCGAGGACGCCAAGCCCGAGACCAAATCACAGGCCAGCCTGATCAATGTCATGGAAGCCGCCGATGCTGCCGAAGGCCCCGGAGGCGACACCGCCGCCTGGATCGCCAAGGCGGAGAAGCATTTGAAGGACTTTCCGACTGAGAAGATGAACCGCATGGTTGAAGGCAAGGTGAAGAGCCTCAAGGCCGCTGCCGAGATCAAGACCAAGCCGCTGGAGATGAAATTCACCGCCGTGGACGGTCGTGAGGTCGATCTGGCGAAGCTTCAGGGCAAAGTCGTTCTCATCGACTTCTGGGCCACCTGGTGCGGACCATGCGTGGCCGAGCTGCCCAACGTGATCAAAGCCTACAAGGAACTGCATCCGAAAGGCTTCGAGATCGTCGGCATCTCGCTCGATTCAGACAAGGCGGAGTTGCAGGCCTTTGTGAAGGATAAGGGCATGGAATGGCCGCAGTACTTCGATGGCAAGGGTTGGCAGAACGAGATCTCCACCAAGTATGGCATCAACTCGATCCCGGCCATGTGGCTGCTCAATAAGAAGGGCATGGTCGTCAGCACCAATGCGCGTGGCGGCCTGGAAGAACAGGTGGCGAAACTGCTCGCGGAGTAAGTTCATCATCCAGCGCTCGTTGTGCACGGCTGTCTTGCTGACGGCTTCTTGGTTTCAGGGTCAAGAAGCTGTCAACAAGGTTCAGAAGAGTCTCATCGGGCGCTGCGCACTGGCGTGTAGCCCGCCACGGACATCTAGTTGCCAGCCGTGATGTGGCTGCAGGATCTCCGCTAAACCTTGATGAAAATGCCGCGCTTGTACATCCAGCGCGCCATGAGCAGCATCAGACCAAAGGTCACACATGAGGTGATCCACGCCCATTCCTTCCCGGGATGTCCTGCGATTCGTTCAGACATCGTGCGGAAGAACCCCAGCCCGCTGCACACATAGAGCGTGATCGGATTGGCACCGACCCACACAAAGGGCACCGTCCAGCGCTGCCAGCCGCGCACATCGACGATCCAGTAAAACACGCCCAACGATACTGCGCTCCAGCCACCGGCGACCAGCACGAAGCTTGAGGACCAGATCTTCTTGATGATCGGGAAGAACGGATGCCAGCACCATCCGAGAAGGATCATGACGATGCCGGCACCAATCAGGCCAGTGACTCGCCGCGAAGCCGCTGCGCCACTCGTGATCCATTTCCCAGCCAAAATACCCAGCAGTGCCGTCGCGATGGCCGGTAGTGTGCTCAGGATGCCTTCAGGATCATGATCGCCATCATGTCGGCGGCCTGGCAGCCAGATGGAGTCGATGTAATTCGTCAGGTTATGGCCTTCGGCGAAATCACCCGCGCCAAAACCAGGCACAGGCACCCATCCAAGCAGCAGACAGTATCCACCGAGCAGAGTGAGTACGCAGATCACCAAACCGCGCCAGCCCAGCCAAAGCGAGATCATGCCCGCAGCTGCTGATGCGATGCCGATACGCTGCAACACGCCAAGCCAGCGGATTTTATCCCATCCATCTCGTAAGCCGCCGGAGAAAAACACTCCCAGGGCCACCAAGATCAAGGCTCGTCCCATCAAATGCCGCATGGCAGCCCCATGGCCGCTGCGCTCAAGCCGCTGGGGCAGTGCAATGGCCATCGACACACCGGCAATGAAGAGGAACAGCGGGAAAATCAGGTCATAAAAACGAAAACCATCCCAAGTGACATGCTCCAATTGCGACGTGACCGTTTCTGTGATCGAAGACCCGGCAGCGAACCTCTTCAAGACTGCCGTCACCACACCACCGAGGCCAAGAATCCAACACATATCGAAGCCGCGTAGGGCATCAAGTGAGACGAGACGTTGAGGGGAAGTGGATTCGGCCATGCTGACTCAGCAAGACGTGCCGCACGTGGCATTTCTCGCATGCTTCATCACGCCAATGTGCGTGCGATCATTGCCATGCTCGCATTGCCGCCGGTGAGCACGCAGGCGATGCGCTGGCCCTCAAATTGTGCCTGATGCTTTTTGAGAGCCGCATAGGCCAATGCGCCAGCGCCTTCGGCAAGGTTGTGCGTCGCCTGCATGAGGTCACGCATGGCGGCGATGGTTTCATCATCGTTCACGGTCAGGATGTCGTCTGCGTAACGGATCACATGCTCCAGCGCCTCCTTATTCGGTGTTTTACAGGCCACGCCTTCCGCCACGCGTGTCGTGCTCGATTGCTCGACGAACTGCTGCTGCTGAAACGACAGTGCATAGGCCGGCGCATGCTCGGAGACGACGCCGATGATTTTTGTCTTCAATCCCAGGGCCTCGCGGGCCGCTGCGATGCCGCAGAAGCCGGAACCGAGGCCGATGGGCACGAAAACCGCGTCCAAATCCGCGACGGAGCGAAACATTTCCAAGCCATACGTCGCCACGCCGCGCACGAGCCATGGATGAAACGACGGCACGGCATGCAGGCCTTCTTTGGCGGCCAGTTCGCGTGAGTATTCGAGGGCTTCCTGAAATTCACGACCATGCTCGACGAGTTCGGCGCCCAACGAGCGCATGGCGTTGTTCTTTTCCGGGTTGTTGCCATGCGGCACCACGATCACAGCCCGCAGGCCGTTTAACTTGGCCGCGAAGGCGATGGACTGGCCGTGATTGCCGGTGGTGGCGGCGATCACACCGCCCACGTCTGGCTGCTGGCGTTTCAATTCGTCCATATAGACGAGTCCGCCGCGGATCTTGAAAGCGCCGACGGGTGTGTGGTTCTCATGCTTCAGCCACAGCTCACAGCCGAGGCCCGCTTCGAGCAGCGGCCAGCGATAGGTCGGCGTTTCACGAATGTGCGGACGAATGAGCGCCTTGGCGGCTTCGATTTCGCTCAGGGTTGGCAGAGGTTCCATCCGGCACGGCTAGGCATGATCTGAGGAAAGTCACGCGCTTGTCGCGCTTGGCTTTCTGGAACGCCTCGACGGTTTTGACAGCAACACGCCGAAGACGAGTCTATTTCTCGACAAGGCGATGCCGTCTTACATCGGCCACATCCTGCACGACTGGGATCTCGAAATGAGCCTGGACATGCTGATCGAAACTCCCGGCGGGTTTGATTACACCGCCGCGTCGAGCATCTGGTCGGCATCAAATGAGCGGCTGCTCTTCTGGGCCGTCGTCTTCAGGTATTTCCACCGCTGGCTTTTCCAGCACCACCAGCTCCGCGTCCTTCAGCAGGCGGCAGAATTCCTTTTTCGTGACCTTGTGCAGGGTGCCTTCCTTGGTGAGCGGGTCTTTCATGCGCTTGTACTCGATGGAGAGCCGCGCCCATTCGACGATGCGCAGGTACTCATCGCCCTTTTTCCAAATCTGGCCTTGTTCCAATTTCATCGGGTCTATTAGCGCCCGTCGTGAGGCTTTGCCATGAGATTTGATTCATCTGGGAAGTTGGTGCGCTGGCTTGTTACCGTTTATGCCCGGCGAAGCAGCGCCGAGGGCAACCGGTGGTGTGGGACGTGCGAGATTTCATCCCGCTCGATGTCGAGGGCGAAAGTGGCAAATAAGGCGGAGAATGCCTGACATCGGCCCGGATGCTGCTTCTCTGCGCTGCCTGATGTATTCCTCTTCTGTTCCCTGGAAAGTTCTCTCCTCCAACGTCGCCCTGAGTGTCCTCTCGGAGGGCTGGTGCCTTGATCAAATCTCGCCGGATGAGGCCGAGGTTCGCAGCTTCACGGTGGAGATCTTTTTTGACTCGCCCTTTTTTGCCGTGCCGGTCGTGCAGCTTGGACTCACGGGTTTCGACATCGACCAGCGCGACAGTGCGCGCCTGACGCTCAAAACCGGGCTGATCACCGAATCTGGCTTTCAGGCCATCATCACCACCTGGGCCAACACCCGCGTTTATGCCGCCGAGTTCAACTGGCTGGCCGTGGGGCCGTGATCAAGCCTTGCGCAAGCACCAGGAGCGGTAGGACAGCTCGCGTGATTTCAGCGCGTCATACACACGCGATCCTGGTAGCCCGGCGAAGTCGCGTCCGAGCGAGTGCAGGAAGCCGGGCAGGCGCTGGCAGATGAGCGCCTCGCTGCGCAGGGCGTTGGTTTCCATGCCGCGCAGCACTTCGTCGCGGATGTCACGGGTTTGCACCCTTTGCAGCGGCGCCTGTGCAATGGCGGCGTCCCATTCGGCGAACTGATCGCGAAAACGGAAGTCGGCATAGAGAAGGTGACCGCCGGGCTTCAGCACCCGCGCCACCTCGGCCAGGAAGCCAGGGAAATCAGGGTAGCAGTGCGAGGCCTCGACATTGATCACCGCATCGAGCGATTGATCCGCGAAGGGGAGTTTCTGCGCATCACCTTGTTTGAAACTGAGTCCGGGCACCCGATGGCGTTGCTGGCAGAAGGCGATGCCGGTGGGATTGAGGTCGAGGCCGGTGTAGCTGGCAGGCTGCAACGTGCGCGTGAGCCATGACGCTCCGCCTCCGTGACCACAGCTCACTTCCAGCACGTTTTTGTCACGCAAATCGACCTGCGTGGCGACGTGATGATAAAGCTGGATGCAGGCGCGGTTTGGCTCGTCCGCTGGATCGAGCTTCAAACCGACTGGCGGGTCGGTTTCAAAGGCGTAATTGAGAAACAGCACCTCCTCACCGCGCAGACGGCGTGTGAGGAAGGGATACCAGAGCCGCCAGATGGCTTTGCGGACAGTCGGGATGGAGAAGAGGCGCTCGAGGAGTGACATGAGAGGAGTGATTCAATGACGCACAGCCGATCCATGCCGTCCGCCGCCTGCTTACTTCGCCGTAGCATTCCAGACCTTCAGGTCATCAAAGAATCCGTCTTTGCCGGCGACGCCGAGCTCGATCTTCGATTTGGTGGCGTGTGCGATGCCGGAGGATTTCAAAAACGCGGCGGGCTTGCCATCAATCGTGACGCGCATCTCATCGCCGACGGTTTCCACCACGAGCGTATACCATTTGCCGGTTTCGAGCTTGGCCGGGTAAGTCACTTGGCGGCCCTTCAGCAACGCGGCGACTTCGGCCTTCTTGGCTGGATCGTTGCGCATCTCGCGGATGTCGTTGCGCATGTTGCCATCGCGTTCGTCGATGATGGTCACGCCGTTGAGGCGCACTTGGGCGCGGCAGAGATGGCCGTAGTGCGCGCCGGTGTATTTGCGGTCGTCGAATTCGACATCAATCATCGTCGCGCCTTCAAAACGGATCTTGCACTCGACGACGCTGTCTTGGGTGGGGATTTCTAGGCCATGCACCGCCGCGTGTGCTTTAACCACCGACTTGCCGTCGGCGGAAGGAACATCCTTGTCGCGGGTTTGAGTGCCTTTGAGCGTGCCGTTTTCGACGGCGAAGGTTGGAACGACCTTGTGCCAGACCTTGGCGGGTTCGGTGCCTTCGAAATCATCGGAAAAGAGCAGCTCTTGCTTCACCGAGATCGGCTTGGATGGAATCTTGGGCAGGTCAGCCGCGATGGCGGCAGTGGCGACGAAAACGAGAGGAGCGAGGAAACGTGTGAACATGGCGGTTGGGGCAATGGTTGAGGCCTTTAAGCCGTCGCATGAGCAAACACAAGTGAGCGCTTCAGTTCTGCTGCGGCGGCCTGTCTGGTGGTTTCCTATCAGCCAGCCAGCCAGCCTGCCCGATGTGCGAGATGAACGATGTTTTGGACCACTCCGACCGCTTTGAGTGAACGACCTGCGGTCACAAATGGCCCAAGGCGGATGCACCGGACACCGAGCGTGTCGTGAAGGACGCCTACGTCCTGGCCGATGGCGACATCGTGGCGATGATCAAGGACATCAAAATGAAGGAGGCCTCGGATGGGCTCAAAGTGCAGACGGCGTCGTTAGACGAACAGGTGCAAAAGGCACGGACTTGAAGCCGTAGCCTCATCATCATGCCCCAATCATCCAGCTCCCGTCGTTCGTTTCTGAAAACAGGTTCCGCCTTCATGCTCGCACCTCTGCTGGCTGCGCAGGCGGTGGAAAAAAGTGGCCGACTGATGGCCTATGTGGGCACCTACACCTCGCCGCTGAAGAACATGAAGGCCACGCAGGTCGATCTGCCGCCTGGGAACGGGCGCGGCATTCATTGGTTTGAAGTGGACCGTGCCACCGGGGCGATGACACCCGCAGGTGTCCATGAAATGGGCACCAGCCCGAGCTGCCTGGCCTTCAATGCAGACAAAACACGTCTTTATTCCGGCAACGAGACCGAACGTGTCGGTGAGAATGAATCTGGAACCGTCAGCGCCTTTGCCATAGAAAATGACGGCTCACTGAGGCTGCTGAACAGCGTCAGCTCTGGCGGCAAAGGCCCGGCGCATCTGAGTGTGCATCCTAGCGGCCAATTCGTGCTCGTGGCGAACTACTTCGGCGGTTCCGTGGCCGTGCTTCCCATCCAACCAGACGGTAGTCTCGGCGAAGCGACGGAGGTGAAGAAGGATGCGGGCAAGATCGGCCCGACGAAGGCCACGAATGCGCCTCCCGGCAGCTTTGCCATCAGCGGACACGATCAGACGCATGCACACATGATCGAGGCCGATCCTTCGGGGAAATTTGTCATCCACGTCGATCTTGGGCTCGATCAAATCCTCGTGTGGAAGTTCGACGCGGACAAAGGCACGCTCACAGCCGCCGAAACACCGTTCGTGTCGCTGCCTCCAGGCGACGGTCCACGTCACTTCGCCTTTCATCCGAATGGGCGCTGGTTCTACTCGATCCAAGAGGAAGGCTCGACGGTCGTGTTGTTTGACTTCGACGCGCAAACCGGCCGCCTCTCCTCCCGTCAGACGATCTCCAGCCTGCCGCCGGGTTATGCAGGCAGCAATTTCTGCTCTGAGATCACCGTCTCCGCCGACGGAAGGTTCGTTTATGCGGGCAACCGCCTGCACGACAGCATCGGCATCTTTGCCATCGGTGCGGACGGCACGCTCACCTTTGTGACCGAGGAATGGACCCATGGGGATTACCCCCGCAGCTTCACCTTCGATCCGACCAACAACTTCCTCTACTGCTGCAACCAACGTGCGGACCACATCGCGGTCTTTCGCGTGGACAAAAGCAGCGGCAAGCTGGCCTTCACGGGCCACTACACGCCGGTCGGCAATCCATCACAGATCGTCTTCCGCGATTTTGCGAAATGACAGCTCGGCAGGGCCTCGCGGCGGCATTCCGTTGATAGACCACGGACAGGGGGTCGTTCGAGAGGGCCCCTCCATGAAGTTCCTCGTTCGCCTCAGCGCCCTTCTCTGTATCTCGTCCTGCCTCCAGGCCGCCGAGGCTCCAGTGGCTGATCCCGACCTGCCGCAGCCGATTGATTTTAGTTTCGCGGACGATTTGCTCATGCATTCGCCCTTCACCCGTGCCGTGAACTTGGAGAAATCACTTCAGCTCACCGGCATCGCTTACGTCGATGGGCGGCCCGTGGCCACGGTGCTGAACACGGAGACCAAGCAGCGCTTCGTCGTGACCGAGGAGCCGAACGCGTTGGGCTGGCAGCTCATGACGGCGAGCGCCGGAGCGGACATGCACCAAACCCAAGTCGAGATGAAGGTGGGAGACGAGATCATTGCCATGCACTACCAGGGGCAGCAGCTTTCCCCAGGAAGTACTGGAAAAGGCGGTGCAAAATCTCAAATGGCTGGCTCTGGCAGGAAGGACGGCGACAAACTGAAGCCATCTTCGTTTCTCGGCGAGCAAGGCCGCGAACTTTACTCCTCCCTCTCTCCCGAGGCGCGTGACAAGTTCAAAGACCTCATGAAGTCGCGCTTGGAGAAGCACCCAGAGCTCACGCCTGAGCAAAACTCGGATTATGCGCAGAAGGTCTTCGCCAAACTCAAAGCGACCGATCCAGCGTCCGCAGGCGGTGCCAAAGCGCCCAAGCCGCCAAAGAAAAAGCAGGGAGCCTGATGCTGCGCCCGGGCGCAGACTGGATTTCGCTTTGCCAAACGAGCCGTCTGCCGCAACGATCCGCTCCTTCAAAACAATCCCCGACGATGCGGAGCCAGAAACAAAACAACAAAGCGCCACGCCCCTTCAAGAACAAGAATTCCGGCCGTGACTGGTCCGGCGGTAGTGGGAGCAGCGGATTTATCCCTGGCCGCAAGGTGCTTCCACAGGTGAAGAAGCCTGAGGTCTCTCCGACACCTGAAATACCGCCGTCTGAGAGCTAGTTCCGCAGCAACCCAGCATGATGCGTCGGTTTCTTCTCCTTCTGGCCCTGACGGGTGACGCATTCGCGAAAGTGATGGGCGGGCGCATGAAGTCCTGGCTGGCGGACTGAATCAGCGGACCATCATCCAAAGGGTGCTAGCACCGTGCCCTGGCGGAAAATCGACTTCTGCTGCCGTGCGTGTGTAATCCGTGGCACGGCGCTTGATCTTCGCGCAGGCACGAGCCTGACGCTCCAGGACGGTTGGATTGAGCTTCGTGCAGTTGGTGGAAAGCAGGATCGCGCAAGTGGGGCCGGCCACCTCCAGTGCCGCGAGCATCAGGTCTTCAAAATGCTGCTCCACCTGCCACCGGCGGCCGTTGTCGCCGCGTGAGAAGGTCGGAGGATCGAGGATGATGGCATCAAAGCGCTCATGGCGATGTCCCAGCTTCGGCAGCAATTCCAGCGCATCATCATTGATGAAACGATGCCCTGCCGCCTCAATGCCATTGAGGGCTAGGTTCTGTTTGCCACGGTCCAGCGACTTGCGGGACAGATCCACGCTCAGCGTCTCCGCCCCCGTGAGGGCTGCCACCACACTGAAGCTGCAAGTGTAGGCAAAGGTGTTCAGCAGCCGCTTGGGACGCAGCGTTTTCAGCAAGGCACGGTTGGCGCGTTGGTCCAGAAACAAGCCGTGGCTATATCCTGTGCCGAAATCCAGGCCATAACGGATGCCCGCCTCCGTCACCACGGTGGTGATCGGCAAGGTGGCATCGCCTGAGCGCAGGATGGGCGACACGCGCTCATGATTTTTCAACGGTAGGAAGCGCGTGAAGACTCGCGCTGGCGTCCAATTCGCCTGCGCACTCCATGCCTCCAGTCCGGCGGCCAGCTCGTTCAGCACCGCGTCATTCTTGTGCGAGATCATCGCATCATCGCCCAGTCGCTCCACCCAGCCCTCCGAACCCGAGGCCAGCCGATGAGCATTCGTGCCTGCTGCTTCAAAAGCCGCGCGTTCTCTCGCTGCAATCCAGGTCGTGGGTTGGTTGGCTGTGCTGCGGGTAGGAAAGGAATGCATCTGACAACGCCTGTCGCATAATCACCGGCCAAGCAACACCTCCTGTGAGTTGGCACGGATATTTGGCCGTGGGTGATGGCTTCTTGGGTTAAAATGGGGGGCCGCGTCACTGGTTGCCGCGCAAGACACGGTCATTGTTCGCGTTCTCAGCGCTCTCATGGCCATTTCTCCACGCATCTTCTGTTTTTCACTCGTCCTCCTGGCTCTTTCGCCTGCTGCGCGACTCAACGCCGCCCCCCCTGAGCACAAGCCGGAGCTGTTTCAAAGCACCAAGCTCATCTATGCCGACAGCTTCGATGGAACCCTGAACCCCGACTTCTGGGAAGTCCGGCAAAGCAGCACCTGGGTCATCCAAGACGGCGTGCTCACGGGCAGCCAATCTTCGAAGGAGTTTCAGGAAAAGATGATCGCCAAGGGCGACAAGGCCCATGCGGGCTTCAAGCCGGTGATCTGGCTCAAGAAGGTGCCGGAGAACTTCGTCTGCACCCTGCGCATGCGCTACGATGGCGAGGCTTACAAGAAGGGCTTCCCGCTCCTCGACATCGGCCACCACATTCACACGATCACGTTCAGCGCAAAGGCGACGACACTGACCCTCAAAAAGAACGTCGAGACATTTCCCGTGGAGTCGCCTCTTTTCTCACTCAACCAATGGCATGACGTCGCCATTGAGCTGAAGAAGGGCACTCTGCTCCTCACGATTGACGGCAAGAAGCACCGCTTCGACAGCCAGAACATCGACATGACCGGCCAAGCGCAGATCGACTTCAAAGCCCTCGATTTAGGAACCTGCCAGATTGATGACGTGAAGCTCTGGGAAGGGCAGTGAGCCGTGCTCACCGCTGCGACGGCGCTGGGCGCGCCGAGCAGCACTCATCACTGCCGTCAGGGCGATCAGTGAAAACGCGAAGAGCTTCATGCAGAGGATAACGACGCGACGTTAGGCGTCGCTGCTGCGAAACTTGTCCAAATGATGGCCGCCTTTGCCTCGCCGCCTTCACATCTTCATCATCTCGGTCAACTGCTTCGTCGCGATGCCGATGGGGCGATCCAGCGGCACACCGGCGCAGGCGAGGATGGTGGTCAGCAGGTCACCTTGATTGCCCTTGGTGTTGGCGAAGAAGCGTCCCGTGTTCACGGAGCCGCCGCCTTTGCCAGCGATGATGAAGGGCAAATTCTCGCGGGAGTGTTTGTTGCCGTCCTCCAGGCCGCTGCCCCACATCATGATGCAATTGTCGAGCAGGGTGCCTTCGCCTTCACGCAGGCTGGCCATCTTGTTCACCATGTAGGCGAACTGGTCGATGTTGAACTTTGTGATCGCGGCGACTTTGCCTGACTTGACGGCCTCGTTGTTGTGATGGGTCTGCGAGTGATGCGTGTCCGTGAAGCCGAGCTCGGGATAAGACACACCATTCGGCGTGGAGCCGATGTAGGAGCTGACGCGGGTCGTGTCGGTCTGGAAGGCCAGCACGTTGAGGTCGCACATCACCTGCATGTATTCGCTGCGTTTGTCGCCTTCGGGGATCTTGATCTCGATGGGCGGGGAGTCGGAGGCATTGCGCTTGCTGGAGGCGACACCGGCTTTTTCCAAAGCGGCCTCCTTTTGGCGATACTCGATGGCGGCGATGCGACGCTCCACGGCGCGCACACTGTCGAGGTATTCATCGAGCTTGTGCTGATCGCCTTGCGGGAGCTTTTTGCGGAGATCTTTGGCTCCACCGATGACCAGATCGAGCATTTGGCGATCCAGCGGGTCGGTTTGACCTGCCTTGCCGGGCTTGTCAGACTTTCCAAACAGCCGGTTCAGCACGTTGCGCGGATTCGTCTCGGCGGGCACGGCCTGGGTGGGGGAGCGATAGCTGCAATGCGAGTAGTAGCCCTCATTGAGGCCTTCCTGGTTCTCCTTGTGCGTTTGCGGCATCGTCGCGAGTTCCAGCGAGGGCAGGGAAGTGAGCCCGCCCAGGTAATTCGCGGCGATCTGGTCCGCCGAGATGGCGATGTTGATCTGACTGCGCCTGTCGGCATCCGGGAGGCGTGCCGTGAGCCAGGTGGAGAGTTCCAGCGCATGAGGAGCGCCATTGAAAGGAGAGATCGGCACGCCTGAGATGCCCTTCATCAGCAGAATCTGGTCGACGATGGGCCGCAGTGATTCCAAGGCAGGCGGCGGCGACTTCAGGAAGCTCTCCGCATTCGCCGGCCAAAATTGATCCATGATCACGCCATGCGGCATGTACATGAAGCCGATGCGCACCGGCGGCTTGACCGACTTTCCCCTGACAGCCTCGGCCCAGCCCATGGTTTCCAAAAGCGGCAGCGCGAGCGAGGCTCCGACACCTTTCAGGCAAGTGCGGCGGTTGATGAGGGCGTTATTTCTCATGGGGGCGTTATTGGATGCGGCGGTTCGTGAACGGATAGCTCGTGACGATCTCGGTGATGAGCGTCTGCATCTTAAAACCGTCCTGCGCGATGGTTTTCATCATTCGATCCACCACGATCTCGTCGTAGCCGCCGAGCTTTCGGCAGAGGGCGTAGGCGAGGAGCTTTTCGGCGAGGTTGCGGGCGAGGTCGTCTTTCCGGGCAGCGATGATGCTCTTCAATTCCTTCGGGGAAGAGAAGTGTTTGCCGCCGGGCAGCTCGCCTGCGGCGTCGATCTTGCCGCCAGTGTCGTCTTGGTCACGCCAGCGGCCGATGGCGTCAAAGTTTTCCAGGCCGAAGCCAATGGGATCGAGGATCTTGTGGCAGTTGTTGCACACGGCATTGGTGCGATGCAACTCGGTGCGCTGACGCAGGGTGAGATTGCCGACCTTCTTTTGGTCCTGTTTTTCCAAGGTCGGCACATTCGGCGGTGCGGGCGGCACGTGCTCTCCCAGCACCTGTTCCAGCACCCAGACGCCTCGGTTCACGGGGCTGGTGCGGTTCGGGAAGGAAGTCGTCGCCAAAATGCCCGGCATGCCGAGAATGCCACCGCGATTGGGGTTCGTGAGCTTCACCTGACGCATCTGCGGGCCGGTGATGGTCTTTTCCATGCCATAAAGCGTGGCGAGGGTGCCGTTCAGGAAGGTGTAATCACTGTCCACGAAGCTGACGACGCTGCGGTTTTCCCGCACGATGCTTTCAAAAAACTGCCGCGCTTCGTCCACCATGGCGGAACGCATCTCGCCCGTCATCTGGGGGAACTTAGCGGGGTCGAAGGTCTTGTCCTTGAGTTCGCTGAGACCGAGCCACTGGGCACCAAAGCCGTCGAACAAGGCCCGTGCGCGTGGATCGGCGAGCATGCGTTTGGTTTGCGCCTTGAGCACGCCGGGCTCGTGCAGTTTCCCGGCATCGGCCAGTTCGGACAATTCGGCGTCGGGCATCGTCGCCCAAAGCAGATATGAGAGGCGTGAGGCGAGCTGGCAATCATCCAGCGGGACGATCTTCTGGTTCGCTTCCGCATCCTTTGCCGGGGTGATGAACAGGAACTGCGGGGAAACGAGCACCGCCTTCAGCATCAGGCGAAGGGAGGCGGTGTGGTCGAGTTGGTTCGTGCGGCCGAGATCAAAAACGCGGACGAGCACGTCGAGTTCCTCCTCCGTGGGCGGTCGGCGATAGGCGCGGCGGGCGAGAGTTCGCGCGACTTCGCGAACGGTGGTGTTTTTACCCCCCAGGAGACGTGTCTGGGCCGCGGCGGGCATCTTCTGCAAGGCGGCATTGGCGATGCTGAGATACTGCTCGGATTGCAGGGGTGAGAGCGAGTTCATGTAGCCCTCGCCCGCCACCTCGTTCGGCAGTTCCGCAGCCACTGAGGCATCCACGCCGAGGAGATCATGCAGCGTGTTGCCATACTCCGACTTCGTCAGGCGGCGGATGACGAAAGGGCCGGGATCGCGGGTGCTGAGGTATTTCAGCTTGGCGAGAGAATCGATAAAGCGCTGGCGCTCCTCGTCGGTGGGCTGGTCGGCATCGTCAGGCGGCATGTCATGCGCGTTGACGTTGGCGATGCACTCCATCCACTTGCGGGAAAAGGCCGGATCACCCGGCTTGCGCACGGCGACTTTGAGATTCAGCCCCGCTTTGGGCCGGTCCCCATGGCACTCGGCGCAGTATTGCTTCACGAAGGGCTCGACGTGATCTTTGAAAGACCTCTTCGCATCGGTGAGCATCGCTTCCGCTTCCTTGTCTTCCGGCGTCTGTGCCGGGCACGGGAGGGCCAAGGCGAGCGCCAGGCACAGCAGGAGCAGCGCCATCAGGTCACGGCGAGGGTTTGGGATGTTGGGGTTTTTGAGCTTCAAACGGGGGGCTTCATATGACGGGAGATGGGCCGTGTCTCTATCGGCTTTGAAGCATGCGATCCTTGGCGTGTCAGCTTCAGAAGCTGACAGCAAATGGGGGCATAAAAAGGATCAGCCTGTTTTTGTTGCCCCATCTTTCTGTCAGTACTGTTTGGGAGCATCTGAAAACAGCAGGCCTACGGAAGATACGGAGCAGACGGAATATCAGATTCAGCGCCCTTTCTGTGTCTTCTGCGTGTTCCGTGGCTAGCATACCCGCCCACCCCCATAATGCCCGCCTCCACGTCCCTGCCCATCTGGAAAATCCACGCTGACATCCTGCGCACGCTGCGGGGTGGTAATCGCTTGGTGCTGGTGGCTCCAACTGGCTCAGGCAAGACCACGCAGGTGCCGCAGATGCTGCTGGATGCGGGGATCGCAGGCGAGAAGATGATCGTGGTGCTGCAACCTCGGCGTGTGGCGGCTCGCACCGTGGCCACGCGAGTCGCTTGGGAGCGTGAGAGCCGGCTCGGGGCGGAAGTCGGCTATCAGATTCGCTTCGATGACCACACCAGCGTCGGCACCCGCATCTGTTTTGTCACCGAGGGCATGCTGCTGCGCTGGCTTCAGGATGATCGCTCGCTGTCGAAGATCGGCGCGGTGGTGTTTGATGAGTTTCACGAGCGGAACCTGCTCAGCGATGTGGCGCTGGCCTTGGTGAAGCACCTTCAGCAGACCCAGCGTCCGGATCTGGCGATGGTGGTGATGTCCGCCACGCTCGATGCCGAGCCAGTGGCGGCGTATTTGGACTCATGCCCGATCCTCATCTCCGAAGGGCAGAGTTTCCCCGTCGAGGTCGGCTATCTCTCGATGCCAGATCTGCGCCCGCTCACCGTGCAGGCCGCCGAGGCCGTCGAGCGCATCCTGCACGACGAAGACCCTGGCGACATTCTCGTCTTCATGCCGGGCCGTGGCGAGATCCAGGGCACGCTCGATGCGCTGCGCGGTCTGAGAACGCGGGAACGCGTGACGTGCATCCCTTTGCACGGCGAACTGGAGCCGCAGGAGCAGGACCGCGCCTTTGCGCCGAACTCGCTGCGCAAAGTGATCGTCGCCACCAACGTCGCCGAGACCAGCATCACCATCGACGGCATCCGCCATGTCGTGGACAGCGGCATCGCCCGCGTGGCGCGTTACGATGCCGAGCGCGGCATCGGCACGCTCTTGTTGGAGCCCATCAGCCGCGCCAGTGCGGATCAGCGCAAAGGCCGCGCCGGACGCACCGCACCGGGCACCTGTCATCGACTCTGGACCGTCATCAGCCACCATGACCGCGACGAGCGCAACACGCCCGAGATTCAGCGCAGCGACCTCGCGGAGGTCGTGCTGCTGCTGCACTCGCTCGGCATCCGCGAGGCTGCCAGCTTTGACTGGCTCGACAAACCCGATCCGCAGGCCGTGCAGCGAGCCGAGCGCCTGCTCACCATGCTCGGTGCCTTGCTCGATGCCGATCTGACGCCCATCGGACACCAAATGCGGCGCCTGCCCATGCATCCGCGTTATTCACGCATGCTCATCGAGGCCAGCCAACGTGGCTGCGTGGCCGAGGCCGCCCTCTGCGCCGCCTTGGTGAGCGGTCGCGACCTGCTCGCCCGCCTCGACCGCGATGACGTCAGCACTCAAGCCGCCCGCGAGATGTTTGAGGAGAGCGCGGACTCCGATTTCATCACGCTCATGCGAGCCTACGACTTCGCCAAAGCGAACGCCTTCAGCTTCGACCGCTGCCGCAGCTACGGCATCAACGCCCAAGTCGCCCGCCAGGTGGAGCAGACCTTCCAGCAGATCATGCACGCCGCGCAGCAGATCGATTCACCACGCCATTCTCCGCAGTTTTCAAATCTCCCTGCTAACCTCAGCGACCAACCAGAATCTCAGAAAAGCTCCAGCAGATTCAGGGAGGCCAGCAGATTGGTTTCTGAAAAATCTGCTGGCCTCCTTGAATCTGTGGGAGACCACCCTCTGTCGCAAAAGCCAGTCGATCAAAGTTCTCCAAAAGCCAGCGAAGCCCTGCTGCGCTGCCTCATGGCCGGTTTTGTCGATCAACTCGCAAAACGCCGCACTCCCGGCAAACCCGAGTGCGATCTCACCGATCAACGCAGCGGCCAGCTCGTGCGCGAAAGCGTGGTCACCGCCGCCGCC
Organism: Verrucomicrobiota bacterium; assembly: GCA_026397635.1. Classification (GTDB taxonomy): domain Bacteria; phylum Verrucomicrobiota; class Verrucomicrobiia; order Verrucomicrobiales; family Verrucomicrobiaceae; genus Prosthecobacter. The sequence goes on along the minus strand of JAPLUL010000061.1, from coordinate 14,139 downwards.
TATTTCGTCGCCGCGAATCTGCGTGAAACACCCTCGCGCCAGACGCTGCTCAGCCTGGCTACCGCCGTTCAGCCGGCGTGGATCGCCGAGATGTTTCCGCAGCATCTGAGCACCACCGTGGAGCATCTTTTTGATGCCCAAAACAAGCGCGTCGCGGCCATGAAGCTCGTGCGCTACCGCGATCTCGTCATCGAGCAAAAAGCCCAACAGCGCGATCTCGATCCCGTCGCCAGCGGCCGCTGCCTCGCTGAAGCCCACCGCGCCGGAGCTTTTGATCTGCCGCTCATGGATCACCGGCTGAAGCAATTCATCGCCCGCGTGAACCTTGTCCACGCCACCTTGCCCGAGCTCGAGTTCGCTGCCTTGGACGAAGCCGCCATCACCGCCAGCCTCGCCCGCGCCTTCACCGGCCTCACTCTCGTCAAAGAAGCCCAAGCCGCGCCCCTTTTGCCTGCCTTCCATCAGCATCTCGACCCAGGCCAAGTCAGTTGGCTCGATGAACTGGTGCCCCTCACCCTCCCCTGGTCCAGCGGTGGCCCCATCAAGCTCAGCTACGTCAACGACACGCCCGAAGCCCAAGTGAAGCTCCAAGACTGCTTCGCCCTCACCGCCCACCCTACGCTCTGCGAAGGCCGCCTCCCCGTGACCCTCAGCCTCCACACCCCCGACGGCAAACGCCTCGCGAGCACCACGGATTGGCCGAAGTTTCAGGATCGCGAATGGCCGAAGCATCGCCAAGCCGTGGCGAAGAAGTTTTCGGGGGTGTTGTGGCGGTGATTGTTTGATGCGTCAGCGTTTCAAGCTCGCGAGCGGGCGGAAGAAGCGACGTGGACGATCAAAGGTCGCGGCTTTGTTGAATATGCCGTCGCCAGCGTGGGTGGCGGTGAAGCCGAGCGGCACGGTCCAATTGATCAGGTCTTCGCTGGCTTGGAAATCTACGTTGATGAAGTTGGCATAGGCGCTGGGCCACTGGGCACTAAGGGTGCCGTTTTTTGCAAGCGTTAGGCTGGTGAAGGCGAGGGGCGTGGGTGGTCCTGCAGGGGAGCTGCCTGCCCAGCGCGGATCGCTGCTGCGGAAGTATTCTTCAGCGGCGGTGTACAGGCCGCCGTCAAGGATACTGTAAGTGCCCATGTCCAGACCGCCAAAGTGATGGAGCTCCCAGTTGTCGGCGAGGAGGTCGCCATCACTATCAGGGTCGATGGGGCTGGGAAGACTCAGGAGTCTGGCTTCGATGACTTCGAGTGCGGTGTAGCCGGCGATATTGGGCAGGTCGGTGTAGGCGATGACGGTCAAGGGGGTGCCTGCGGGCAAGGTGATGTCGCTTGGCAGCACGGTAGCTTTGTGGTCGCCATCGACCAAGGCATAGGTCGTGGTGCCGGAGAGGTCTTTCAGTAAGGTGAGGCCGATGGGGCTGGCGCTGCTGCGGACATAGAGTGTTTGCGTGGATTGAGGGCGTGTGGTGATCGCGGCGAGGATAGCGGTGAGCTTGCTGGCGGCATCGGTGAGTTCGGTCGGGGTGAGGCTGCTGCCGGTCTGATACTCGGTGGGCAGTGTGCCGGTATTGACCCAGGCGTTGAGCGCTTTGAGCGGAGCGGGCATGTCACCGAGGTGATCGGTGGCGAGGGCTTCGTGGCGTGCGTAGGCATCACGGGCGAGCTTGCGCAGAGCGAGGGCGCCAGCGTCACTGTTGTTGAGTTCAGCTTCGACGGTGCTGAGGATGCTGGCGACACGGACTTGGGCGGCACCGAGATTCTGTGGATCTTGATAGCGCAGGTCCGTGAGGTTGCCGACGCTGGTGGAATCAAAGATGACGCCATCGGGGCTGCTCGGCGTGTAACCGCGCGCGGTGAAGTAGCTGCTGAGGGCACGGCTTACAATGAGGGCGTGCAGAGTGGTTACCGGGGTGACCGAGATTTGGGCGTAGGGTTGGCCGTTGCGATTGGCGGCGGAGATGAAGCTGGTCTTCCAAGCAGCTGCTGCGGTGTTGGCCCCAGTAAGGCTGAAGGTCAGGCTCTGTTGGCTGCTACTCCAGCCGTTGTCGAAGCCTTGGCTGTTGTCGATGGCGTCCCAGTTGTTACTGCCGCGCTGCCAATTGATGCCACCCCAGCTGTATGACGTGCCGGTGGTGACGAGGCTGCCTTGAGTGGTGCCGAAGCTCCAGCCGTCGAGGTCAGGTGTGGGCACAAGGCCGATCTTCTCACGACCGCGGGGCTCCACGTCAGTGCTGGGAATGACGCTGAAGTTTTGCTGACTGCGGACGACAACGAAGCCGATATCGCCGGTGGCATTGAGCACGTTAACGCGACCATAGCTGCTGCTGGCTGCGCCAAGGCCGACCTTTCCGCCTTGGATATCTTTCATCAAGGTCGCGTCATGATGTGTGCCGAGCTGGCGGCCTGCGAAGTCGGTGACGGTGAAGGTGGTGCCGCTTTGGCCATAGCCAGTGCTGACGCCTGCGGTGGTCTCGGAGCGGAAGCCTGCGTCGATGAGCAGGGTGCTGAGCATGGCGGCGTCTGCGGGACAACTGGTGGCATTGTTGGGATTGGTGTTAGCCGCAAGTTCATTCCGATCAGTGTGACCATCGTTGTCGCTATCGGGTCCTCCCTCGGGGTTCAGCCCGTTGGCGACTTCGACGAAGTCAGGCACGCCATCACCGTCCTTGTCCTGTAAGGCAGGTGGCACGGTGAAGTGGTAGGCGGCGCTGTGCGTGTGCGTGGGGCCAGTTCCTGGCTTCAGGGTGTAATACTGGACCGTGCCGTCGGTGAAGAGCCAGGGCGGTGAGGTGGCATTGTAGGTGGTGAAGGCTCCACTGCTACCAAGACGATAGAGTACCGTGCTGCCGCTGCTGTAGCCGCTGAAGGTGAGCTGGATGCTCTTGTTATAAATGCCCGCGACGGGCGAGATGGTGACGTCTTCAATGGGATCACCGAGGTTGGAATCAAAGCTCGTGAGACTGAACTGTGGGTGCAGTTGATTGACGGCTGTGCCAGTAGGCGCGGCACTCGCGACGCCGACGGTTTGGGCCGACGAGCTGCCAATGCCAGTGGTCTGTCCGAGGTAACTGGCTACCTGCGCATTGACGTTGAAGGGACCGCTGCCCACCGTTACGCTCGTGCTCCAATCACCGCTGTGGTAACTGCGCAGAAGAAGAGGATGATCCTCACGGAAGGGGAAGTTAGAAAGTAGGAGGATGTTTGCGTAGCTGCTGTAGCTGCTCACCGTGGGTAGTGTGGTGATGCCGGTTTGTGCCCAACCCGTGCCGCTATTGGCAAATGAGACCGCCGTGCTGGAAGGTTGGCCTTCCGCCGGTGCATAGAGCGCGAGGAAGCCTGCACTGCCTGAGATAGGCACGAGGCCCGAAAGCACCCCCGATACTCCGGCGGGCACGATGTCCGTGGGAACGCCAAAGCCAGTCGCAAGGGTGTAGCTATAGAGGGCCACGCTGCCGTTGTCGAAACGAACGAGCATCCTCATGCCGCTGACATCTTGCACCGGGATGATCTGCGCGATGCTAGCGCTGAAGGTCGTGAGGTCAGCGCTGCCCAGCACCCAGCTGGTGCCGCTCGCAGTGATGCGTCGCACCTGCACTTCGGCAGAGCCTGGCGCATAGAAAACGAGATCCATGTGCGGTGCCTCGAAGGGCAGGCTGATGAAACGGCTGCCCGGAGCTAGCGTGCCTGAAGTGAGCACTTGGGTGAAGAGCGCGCCATTGGGATCGATAGCGTTAAAAACTTTGTCCCGCAAGAAGCCAAACAAGGCGGTGCCGCCGACGCTGGTCCGCAGTGGATTGCCTTCTCGTGCGAAGCCTTCGGAGCAGTCGCCAATGTCGATGATGGACCAAGCTCCAGCATTCGAGCGGATCTCACGAATGGCGCTCTGCAGTGTTGGGTCATCGCCAACAACAAGAGCTAGGTCGTCCTCGGGCGTGGGGGAAGCGCCGCTGCTGATGTCGATGGCGCACATCGTTTGTGGTGAAATGCCTGCGTTGAAAATGCTGCGGGGTTCTGTGTAACTCGTGCCACTGGGTGAGAGCACTTGCACACGGTTCAAGGTTAGGCTGCTGACGGCGAAGCTATCCGCCGCGGTGCCGTTGAGTTTGCCCAATGACGCGCAGGCTAGGTTGGTTGCGCCAGTGGGCCGCGAGTCAACAAAAGTAGGCGTGGCTGCAGCGCTGCGGATGCCGATGCGATAGAGGCCGGTGGGCTTGTCGATGATGATGACATCCTGAGTGCCATCCCCGTTGAAGTCACCGGAGGCAGTGAATTCACGCGTGGTTTCATACACCGGCGCTGCTGCGATTACAAAGCTGGAGAGACCGAGCGAGAGGGCTGAGATGAGAGAGAACGTTTTCATGCCAATGGGATCACGGTGATGGTTCAATTGGGGATCAGGGGACGTCCACGGTGTTGGTGACAATGACTCGCTCGATCTCTTTGCTCGGGTTGAAGCGGACCAAGAGGTATTTGTAGCGCGCACCTTTCAGAACAGGCTGACGATCCATGAGGAAGATGTCGTGATCGAAGTTCGGGCTTGTGCCGGTGAGCGGGCTATCGCTCTCGTGGAGGACGCTGATCCACGGGTCTGTGATCTGATTGCGAGTGAATGCGCCGTCTTTCTTGTAGGCGATGCGTTCCATGAGCGGCGTCACTTGCACGATGTCACCGGGCACACTGGGAAAGGCGGTATTCGCCACTTGCACGCGATACAGGGCAACGGGTAGCACACAGCCTGGCGCTGTCTCCAGAGGTTCGGCAAGTTTGACCTCTTCGTTGGTATAGAGGCGGTCACGCGGATCGTTGAGACCGCTGATGCGGAAGAAGGGCACGGTGACGGCGCTGCTGCTGCCTCCAGTCTGTTCTTTGGCTCCAACGGTTAACAAGGCTGTCATCGCGGAATCTTCGTATTCGCCGATGCGCACGGCGTTGCCCTTCCATGGATTGATGCTGGCCACATTCAAATACACAGCGCTGATCCCGCCGTGGAAGCTGGCCTGCGCTGGCAAAGCTCGCTCGGGCCAAGGCACCTGCGGAGAGAAGGTGAAGTTGCGCGTGCTATAGCTCGCACTCTCGATATTACTGAAGCTTCCACGTTGACGATCCAAGTAGTTACCAGCGCCCACGGCCCTGACCAAAACGATGTATTCATCGCTCGATGACACAGGCAGGGCCACAGAGAACTCGGGTGAACCACTGGGGTTCAAGTGGGCGGCGCGTGCGGTTTGGAACACCGAGAAATCGATGCCGTCAACCTCAGCCATGGAGAGCAGGTAGTTCGGATGCACGGTCTCTTGATCACTGCTCAGCCCGCTGCCGATGCTGCTGGGTGTTTCACCGGAGCGGCGTCCTACCCAGATTTCGAATCGTTCCACTCCGGCCGGATTGCAGAACCAACTCACATTCAAATGCGGGGTGATGCTCGGTGGCACACTCACGAGCGGCTCCAACATGGGCGTCGGTAGCCAGGAGGGATCTTCTTGTTCGATGCATGCGCCTTGCAGTTCCATGGTGCTGGGATTGCTGTTCGCATCGAGCAATTGGAGGTAGTAGCAGAGGGTACAGTTGCCAGCGGGCGGCGCGTCATCTGTCCAGGTGATCGGCACGGCGCTGCCTGGAGGGCTGATCTCACCTTCGGCGATGAGCGACGGATGGCCACCATCGACACGACGATAAATGCGCCACTCAGCTGAGGTCGGCGTTGGCACGAAGGCTCCGGTGATGTTGGTTGTGGTGTTGGTTGCGCGGTCAATGCCTTGGTTGCGCCAGCCGCAGGAGTTACCAGGCAGCACATTGTGCACGATGCTGGCAGTCCACTTAAACTGGATCGTCTTGTTTACCGTGGGGCTGGTGGAGGAGCCCTGATCTGCATTGGAGATGACCCATGGCGAAATGCGGCCACTATGCGTGCCAACACGGCACCATAGGGCGGTGGGGTCATAGACTTGAAGAGGTAAAGTGACGGTCAATTTGCCACCACCTGAACCATCTTCGATGAAGGCACGTCCCAGCGGTGTGACAGGGCCACTGCCTTTCTGTGATTTGAATTCTGCCCAGGCGATGTCCGGTGCAGTCGTCTCACAGACGAGCTTCAGGTGCGCGGCATCGGCGGAGACGCCGGTTGTGGTGAATTGCGTGACGTTGGACCACAAGACATTGGGGTCATAGCAGTGCAGCAACACGGAGCCGTTCACGCCGATGGGTCCTTGTCGATCTCGCAGAACGCCCCACACGGGTGAGCTATTGCCCGAGAGATTGGCACAGATGCTATTGTCAACGGCACGCACGGTGTAGAAGAAGGTCTTGCCATGATCATCTGGTGCCGTGGGGCGAGTGCGAACGCCATCGATGAGATCGACCTCGGCCCAGGAGGGAGGTGTCACGCTGCCATCGTCCTCAAACCAACGCTGCGAACCAGGAAGGATAGCAATCAGGTTCGTATCTGGCCGTTTCTGAATAGGATCAAGGTGCTTCGATTTGGCGGGGATCTCCGCTGGAGTGCGCCAGCGATAGACATAGTAGCTGCTAATGGACTCGCCGACTTCGAGTCGCGGTTCCTCCCACTCAATGCGAAAGCGCTGCTTGCGCACCCCCGTAACGTAATCGGCTTGGTTGCGCACCTGCAGCTTGCGCGGAGCATTGGGCGGCAAGCGATCACACTGCTGCACAAGCGTGCCAGCCGATGGTGTGCCACCATGGCCAAGCAAGTCACGCGCGACGACGAAGTAGTAGAACTCAACGCCATCAGCGAAAGACGTCCCTCCTGCCTTGAAGCGGCTGTTGTCATCCATCACGAAGACGGTGTCGATGGCGAGGTTCGCCGCCTCAGCATTCGTCAATACCTTCTCTGGAAGGATGGCGAGTGCATTGACTTTGCTGGTGCCAATATCGGCGGCGAGCAGTGCGGTGGTGGCGGGTGGTGTGGCGTCCCAGCCATTAGCGATGGCGCGTGCCTTCGTCACGCGATAGACGTCATAGCCGTAGTGAAGCGGAGAGAGATCACGCAGACCATTGGGTGTGCCCCAGCGCAGAGTGGCATTGAGATTGCCCTTTGCCGTGGTGTCAGGGAGTTCCACAGGCTTTCCCGGTGCGGGCAGCACGACAGGAGCTGCGGGATCGACAGCCACGCGGCCGATGACGCCGATGTCGGTATTCGTGGTCACATTGAACTCACGCAGTTCAAAGGTAATCACACCGACTGCGGGAATACGTTCCGCGTGACCTAGGCCAGCACACATGGCTATGGATGGCCTCTGCTTGGCGAGCATCATGAGGCGGCGCATCTTGTCTTCATGGCCCCAGGAGGAACTGATGAGTGCCGACATTTTCTCCGCGGTGGTGACCGCTGGGCCACGCACAGCGCTCTGGAGCATTTCATCAAGCAAGCGATTCAGCTCGGTGATGTTCTCGCCGAGGCTTGCGGCACGAGTGATGAGTGAGCCCATCAAGTTCACATCCGCTTCAGGTTGGATGATGCCGACACGGCTGAAAGAACTGGCGGACGTGAAGCCGCCGCTCTTGCGATAGACGGCGATTTGCTTGCCCACTAGGATGGTCGGATCGGTCGGCTGCAAAGCGAGCCAGGCGAAAGTATTGCCGCCGTTGCTGTGCGTGAGTCCGGCGACGAGCACGGATTGATCGAGGCCGGTCTGAGCGGTGGCCACGGCGCTGAGTGCGAGTGTGAGTAGGATTGAGAAAAAGGTCTTCATGAAAGGAAATGGGTAAGGATGAACATCATGTGAGGGTTCATGCGTTAGAACTCGACCTTCCAACCGTTGGCGTCCGTGTAGTTGAAGCTGGGCCTGAACTCTGCTTCCACACAGATCGGGCAAGAACCTGCTCGGCCATAGACTCGACCCGAGCCTGCGAAGGCATAGGTGCTGCCGCTCTTTAGACCCACGAGCGAGATCTCCCCGCCGACTTCCACCGCGCAGAGTGCCTCGCCATAGATGCCCATGGTAAGCCTGCCGCCATACGTTGGACCTTCCGTGAAGTAGAACACGCCCGCCCCAGCTTTGCCGCTGATGTTGAAGAAGCAGGTGCCAGTTCCATAGATCGGGAAGGTCGCCTCGCCGTAGCAATAGACCCCAGTAAAGCTGGACATGGTCAAGACACTGGAGACTTTGGGATCAATCATCTCCAGCGGCGCTCGGTCGCAGGCGCGGCCGAAGAACACGCCCCCTGACATGGCATACTCGCCGAACTCCATGCTGGTTTGGGCGGCGAGGTAGTTCTCAGTAAGGCCAAACATGACCGATGCCCCGAGGTCGGTGATCTTGAAGGTTTCGAAACTGATCTCGCCCTGGGTGAGTTCAAAGGCGCCACCGAGGCCAGTCGGTTCAGCCGTCGTGCTATTCAGCGCGAACTTGACGCCTAGGTCTGCATGCAATCCATCCCCACTCACTCCGACCCAGCCAAGGGGGATGTCGAGCGCTCCAATGGTGACTTCGGTGATGTTGTCCCCCGTCCCAGTGGAGCAGCCGGCGGGCCCATCGGAGTCGAGTTCCTTGATTTGCAGATAGGCCTTCAGCGTCATCTCATCGGGCACCTTCAATTCGAAGCTTCCGTCGATGCGAGCTTCGTCCAAGCTATCCGCATTGATGCGGGCATAGCCGACGAGCGAACCCGCGCCGACGTAGGCATTCACACTGCCGAGAGCGCCATTGATGGTGTTATCCAACTCGGCAAGCACGGGCGAGAGGGCTTGGCGGATCAAGTCGTTGACAGCGGCAAAGGCCGTATCCACGGCTGAGTTAAAGGCACCTTGCAGATCATAAATGCGCTCTTTGATGGACTCTTGAATGTCTGCGACAAACTGACTGCCCATGATGGCATCGGTGATCTCTTGGGCGAGAGACTGCTGCCACTCAGCGATGAGTGCATTGATCTGCGTTTGATCTTCTAAGGTCATGGCCGCGATCAACTCTTCTGCATGATCGGCAACGGCATTGGAAACGCTCCGCAACTGCGCGGAAGCAGCCGCTACTTCAGCCTGGAGTTCAGCAGCGAAGTTAGTGGCCGTACTCAACTGGGTCCGCAGCTGAGTGATGATGTTGTTGACCTGAGTGAGGGCGTCCTTCACAGACTCGAGCGTGGGGTTGAGATCGGCGAGCACGCGTGAGAGTTCGGCCTGCACTTCGGATGAATTGACCGCTGCCTGCAACAGATTGATCAAGTTTTGCGCCACAGTCATGAAAACGCGTTTCTCTAACGCGCCACCGCCGATGTTCACATCGCGCAGCAATCCATCCACATCTGGAATATCGATCGTGGGATTATTGGGATCGACTTGGACCCGATCAATGACACCACTTATGGTCACCTGAATGCGAGCAAGGCGATCATCGAGCTGCTTCACGACACTGTTGGCCGTACCGATCGAGTTGCCCAACCTGTCCAGTTCCGTGACCAGCGTGCTGCTCGGGTTGCGGAAGTAGGCGTCCAACATGGTGTTGAGGTTCGCCGCCAGGGTGCCGTTATTCGTGCGGATGCGCACCTCGTTAAGGAATGCTTGGAGCACGGGATCGGTGAGGTCCTGGACCGCTTGACCGATAAGGTCTTCCATCTGGTCACTGAGCATCGCGTTGAAGTCATCCACGCCATTCTCTAGGGCGGAGAAGACGGTGTCTCCCACGGCATCCTGAATGGCTTCCTTCACGCCGGTGACTTCATCGAGCGCATTAAACAGCATGTTGGCCGTGTTGATCTGCGGCATGCCATCATACTGCACGCCGAAGGTGATTTCGGCGTTGTTGGCATCCAGATACTTCAGCTGATGCTCGGTATTGATGACCAGCAGGTCGCTGGTGATGGCCGACATGCCGGTAAAGTTGAAGGCGCTGTTGGACCAGAGCAGCGGGTAGTCGAAGTTGACGACGCCTAGCCAGCGCCGCTGCGCCCGTGGCTGGTTGGCTTCTGTGGCGGAGTCGCGGTAGGTGGCGAGGGTGCCGGTGTAGCCTTTGTTGGCCGCGTCGAAGGTGACGGCATCGTACGGCTCTTGGCCGCCCTCAAGCCAGCCATGGCTCGGCCAGCCGCCCTGGATCTGCACTTCGGAGAGTAATTCAGGATCGGCATAGCCGGGGGTGAGGCTGCCGCAGTGCACCTGCAGATGCACCTTCATGTCATTGAAGAAAGGCACGTCCAAAGTGCCGAAGAGGCTCCAGAACTGATCGCCGTCACCCGCGGGGGCGTCGTTCAAATACGCCCCTTGATTCGGGAAGAACTGATAGGTCTCACCCGTGGTGCCAGTGAGCGTGAGCGCTCCTGGCAAATTGAGCCGCGAGGGCACAGGCACGCCATCCGCTGGCCGTGCAAAGTGCCCTGTATTGAGGATGCCGAGCGAGCCAACGAATGTGTTCGCATCGAAGTGCGAGGCATGGGTGCTGAAACCTAACTCGAGATAGATCGGACTGTTGGCGTTGCAGGGATCAGCGGGTTCAAAACTCGCGCTGCGTGCCGTGAACAGCGCGTTCCAGGCATCGAACTGTTTGGCATCCGTGGCGCTCGTGGCGGTCGAGAGTTCCAATTTCTCCAACACACCCAGGCAACTGATGCGGACTTCATCAAAGGCGAGCGTGAAGTTGGTTGGTGCTGGCAAAGCTAGGCTGCCAGCGGTGCGGCTGTCTTCCATATCATTGCTCAGGAAGGAGAAACCAAAGGTGCTCATGGCGAAATTGTAGCCACTGATGAGAAGGTCCCCTGGGCCGGTAGGCGACTCATGAATGCCCGTGACGCCTGAGAGCCGTGCGTAATACTTCGAGCGCCCGGTCAATGAATAGGGCCCGACGACTGTGCCGCTGATGCGACTCTGGGCACTGTAGGGGCCTCCAGTTGCGCAGCGGAAGTTCACCCCTGGATAGTCTGCGGTGCCCGCAAGATAGGGCGTGGTCATCGGGCGCTCAGCGTTGGCGAGATTTGATGGGCTGAAGCCGCTGAGTAAGAGCACTGCGGCACCATCTTCATCCGTGGTCGGGTTTTTATCGCCACGCAAGAAGGTGCCCGCCATGAGAAAGTTCCCCGTCGTGAAGCCGGTGGTGAGTTCATGCGCGAAGGTGGCTGAGGTGGAGCTGTAGCCCCATTTCAACAGTCCACCGCTGCTCACGCTGCCCGGCAAAAAGAGGCCTCCATCCCCTGTCATGGCGAAGCCGCCAGCGCTCGCTGAGATCGTCGTGGTGCCCGTCAGCGGGGAGCCGCCGCAGCTGCCTTCGATGACTTCCTGGCAATGCTGGGAGTAATTCACGGCAACGTTCAGTGGATACGTCGTGGTGTTCAACGTAGAAGACGGTGGATCAATCAAGTCATTGGCGATCTTCACGAAGCTGGTCGCTGCGTTCCACTTCACGTTGGCGTCGTAAGGGAAGTGTGTGACCATGTCCCCGGGGGCCACGGTCAGCTCAGTGCTCATCTCACCACCACCGCTTGTTCCCTTCTTGAACTCAGTGTTCGTGGCGACAGTGACCGAGTTGTAGAGAAAGTGATTCGACCGCTTCACTGCGACGGCTGGGTCGGTATAAACATAACCCGCTAAGGCCGTGAGCAAGGGTTTGACGATGGAGTGCGCGGTGGCCGCGCCGCCGATCTTGAAGCTGCCTGTCGTGGTCTCCCATTGGAACAACGTGGCTTCAACATAAACGGGCTTGGTTTCCTCGCAGATGAAGAAAGTTCCTGCTGCTGGTGAGATGCTGATCGTGGACGCCACTGGGTCCAAAGACTGCGTCAGGTCCTGCGAACCATAATCCACCGTGGAGTCCAGCACTGGCACCTCGCGGCTCGCTGTCCAGCCTACTCCGACGGGCAGCCGTGCGGTTATGTTGGCACGAGCGCCGGTGGAGTTCAATGTGACCGCCCCGCGTGTGTATTCCACGCCATTGATGTCATCTGCCCCAGCGCCGCCTGTCGCGATGGTAGAACCACTCAGTACGACCGCATCCCCAAGGGCATTGAGGCGCACATTGAAGCTGCCAGTATAGGTCACTGCGCCGCTGCTGCCATTCAGAGATCCTGCGCTGATGGCCAGGGTGCGATAGGCGGTCAAGCCGAGCACATCCGCAGGTGCCCCGCCATAGATTGCTGGGGCCAAGCTGAAGGACGTCGCCGTGGTATTGATCGCAGTAGCGCCGAACTTGACCGTGCCGTTGAAGTGCAGCAACTGAGAGCTGGCAGAGGCGCTGGTGTTACCTGTGATGATCGTGGCTGGCGGCGTGTCAATGTGAGTCATCGTCACCTCAACGCTGTAGTTGTCCGGCGGCAGGATGGACGTCGGCGTGACCTGCAGCGTCTGCACCGGAGGTGTGTAGAAATCTGGCGTTTTGGGGGAGCCCGCACTGAACTCATACATGGGAACAATCGCCGTCGCATTGCTCGTCGTGCTTGGCATCACCGCGCCATCGCTGGTGCGTTTGATCACGGCTGAGAAGGTTACCCCCACATTCTCCAGCAAAGCCGCCGCTGCCGAATTCCAGTGGTCGTAGCGATGCATCGTGTACCCCACCGAGACTGGGATGCTTTGCCGAGTGGCATCGGTTTGCAGCAGCCATGAGCGCGTGAGACTGACGTTATTGATCACACCGACAGTATTCAGCGCCGTCGTCGCCTCGGCGGTGCCCGGGAGGTGAATGAAAGTATGCCCAACAGCCTCGGTGGAATTCAGCACATCCGTGCCATTCTGAGTCAAGATGATCTTCACCCGATACAGCGTCCCGACGGCCAAAGTCGTCGAAGGCGTGAGCGTTCCTGATACGGTCTTGACTCCAGAAACATTGATCCCCAGAACCGTACTGCCCGTGGCCACCTCCTTGTTCGCCGGGTCAAGCAAGCGCCACTTCACCATGAAGCTGTCTGATGCGGGAGGCGAGCCGAAGTCGATCACCGAGATGGTGTCGATCTTATAGCGATTGGTGGTAAGTACACCATCTGTGGCATCAGCGCTGATGACGTAACCCGGGGCTACATAGCCACTCACGTCAAACGAAGTGAGGGTCGCACTGGTCGCTGAGACGCAGGTGGCTAAAAAGAACAGCGGAGCGAATAGGGAGAGCTTCGACATACGATTAGTTGCTACTTTTCACCTCTGAATAAGCGGGTTGTCCAGAAGAGTTATCCACTCCGCCCATTTTTACGGTTTCCCGAACTAACTCACAGATAACTCCCTCCCACAGTGACAAGTGTTGGCGCTGCGGTTTCCTAAATTGAGGAAAACGTGATTCTGGGAAGCTTCCGAACTCTCTGACAACTCATGCGAAGGCCTTTCCTGGAAGCTTGGTGCGGTCAGCATGGCTTGAAGTGAGTCGGTCAAGCTCAGCTACGTCAACGACACCCCCGAAGCCCAAGTGAAGCTCCAAGACTGCTTCGCCCTCACCGCCCACCCAACGCTCTGCAAAGGCCGCCTCCCCGTGACCCTCAGCCTCCACACCCCCGACGGCAAACGCCTCGCGAGCACCACGGATTGGCCGAAGTTTCAGGAGCGCGAATGGCCCAAGCATCGCCAAGCCGTGGCGAAGAAATTTTCGGGTGTTTTGTGGCGGTGATGTTCGTGCTTTTTGAGGCCTGATGGTTGGTAAAAGATGCGGGGTAAAAGATGGCAGAGATTTGAGGTCTTCTCTTTGACCCACCCTCTTTGGGTTCAACCGGGAAGTGCGTGCGTTCGCGCTCATGAGGTGGTGACAGTTCCCCTCACCTAACCTCTCCCCGCAGAGACCAAACAGACCACCACGCAGGCGGTGCGCGGGGAGAGGGACTGAAAGCGGACCTTCCAGCTAGGCAGCGCTGTCGGGGACTCTTTTTCATCGAAACCGCGCTCTTTTGCAGTCCCTCTCCCCGCGATGGGTGATCCCATGATCTGAAGCATGACGCGGGGAGAGGTTAGGTGAGGGGCTCATGCCTCATTCGTCAGGCAGGACAAAAACTGCGCCTCCACTTCCCGGATGAGCCAAAAATTGGGTTCATCCGGGAAATGAGTGCGTTGGCGCTGCATGAGGTGGTGACAGTTCCCCTCACCTAACCTCTCCCCGCAGAGACAGGACAGACCACCACGCACGCGGTGCGCGGGGAGAGGGAACTGAAAGCGGGCCTGCCAGCTAGGCAGCGCGGTCGGGGACTCTTTTTCATCGAAACCGCGTTCTTTTTCAGTCCCTCTCCCCGCGATGGG
>JAPLUL010000155.1:0-6414 GCA_026397635.1 Verrucomicrobiota bacterium | reverse complement strand
TCTGGCTTCGCGAATGCTGGCTCATAGAACACCCGGTTGGCATCTTGATCGTATTGGCGAAACCGGGTGGGAGCCCGGGATGCCAGCGCCTGCAAGAGCATCGCTTGATTAGTCCACTGAAAAGCAAGAGCGATTTCGGGCTTCTCCGGGTTACGCAGCAAGTCCAACCCCCGCTGCATCCGCGCCAATGCCTCCTGGCACTGTTCGATATGCCTACTTGCGGCGTCCGAGTGTTGTGCAGGAATAGACGGGAGTTCATCATTCCTCGCTTTGATCCACTGGCGGTACAAGTCCAAAGTAAGTTTCAACTGCGCCAGACCTTTGTCCCAGTTGGCCTCATTTGACAGAAGATGAACTGGGATGGTGAGGCGGGATCTCCGTCCCTCGCTATCGGGCTCCCCAAACTCGAGATCCGGTGTGATCGATGGGGTTTGATAGGAGGGCAGAGGCTCGGCACGCACAAGGGTCGCCCTTCGCCCGTCTTCCGGTGCCTCCCACACACCTGCACATCCGTGGCCAGTCGCAAAGGTCAACTCGCGGCGATACAGCAAATTCAGTGACTGCTGTTCCTCATTGGGTTTCGTCACTGTGCTTTCCGGATACCAAAGAATGGCGGGTTCCTTGCAACCAGCGGTTGTCACTGTGAAGCGTGATTGAAAGACACAGTTCAAATCAAGGCGGTCTTTTTTCGAACACTTGGTCCGGTTCACAAGGGTCACTGTGATCAACCTGGCAGTTTGAGGATGCTCATTCCCTGGGATTCGATCCCGGGGTCTCACCAGAACCTCGATCTGGACTTTGAGGGGTGGCAGGTCAGCGGTTTGAGGAAGTTCGACCGGAAGAATCAACGGCGTTCCCGCGGCTCCTAGAATGTCCATCAACGGAATCTTGATCTGCTGAGTGACTGCCAGCCGCGCCCACCATGAAAGTTGATGCTCCTTGTCTCTCTCGGCGTCTTTCACGACAACCCCTTCAATGCGTCTGTATCGGCCGCCCGTGACATCAATCACCATATCACCTGTCGCTCCCGCATCGACAACGAACGAGATTCCCAGGCACCGCTGCCGCCTTAGATTGGCGAGACGGAGATCTGCGGCATCGGTTCCAAGGTCTTCCTCACCAAGGCCTAAATCTTCAACGGCCTGTTTTCCACGACGCTCCAACTCCAGCTCCAGCTTTTCCTCCTGCTTCGCGACGACCTTTCGCTGTTCCGCAGACTCTTCAGAGTCATCAGCCCCAATTCCTGCCGTCGCCTCCTCAGCGGTGAGGATCCCGTCATCCTCGTTGTCGCCATTGTCATTTTGACCCTCGACCTCGGGAAACAAGACACCGAGGCCATATCGCCCCAGGGGACGCTCGTCTTTGAGAATCTCATCACCGGTTCCTCTGACAACCGGACGCACGGCTGAGTAGTCCTCCCAACTCGAAAAAGAAATCTTCCCATCGATGTCGAACTCCTTTGCTCCCGTCATCAAGGCATCCTCTACCCCGTCAAAACTGCTGCCGGGGCCAAATACCTCACCGGCAATCGCTGCGAGCAGCTTATTCCGGTTTTTGATGTGCGTGTCGGGTGTGTAAGGCATAACGGAAGCGGATGATGTCTAAATGATCGAGCGGATATGCGTTTTCAAATCGTCGTGAAGGAATATCCCGAGACGGTGCAAGGCCCTGGAAAGTCCGATGTAAAAAAGACTCGCCTCGTGATCGCCGTTCAATCGGGTGAAGTCGGTCAGAATGACCGCCGGGGCCTCAAGTCCTTTGAATTTCTGGATGGTGGTGTACCGAATCTTTCCGGATTTTGAGGTTCGATAGGGCTCGATTGTGGTCTTCCAGTCCGCCTCACCGGCGATGACTTCTCCGACTGATCCTGATGCCAAGGGACTCAACAAAACAATGTCATCCAACGCAAAGCCGCCGGACGTGAGTTCCTTAACGTAGCTCTTCACCTGCTCGAGTTGCTGATTCTCCGTCCGATAGAACGCGAGATGAGGGTCCTGGTGGTCATCACCCCGAAGCACCTTTGCGTAAGGCGGATTCAGGCAACCGAGCATCACCACGTACTCTGAAATAGGAGTGGTATTCCTGCAATTCACGGTCAACGAAAAGACGGGTACGGAGGGGGCGTGGACTGTTTGAAATTCATCGAGTGAGACACAGCCTCTCGCGAAGATGTCCTGTCCCTCGAAATCACCAAACATGCGACATTTCCCTGACGCGACGCCTCCGGTTAGGAGGAGATCAATCGCTTCAATATATTGCGGTTGCAGAAGGTCCTGCGCTTCGTCGATGACAACGAAATCAAAACGCGCGGGCGCTGTATCTTCAGCCAAAAGACTGTCGATCGCACGTGTGGTAAGTTCTCCACTCCAAAAGCCGGGCTCTTTCATTTCTGTCTGCGTGGGACGCGGACTAATCTGCTTTAGAAGCCAGGCGTCCAGATTCCCAGCCACAGCTCCCGGACAAAGTTCGGTGGCCTGCTCCTGGAGCTTTTCCCCCATCAGCCGATTGAAACAAAACAGGGCTGTCCGTTCCGGGACGAATTCCTGCTGAGCCCTTCGCAAGGCCTCCAAGGCGAGCATTGTCTTTCCCGTGCCAGCCGGCCCGCTGAAGATCACACGATGGTTCCGGGCCATCTGATCCAAGGCGACAAACTGTTCATCGGTAAACCTGGCAAGATCAGCATCAAGATCCTTCCTGAGTGTTTTCAGCGACACCGCCTGCTCAAAACGACGATCGATTGACTGCCATGGGTGCCCTTCCGGGCTCCTCATGGCGAATGGCATCCTGGGGAAGCAGGCTGCAGACCAACAGAGAATCGCACCAAAAGCGGGATTCGAACCGATTAGGTAATTCCGAATCGCACGCATGGCACCCGAGGCCTGCTTGAAGGGGCCGCGCTCATCGGGCTGCGGATCCGCCCCCAACCACCATCCGCGCTCATCCACAAAGACCTTAGTGTGACTCTTGACCTCTAGAACCAGGATCCCCTGTTCGGGCACAATGATCACAAAGTCTGCTTCGCCTGAGACCTGGGTCGGGTGATCAGCTAGGTCCAGACTGTGGAGAACAATCCAGCCTTCTGTAGCCGGATCTGATTTTAGCCGCTGAAATAACATTTTTTCTCCTGGAGGAGCACTTTCCGGCACAGTGTTTGGAAGCATCAACGCCATAGATCTTCATCAAGGGTGAAAGGTTTGTTTATGACCCCACTGTCGACGCATTTGGTGCCTGCGCTGATTGACTCCACTGTGAAAGCCGTTTTTTCCGAAGTGATAGCTTCATTGCCTCCAAAAACCTGAAAACCAACAGAAGCCAAGTCAGTGAGAGGCTTACCCTGAATCATGCGGACTAATTTTCTGGAGAGCATGAATCCCGCAGCACGGTGCGCTTTGCGGATCCGGTCAGTGGCCTCCGTGATCTGTCCAACCTCAGACGCGAGACAACACTCCCTTAGAATCGTGACAAAGTGATCGCGATCGGCAGGTGCAATATTTGCCGGACTGATCCAATTGCGCAGATTGGCCAACGAAACACTGGTGACACCCAACGCCTTCAGCCTCCGAGAGAACGACTCGGCACCAACAAGCCTGACATTCTCTGCGAGTTTCTGCTTCCACATCAGCTGCGCTGCCCGCATTGCATTGGCAGTGGTTCCCATGAGCACGTTGGCCTCCTCAACGATCATGTCCCCTCCTCCCGCAGTTGAGAATATTACCACGGCACCCGCTGCTACGTCAGACACATTCACATGGCGGACCCTCTTACATGTGACTCCGCCTGACGAATGCTCCAGTTCCATTTCGTATACCATGCCGTCTTCACTCAACCAAACACCGCTGTTTCCCGAAAGCTCAACCAGTTTGGCTTCGACTGAATCTGCCTGTCCTTCGGCACTCAGTCCGCCGGTCCGCCGCGACACCTTGTCGAGATCGATGACAGGAAGCATTTCGTCTAGAATTGTCGACACTTCCACCTGCTCCTGATTGAAAACCTCTCCCCTAGAGGGTTCCGATAAAACGGTCGAAAACCCCGGATGCGATGTCCTCGGCCTTGAGTCCGAAGCCCTCTGAAATCTGTGGGGTGACCCTGCCAACTGGTAGAACTGCGGCTGATAGTCAGGAATCGTGTTGAAGCAAAAATTAACGAGCGAACAGCATCTGGGCGCCCTAAAAATGAACGAGTGCCCTTTTCTCTCAAGCCAACGCCATGATCCAAATACAACGAGTTCATCGAAAGTCGTCAGTTCTTTTAGCTGCGATGGCTTGACAACAAAAAAACGGTTGCTTTTGCCTAAGCCGAGTCCGCGAATCACTGAATCCGTAGCACCCAACAGGTCACTCCATTCACACAAGATCGCTGTGGTCTTTCTGGGTTGCTGCACGATTTCATCCAAACCCGCTTCGCGCACACTCAGGAGATCGGTAAAGTGCTTCAATAGAGGATTGATGGCCTCCGTCTGCAATCCTTTGAACGCTTCATCGACCGCACGGAATAGCGCCACCGTGCCCGAATCAGCACTCGCCAGGAGAGCATCAAGCGCAGGCGGCGAGCCCCGCAATCGGGTCGTTTTGAATAACTCGCTGGCTGAAACGATGGAGGTTGCATACTTGAGACGAAATATTTTCAAATATCCTATTTGGGAAACCCAGTTTTCCAACGTCTCCATCGCCCTCAAATGTGCCTCGAAGGCTGCAATGGCAGACGAAAACCGATGGAATGGGATGCTCGCAATTCTGTGCGTCACAATCCCCGTAGTGGCGCATTCGCCAGCAGCAAAATAGACCCGATCAATGGAATCAAGAAGAGTGTGCATCACGGGGTCTCCCAGATTTGGATGTCAAATGATGCGGGTTTGGCAAAGAGCAGAACGTCGGGTATCACAATTTCATGTTCAGCACGCTGCTCGAATAACTTTTGGGCCTGTGAAATGGCTTCGTCATACATCGACATGGTTGGTGAAATAATACAAATTCGGATTTCCGATTCGATTGATTCGAAGAAGCGCAAAAAAGGCAAGGTTCCGACCACAATTGTCGATGTCCAGTCACCGGAAGGTGGTGGCGAGACGTCGATGTGTGAACGGCAAGACTCAACCACCGCCGGCCACTGCGGAAAATTAGGGCGGACGATATCTCTCAATAGAAGGGGTAGTTCCTCTTTTCCCTCAACAGGAATTCGTGCGCTGACCGAGCAGCGTTGCAGCCCCCTGATGCCCTACCAACTGTTGCAACGATGTGATGTCTGCAGCCAACTGCCGCCCATGCTGCCGTGCAGCTAAATCGACAACCTCCTCGTCGGGAACAACCAATGAGAAGTCCTCTTTATTTACATACGCCTGACACCTAAGACTACGCTCTCCATCCCTCTCGAAATACCTTATCACAAGGCGTTCCACGCCGTTTACAACTTCAAACCTCTCCAGGACACCTCGTAACAGGCGCATTTTTCTCCTAACCATTCGGGGGAAGCGAACCGCGCGATTGATCAGTGCATCGAATTTCCGCGCGCTCTCGCTCAACGCACCGTTCGGAATCCGCATCACTATTCGAAAAATGATTCCAGTGGCGATCAAAAGTGAGGCAAATTCTACGGTCGGAACAACCAGAACGACACAGGGTCGGCGTCCATTCTGTCGCAACTGTTCAACGTGGTTCCCCAATAAAAATAGAAAGCCAATCCAGTCCGTGTTAGCATTTTCAACCGAATCTATGCGCTCTGCGCCCCCTTGCGCTTGCGTAGCAAACTCGGACACGTTCGGAGCCCCCCGGGCGGGGGCATTAGGCGCGCTCGATCCCTCACTACCCTCGCCGCCAACACCGCCTAGAGATTCATATTTATCCTCAATCATTTGGTGGATCTTTTTAATCAAATAAGGGTAACGGCAGGATTTGAGGGCCGATCGAGTTTTTCAATTAGTACCCGTAATGTCCGCTTCATGTCTATGGATTTGTTAAAGGCACCTAGCCAAATTACACATCCCTCACCGGAATCCACGCCTTCAGATCGAAGCCGGTGGCCTGACTCTGGCAAGTTAACTCATTGATCCATCGGCCGGAACGCTTTTCGATGGTTTCGCGGTCCTTTTGAAAATACACGCTGTCAGGTGGGCGGGCTGCGATGCGCATGGAGCAATTTGGGTAATGGGGTTCACTCATGATTCGACAGCCTCGACCAAAGCATCCAGCCGCTCCTCGATCTCACCCGCCAGGGCATCCAGCAATTCGTGCTGTTCTTCCTGCGTGAGTGTTGGCAGGACATGATCAAGCAGTGTTGTGGTGGAGCGGATGAACTCGCGGGCGTTTCGTTTCATAGGCATATTTAACCATGTTCGCACGAGGGGTGGGACATTTATGGGGATAGTCTTCCATTTTTTGCCTCCTAATTGGCTGAAGCCACAATCCGCTTCTTCTTGGG
>JAPLUL010000163.1:0-2268 GCA_026397635.1 Verrucomicrobiota bacterium | reverse complement strand
GTTCGCCCCGGCGCTGGCCGGTCCCAAAAGTAAAGGCCTCACAAACTCTCATAATTTTTTTGAAAACATTACACACAGAGTCAGTTATCTCACACGGTCCGCTATTCACACCCCCAACCCCTCGCACGCATTCCAGAACCCGTGATACATTCAATCGCATGGAGCAGTCTCAAACCGCAGACCAATTCCTGCCCGACTGGTTAACACCTCGGGCGCAATTCGTCGCGTCACAATCATCACCACAACCCCCAGTCGTCCCCACCCTCCTCGTTGACCCCCAGGAACGCAAGCGGCTTACTCGCGAACTTCTCGACGCCACTTTCGACGCCATGTTTGAGCGGGTGCTGACTGAGATCACCTGTGGCCGCAGTTTGAAGTCCATCGTCGCTGAAGATATGCGCGACATCGACTACGCAGCGTTCTGGCAGTGGATCAAGCGCGATTCGCGGCGCATGGAGCGTTACAAGGAGGCCAAGGAGTTGCGCACCGAGTGGTGGGCAGGGCGCATCATCGAGATCGCCGAGGCTGACGACACCGCAGAGGACGTTGCGCGGTCGAAGATCAAGATTGACACCTACAAGTGGTTGATGAGCGCCGACAACCGCAGGACATACGGCGAGACCAAGCAGATTGAGTTGTCCACATCGATCAGCATCACCGCCGCGCTGGAGCAGGCACGCTCCCGCATCGCCGCGCTGCCCATCGTCGAGGACATCACCGATGTGGATGACCCTGCGGCACTACCCGCGCCTGATAGCATTGACAACAACTCGTACTAATGCCCGCACAACGCCCTCGCTACGCTCCCCAGGAGGAGCAGGAGTTGATGAGCCAGCTCTGGTCACCCATGCTGGCCAACGACCCCGAGGCGTTCGTCATGTTCGTATTCCCCTGGGGGCAGAAGGACACACCCCTTGAGCGGTTCAACGGGCCTCGTTCGTGGCAGCGCGAGGTGCTGCGTGAGATTGCCAGGCACATTCGCACAAACAAGGCACCGGACGCCGTGCTGCACGCGCTGCGCACGGCAGTCGCTTCGGGTCGGGGGATCGGGAAGAGCGCACTGGTTAGTTGGTTGATCCTGTGGATGCTGTCTACGACGATCGGAAGTTCGGTCGTCGTCAGTGCAAACAGCGAGAACCAGTTGCGCAAGGTGACCTGGGGCGAGTTGACTAAGTGGGCCACGATGGCGATCAACTCCCACTGGTGGGAACCATCGGCTACCAACCTCGCACCGGCAGCGTGGATCACGGAGCTTGTCGAGCGTGACCTCAAGAAGGGCACCCGGTACTGGGGCGCCGAGGGGAAACTGTGGTCCGAGGAGAACCCGGACGCCTATGCCGGCGTACACAATCACGACGGCATGATGGTCATCTTCGACGAGGCCAGCGGCATCCCTGACAGCATCTGGTCTGTGGCAGCGGGGTTCTTCACCGAACCAGTCCTGCATCGGTACTGGTTCGCGTTCAGTAACCCGCGCCGGCCATCGGGCTACTTCTACGAGTGCTTCAACGGCAAACGGGACTTCTGGACAACGCGCAGCATCGACTCGCGCAGCGTTGAGGGCACCGATCGTGCGATCTACGACCAGATCATCGCCGAGCATGGTGAGGACTCACCGCAGGCCCGCGTCGAGGTCTACGGGCAGTTCCCCAGCACCGGGGACGACCAGTTCATCGGCCCGCACCTGGCCAACGAGGCTGCGAAGCGGCCCAAGTACAAAGACCCCACCGCACCCATCGTGATCGGCATCGACCCGGCCCGAGGTGGTGCTGACTCCACCGTCATCGTCGCCCGTCAGGGACGGGACATCGTGGAGATCCGGCGGTACAAGGGCGACGACACCATGACGGTGGTTGGGCACGTCATCGAAGCCATCGACGACTTCAAGCCCGCGCTGGTGGTCATTGACGAGGGTGGACTGGGTTACGGCATCCTTGACCGGCTCACCGAGCAGCGGTATAAGGTGCGCGGTGTGAACTTCGGTTGGAAGTCGAAGAACCCTGTCATGTGGGGGAACAAGCGCGCCGAGTTGTGGGGCGCCATGCGCGAATGGCTCAGAACCGGGTCGATTCCAGACGACCGGCAACTGAAATCGGACCTGACCGGCCCCAAAACCAAGCCAGATTCGTCTGGTAGGATGTTCCTAGAGTCGAAAAAAGACATGAAATCACGCGGATTGGCCTCTCCCGACGCTGCTGATGCGCTGGCGGTGACGTTTGCCTTTCCCGTGGCAAGCCGCGAGCGTGTAGAACGCCCCCGCACCGTTGC
>JAPLUL010000216.1:0-3332 GCA_026397635.1 Verrucomicrobiota bacterium | reverse complement strand
AAGGCACGCCCCGAATAATGTCGGACATGAAACCGAGCTGTTTATACGGCTGATTCTGTGCGTTCAAGAAGTCTTGATACTGACCGCCCAAGATGTTCTGCATCTGCTGTTGTTGCTGCGTACCAAACTGGTTCTGCAACATGCCAATGTCTTTTTGCTGGCCAAACCTTGCTTGCCCCAGATTACCCAATGTGTTTGCACCAGTCATTGCAGTCTGAAGACCTTGAAGTCCAAGACCTGCGCCATACTGACGAGACTGCTCACGCAACTGGGCGGCTTGTTGACGGGCTTGCTGTTCTTGATTGAACTGGCTCATGCCTTGGCCGTATGCGCTTTGCATACCGGACGCCATGATGTCGCCTTTTTGACGAGCCAAATTACCTGCGGCTTGAGCACGCATGAGGGTGTTGCCACTACCGCCAAAGGCACCTGAACGAGCGGCCAACGCTTGCTGTGACTGTCCTGCAATAGCCGCTTGCCGCGCAGCGTCTTGTTGTTGACGTTGAATCACGTTTTGTACATAGGGCGACATGTACTGCTGCATGACGTTTTGATCTGTAAAACTTCCCGTCTGATAATTCGTTGGGTCGTAACTCAGATTCATTGCCTGCTGGCCAGCAGTCTGCGCCATATTTGCGGCGTTTTGCAGCTCGGGGGCAGTCTGCATTTGCTGCGCAGCAGCAAACGATTGCTTTTGTAAAGGCGAGAACTGCGCAAAACGCTCACCACCATACGCCTGATAAGGGATGTTGGGGTTTGAAAGCGCCTTTGCTTGGCCTAGTAGCGATTGTGCATACGGCGCAACTTCCGGTGCAAAACCTACCTGATTCTGTATTGTCTGTGTTGGGTCTGCCATTTTTGTTCCTTATTTTGGAAGCTGTTTATCAGAGCGTGTGTTAACGGCTACTTTGCCCTTGCCCACAGTTTTTTTGCGATTCTTCTGAATCCTGTCCATCATGGCGTACAGCTTACGTGCGCCAGCATCTGTCGAGCCGTTACCCAACTCAGACACAATACGTGCGGGTATCACAAACTCACCATCGGCAAGTCGTGCGGGTTGCTGTTTACGGCCAATGGTTGCAGGGATGCTATCAGACACGCCATCACCGGGGCCTTTAAGTAAGCGACCGCCGTCAGAGTAGCCGCCCAGCGAACCGAGACCACCAAGCGCATAGCGAGGTAACATGCCGCCGCTGGCCATGTGGTACATGTGGTATGGCATTAAACCGCCACTAGCTCCACCGCACCGCCTCCGCCACCTCCGTCGCCTGCGCCTCCATCACCACCACCGTCGCCAGCAGCGCCACCGCCACCACCGCCAGAAGCGCCTCCATCACCTCCATCACCATCGCCAGTGCCACCGGCATCAGCAGCACCGCCGCCCCCACCACCAGTAGCACCACCATCACCGTCGCCTTCGCCACCGTCGCCTTCACTCACACCTTCTGACGTAGAAGCGGCATCTACATCGGATGCAGCGGCACTTTCTGCCATATTAGCAGCGGCAGCTGCGTCACTTGGTGAGGCAACTGCATCAGACACGGCAACTGAAGTGCCTTTACCCATATTTGCTAAAGAAACACCTTCTATAGCATTAGCAACTGCGCCAATAGCAGCACCAATGGCTGAGTTACCAATAGACGTTCCTGAAAGCCCACCACTGGTGCCAATGCTTGGGCCTCCGCCTCCGCCTCCAGCGGTTCCATCACCGCCTCCGCCACCCAAACCACCACCATCGCCGCCACCACCAGTACCACCACCAGTATCTATAGCGCCGGGTACAACAGGCGTACTTGCGTCGCCCGGTTTTGGTTCGGTCGTCCCGGGCACAGAGAATGCAGGCGGTACGTATGGCCTTGAGCTCTGTGTGTTACCCATCAAATAGTCGTATGCGTCTTTAGACTGTCCATACAACGTGTTGTATTCATCGTATCGGCTGTTTGAAGCCTGTTGTTGCTGTCGCGCTTGTTGTTGCGCTTGTTGGTCTGCAAGGGCTTTCTTTACCGCTTCGGCTATCATATTTGCAGCATTATCACCGCCACCAACATAGTTGTTGTCGCCAAAATAACCGCCGCCTTCTGCAAGCGCGACAATGCCGCCTTGGGCCATACGGTATTTGCGATAAGGCATTAAACCTCCAGTAGCGCCGCCGTCACCCCCGCCGCCTCCGCCGCCATCACCCCCGCCGCCTCCGCCGCCATCTCCACCACCCCCGCCGCCGTCGCCTCCGCCGCCTGCTCCACCACCATCACCGGCTCCACCACCATCACCTGCGCCGCCGTCTCCTGCTCCACCGTCGCCGCCGTCACCTCCATCACCCCCGTCGCCTCCATCACCAGCGTCGCCTCCGTCGCCTGCATCACCAGCGTCGCCGTTACTTGCAGTGCCGTCACCGGGATCGCCAAAGCCGCCAAAGTCACCACCAAAGAAGCCGCCGTCGCCGCCACCGTCTAATCCATAGCCGCTGCCATAAGCACCCATACCGGCATCTAAACCGCTAAGACTACCTGCGTTGGCTTCAGCTGCTGCGTTAAGTTCGCCCATAGTTGCAGGGTCAACGCCCCGCGCAATCATGCTCTGCTCGCCCCATGAAACGGGGTCTGCGTACTGTGACAATGCTCCGAGGGCCGTTAAGCCCAATCCTTGCTGCCCTGCTTGTGTAATCGCAGACATTGTTGGGTTGGCAGCGTAAAAAGATGCTTGCTCGCCGGGAGTCATATTGCTCCAAGCTGAAGGGTTGGAAGATGCGCCATCACCGCCTGAATTTTGCATTGGCAAAGCCGCTGCAGGAGCAGCGGTAGAAGCAGGCATAAGCGTTGGAACATAGCTTTGTGTAGGCAACGCAGCGCGTTCTGTAGTCGAAGTGTCGCCCATCAGATAGCTGTATGCGTTTTGAGACTGGTCTGTTAAACCTGTGTCGCCACCATCGGCATAGCCAACAACGCCGCCGTTTGCATATCTTCCAGCAGGAATATAGTCAGGGAACTCGCGGCTGCCCCACTCATTGGCAGCAACAGGCGCCGCAGCTTTGAACTGACGCGTACCCGCATCAAACTGGTATGGGCGAATGTAACCGGGATGCGTCGATGTAGGCATACCCGTAGCGGTTGGAACCATTTCATCTGCAAGTATAGGAGACAAGGCTGCAGCAGCGTATTTCCAGTTATCTTTAGCAAAACCTAGTGGGTCATTTGCAACAGCTTTGGCTCCAGCTGCTAATTTATCTGTGCCAGACATTGTTGCGGGGTTAGCGCCACTCGTTAGATAATCATTAAACGCCTGTCCTGCCGAACCTTCTGCAGCCGCAACATCACCAAATGCTTGAGCAGTAT
>JAPLUL010000068.1:0-69395 GCA_026397635.1 Verrucomicrobiota bacterium | reverse complement strand
CAAGATCGGCGCGTTATTGAAGACGCTGACTACCGAGTCCACATCCACCGCTGCATTGAAGCGCCCATCGCCCGCTTGACTGGCCCTCACCGTCACTGAACCGATCCCGGTGAATGACAAAATGCCTCCGCTGATGCTGGCGATCGAACCTGGGTCATTAAAAATGCTGTACGTGACCGCCAGTCCACTGCTGGCCACACCCGTCAGCGGCCATTGAGCTGTGGAAGACAGGGTGGCGGGCAGCGTGAAAGCGAGGGTCTGCGCAACCCGGTTCACCGTGAAGGTCTGATTCACGCTCGGTGCGGCGTCCAACACCCGGTTGCCACTTTGGGTGGCACGCACGGTCACCGGACCGTTTCCGGTGAAGTTGAGCCGCGTATTGACCACGGGATCCATTTGCGCCGGGCCGCTGATGACGGTGAAGTGCACCGCGAGCCCACTGCTCGCCGTGGCCACCAAGTTGAGTGGCGTGCTCGAACTCTGGGCCCCTGGGTTGGCAAAGGTAATGGTCTGCGCTGCCTGCACCGCTGGGATGATGGCATTGTAGTTGACCACCAAAAAGTCCGTCGGGTTATGCTCTCCGGCACCGGTCTCCACGGTGGCTGATCCGGCGACGAAGATATTGCCATCGGGTGACACCGCCACGGCATTGCCCAAATCACTCAGCAGGCCAGTGACGGAACCATCGAAACGCTGCTCCCACAAAAGTCCACCGTCGGCGGCGAGCATCTTTGCCGTCAGCACGTCATAACTACCGTTGGCGTTTTGTGATGACCCCACTACGACCACGTTGCCCAACAGATCCAGGTCAATCGAAGTCAAATAGTCCCACTGACTGGCTGCTCCGTTGAACCGGCGGCTCCATTGCTGCGCTCCGGTCGCCCCACTGTATTTGACCACGTAGCCATCAGACAACAGCGCATAGCTGACACCCGCCACGGCCACGTCTCCCTGGCTATCCACCACCACTTGATAGCCCGCATCCGATGAACTGAACGAACTGTCCCACTGGTTCGCCCACTGCATAGCCCCAGCGCTGTTGAGTTTGACCGTGTAGAGGTCAAAGTGATTGCCGCGCACTGTGCCTGTGGCAAACACCGCACCACTGCTGTCCACCGCCACTCCAAAGGCCTCATCGTCGGTGTTGCTCGGGCCATTGACGACCCACTGCCATTGCTCGACTCCATTCGCTGCGGATAGCTTCCTCACCATGAAGTCCTTGTTGTTGAGCGCATTGCGCTTGTAACCGGCAACCAGTAGATTGCCCGCGGTATCCACCGCAACAGCACTCGCCGCATCGGTGCGGTGGTTGCCGCCTTCAACCAACTGTTCAAAGTAGGTTGTGCTGCCATCGCTAGAGTAGCGCGCCACAAACCAGTCCATGCCTCCTGCGGCGTTCACTCCGTAACCCGCCACCGCCACGTTGCCCGACGCGTCCACCGCCACACTGTTGCCGCTGTCATGATTATTGCCTAAGCCAGAGTAAATCTTGTCCCACAACGGTGTGCCGTCACTTGCATACTTCACGGTGAGCACATCGAAGTGGCCCGCCGCATTGGTCGTGTAGCCGGTGACAATCACAGCGCCGCTGTGGTCCACCACGATGGCGACACACTCATCATCACGTCCCACCCCACGGTCAAAGAACCTTTCCCAGATCACCGCGCCAGTCACTGGATGATACTTCGTGGTGTACACATCCTTGTTGCCCGCGGCATTGGTCGTGCAGCCCGTGGCAAATACGGCCAAGGCTTCGTCTTTCGTCGTGCTCTTCTGCACCGCCACCGCACGGGCAGCACCGGAGCGTGGTGTCCCTGGGGCATCCGGCCCGCCATAGCTGTGCTTCCAGACATACTGGATGTCCCGCGCGAGGTTACCCGAGCCAGTCAGGGCAATGTTGAAGGGATTTTCATTCAAGTCATTGTTATCGATCACGATGGCCGCAGGGCGCGTGCCGGTTCGCGTTGGGTCAAACGTGACCTTAAAAGTCGTGGACGCACCGGGGCGCAGCACAGCCGCCGTTAATGACGCGTCCACGGTGTAGTCGGCAGCAGCAGGACCCGTCGCCGCGTGCACCCAAATGCCCATCAGATCCACCTCACCCTCGTTTTTGATCGTGAAGGTCTTGATCAGCGGGGCTGAGGGGATCACCTTGTCCACCGCTCCAAAGTCATACGTGCTGCCGTCCCCGACGTTGTTGCCGCTCTCCGTGATGCTGATCTCGGGCGTCACTACCTTCAGCACAATATCATTGCCCGCCGTGGCCAAGGCTCCTGGCGCGTCCGAACTGCCCGCATAGTTGATGCGCCCGTAATAACCCGTGCCCAGCAGCCCTTCTACGTAATCCAGATCATCGCTGAGCCTCACCACCTTCGTGCCGCCAAAGGTGCCCCTGGCAAAAACTCCGCTGACCGCGTCGGCTAGATCGTTGCTCACAAGGGTCCAGGCGTCGTTGAGCGCGAGCGTCAAACCGTAGCCGCTGATCGCATCCAGCACCAGCTTGGCTCCCGCGCCACCGGCGGCTAGATTGATCGCGCCGGTCGTGCTGAGCTGGTCATACTGCCCTGCATCGGTGCCGCCAAGGTTGAAGCGCAACTGCCCGTCCACGATGGCGATGCTGCCAGTGTTCAGGGTGCCCGCGGTGGCAAGACCCGCCGGATTGATCGCCCCGCCGCTGTTGAGCTGGAGCGCTCCCACCGTTCCCGTGCCCATCAAAGTTCCGCCATTGATCGTCGTCGCCGGACTGCTGCTGCCGATGCTGCCGTTGACCACCAAGTCCCCGGCGCTCAGCAGGGTCGCTCCCGTGTAAGTGTTGATCCCGCTGAGCGTCACCGTCCCGGCCGTCGTCTTCGTCAGGCCCACGCTGCCGCCCAAGATCGCGCTCACGCTGCCACCCTGTGCATCATAGGTGCTCGCACTGGTCAGCACGCCGCTGCTGCCGGTGATGCTGCCAGACGTCAGTTGCACGCCTGCCACGGTGTCACTCACCGAACCGATGTCGAAGCTGCCGCCGTTGACCACGAGGGATGAACTGTCGGATAAGAGTCCCGCGCCGCTGAGGGCCAGGGTGCCCTCTGTGACGGTCGTCGCGCCGCTGTAGGTGTTCGCGCCACTGAGGATCTGCGTACTAGCCCCGTCCTTGGTCAGGCCACCGCCAGAGCCACTGATCACCCCCGCCAAAGTGGTGCTGCCAGAGGTGGTGCCCATGGTCAGGGTGTGCGCATTGAGATTGATATTCGAGCTGGAGGCCCCGGTCAGGGACAGCGCGGACTGGCTGACGCCCAGCGACAGCGTGGAACTGCCCGAACCGGTTTCATCCATGATGATGGCCGTGCGCTCGACACTCGTCGGCAAAGCATTGGCGGCGTTCGCATTGAGGCTGCCGCCGTTGATGATGTAGGTCGGGCCGTTGTAGGTGTTGGCGCTGGCCAGAGTCACCGTGCCGCCGTCCACGATCAGGTCGGAGTTCGGCGAGCCGGTGTTACCGGTGATCGAACCAGAAACCGTGATGCCGTTGGCCCCACCCTGAAGGGTAAGCGTCGTGCCGGTTTTATTGAGCGTGCCGGAAAGGGTGAGCAAACCGGTACCGCTGTTCTGAACCGTGTCACTGCCATGGCCCAAGGCATTGATGGTCTTATCCAGCGTGCCTGCGCCGCCGGTGTAAACGAGGCTGCCGGATGAGGTGCTCGCCACGCCCAGATTCACCACTGAGCCCGCACCCAGGGACTGCGCGGTGGTGCCAGTGCCCACGGTGTTGATCGAGACCGTGCCGCTCTGCACGTTCGTGGGTGCTGTGTAAGTGTTCGCATGGGTGAGCGCGAGCGTTCCGCCTCCAGTGATGCTGACAGGCGTGGCACCACTGATGACAGCACTGTAAGTGGTCGTGACACCCGTCCCCAGCACAAAAGATGCCGTCGTGGTGAAGGTGCCCGCGCTTGTGTATGTCGTCGCATCCGCATTTGTCACATAGGCAGCGTAGGAGTAAGCCGTGCTAGCGTTCAGCGCACTCACATCGACCGTAAAGACACCCGTGGTGCCGCTGCCCGCGACTTTCGTCACCCCCGTGCCGCCAATCTGTGGGTTGCTGTTCGTCGCTGTCAGCGCATACACCACTCCGCGCTCTGTCACCGCCAAGCCGCCATCGCTCGTCACGTTTCCGCCGAGCGTGGCGGTCGTAGGAGTCAGATTCGTGCTCGTAGGAGAGGCGATCACTGGCGTTTCGATCACGTTGGTGATCGTGATCGTGAATGGCTTCTCAAAGAACGCCCCGCCTGCATCGGTGCTGCGAACACGAACCGAGTAGCTATTCTTAACCTCGAAGTTCGGCGCAGCGGTGAGGCGCAAGGCCGCACCGGAAATGTTGAACGCCGCGTTGTCGGTGCTACCTGTGCCACTGACCAGCGTGTAGGTGAAGGTGTCGCTCACATCCGCGTCGGTCGTGCTCAGCGTGCCCACCGTGGCATTGGCCGCATTGTTTTCCGCGATGCTGGCAGGTGTGAGTGTGATGTCGGTCGGGGCAGAGTTCGGCGCTGGCAAAGCGTAAGCTTCAATTTCGTTGAGACCAGCACTACCAGTGGTCGCCCACGGAGCGAGGCTATCCACGATAAAGTGCAGGTATCGGTAGTTACCGGCGGTAAGGCCGTTCGAAGTCGTAAAACTAACCAGCGTGCCTGAGCCTTCAGTAAGGGTGCCCGTCAGGATGGTTTGAGGAGAAATCAATTGGTTCGACCCATTGACGCTGTTTGCAGCCAAAATGCGAAACCCGCCTGTTCCACGGTCAATGTAACCTGTGTTGTTCGTATTGCGCAATTTGATCTGGGTAAGGCTAAAAACACCTTGAAGATCAAGCGTGAAAAACGCACCAACCCCTTGGTTATCTGGGGTGATCCAATAATTATTTCCAAAACTATCGAAGGTCGATCCGTCGGTCACTTTGCTAGCAGAAAATTGACCAGCATACTCGCTGGAGACCCGAATCACGGGTTTACTGAGAGCAACGTTGAAGGGGACGATGTAGGTGAAGAGAGTGTTCGCTGAATTCGTGCCACCGGGGGTGGTGACGAGGACGCTGGCGCTGCCTGCGCTGCCAGCTGCCGTCGTGGCCGTGATCGTGGTGTCATTGACCACCGTGAAGCTTGCCGCATTGACCCCGCCAAAGCTCACGCCCGTGGCTCCGGTGAAGCCGGTGCCGGTGAGGGTCACACTGGTGCCGCCTGCCGTGCTGCCGCTGGTGGTGTTGAGGCTGGTGACGGTCTGCGCGTGCAGCACCGCAGTCAAGCACAGGAGAAATAGCGCGAGGAGGCTTTTCATAACAGAGGAGGCGGGGCGGGAGGCGCTGAACAACATCAAACGAGGGGTGAAAACGGAGCGGTGCGGCCCCAGGACGGGCCGCCGCAGAAGCCCTGCTTCACGAGCGGGGAAAGGTCCGGCCCAGGACACCCGCAGCTCTCCAGGCTGCCTTCAGGAGCAGCAGGCAGATTCACAGCGGCGCGGCGGGGCATAAACATCGGAAAATAGCGACAACATTTAGAACCTATGAACAAAGTACTGTTGCGTGGGTTAACCCTCATTAAAGCATGCATTGAGCCATCGCAATCTTCTTTTCTTACACGCTGGATTCAATCCAGGCACACCTCACGCCGCTCCAACCATCCGGTGGTTCCCGACGCGACACCACCACCCCACCTGAATCGACGGCCGCCCCACCTCCACCGCCACTTTGCATGCGCGGCAGCTACGCCCCGGCCTGCCCCCCACCCTTCAGCGCCTGAAGAATCAGCAAGAGGCACCCCAGCCTCGGGAGGCCGGGGTAGCCCCACCCCGGGCCTCCTTTCCGCCGCGGCCTCAAGGCAGCGTGATCTGCGCCTCCGGCCCACTGGCGGCCTCCAGGCTGCCGTTAAGGGCGATGATCTTCACCTTCACCGTGCTACCGGCGGGCAGGCCTTTGATCAGCTCGTCGGTCACGTTGCCACTCTTGCTGTACTCGCGGTAGCCAGCGTCCACCCCCAGGATCTGGATGAGCACGCGGTTGTTGCTGCTGCGGACGCCACGCACCCACTCCGCCAGGATCTGACCCGTTCCGGCAAGGCTGAGCACGAGCTGGCTGGCGTGGGCCGGCGCACGCGGGCTGGAGGGAATGTTCAGGCCAAAGACCTCCCAGCGCGGATCGTCCGGGCCGAGCAGCAGCGTCAGCTCATCCACAAAAGCGATCAGACGCCGGCGCAGCGTGGCGTAGGCGGTCTCACGGGCGCTTTTCGCCTGAAGCTGCGCTAGGTCCGCGTCACTCATGGCCTGGCGGGCATTGCCGAGCTGGGAATGCAGGGCCTGGGCACGCGAGGCCGTGACCTCCGTGTGCGGCGTGCCTCCAGGCACCTCGTAGGTGGGGTGCTGGGAGAGGTAGATGGCCAGGGTTTTGATGCTGTTGAAGCGCTTGTCCTGCGTGGTGGGCACGGCGGTGGAGCCGGGTTTGTGGTTGAACCCGGCCATCACCCACTCCGGGGACCAGCTCTTCCCCAGCGGACGGCTTAGGCAACGGCCCAGACATGCATTTTGCGCATAAGCCTACCTGTGGGCGCGTGTGTTCCCAGGTAATAATCTCCGAACTTTTTCACGCACGATTGAATGCATGAATTAAGCGTTTTTTACCATACACCTAATGGCAACGTCGAGATTTTTCTTTATCCCCCACCGCTTGAAAGGCTGCCACGACCCGCCGAAAGCGGCGGTCCTTTCACACCAGCCCACGCCGGACCAGGGATTCCTCCATCGCGCGGTCGATGAGCAGCACGGCGAGGGTTTGCGTGGCGTCGTCGAGCTGCTGGGTGGCGGTTTTGAGGGCTTTGGCGTCGTGATCGACGGATTCGAGCAGGCGGCGCACCTGGGCGGCGTGCTGGAGCACGCTGGCGCTCTCCTCGGCGCTGATCGCATCGCCAAGTTGGCTGACCGCGGCATCGACGGCGGGGAGCAGTTCTTCGGCTTTGAGCTTCGCCTCGGTCCAGATGCGCTCGTTCATGTCCTCAAAGGCGAAATCGACACTCTCGGCGATCATTTGCTCCACCCGCTCGTCTTCGACGTCGATGGCGGTGCCGCGGATTTCGAGCGTGCTGTCCTGGTTCGTGGCCGTGTCACGGGCGAGCACCGTCAAGATGCCATCCGCGTCCAAGCTGAACTGCACGCCGACGCGGGCACTACCCTTCGGCCCCGCTGGAAACGGCACCTCAATGCGACCGAGTTCCCAGTTGTCCTTGGCCAGTTCACGCTCGCCCTGGAGAATGCGGATGAGCATGCTGTCCTGGTTGGCGACGGCGTTGGTAAACATCTCACCGGCCTTCGCGGGAATGGTCGTGTTGCGCGGGATGATGATGTTCATCAAACCGCCGAAGGTCTCAATGCCGAGCGAGAGCGGGGTGACGTCCAGCAGCAGCACCTGCCGCAGACTGCCGCTCAAAATACCGGCCTGGATCGTGGCCCCGAGCGCGATGGCTTCGTCCGGGTTTTGCGAGGTGTTCGGCTCACGGCCAAAAAGTTCGCGCACATAATCCCGCACCAGCGGCATGCGCGTGCTGCCGCCGACGAGGATGACTTCATCGAGCTGATCGGGTTTGATCTTCGCATCGCTCAACGCCCGCAGGCAGTGCATCCGCGTGCGCTCAATCCATGGGCGGGCGATTTTTTCGAGATCGGCGCGGCTGATGTCCACACCGTTGAAGGCGGCTGTTTCGTCGCTCGAGAGGCGTTTTTTGACCGCTTCGGCTCCTTCGAGCACGCGGATGTCATTCGGCGGCCAATGGAGGCGCTCGGCGATGAATCCGGCGAGCAGGCGGTCGATGTCATCACCGCCAAGCTGGGTGTCTCCGGCGGTGGAGAGCACCTGGAAGGTGCCGCCCCGCATTTCGAGCACGGAAATGTCAAAAGTGCCGCCACCAAGGTCATAGACGGCCACTTTTTGATGCTCCCCGAGCTTGTCGAGACCGTAGGCCAGCGCGGCGGCGGTCGGCTCGCTCAAAATGCGCAGGACTTCGAGTCCGGCGAGCTCTCCGGCACGCTTGGTGGCGTTGCGCTGCGCGTCGTTGAAGTAGGCGGGCACGGTGATGACGGCCTGGGACACGCTTTGCTCCAGGGCCCGTTCCGCCACGGCCTTCAAGTGCTTCAAAATCTCCGCCGAGACCTCGACGGGAGAGGTTTTCAAATCGCCCAACGCATAAGGCGGTGCCCAGCCGCCTTCACCGGGCCGGCGGCCGATGAGGCGCTTCACCGAGGTGATGGTGCGGGTGGGATAAAGCGCGCGCTGGCGCAATGCGACGGCTCCGACAGTGATGGTGCCATCCTCCGCGATGCCTACAGCACTGGGCGTGCTGCGGCTGCCATGTTCATCGGCCAGCAGGATGGGAAAGCCGCTATCGACGACGCCGACGAGAGAATTCGTCGTGCCGAGGTCGATGCCAAGGATCGGTGCCGGGTTCAAAGTTTCAGGTTTCAAGTTCGTGGGTTGCTAAACACGGGGCGGCATTCAAAATCAAATCATGGAATCGCTCACCCACCAGCTTCTCTCCAAAACGAACCTCACCAGCACCCAGATCGCAGATGCAGCGGCGCATTTGGTCGATCCAGCGATTGAGTCGGCGGTGAAGGCGGATTTTTTGCGGGCGCTGGCGCAGAAGGGCGAGACGCCGGCGGAGATCGCGGCCTTTGTGACTGAATTCCTCAAGCTGGCGGTCGATCCAGGCCTGGACCGCGCGAAGCTGCCGGGGCCGATGCTGGACGTGGTCGGCACGGGAGGGGATCAACTGCATCTCTTCAATGTGTCCAGCACGGCGATGTTCATCCTGGCGGCGGGTGGCGTCTGCGTGACGAAGCATGGGAACCGGGGCATCACCTCGAAAGCGGGTGGCGCGGATGTGCTGGAGGCGCTGGGCATCAAGATCGACCTGCCGAAGGAAAAAGTCGTCGCGGGCATCGAAAGCATCGGTCTGGGCTTCTTTTTTGCGCCGCTGTATCATCCGGCCTTCAAGGCGGTGGCCGAAGCGCGGAAGAGGCTCGCGGCGGAGGGCCAGCGCTCGATTTTCAACGTGCTGGGGCCGCTGTTGAACCCAAGCCGGCCAGACTATCAGCTCATCGGCGTGTTTGATCCGCAACTGACGCGTACCTTTGGCGAAATCCTCGTCCAGCTCGGCCGCCACGGTGCCTGGGTGGTGCATGGCAGCGCTGGGGGTGGCCAGGGCATGGATGAACTCTCCACGCTGGGCATGAACGAGGTCTGCCAGCTCGAACATGGCCGTCTGAGCGAGACGAAGCTCGACCCGAAGACTCTCGGCTTCGGCAAAGCCAAGCTCGCAGACCTCGTCGGCGGCGATGCTACGGAGAATGCGGCGATCCTCGAAGGCGTGCTGGCCGGGACCCTCAAAGGCGCGAAACGCGACATCGCCGTGCTCAACGCGGCGGCGGGTTTTGTCATCACGGGCAAGGCCGCAGACCTGGAAGCAGGCCAAGCGCTGGCAGAGGAGCTGCTCAGCCGTGGTGCGGCGCATGCGAAGCTGCGGGCGATGCAGGACCTCTGCTGAGGCCATTTTCTCGCGAGACAGAGCGGCGGGAGATGTTACGATGGGCGGCCCTTACACCCCGAGTCCATGCCTACGACCACCGAAGTGCTTCAGAACGTCCAGAAGGTGCCCTCCAGCATGTGGGCCACCATCGGCATCGCGGGATTCATCGCCTTCACCGCCGGGCTGGCCTTTTCACGCGGGGTGGTGAAGCAGCTTCTCGGCATGTTGACGCTGGCAGCGTCGGTGGGCGCGGCGTGGTATGTGTTCCGGCACCGAGTGGAGATTTTCGGCGCAGCGGGCATGAGCATCACCACGGACCGGCTGCTGATGCTCTCCGCCGCCGCCGGGCTGCTGACCTATTTTTTGTGCAAGATGGGCACCTATTTCCTGGCCGCCTTCGGCCTGCTGAAGATGCTCGGCGGCCTGGATGGCTGGAAGGGGCTGATCATCAGCTTTCTGCCCTCCGGCGCGTTCTTGTGGATCAGCAGCATGGTGCTGCGGCTGGTGGGCAGCCTCTACGGCATGGAAAACGCCGCCGAGATCGTGAAGAAAGGCGGGGAGATCGAGAGCCAGACGAAATCCATCTGGTACAGCCTCAGCCAGCGCATCGACAACAGCTTCCTCGGCAGCTTGTCGAAAAAGCTCGACCCCTACGACATCAAGCCCACCGCCAACCTTGCCCGCCTGCTGATTTTGTGGCCGGAAGGCAGCATGTGGCAGCAGCTCGCCACCCAAAGCCCTGCCACAGCCCAGGCGCTGAACCACCCGCGCATCGTCGAGCTCGGCTACGACGAGAAGGTGCGTGATGCGATCAAGGACCGCGACTTCGCCGGGCTGATGCAGATGAAGAAGGTCGAGGAAGCGGCCAATCATCCCGAATTGCAGCCCGTGCTCGGCGGTCTGGCACTCGAACAAGCGATGGATGCCATCGTTTACCAGCGCTCGCAGCCAGTGCTGCTGCGTTAAAACAGTCGGTCATATTCGGCGTGAGGGCCGATCCAGAGCCAGGTGATGGTGTCACCGTCTCTCTGGCCGACCACGCGATAATCACGGCCAACACGCACGGACCAAAAGTTACCAACTCCCCGCAGCTTTTTGAAGTTCAGGCCAGGATGATCTGGATTTGCCATGAACAACCGATGGTTCTTCCGCGCCAGTTCCCGAACGTCCTCAGAAAGCGCTCGGTAGAGCTGCCAGAAAGCTGGGCGGGTCAGTGATTTCACAGCTTGGCCAGATCGAGAGGTTCCGACGGTCCTTCCTTCATAGCCTCCTCAGCCCAGGCAGCAAAGCTCGCCGTCTTCTTCGGATCGGACAGCAGGCGTTCCCAAATGGCATCGCCGCTCTCTTCGGGTTCATCCTCCAAACGGACCTGCTGCTTGATGAACAGCACATAATCGAGCACGGAGGACAGCTTGTCCGCCGGAAGTGCGGCGGCTTCCTCGGCGATGAGGCTGACGAGATCAGGGGTGGCGACGGTGGGCATGGCGAGAAAATACGCGCTGCGGGCAGGGTGGCCAAGCGCTTTCCTCGTGACGCTCCCAGCTTCGCCCTTGCATCCGTCCTCGATTTCGGCTTTGGCTTGGCGCATTCCGTCATGCCCAAGTACATCGTCACCATCGGCCTCGAAGTTCACGCGCAGCTCACCACGCAGAGCAAGATGTTCTGCGCCTGTCCGGTGGAGTATGGTGCGGAGCCGAACACACACACCTGCCCCACCTGCCTCGGCCTGCCAGGCGCTCTACCCGTGCTGAATGCGGTGGCCATCGAGAAGACCATCCTCACCGGCATGATGCTGGGCTGCGAGACGCCGCCGCTGGTGAAGTGGGACCGCAAAAACTACTTTTACCCGGACATGCCGAAGAACTACCAGATCACGCAGTTCGATCTGCCGCTGTGCATCGGCGGCGGCGTGCCGCTGTATGATTTGGCCTATCCGAAGGACGCGCAGAAGAGCATCGCGAAACCCGGCAAGGTGGTGCAGCTCACACGCATCCATTTGGAAGAAGACGTGGGCAAGTCCACACACTACGACAAGTTCACCACGCTCGACTTCAACCGCGCCGGCACGCCGCTGATGGAAATCGTCAGCGAACCGGACATCGACAGCGCTGAGGAGGCCTTCGCCTACCTGACCAGTCTGCGGCAGATCTTGATCTACGGCGGCGTGAGCGATGCCGACATGGAAAAGGGCAATCTGCGCTGCGACGTGAACATTTCCCTGCGCCCCGAGGGCCAGAAGGAGCTGGGGGCGAAAATCGAGCTGAAAAACCTCAACTCGATGTCCGCCGTGCGTCGTGCCATCAAGTTTGAAACCGAGCGTCAGGCCGAAGCTCTGGATCGTGGCGAAAAACTCATCCAAAGCACCCGCCGCTGGGACGATGACCGTGGCGAGACCACGCTCATGCGCACGAAGGAGGACGCGCACGACTACCGCTATTTCCCTGATCCCGATTTGTTGCCAGTCCGCACCGCCGATCTCGTCGCCAAGATGAAACCGCTGGTGCCCGAACTGCCACATGAAAAACGCGCCCGCTTTGAGCAGGACTACGGCTGCAGCGCCTACGACGCCGGCGTGCTCGCCAGTGAGAAAGAACTCGCCGCTTGGTATGAGGCCGCCGTGGCTGCCGATCCGAGCGTTCCGGCCAAAAAGATCGCCAACTGGGTGATCAACGACCTCCTCGGAGCCCTGAACGACCGCTCCCTCAGTCTGGCCGAATGCCCGGTGAAGCCGGAAGCGCTCAGCGCACTCGTCGCCACGGTCGAAGTCGGGAAAATCTCTAACAACCAGGCCAAGGAGGTCTTTGCCGAGATGTTCGAGAGCGGCAAACCCGCTGCCGAAATCATCAAAGCCAAAGGCTTCGAGCAGGTCAGCGACACGGGAGCCTTGGAGGCCATTGTGGAGCAAATCCTCGCCGCCAACCCGGACAAAGTCGCCGAGGTCAAAGGCGGCAACGAGAAGGCCATGAACTGGTTCACCGGTCAGGCCATGAAGGCCAGCCAAGGCAAGGCGAACCCGAAGATGGTCACGGAGATCGTGCGGAAAAAAGTGCTGGGCTGATCCTACGGGAAGGCCCGAGGAGCAGCGAAACGGGATTATTCCCGGAAAGCTGAACTTTTCGCGGGCGGGGGCGGAAAGAACGGTTTAAATCCGAACCCATTTTTTCTTTCATGGCCTCGAGCAACAAGCACATTCATTTCATTGGCATCTGCGGCACTGCGATGGGTTCGACCGCAGTGGCGCTGCGGGCGCTGGGACATCCCATCAGCGGCTCGGATGAAAAAGTGTATCCTCCGATGAGCGACGTTTTGAGGGATGCGGGGATCAGCGTCACGGAAGGCTACCTGCCGGAAAACCTGCCGTTGAACGCCGATGTTTACGTCGTGGGCAACGCCATCTCGCGCGGCAATCCCGAACTCGAAGCACTGCTCGAAAAGAAACTGCCGTATGTCTCGATGGCGGAGATGCTGAAGCGTGAGGTCATCCAAGGGAAGCGCAGCTTTGTGGTCAGCGGCACGCACGGCAAAACGACGACGACGACGATGCTGGCGTGGATTTACGAGCATGCCGGCAAGAACCCTGGCTTCATGATCGGTGGTGTGCCGGAGAACTTCGAATCAGGAGCGCGTTTCACGCATTCCGACCTGTTTGTCATCGAGGGGGACGAGTATGACACGGCCTACTTCGACAAGCGCAGCAAATTCCTGCACTACCTGCCGGAGTGCGCGATCGTGAATAACATCGAGTTCGATCACGCGGACATTTTTGAGAACTTGGACGCCATCCTTCTCTCGTTTCAGCGTTTCTTAAACACCGTGCCGCGCAACGGGTTGGTGCTGATCAATGGCGATGATGAAAACTGCCTCAAGCTGCGCGCCAAGTGCCCCGCGCCGCTCAAAACCGTGGGTCTGGGGCCGAACTGCGACTTCCGCATCCAGATCACGAGCGTGAGGCCAGAAAGCACGGCGTTTGAAATCAATGGAGACGCGTTTGAAGTGCCCATGGTGGGCGAGTTCAACGCGCGCAACGCTGCGATGTGCGTGTGCGCAGCCCGCTTCGCTGGATTGACCGATGCTGAGATCCGTGCCGGACTGATGAGTTTCCGTGGCATCCGCCGCCGCCAGCAGGAGCGCGGCACCGCGCATGGCATCACGGTCATTGACGATTTTGGACATCACCCGACCGCGATCCGCGAAACGCTGCGCGGTCTGCGTCAGCGCTACAGCGGCCGGCGCTTGTGGGCGCTGTTTGAGCCGCGCTCGAACACCAGCCGCCGCAATGTGCTGCAAAATGAATTGATCGAGGCGTTGGCTGAGGCGGATGCCTCCGTCATCGCCGCTGTGGCGAATCCTGAAAAAGTCGCCGCTGATCAGCGCCTGGACACCGTGAAAGTGGCCGCTGCCGTCACCGCGCGTGGCAAGCCGTGCTGGTTTGAGGTGAACACCGAGGCCATTGTGAACCGTTTGAAGAGTGAAAGCCGGGATGGCGATGTGATCGTCGTTTTCAGCAACGGCGGATTCGACGGCATCCACGACAAGCTGCTGGGAACACTTTAAGGGGGGGAGGAGGTTTGCCACTGCGCGAGAAGCAATCGTCAACCACTGCCAACTCCTCCATCAGTGAACGATTTCCACCTCGTCACCGACGGTGACTTGGCTGAAGAATTCTTTCGCCTTCTCATAAGGCAAACGGATGCAGCCGTGGGAGGCAGGACGCCCGGTGACGTAGCCGCTGTGCAAGCCGATGGCTCCGCAGTTCAGCCGCATGAACCACGGCATGGCGACGTGGTAGAGCGTGGAGGTGTGCGACCTGTGCTTGTCAGTGATGACGTAGCGTCCGGCGGGTGTGCTGTAGCCTGCACGTCCGGTGGAAACGCTGGTGCTGTTGATGATGCGCCCCTGCTTCATCACCCACGCGCGCTGGTTGGAAAGGTCCACGGTGACTAGGGTGTCCGGCTCAGACTCTGGATCACGTCCCAGCAGCACCCGCATGAGGAAAAGATAGCCCTGGGTGGCCGCGAAGTTGAGCGGGTAACGATGATAACGCGTGGTGCAGACGCCAGCCTTCGCGCCCGCATTGAGCAGGGCCACGGCACCTTCCACATCTCCACGGGCAGCACAGCAGATGAGTGGGGTGATGCCGCGGTCACTTTCCAGGGCGTTGCGCAGATCCTTGATCATGCAACGGTCGATGACGGCCTTCATCACGGGGGTTTTGAAGCGTGTGTTGGGATCGACACCCAGTTCAAGCAGCGCTTTGAGCACCGGTGTATTGCGGCGCAGGGAGGCGAGGGCGATGGGCGGCTGGTGCTCATGCGCAGACTCGTTCAGATCCACGCCGGAGAGCGCGAGCAAGCGCACGCATTCGGCACGGCCCATGCGCACGGCGGCGCAGAGCGGGGTGTCGCCTCCCAGGGTCTTTTCGCGCGGGGAAAAACCCATGGCGATGATGCGAGCGAGGTGCTCGGGGTCGTCATTGAGCACCGCTTGGTAAGCTTGGGGCAGCGCGCCGGTGCGCGGCATCAAGGAGGTCCAGAATTCGGAGATGGGGTCGAGAACTGGGCGCCATGGCTGCGGCTTGATGGGTTTTTCGGCTGCCTTGACCACTGCGCAGGGCGCAGGCTCGGGCTTGGTGGCAGGAGCGGCACCCGTTTTTGCCTTCGGCGGCATGGCCGTGCGCAGCAGCACCGTTTTTTCCGCACTGGCGGGCATGCGGGGTTTGACGATCTCAAAGGCACCGTCCACCGGCAGCGCGGCACGAATCTCAGCGGATTTTTGAGGCACTGCGGTCTTTCGTGACTGCTTTTCCGAGGCGGCCGGCATGCGTGCCACATCCACCTGAAACAAATCCTGGTTTTTGAGCAGTTGAATCATGCCGCCGCAAACTCCGACTCCCACGATGGGCGGCAGGACGCAGGCGGTAATCATGTTAAGCCAACTGGTTTTCATTCGTGAGTCACAAGGATGCCACCGATAACAAAAATGACTGATGTGTCGAGCAGCGATTTGCCGATGCAAAGACCATGCCATGCTGACGTCGCGTTTTTTTAATAGGCTGGAAATAAATTATGGAAATTCAGATTCGTGGTGGGACGATACGTGATGCTTTCGCCCCCAGCCTCATCATCGCAGACACCGCCGCGCTGTTGGGCTGCGGCCTTGATGCTGTGGTGCTTGGGCGTATTGCCGGGCCAGGCCATCGTGTTTTACGACACGGGCGACGCCGGTCACAACACCACCGCTCCCACAGGAATCTACGAGGACTCCGGCTGGCAGTATGAGGGCAGATACGGCTCCTTTCTGGGCACCATCATCGCGCCGCAGTACTTCATCACCGCGCAGCATTTTGGCACGCAGGGCGGCACCTTCGTTCACAGCGGCATTTTCAACGGGGGGGCGGATGTGGTCTATAACATCGACTTGGCCGCCAATGGCGGCGCTGGCTACTGGGACATCGCGGGCACCGACCTGCGCATTTTCAGAGTGGAGGAATACTTCCCGTATTACGCCCCTCTATACACCGGAACGCTTGAAGTCGGCATGACGCTGGTGACGCACGGCATGGGCGGACCGCGTGGTGGTGAAGTCCTCGTAAGCGGTGATCTGCATGGCTGGGAGCATTCAGGGGGCGACGGCACCGCCCGCTGGGGCACCAATATCATCTCCAGCATTCAACCCACTGCGCAGGGCGATCTCATTTCAGCCACCTTCAGCGCCAGCGGCACGCTGCATGAGGCCACGCTCTCTGTCGGCGACTCTGGCGGTGGCGTGTTTGTCAACGACGGCGGTGGGTGGAAGCTCGCGGGCGTGAATTACAGCGTGGATGGCCACTTCGACACGAACAACACCGGGGGCGACGGCTCGGACTTTAACGCCGCACTGTTTGATCGCGGCGGTTTGTACCAGGGCTCCGACGAGTTCGGCTGGTCCTTCAACCTCGACCTGCCGCTGGACAATCCCTCCAGCATGTACGCCACGCGCATTTCGTCCAATGCAGTGGCCATCACGTCCATCGCAGTGGTTCCAGAGCCACAATCGGCGCTGTTAGTGCTGCTGGCCGCGCTCTGCGGTGTCTGCCAACGTCGGCGTGTCACTCCGCAGCCTTGATCTCGGCAAAGATCAGCCTGCCAGCGCTCGTCGGCAGTGTGCCGGAGACCACGACATCGACGGTCTGGCCGATGTGCGGCGCGGCGTTGTTCACCACGATCATCGTGCCGTCTGGCAGATAGCCCACAGCTTGGTGCTTGTCCTTGCCTGGCTTGGTCAGGGGCAGGCGCAGTTCATCCCCCACGCTGAGCTCAGGATGCAGCGCGCCTGCCAGTTCGTGCAGGCTCAGCACCGTGATGCCGCGCAGACGGGCCACATTGACGAGGTTTTCATCGTTGGTGATCAGCCGGGCGTTCAACTCACGCGCGAGTGTGACCAGCCGCGTGTCCAGCTTAGCGTCAGCACTGCCTGTGGCATCCTCGTGAATCGAAACACTCATTCCCGGCATTACCCGCAGCTTGCCCATCAGCTCCAGGCCACGTTTGCCGCGCATCATCTTCGTCGGCTCGGCGGAGTCGGACAGGTGTTGCAACTCATCCAACACGAAACGCGGCACCACCACCGTCCCGCTGAGAAATCCAGTGGCAAACACGCCCGGCAGCCGTCCGTCGATGATCACGTTCGTATCCAGCAGCATCGGCTCGCCCTCCGAGCCATCTCGGCGAAAGCGCACATAGGGGATGAGGAAGGCGAACTGGTCGCGGTCGCTGCGCAGAGCGAAGGTCACGCCGAAAAACGCCAGCGTGCCATAGATGCAGATTTCCACGATGTTTTGCAGCGTCCCCCCTTCGGCTTGATTTTGGAAGTAAGTGAGTTGAAACACACCGACGCGGGTGATCAGCCAGGCAGAGAACAGCCCCACCGCAAGCCCCAGCGTGGCATGGGAAAAATCACGCAGCGTGAAACGAGCGAGGGTGATGTCGAGAGCGACCAGCACCCCCATGAAGGCCGCGCCACTCACCGCGCCCACCCAAGCCTCCTCTTGCAGCCCCACGGCGATCGCCATGCCGATGAACACGGAGAACGCGAAAAACAGCGCACGAACGAGGCGGATGGGCCAGGAAGTCTTCATCAGGTGAGGCAGGGATTAAAAGCGAAACACCC
Organism: Verrucomicrobiota bacterium; assembly: GCA_026397635.1. Taxonomy (GTDB): domain Bacteria; phylum Verrucomicrobiota; class Verrucomicrobiia; order Verrucomicrobiales; family Verrucomicrobiaceae; genus Prosthecobacter. Next base: position 51,705 of record JAPLUL010000068.1, on the reverse strand, counting down.
GCCGGGCAAAAGGAATCTCCCCGAATTCAGCACGGCTTGAACCGTGCCCTACCACGCAGGGTGAATTGCAGCTCAATGCCGACGCTGGCAAAGGCGACACCCATCTGACGCTCGAAATCCGCAATCTTTCGTCCAGCAAGGACAAACTCCCGTACCGCCTGGTCTTGCGGCATGCCAGCGTCACAAAACGTGGCCAGTGGCGCTGGCGGGCGACCTTGGTCTGATCCACGGGCGTTGCTCGCGCAGGGTGGGGTGCATGGCGCACGAGGACTGACCGGGCACAAGCTCCGCACGTCAAGTTTCCTTAAAGATGAGGCGGCTCACTGCATCATCGCCTGCGCCTTCTCCGCCACCACCGGCTCATCCCGGAACACCGCCAGCGCCGGGCGCTGCAGCTGCGGATCTTCATCCAGCGTTCGTTCGGCCAGCTGACGCGCCAAGCGCACCAGCCGCGTGTCTGCCAGCAGCTCGCCAAACAGCAGCGGGGCCTGCCCGCTCTGCGCATGGCCCAAAACATCGCCCGGACCACGCCGCCGCAGGTCTTCCTCGGCGATTTGGAAGCCGTCGCTCGTCTCCTCCATGATCGCGAGGCGCTGTCGGTTGTCCTCGTCCTTGTCTTCCACAAACAGCACACAGTAGCTCGTGTGCGCTCCGCGTCCGATGCGCCCACGGAGCTGATGAAGCTGCGCGAGGCCAAACCGGCCCGCGTCGTGAATGAACATCACCGTCGCATTCGGCACGTCGATGCCCACCTCGATCACCGTCGTCGAAACCAGAGCGTCCAGCTTGCCCGCACGGAAGCGTTTCATCACATCCTCCTTTTCCTCCGCGCTCATCCGGCCATGCAGCAGCCCGACTTCGCAGGGCGTGAGCAGTTTGGACCACTCCTCATGCCCTTTGGTCGCCGCACCGGCCTCCAGCTTCTCCGATTCATCAATCAGCGCATACACGATGTAGCCCTGGCGACCTTCCTCGATCTGCTCGCGCAAAAACTTCGCCGCCTCCTTCAGCTTCGTCTTCGGCCGCACCTTCGTGATGATCTTCACGCCATCGCGTGGCTTTTGGTCGATCGTCGAGACTTCCAGATCGCCGTAAATCGTCAACGTCAGCGTACGCGGGATCGGCGTGGCCGTCATCACCAGCACATCCGGCGTGTCGCCCTTGCGGATCAGCTTCGCCCGCTGCGCCACACCAAACTTGTGCTGCTCATCGATGACCACGATCCCCGTATTGTGCATCAGCTCCGCATCATGCAGCAGCGCATGCGTACCGATGACGATCTCTGGACCACGCAAAGTTGGAGCGCACGCGTCCCGCGTGCTGTGCTCCGCGTCTCGCGGAGCACCGTCCCCAGGCACCCACAACCACGGATAGGCCTCCTGTGGCCCCACCAGCCCCGCTTCCTGGGGATTCCCCACGATGTACTCAAATTTATCCTGCAAGTCCGCCTCCGACCGAATCAGCCGATCAAACGATTCCTTCTCCCACACACGCTGATCATGCCAGCCTGCCTTCACGATCTCATGTGCCGTAAAGGATTTGAGCGAATGCAGAATGTCTGTCAGCTTATGAAACACTGGAGATTCCGAACCCGGTTCCCGTTCACAAATCGCCGGTTCAATGAGCATGTGGACATGATCTGGCATCACACATGCGACATACAGATGATAGCGATTCCCGTGAAAGTGGCGAATCGCGTCCAGCACGATCTGCCGCGTGTTTTCCGGCAGCTTGCGACGTGCCGCTGTGCTGAACGTGATGAAATACTTCGCCCAGGGCCGCTCAAAGTGCGGCAAACGCCTGCGGGAGTAACGGGTTTCTTGCGAGGACTCTGGGTAAGTTTCCCGCGAGACGCGGGAAACTGCACGCGGGACGCGTGCGCTCCTGCGCATCAACTCCAAGCCGTCACCGTCCTCGCGCTTCGATCCCGTTCGCAATGCCACGCGCAGGCCCAGCGGCTCCAGCCACTTCCGCGCATTGCGGGCATGCTGCTCAGCCAAAATCTGCGTGGGAGCCATCAGCACGGCCTGACGACCGGATTCGACTGCACGCAGCATCGCGGCGAAGGCCACCACTGTTTTCCCGCTGCCCACATCGCCATGCAGCAGACGGTTCATCGGCGCGCCGGAGGCCATGTCGCGATGAATCTCCTCCAGGCAGCGCTGCTGTGCCGTCGTGAGCTGGAACGGCAGCTCGTTGAAAAAATCCCGCAGCAACTCGCCCGTGCCGATTTGTTTGCGCCCACCGGATTCAATCACCCGCCGCTTCCGCCGCGCCACACGGAGCTGGTAGCCATAAAACTCCTCCAGCGCGAGATAGCGCCGCGCCTGCTCCAGTTTCTCCATGGTGGCAGGAAAATGCACCTCCCGCAGCGCCAGCGAGCGCGTCAGACCCGCGAACTCGCCCTCCGCGCTCGGCGTCGGCAACAGATCCTCGCAAAACGCGCCTGGCAGCACCTGGCACACATGCCATGCCGCCACACGCAGGGCCTTCTGTGTCATCGCGCCCTTCAGCCGGTAGATCGGCGTGATGCGCCCGGTGTGAATCTGCTCCGCATCGTCATCCGCACCGCCTTTGACGATCTCATACTCGGGGTGCGACATGCTCAGGCGGCCCTTCGTGTCCTTGATCACGCCATAGACGATCAATTCCTGCCCTTCGGCCAGCACCCGACTCATGAACGGCATGTTCCACCACTTGAGCGTGAGCTGCTGGCCCAGCATTCCGCCCGCATGCCGCACCACCACCTCAAACACCCCGGAACGGCCGCCAAAGAACTTGTTTCCCGTCTTCGTGATCAACACATGATGGCATGATGGCAGCGGCCCCGCCTGAAACGCCAGCGCCTGCATCTGCCGCCGGTCCTCATGCCGAAACGGCAAATGCCACACCACATCCGCCACCGTTTTGATGCCCTCCTTCGCCAACAACCGCGCCGCATGCGCAGGCAGGCTAGGGACTTCGGCGAGAGACAGATCGAGTGGAATCACTGCGTGAGATGGAATGCGTGAGTGAAAGTGTCAACAGGAGCACACGCAGGACATGCCTGATCCATTCCAAACCAACGACCAGCAGCATTAAAGCGGAATGAATGATTCGGCGCGTCGGCTGCGGCAAAACGAGCGATTAGCTCAATTTTCGGACATGCCCGCATGGGTTTCAATTCCACACCGCCATGCTTCGGGAAATCGTCACCACCCCGTCATTTCGTCCCGCCAATCTGCGGATTGGCGGCGTCAATTCGCGGTTTCGCGCTGCCAACCCTGGGTTTGATGGCACCAAACCCAGGTTTGGTGCGGCCATACCGTGGCTTGATGGCGTGAATCAACGGTGTGGCGACGTGAAATCCCGGTTTGGCCCGGCCAATCCCAGATTTGGTGGCGGCAGACCACGGTTTCGCATCACCACACCTCGGTTTGGCATGGCGAAACCTGGGTTTGGCGGCGTCAAACTTCGGTTTGGCGGCGTCATAAACTGGTTTCGGACGACGATACCCAGGACTGGCAAGGTTGGAAGGCTGCTCACCGCAGCGCCTTCTCCATCACATAATCATCCATCACGAAGCCGCTGCCGATGTCACTGCACACGTCCTCGGTGAAGTGGAAGCCGTGGCGGAGGTAGGCGCGGATGGCGGGGGCGTTGCGTTTGTTCACGCGGAGACGCACGAGCTTGCAACGCAGGTCGCGGGCGCGATCCTCGGCCCAGCGCAGGGTGAGGCCGCCGAGGCCGTGGCCATGCACCTCGGGCAGGAGGTAAAGCTTGTTGATGAACAGCACGGGCTCCAGGGCGAGCTTTTCAAACGAGATGTAGCCCACCGCGCCACGACCCTCGACCTCGACGAGCGCATACCACACGTCGCGCGCCTGCATCTCGTGCGCCATGTTGCCGGGCTGATACCAGACGGAGAGCATGTAGCGAATTTGAGCGTCGCTGATGATGCCGGGGTAATAGGCGAACCAGATGGCATGCCCGAGCTTCTGCACCATGGGCAGTTCATCCGCACCGATGCGGCGGATGCGCGTGCTGAGCGGCTGTTTGACGCCATGGATCGATTCCAGCGTGCGCTGCCAGATTGCGAGGTCGTTGGCCGGTGAGAGCCGCTGCAAGTGGTCGGCGATTTGATCATGCGTCGGCTCCACGATCTGCTCCTCGCGGATTTGTTTCTGATCCGAGGGGAAATCCGCCTCCAGCAGCACGATTTTGGCCAGATACCAGCAGGCCCAGGCCCGCCAGGTGCGTAGCACCTTGTTTGGCTCGACCATGCGAGTGGCCAGATGCTGCCAGTGACGGCGCGGATTGCCGATGAACTGGCCTTTGACTCGATTCTGCATGAGCCACACCAGCGCCTGATACGGCAGCGGCCATTTCGCGAGGATTGGCTCGTCTGCCTTCAGTGGCAGCGAGAGCGCCCGATTGATGAGCAGGATGCTTTTGGCCGGAAAACCCTCGCGCCAGAGACTCTGCGCATAATGCAGCGCCGTTTCATAGAATAGCGGGCCACGCTCGCCGCCCAGTGCCTCGATGTCCGTATGATCGTAATGACGCTCCACCTCCGGTAGATGCGGGCAGAGAGGATTGATCCACGCGTGATGTCGCATGGTCAGTCAATGCTTAAGCTGCGTGGCATCTTCGGGCAGAACAGTGATGCGGCGGCCTTCTCCGGGGCATCTTTGAGGAAGAACAGCAGCCGTCCGCGACGGTCGCACACCCAGACTTCCTTGGCACCCGCTTCGAAGTAGAGGCGGCGCTTTTCCTCAATCTCGCCACGCTTGTTGCCAGGAGAAACAACCTCGACGCAAATCTCCGGCGCACCTTTGAGCGCCACGCGGCCGCCCACCTGCACAAGCCGCTTCTTCGAGAGCCACACCACATCTGCGACCTTGATGCCCTCGCTGGTGGAAATGGGGCACTCGACGGTGACTTTGCCAATGGGAGCGTGCTTTTTCAGCAACTCAACGAGGTCGGCTTGTTTGCCGCCATGAGAGAATTCGGTGTAGCACATCATGATCGTGTTTCCGTAGCGGTCGGTTTCTACCCTGCCCGGCCAGTTGCGCACCATTGGATCGCGCCCGATCTCCTCCCAGCGGTCGATGTTGAAGACCGTCTGGTTTTTGACCTTCGGGATGGATAGCAGGGCGTTCATGGCTGGAGTCTGACACATCCTCACTTCTGCTTCAACTCCCAGCCCTTTGCGCGGCCCAACGCCCGATCCCATTCCGCCGTGATCTTAGCGCGCACGGCAGCTTTCATGGTCGGTTTGAATTTGCGGTCAACCTGCCAGTGCTTCGCGATGTCGGCCACGTTCTTCCAGAAGCCGACGGCGATTCCGGCGAGGCAGGCGGCACCAAGTGCGGTGGTTTCGTTCACCTTCGGTCGCACCACGGGCACACCGAGCAGATCGCACTGCATCTGCATGAGCAGGTTGTTCACGCACGCGCCGCCATCGACACGGAGTTCCTTCAACTTGATGCCCGCATCGGCTTCCATGGCCTTCAAGATGTCCATGACCTGCAAGGCGATGCCTTCGAGCGCCGCACGGGCGATGTGCGCCGCTGTAGTGCCGCGCGTCATGCCCACCAGCGTGCCACGCGCATAGGCATCCCAATGCGGAGCGCCAAGACCGGCGAAGGCGGGCACCAGATAGACGCCACCCGTGTCCGGCACGCTCTCGGCGAGTGCTTCGACATCGGTGGATGTTTTGATGATGCCCAGACCATCGCGCAGCCACTGAATCGCCGCGCCGGCGATGAACACGCTGCCTTCCAACGCGTATTCGGTGCGGCCACCGATGCGCCAAGCCACGGTGGTGAGCAGTTTGTTCTTCGAGGCGATGGGCTTGGTGCCGGTGTTCATCAGCATGAAGCAACCGGTGCCATAGGTGTTCTTCACCATGCCCGGTTTCGTGCACACCTGACCGAACAAGGCCGACTGCTGATCCCCCGCGATCCCTGCGACGGGAATGCTGCCACCAAAGAGCGCCGTCTCGCCAAACACGCCGCTCGAATCCTTCACCTCCGGCAGCATGGAGAGGGGCACGCCAAAGATTTTCAGCAACTCATCATCCCAGTCGCCTTTGCGGATGTCGTAGAGCATCGTGCGCGAGGCATTGCTGACATCGGTGGCATGCACCTTACCGCCGGTGAGATTCCACAGCAGCCAGGTGTCGATGGTGCCGAAGGCAAGTTCGCCCTTCGCAGCGCGAGCCTTGAGGCCCTTCACGTTTTGCAGCATCCACTGCACCTTGGTGGCGGAAAAGTAAGCATCGACCACAAGGCCAGTCTTGCGCTGGATGAGCTTGTCGAGCTTCTGCGCGCGCAGTTTGTCGCAGATCGGCGCGGTGCGGCGGTCCTGCCAGACGATGGCGTTGCAGACCGGCTTGCCGGTCTTGCGATCCCACACCACGGTCGTCTCGCGCTGATTCGTGATGCCAATGGCGGCCACGTCTGCGGCCTTGGCGCGTGCGGTTTGCAATACTTCTGCGGCCACACCAGCCTGCGTGGCCCAGATTTCCTGCGCGTCATGCTCCACCCAGCCCGGTTTGGGAAAAATCTGCCTAAACTCCTTCTGCGCCTTCGCCACGATGCCGCCGTCGTGATTGAAAAGAATGGCACGTGAGCTGGTGGTGCCCTGGTCGAGCGCGAGGATGTATTTCATGGCGCGATTTTTCACATTCGCGCCCGGAAGGCCAGTCAGAAGATGCATTCCGCACGGTTAAGCCAGCTCGGTCCATGTTCCGCGTGTCACACCAAGCTGACTTTGGGCCTTCAGATCGCGCCAGATCTCATCGCCATCGCGCTGACCGGCCAAAAGCTCCTGGTAGGTGCGCAGCACGATCATCGCCTCATCAGCGTCTTCTTCGAGCAGTTCGACGCGGAAGCAGCGCAGGCCGAAATCACGGAGCTCGGAGAAGAATTGCGCTCCTGTTTGCGCCACGGCATTGAAGAGCGTGTTGCGGCAGCCGACATCGGCCTTGAGCGGATGATTCATGCCCACACGGTCTCGCAGATGGACGCGATGACGGTCGCAAGGACGCCCGCAGTTCGTGAAGTCAGTTCCCTTGCTCAAAAACGCCGCAAACGCGCAGTGCTCCATGTGAAACATCGGCATGTGCTGGTGCAGGGTGAGCTCAAACCACGAGGGCGGCGCGGCAGCGAGCAAATCGACGACCTGCTCGATGTTCAGGTCATAGCTGATGGTCAGCCGCTCTAGCCCGGACTTTTTCAAAATTTCGGCCGTGAGCGGATTCGCCACGTTGAGGGAAAAATCGCCGGTCATCGGGATCCCAGCATCCTGGAAGAAGGACATGGCTCCGAGATTGCGAATGAGCACACCATGCGGCTCTGCACGCTGGATGAGCTTGAAGAAGCCCGCCTCGCCGGATTTTTGAATGCGTGGCGTCGCCAGCCAGACCTGCGCCGTGTCGCTGGCGGCTTTGATGTGCTTCACCGCGTCCGCGTAACGGCGGATGTCCTCAAAGTCGAGGTAGAGACGCGGGATGCCCAGCACGAGTGCCGCCTCCACATGCTCTTGCGTGCGGCAAAGCGCGTGAAGCTGGAGTGGCGACGATTCGTCGCCTTTCCCGCGAGCGGGCATGAGGCTTTCGAGCGTCACTGAACTTTTGACGGATGGTTTTGGCACTGACTCGTCGCCACTCCAAACTGTCACCAACTCACGTCGCATGCGGTTCAGCTCGCTGATCGGCAGCATCACCTCGCCCTCGACATCGAACTGCACGCTGCCGAGTTCGAACTCAGTGCCGCCGAGGCGGCTGAATTGCTCGATGAAAGCGGACGGCGTCAGCGGGCGCTTCATGGCGGCCTGTAAGGGCATGGCGGAAGCGATTTGATGAGCGCCGCTGCGCACAACGAGAGGCTCACCCGCTTTGCCGGTGACGTGCAGATCAAGCTGATGCTGCTTCCGAATGGGTAGATCGCCTTCAAACGACTGCCGCAGCGAGCGATTGAGCGCAGGATCGCTTGTTTTAAAGACCCGCATGCCGATCTGCACATCCTGCATGCGGAAATGACCATGGCGGAAGCTCAAAGCGTTGCCGCGCATCTCATAAACACTGCCGCCTTGTTCGTAATTGGTGTCAGCAAGGTTCTCCAAGACGACACCGTCGCCCGGTTTCATGGCGATTTGCAATTCATCGAGTTCCAGCGTGTCAGCACCAAGGATGCGCGTGACCTGGCCAACATACGGGCCGCGTTTCTTGCCGTAATAGGCTCCGACGAGTTCCTGGTGATTCACCCCATGCATCCAACCGGGATAGAGGCCGCGTGAGAAGGTCATTTCGAGCGCGTAACGGTCCTCATCCGTTGCCGGAGCTGGTTTTCCGGCCAGCGCACGATCAATCGCCGCGCGATAGACCTGCGTGACACCGGCGACGTATTCAGGCGTTTTGAGACGGCCTTCAATTTTGAAACTGCGGATACCCAACTCGATCAAGCGCGGAATTTCATCCACGGCGGCGAGATCTTGTGGCGAAAGCAGGTAGCGCTTGTCGCCGAGGTCGCGCTGCTCGCCATCGACAATCATTTCATAAGGCATGCGGCAGGCCTGCGCGCATTCGCCTCGATTCGCACTGCGGCGGCCGAGCGATTCGCTGGTGAGGCACTGCCCAGAGTAAGCCACGCACAACGCGCCATGCACAAAGACTTCCAGCGGCACATGCGCGTCCTTGAAGCGCTCCAGCTCACGTATGGAAAGCTCACGCGCGAGCACCGCTTGGTCGATGTCGAGTTGCTTGGCGAATTCGAGTCCCTCAGGCGAAGTAATCGTCATCTGCGTGCTGGCATGCAGTCGCAGGCCGGGCGTGAGCGCTTTCACCATGCGGGCGAGGCCGAGATCCTGCACGATCACCGCATCCACACCGCTGTCTTCGAGCAGATGCAGCTGTTTCTCGGCATCCGGCAGCTCCTTGGTGAAGATGAGCGTGTTGAAGGCCACATAACCCTTCACGCCATGCGCATGGAGGAACTTCATCAACTCAGGCAGATCCTCCTCCGTGAAGTTATCCGCCCGCAACCGCGCATTGAAGCGCGGCATGCCAAAAAAGATCGCATCCGCCCCGTTCGCGACGGCTGCGCGAGCGCAGTCCCAGTTACCGGCGGGAGAGAGAAGTTCGGGTTTGGGAATCAGCGACATGGAAAGACTTCTTTGACAGGATTCACGGGATTGGGAAGGAATAACAGGATTTCTGTTTGCGGTAGGCTGGCGCGGGACTGATCTGCTGCCGCGTCTGGTTTCTCCGATCAGGCCAGCACCAGTCCATGAGGGACGATTGGATTGAAATCGTCGTGATTACCGGTCGCCACGGCTGCAATGCAGCAATCAGCGTAGCTCTTGGAGCGCCGACCGGTCAGATTGAAAAGTTCAGCGGCCTTTTCAGCATCGCAGCGTTCGAGTGCTGCGGAATCCGGCAACAAGCGCCGAGCAAGTGCCTCAGCCGAGGGAGAAAGCGGCCCGCAAAGAAACTCATCCCACGCGATGGCACTGATTCCCAGTGTCTCGCCAGCACCCAGCCAGCCCACCATCTGCTCCTCCTGGGCACTGCTAGGCACGAGCGCATCAATCAGGAAGTTCGTGTCGAGGTGAACCACGGCGCAAGAATTGGTGAAGCTCTACCGCCGCGCATCCGCCACGGTGTCTTTCCAGGCTGCCGCACCTTCCACCGTCAGTCTGATCTCGTCCTGCAATTGGCGAAACACCTTCAGCGCCTCCGGAATTGAGGCCTGGGCCTGCGGCGAAGCCATGAGCCGCCCCTGGAGCCAGGTCAGCAGCGACCATTGCTCCTGCGGCGGCAACCCGGCGACGGCGGACTCGATTTGAGTGAGTGTGCTCATGGCGGGAGATTATTCACTCCTGCTATTCCGGCAAGAGTCGAATGACTGGCCATGTGTGCTCCGCTCACCTGAGAGTCAGGGGCTTGCAGGAACTTCTTTGAGCTTGGCAGGCTTGATTCGGCAGAGTTTCTGATGACATCAATCTTAATTCTCCCAGTGAATGACCGACTTCGACTGAGGATCAACCTCGATGGAGTAAACGGTGTTTCCGACTTGAAGCCTGCCTCGCAGCAAGTCTCTTCCAACAAAAGGAGCCAAGGCGTTTCGCCTCCTTTGCAGGACTTCAGTCTATTCGGGGCCTCGTGGGCATAGACCGATCTGAAGATCGAGAAACTCGATGTAGGACTCATCGAAACGATGCATCTCAACATCCACCACCTCGTGGGGATGCTGACGCAACACATCAGGCAACTGCGCTGATTACCCGACGATGATGCCCTTGGCTTTGCGTTCTTTCTCACGCTCAAGGAGCGGGATCTTCTCGGCGGTTTCGAGCACCTGGACGCCTTGGTCGCCGATCTTCGAGAAAGTGAGGCCGTTGAGGGCGGGAACTTCAGAGGCGAGGCGTTTGAAGACGTCTTCGATGGTGTGGATGCCATTCGAGCCGCCGAGAGCGACGATTAGGTCGCGGAGGATTTCCCAGGTGTCGTGGGCGTTGCCGGGGGCTTTGACGGCTTTATTCAGGCGTTGAAGGCGGCCGGTGACGTTGATCATGCTGCCGCGCTTTTCGGCGTAGGCGGTGCCGGGAAGCACGACGTGGCTGAGTTCGGCGCTGGCGTTGGCCAGAAGGTGCAAAGTGGCGATGAAGGGCACTTTTTCGAGATCGCGCTGCGCGAAGCCGACTTTGAGCAAGTTTTCGCCAAGAGCCAAAACCGCTCGGAGTCGGCCACGGCTCATGAGTTCGGTGATTTCGGCGATTTTAGCGCCGGGTTCGATGCCGAGGATGAGTTTGGCACCGTTGGTGTTCGGATTGAGGTCGTCGGCGCGGAGGTAGTTGTCGGAGCCGCCGGTGCGCGTGATGACATCGACGTTCGTGGTGCCGAGCTGGGCGGCGAGGTGCTTCACGAAGAACAATTCCTCGTTGGTCATGCGGGCGCTGGCGATGATGGCGATCTACTCGTCCTTCTTGCCAGCCAAAGCGGTGGCGATGTTGCTCAGCGCGGCCTTCCAGGTGGCGATGTTGTGCTTGCCGCCGGTTTTGATCATCGGATCGGTGAGGCGGAACTCGCTGTTCACGAAGTGGAAGTCGAGACGGCCGCTGTCGCACATCCAGGTAGAGTTGACGTCGTTGTTGTCGCGTGGTGCCTGGCGGTAAATCGTGTCACCACGAGCACCGATCTCCATGTTGCAGCCACGTCCGCAGCCAGTGCAGATGCTGTTCGTCTCGGTGAGGAACCACACACGCTGCTGGAAGCGGAAATCGTTGCTGGTCAAAGCGCCGACGGGGCAAATATCGACGGTGTTGAGGGAGTAGTTGTTTTCGAGGCGTTTGCCAGGATGCACGGCGAGCGTGGTGTGGCTGCCGCGTTCCGTGAAGCCCAGCACAGGATCATCAGCAATTTCGGCGGTGAAGCGGATGCAACGGCTGCACATGATGCAACGCTCGTCATCCAGGCGCACGCGGGGGCCAATATCGACGTTCTTGGGCTTTTTGACCTTGTCCTCGCGGAAACGGCTTTCGCCTTTGCCGTGCTCGACGCTGAACTCTTGGAGGCGGCATTCGCCAGCCTGGTCGCAGATGGGGCAGTCGAGTGGATGATTGATGAGGAGGAATTCCATCACGCCTTTGCGGCATTCCTGGGTGAGGATGCTGTCTGTGCGGATGCCCATGCCTTCGGCGACGGTGTTGGCGCAGGCGATGACCGGACGCGGCATCCAGCCGATCTTCGGCATGCCGTGCTCGTCTTTCTCAGGCTCGGTGCCGGGCGCGGGGCGTGGCGGCATGCCCATTTCGACGAGGCACATGCGGCAGTTGCCTGGGGAAGAGAGCTTTGGGTGGTAGCAGTAATGCGGGACTTCCTGCTTCACCTGCTTGCACGCCTCGATCATGCGCGTGCCTTTGGGGAACTTGTGCCAGACACCGTCGATTTGCACATTCACGAGATCGGCCGGCGGGGGGGCGGCGACGGGGGCGGGAGCTTCGGCGGTGGCAGGCATGAGCGAAGAGGAAAAAGGGACGTTCGGTCGATTATCGGAGCGGGTAGGGGAGCGGCAACCCGATTTTGTGAAAAGTTTCACAAGCGCACGTCCTTGTTGCTTTGCCAAGCGGCCTCCGCGTGCCATTCATCCGCCCCCGCCATGCCCATCCCGGTCATTTTAAACCCCGCCGCACGCAGCACGAAGGCCGCCGCACTGGAACACGCCCTGCGCAGGCTCTCTCCTGAACCGGAACTGCATCTAACGTCCGGGCCGGGAGACGCGGCCCTCATTGCTGAAAAATTGGCTTCAGCAGGTCATGAACTCGTCGTCTCTGCCGGCGGCGATGGCACGATGAACGAGGTGCTGCAAGGCCTCTGCCGCGTGAATGCTCGCCGCAAACCGGGGGAAAAGCACACCGCGCTCGGAGTTTTGCCGCTCGGGACGATGAACGTGTTCTCCGTGGAGCTGCAGCTGCCGGGCCGGGACATCGAAGGTTGCTGGCGCGAAATCATCTCCGGCCAGCGCCGCGAGGTCGATCTGTGGATGGCGAATGACCTGTACTTCGCCCAACTCGCCGGGGTGGGGCTCGATGCTCAAATCGTGCAAGAGACCTCCTGGGAGGCGAAGAAGAAATTTGGCCCGCTGAGCTATGTGATGAGTGCCGTGAACGTGCTGATGCGCCCGCCGCCCACGCTCAGCGTGCAAATTGACGGCAAAGCACCGCTGCTCGGCACGGTGGTGCTCATCGGCAACGGCAAGCACTACGGCGGGCCGTTCCCGCTGTTCCGTGATGCTTCAAACACGGATGGGAAGCTCGATTTGATCATCTTCCGCGGCCTCGGCGGGCTGGAGTTCCTGCAACTGCTGCGCGGCATGCTGCTGGATGGTTACCAAGAGTGCGAATACCTCGACTACCTTCAGGCCAGCGAGTTTACCGTGACCTCGGACGCAGGGGAAACGCCGGTGGAACTCGACGGTGAGCTGGCGGAGCTGAATGCACCCGTGGTTTTCCGACCTGCACCATTTCGCCTGAGTGTCGCGGTTTGAAAGCACCTCCTCTCTTGAGAATTCAGCGCAGGTGCCTATGATGCATCCATGCCTGCGAAAACCTCCACAAAACGACGCCTTCCAAAGCCCAAAATTTTTCATTTTGGTGACCTCGAATACGAATGGTACCCGCCGGGCTATCGGGGCGGAAGCATTCCCACTTCCGAGCTGAAGAAGGCGGTGCGTGCCGCGTTGAGTGATAGAAACCGCACGCCGAAGAAGGCATGAATGCGCGGACGCCGCCCGAATACGGCAGAAATGTCTTCATCAACTGCCCATTTGATGATGACTACCTACCAGTATTCAGGGCGATCACTTTTACGGTGACACTCTGCGGTTTCCAGGCCCGTTGCGCACTTGAAGTCCAGGATGCAGGCGAGGTGCGTTTGTTGAAAATCCTGCGACTGGTGCGCGAGTCTCGCCTCGGCATTCATGACATTTCACGCACCGAGCTGGATCGGGAAAACTGCCTGCCAAGATTCAACATGCCGTTCGAGCTTGGCATCTGTGTCGGTGCGACCCATTTTGGAGGTCGTATTCACATGCAGAAGAGGACGCTCATTCTAGATATCGAGCGTTACCGCTACCAAAAGTTCCTTTCGGACATCGCAGGACAGGATATCAAATCTCATCGCAACGACCCTAGGATGGCGATCAGCGTCACACGCGATTGGCTCAATGAGTGTCAACCTTTTAAGATGCTGCCTGGAGGCAGGGACGTCTCACGCCAATACGAACGTTTCTGCAGGGACCTTCCTGCCATGTTGAAATCCATCCGCCTTCATGAAAGCGAGATTTCATTCCTCGACTGGCGCAGGCTGGTTGAACAATGGCTCAAAGAGTCTGAGGCATGAACGGTTACGCGTGGACTTGGGCCAAATTGAGATTCCCTGCTGCTTCGCCCCGCTCCGCTTCGTCTGAGTGTCGCGGTTTGAGGCTCAAGCCGGCACGTAAAGCCGGGGCACGCGAGTGTTGATGTTTGTCAGCACTTCATACGGGATGGTGCCCGCCCAGTCGGCCACATCCTGCGCCGTGATCGAGTCACCGATGATCGTCACCGTATCGCCGTTGTAGGCTGTGCCCCATTCAAGATTCACCATGAACTGGTCCATGCACACGCGGCCCACGATCGGATGCCGCTCGCCGCGAATGATGACCTGCCCGCGATTTGACAGAGCACGGAAGTAACCGTCGCCATAACCCACGGGCACGGTGACAACGCGCACCGGATGATCGCTGGCCCAGGTGCCGCCGTAGCTCACCGCGTTGCCCGGCTGCACGACTTTGAAATACACCACCTGCGATTTCCAACCCAGCGCAGGCTTTAGCGCGACCGCCTGCACCGTTTCACGCGCTGGATACACGCCGTAGAGCATGATCCCAGGCCGCACGAGGTCGAGATGGCTCTCGGGAAGCTGCAAAATGCCGCCAGAGTTCGCGATGTGCCGTTGTGGCGGCTTCAGGCCACGCTTGGGATAAAACTCGAGCACTTCGAGGAATCGGGCGAGCTGCATCCGCGCCGCTGAAAGATCTTCGGCGTCCGAACTGGCGAAGTGGGAGTAAATCCCGGCCACCTCGACGCAAGCGAAGCCCAGACTGGCCTCCAGCAGCTTTTCCGCGCTGTACCAATGCACGCCGATGCGCTCCATGCCGGTGTCGATCTTCAAATGCACGCGAGCTTTCCGCTTGGCCGCGGCTGCCGCTTCGTCAATCTGCCGCAGCTTGTCGATGGACGACGCGGTCATCATCAGATCATGGGCGATGAACTGCGGGATCTGCCGCGTCGCCACGCCGCCAAACACCAGAATCGGCACCGTGATGCCTGCCTGGCGCAAAACGATGGCTTCTTCGAGCAAAGCCACGCCAAAGCACCCTGCCCCGTGCGCGGCTAGATGCAGCGCTACCTCAACGAGACCGTGTCCATAGGCATTCGCCTTCACCACCGGCATGACTTCCGCCGTGCCGACATGCGCCCGGATCGCGTCAAAATTTTGCGCGATAGCGCCGAGGTTCACCTCGACGTGGGTGGGGCGGATGGCGTCCGTTTCAGGATACATGAGCCGCGAAGATAGGCTGGCTTTCTGATTGGCGCTCCCGAATTCAACCTCATCCACAGGCGGTTTCATCGTCGATTCGAGTGGCAGCCGAATCCCGAGGGACGTTCGGCTTCGATTGCCCACCGAAGCTACCGCGCCCGCGTCTGAAACGTCCGTGAGTGCTTCTGCGATGGCACCTCCACGGTGTAGCTCTTTCCGTCCGCGCTCACAGCACAGTGGATGTGCTGCGCCACGCAACCCTCCGCCAAATCGCCGTGATTGGCGATCATCGCCTTATCGGCGGTGTTTTCAGCATCGGGACGAATGTTCTCATGCACCTGATACATCGCCTGGATCGTCGGCGTGGATTTCAGTGCGTCCATGGCGCTCTTGCTAGTGCCTTTTTTCGGGCCGTTGTTCATCACGGAAACGGTCGGCTGGAGGCTTTGAACGAGCATGGGGTTGTTGCTCACATCAAGACCGTGGTGATTCACTTGATACAGATCGACGGTGCCAACCAGATTGAAGGGCGAAACGAGCTTTTCCTCTGCATTCCAGGTCAGATCACCGCCGTCAAAAAAGCGGAAACCGCCAAAATCGAGCAGCATGACCACACTGTTCGCATTATCGCTCGGATCGGGTGCTTTCGGCGGCACGGAGCCCTTCAGCGGGTTTTCCGGCTGATCAGGAAACGGAGGGATGAATTTCTGATTCGCGCCAAGGCAGCGCAACGCAAGTTTTGGGCTGCCCTCGGCCTGTTTGAGCGGCAAAACATCACCTGCAGCCAGCGTGACACGCTTTCCCACCTTCGCATCGCGATACGGCCGGCTCATCAGGGTCCAGCGCATGTCCTGCGCCTTGCCATCAGGACTGCCATGCGTGATTCCCTTGTCATACAGCGTCCCCACCGGCATGAGCGCAGCCAGTTCGGCCAAACCGCCAAAGTGATCGACATGAAAGTGCGTGATGATCACATGATCGATGCGCGTCAGCCCCGCCACCTCCGTGGCGACCTTCTGGATGCGCTGCGGATCACGCCCACCGGGGTTTCCCGTGTCGATGAGCACCGATTCACCCGCCGGAGTCACGATCAGCGTCGAGCCACCGCCCTCTGAGTCGATCCAATAAATGTCGAGAGTCTTCTCACGCGCAGTGACCGCGAGAGTGAGGGCGAGGAAGGCAGCGAAGATGGCTTTCATGCAAAGGAGTCCGCATAAACGCCACTCGCGGCTGACTTCATTCCACCTTCACGCCCATGCCATCCGCCGACTGCTCGATCCTGACACGCTCCTTGTCCATGAGGTAGGCCGTGAGGATTTCGAGGTTATCGCGGCCAAACTGGCCTGCTCCGAAGGACTTCCGCCGAAAGCCCGTCTCGGCTTCGCCGGCACAAACAACAGGGCAGGCACCTGGAAGGCCTTTTTGAGCTTGAGAGCCATCTTTTCGATGCTGAAGCCCTCGCACTCCGTTTTCCCGATCACCTGCAGGTCCGGTTCCGCCACCGATTCGGAAGCTCCGACGGCTTCACGCACCACGATGTCTTGGCCGAGCAGATGCCGCGCCATGAAGCGCGTCACCGCTTCGCGGAGTTGCCGCGTGAAGCGATGCGTGATTTCACCCAGCGGGCGCGCTGAACTTCATGACACCGTGTTCGCCTTCAGCACGCGCAGCATGTTCCCACCGATCACCTGCTGGATCGTGTCATCACTGTGACCGCGCATGATCATGCCGAGGGTGAAAAGGGGCCAGTTTGACCACGCCACGCTCTGCTCGGCCTCAAGGGTCGTTTGGTAATCATCCTTCGGCCACAGATGCTCCCAGCGGTCAGCGGGGCCACCAGGAGCCTTCATCAATTTAGCGCGTTCTTCTTTGTCAAAGCGTGAGGTGTAAGCCACGTCACAGCCGATGGCAGCGTGCTTGGAGCCGAATGTTTTGATGACATGATCGAGGTGATCCATCAACGCGGTGATGTCGCCCTTGCCGCCGAGGAAACGCGGGATGCAGCACATGCCCACGAGGCCGTCGGTGTCACAGATGGCCTTGATGGTGTCGTCAGGCTTACCACGGAAGTGTTTGTAAAGCGAAGCGCAGGTCGTGTGACTGGCCACCATCGGTTTGGCAGAAGCTTTGGCGGCATCGAAAGCCGTTTTCCAGCCGCTGTGCGCCACATCGACGATGACCCCGACCTTGTTCATCTCTGCGATGGCGGCATGGCCGAAATCGCTCAAACCGCCGTCGTGCGGCTCCCCTGCCCCGTCGCCGAGTGGGTTTCGGCGGTTGTAGGTGACGTGCATCATGCGCGTGCCCAACTCGTGGAAGATGCGGATGAAACGCAGCTCATCCTTCACGCTTTCCCAGTCCTGCATGAGCGGCACACCGTTGGTGGTGAAGCACAGGCCGACGTTTCCTGATTTTTTCAAAGCCACGATCTCCTCCGCGGTGACCACCTTGGACAGCGCAGGCTTCATCAAGTCGGTCGCCTTGGTGAAATGCGCGAGGCGTTTGATCAACCGCATCGGATCGCTGCCTTCCTCGCCGGTATTCTGAAAAATGCAGGTCACACCCGCGGCGTGAAAGGCGTCGAGGAACTCCTTGCGCTCACGCTCGTTCGTCGCGTTGCGGTTCATCCCCATCGACTCACGCAAATCGGCGATTTCACCCGCAGAAGCGCCCGCTTGGATGGCCGCATTCATTGCCTCCGCATCAATCGCGCAACGAGGCGCAAAGCCGTAGCTCTCAAACACCACCGAGCCGAAATGCAGCTCCCACGCATGCTCGATCTGCGCCTGCGTGGGCTTCAATAGGTTGATCGCAATCTCGCGCGGCTTGTCGATGGCCGGGTTGCCGGTGATCCAGGATTTTTTCGACTCCTGCGAACGCACATGGAGATGAAAGCTACTGGCGAAAGTCGCCAGTGGCAGAGCTTGAAGCAGGCGACGGCGAGAGAAGGCGCTCATGGAATTGAATCACTTCAAAGCTGCTTCGATCGCTGCCAGCAGCTCCGGCGATTCCGGCTGCACATCGGACCCAAAGCGCTTCAAGACCTTGCCGTCCTTGCCGATGAGGAACTTTTCAAAATTCCAGCCGACTTCACCAGCGGCGGATTGCAGCGCGGCGTAGAGTGGGTGCTTGGCATCTCCTTTGATCGCGACTTTGGAGAACATCGGAAAGGTCACCTTGTAGTTCTCGGTGCAGAAGGTCTTGATGATGGCCTCAGAGCCGGGTTCCTGGCCGCCGAAGTCATTGCAGGGGAAGCCGAGCACAGCCACGCCCTTCTCGGCCATCTTCTCGTGCAGTGCCTGAAGACCGGCATACTGCCCGGTGTATCCGCACTCAGAGGCGACGTTAACGATGAGCAGGACCTTGCCCGCGTAGGCTTTGAGCGTGGAGTCCTTGCCGTCGATGTCTTTGACGGCGATTTCGCTCACGTTGGAGTCGGCGGCGATGGCAAGGGAGGTCATGAGGAGGGAGAGTAGGAGGGTTTTCATGGTGCGTTGAGTTACGGCGTGAAATGAGGCCAGCGCTCACTAAAAGGACGAATTTTATGCTGACCCTGGTCCAAAGACCGGGCCGCAGCCCGAAAGTTCGTGCCACATTGGCCCGACGCGTGCGCTGATGGGCGACGGCATCTGGCGCTTTGACACGACGGCGGCACCTTCAAGACGCTCGTGAAGAGCATCGGCTCGCTGAATGCGCTGTTCAAATCGACCGCGCAGCAGTTCCACCTGCCGGAGGAAATTCAGAAAACGGTGGATACGATCTCCGAATCCACACGCTCGGCCGCAGCGGCGGATGTGATGACGAAAAACATCGACTCGCTCGACGCCAGCCTGTGCGTGCAGGACGCGGTGGAGGCGTTTTCAGCGTCATCCGCACAGCACTTATCCGGTCACTGAAGATGGCAAGGTCATCGGCCTGCTGCGGCGCTCTGTGGCCTACGACTGGCTTAAAAAGCATGACCTCACCTGCCGCGATGGCTTGAAGAATCTGCCACTCACCACGCCCTTCTGCGTGCGTGGCGAAGTGCTGGTTCCTGAACTGGTGCAAACCCTCATGCGGACCGGCGTGAGCAAGGCCGACTTTTACTTCGCCGTGAGGCGAATGTTGCGGAACCACGTCTCGTCGCCGTGCTCGGTCAGCATGATCTTGCCTTGGCCGGGGGCGAAGCCCTCCTTGCTCTTGAACTTGCTCTTCCCGACCATTTCCTTCCACTCAGGCGTCGTGGTGTCCGCCTCGCAGGCGAGTGCGCCGTTGAGCCAATGCTGGATCTTGCCGCCCTGCACGATGATCTTGCTGGTGTTCCACTCACCTGCGGCTTTCACGGCTTTGTCCTTCGCGGGCTCTTTGATGTCGTAAATCGACGCGGTGGTGTGAGAGCCGCCTTTGAGGCCGTCGGGATGGCCGCTGTCGTCGATCATTTGATATTCGATGCCGAGCCACTCCTTGCCGCCGATCTTGGTGACCCAGTATTTGATGCCGTTGTTGCCCTTGGTATTGAGCTTCCACTCCCACTCGAGTTCGAAGTTCGTGTATTCGTTTTTCGAAATCAAATTGCCGCCGCCCTTGCCAACGAGATGAATCGTGTGGTCGCCCTCGGTCGTCCAGCCGCCGGAAGGCGCTTCTCCCGTCAGGTTGGTGAAATCAGCAAGCGATAGATGAACCGGTTCAGCGGCAGAAACAAACGAGGCGAGAGCGAGGGTGCAAAGAAGCGTGCGCATGGTTGGGGGGATGGGTGAAGGCTCATCAAACGCGTCTGAAACCCGCATGCCAGCATCTTTTTCAACCTCGCGATATTCCAGCGGCAGTGCCGCGTTTAATCCCGCCTCATGAAATTCATTCTGCTCCTCGCCCTGCTCACCACCGCCGTCGCGCTTGCCGAAACGCCCAAAAGGCCCGTGAAACGCGAGCGCAAGCCGAACCCCTCGCTGGTGAAGGTCGCGGACGTGGCCGGACTGCCACGCGTGCTGCTCATCGGCGACTCCATCTCGATGGGTTACACGCTCGACGTTCGCGAATTGCTCAAAGGCAAGGCAAACGTGCATCGCATTCCCACCAATGGCGGTCCGACGACCAACGGCCTCAAAAACATCCAGGCGTGGCTCGGCAACTCGAAATGGGACGTGATTCACTTCAACTGGGGCCTGCATGATTTGAAATACATCCAGGAAGACCCCTCGAAGCGTGCCGACCCGAAGGCACCCGGCTCGCATTTGCAGGTGCCGCTGGCCGATTATGAGAAGAACCTCGCCGAACTCGTTAAAACCATGCAGGCCACTGGCGCGAAGCTCATCTGGTGCAACACCACACCCGTTCCCGCCGGTTCTGATGGCCGCGTCGAAGGCGATGAAGTGAAATACAACGAAGCCGCCGCGCGCGTGATGACCGCTGCTGGCGTCCCCACGGACGACTTGCGCGCTCACGCGCTCGCCAAACCCGACGCGCAGCTTCCAGATGGCAATGTCCATTACTCTCCCGAAGGTAGCCGCTACCTCGCGGAAAAAGTTTCTGCCGTAATTTCCGAATACCTCCCCAAGAAGTGAACATGAAGCCCTTCCTCCTCCTACTCGCGCTCGCTGGCCTCACACAGGCTCAAATCAAAACCCCAAACGAACCCACCAACGCTGCCGAGGCCGCCGCCAAGAAAGCGGCAGATGACAAGGCAGTCGATGAAAAATACCAAGCCTGGAAAACGAAGCTCCCCGTTGATCAACAAGCTTGGGAAACCGTGCTTGAGCAAAATTTGGGCAATGGCTTCTATCTGCCTCTTCACAAGAAAGACAAAATCGCAGGGCGCTCCAATGCCTGGGACTTCGTGCAGGACGATCCCAAGCTGCCGCGAGTGCTGCTGATCGGTGATTCCATCTCACGCGGCTACACGCAGGACGTGCGGAAAGCGATGGTCGGCAAGGCGAACGTGCACCGCGCACCGGAAAACTGCGGCCCCACCGCCAATGGCGTGAAGAAGATCGAGATCTGGCTCGGCGACGGCAAATGGGACGTGATTCACTTCAACTTCGGGATTCACGACCGCAAGACCCCCGCTGCTGATTACGAGCAGCGCCTTGAAACGCTCATCGCCCGCATGAAACAAACCGGCGCGAAGGTCATCTTCGCCACCACCACACCTGTGCCCGCTGACACCAAGGACGGCCCTGAAATTGTCACTCAGATCGCCGAGAAGAACGAAATCGCCACGCGAGTGATGCAAAAGCACGGCGTCCTCATCAACGACCTGCACGCCTTCCTCGCGCCACAGCTCGAAGGGATCGCCAATCCGAAGGATGTGCATTTCAACGCGCAAGGCTACACGCTCATGGGGCAGCAGGTAGCGAAGGTGATCGAAGCAGCGTTCAAAGGAGCCGACTGACCGCCATCCTCAAAATCCGCCTTCAAAAAAGGCCCGCAGTTCGCTCAAACCCCGCCCTTCCTGGCAGACTTCGTTCAGGTTCGCCACGGCAGCGGGGATGTGCTGTAGGTAGTGAGGCTTGCCAAGGTTGCGGCTGAGATTGGCGTATGCGCCGAGAGCCTGCATGAGGCGCTGAGCGGCGCAGAGGTAGAAGACCTCACGTAGCTCGTTCAAATCGAGGCCGCGATGCTGCGCATAGTAGCGCAGTAGTTCGAAACGCTCGGTGCGGGACAGATTCACATACGGATCGTACAGCAGCGAGGCGAGGTCGTACTCGGCGCGGCCAAGGCGCAAGCCTTGGTAATCGACCAGCCAGGCATCCTCGCCGCGAATGAGCACGTTCTGACTTTGGAAATCACGGTGAACAAGGCAGCGCGGCAGTTTGGCGAGGCTGCGGCGGAGCTGTTTAAGTGTTTCATGCGCCGCGCTGTACTCGGCATGGCTGAATTCACGCCCCAGATACCCGCCGACGAAATGGTCGAGGAAATAGTTCTGCTCCCACTCGTAGAGCGCCTCATCGAAGGCGGGTTCCAGCTCATCGAGATCGGCTTGGGAGAGGGATTTTTCATCCACGCCATGAAACTTGGCTGCCTCGCGCAAGGTGGCCTCGTAAAGTGAGCAGCGTTGGCTCCAGGACTCGTCGTTGAGGGATTGCAGATCGACGCGGCCCAAGTCTTCTAGCCACACACAGAGGCGCTGCGCATCAAAGGCGAAGACCTGCGGCACATGCGCGCCGATTTTTTTCAGGCGGTAAGTGGCGGGAACGAATTTCGGATTGTCACGGCGGGCCAGGGTGTAAATCATCAGCACCATCGGCTGGCGGCCATTTCCCCACTTCAGGCGGTAGAAATGACGGTCCGAAGCGCCTTTGAGGATCACCTCGACCTCACACGGCGTGCCGTTCAGTTCCGGAAACTGTTCGCGGGTAAGAATGAGCAAGGCCTCGTGTTCGGGGAGCATGGTGGAAATGCAGAATGACGAATGCAGAATGACGAATGTCCAATGCAAAGCCTCGCAGGCTTAAAAATCGGCGTCCTCCACGATGCCCGCTGCCGTGATGCTGCCACGGACGATGCAGCGCTTTAGTTGGGCACCACGCACGACGCGCCCGCCGGGCCAGACGATGGTGTCTTCCAGTTGGGCGCCGGATTCGATCACGGCTCCGGCTCCGACGACGTTGATGCCACGCAAAACAGCTCCGTCTTCAATCTGGGCCGTAGGATCAATCGCCGGGCCATACAGGCCGTTTAAAGCCGAATGCGCGGCCAGATAGGCCGTGCGGCTGCCGAGATCCCACCAACTGCCCTCGTCGATGACCACGGCGCCGATTTTGGCCCCTTCGCGGATCATGTTGAGGAAGATGGGGATGACGGACTCGACCTTGCCGGGCGTGATCCAGTCATGGATGGCCGGATCGCAGGCATAGATGCCAGTGAAGAGGTATTTCCCTTCATCGCCGGTGCCGAGCTTGTTGCGGATGTCGGTCACGCGGCCACGCCGGGGATCAAATGCGATGTGCAGGGACGGACCGTGGCTACGCAGCACGAGGGTGACGATGTTTCCATTCTCGCGGTGCTCGGTGAGCAGCGGGTTCAGCGGCAGGTCGGTCAAGATGTCTCCGTTATAGACGAGAAATGGCTCGTTCCCGAGCAGGTCACGCACGTTGGCGATGCCACCAGCGGTTTCGAGCCGCACCGGGCTTTCATGGCGAAACTGGATCGTTGTGCCGCGATAACGCTGGTCCGGAAACGCCTGCGCATAGGCATCTGGTAGGTGATGCGTGTTCACCACCAAGCGGTCAACCCCCACCGCGTGAAGATGATCGAAGGCATAAGTGATAAGAGGCCTGTGAAACACGGGCACGAGCGGTTTCGGAAGTTGTTCCGTCAGCGGCCGGAGCCGTTCACCCATGCCTGCGCCCAATACAAATGCCTGTTTCACGCGGCGGCCTTTACGCGGACGTGCTGGCGGCGCAAACAGAAGTTCGCCCTCGAACTCAGTCCGCCCGCTTTTTCCGCAGCCAAGCGACGAGAAACACGATCCCAGCCACGGAAGCCGCGGCTGGCATCGCATAGCCGCCGCCGGAAACTGCCTCGCACATCGGGCAGTCCATGGCAGGCAGCACCTCGGCGGTTTCTTGCTGTGTGTCCACGGTGACTGGCGGCGGGGCATCGGTGCGCGGCTTGAAGGTCTTCAGGTCCAAAACGTAGCTGGATTCCCCTGGAAACAGGATCTGGAAGCGGTCCAGCTTTTTGCCCAAGGCGGTGTTGTGATACAGCACACTCAGGGCGCCTGCGGGCAGCGCCTTGATGGAATAACCCGTCGTGCCGGCGGGCACCTTGGTTTTCCACGTTCCTGTCAGCACCACGACATCCTCCGGCGTTTTCAGCGGCGCGTTTTCGTGAGTGGTGAACTCAAAGACAAATTCAGGGTTCACGGGGGAGGCAGGATCGAGCACGATCTCGACCACGCGCTTCACATAGTCGCGGGCGGTGGTCTTGAGCTGCTCTTTGCGCTCCGGCGCAAAAAGGGCCAGATCGGCGTTCGTCACGGAGAGCGCCACGTTCGGGTCTTCCTCAAAACAGCGCGGATCCACCTCTACCTGGAGCGTCCAAATCCCGTCCTGGGCGAAATCCGCCCGCACCGGCACATCGGGCAGCGGATGGGCTAGACAAGAGGCAGTAAACACCCAAAACAGGCACTGCAGGAGGCGGGAGGCACGGTTCTTCATCTTGCCAGCGTGGCACAGGCCGGGGCGGTTTGACGAGCCTTTTTGCCGTGCCCCACAAAAATTTTGATTGTCAGCCCCCTCCCCAATCGTTTTGAATGGGTGCAAGTCCGCTCGGTCAGTTCCCTGCCGGAAAGCTAACCACACCCAAACCAAACATGAAATCCATCCTCACCACCCTCGCCGTGCTCGGCCTTTCCGTGTCTGCCTTCGCAGGCTGCGGCAAAACCGAAGAAACCAAAGGCAAGCTCAAGTCCGTTGACGCTGACTCCAAGTCCATCGTCATCGAAGCCGAAGGCAAAGAAGTCAAACTGACCCTCACCGCTGCCGTCAAGAACGCTGACAAGCTCGTCGGCAAGGACGTGGTGGCCGTCAGCTCCCACAAGAAGGTGGAATCCCTCAAGAAGGGCTGATCCTTCCTGCGGTGATTTGATTTTCACCCATGAGGCCCGGAGGACTCTCCTCCGGGCTTTTTCATGCCCTGAATTTTAAGATTGCCGGGAATACCCGCTTCGGAACAGTCTCTCATCTCTATGCGCGGGCTTTCCGCCAGCGTCAGTCGCATCCAACAACACCACACACCCATGAAAGCACTCCTCACACTCGCCCTCGTGGCATCGGCGCTCACCCTCAGCAGTTGCACCAGTTGTCCGTTCGCCCCCAAGAAAAAAGCCTGCGCCAGCAGCTGCGCCAAACCCTGCTGCGCCAAGAAAGCCGCTGACTGCAAGTCCTGCTCACACTAAACGCGGCTTGGCCCTGCCTCTCGAAAGCCCGGAGACACGACTCCGGGCTTTTTTTATGCCCGCGTTGCACCGTTCTTGTCCGCGAGTGTGCCGCTTTTGGCATGTCACGGTTAAACATGCACGCGGCGTGCAAGTTTAAGCCGAGTGCCTCGTAAACCGGGGCATGAAACTCAGCCTCTTCACCGACTACTCCCTGCGCGTGCTCATGTTTGCTGCGCTGAAGGGGGAATCCTTTTCCCTGAGCGAAGTGGCGGAGTCCTACGACATCTCGCGCCACCATCTGGTGAAGGTAGTGAACTACCTCGCCAAACTCGGCTATCTCGAAACCCGCCGCGGCCGTGGTGGCGGCATCGCCCTGGGCATGCAGCCGGAAGACATCCGCATCGGCATGGTCGTGCGCCGCACGGAGGACTCGCCCTTCATCGTCGAGTGCTTCGACAAGCAGCACAACACCTGCCCCATCAACGGCTCCTGCCGCCTCAAAGGTGCCTTGGCGCAGGCTGTGAACGCTTTTTACGAAACGCTCGACCGCCACACGCTGCGCGACCTCGTCGCGGGCGTCGATGGTGCGCGCTTGAACCGCATTCTGCTCCGCAAGCCATGAAACGTCTCCTTCAAATGAGCTTGATCATCTTCTCGCTGTCCGGCACCGCCTTGCAGGCCGAAGACGAGTACGAAAACGCCCCCATCCGCTACTCCGAAACGGAACCCAACGACGCCGCTCAGCGCCTCGAACGCCTCATGGCCGCCGGCAAGGTGAAAATCGACCGTACGGACGCCTGGACCGTGCTGCGCGATGTGATGAAGCACTTCGACATCCCGCCGGAGTCACAAACCATGGTCTTCTCGAAAACGAGCAAGCAAAACGACCGCATCAGCCCGCAAACGCCACGCGTCGTTTACTTCGGCGACAACGCCTACATCGGCTACTGCATTGGCGGAGCCATTGAGGTGTCCACCATCGACCCAAAGCTCGGCCCCATCTTCTACCTGCTCGATCCGTATGAAGAACCGCAGAAGCCGCTGCATTTTCAGCGGGACAACAGTTGCCTGAGCTGCCATGGCGGCCCCTTCACGCCCGAAGTGCCCGGCGTCATCGTGCGCTCCGTGTATCCCGGCCCCGAAGGCCATCCCATCATGAGCCAAGGCAGCACCGTCGTCGATACCACCACGCCTTTCAGCAACCGCTGGGGCGGCTGGTACGTCACCGGCAGGCACGGCAGCGTCCTGCATCGTGGCAACGTCACTGCCACCGAGAAAAACGACCAATCCATCGACATTGATTTCGAGAAAGGCGCGAACATCACCAACCTCGCCCCATTGTTCGACACCACGCCTTACCAGCGCAAAACCAGCGACATCATCGCCCTCATGGTCCTGGAGCATCAGACCAGCGTGCAAAACATCCTCACCAAGGCGAATCACACCTCCCTGCGTGCCATGCACATGCAGACCAGCCTCCAGCGCGAGCTTGGTGAGAAAATCGAAAGCGCGCCCACCGGCACCGCTCGCCGCATCATCGACCACTGCGCCGAAGACGTCGTCGAAGCCCTGCTCTTCAAAGACGAGGCCGAACTGCCCGAAGGCGGCATTGAGGGCGATCCCGCCTTCCAGACCGCCTTCACCAAGCGCGCCCCGCAAAGCAGCGCCGGCCGCAGCCTGAAGGACTTCCAGCTCCTCAACCGCCTCTTCAAGCACCGCTGCAGCTACATGGTTTACTCTCTTACCTTCCAGCACCTCACCGCTCCGCTGAAGCAAACGGTGCTCAAGCGCCTCTGGAGCGTCCTTGAAGGTAACGTCCACACCGGCAGCTACGATTACCTCGGCGAAGCCGAACGCGCCCACATCCGTCGCATCCTCGCTGAAACGCTTCCCGGAGCACCCGCAGAGTGGAAGAAGGCGCTGGCGGCGAAGTGATGCGCAGTGCGGGTTGAAAACCCACGCACCACCTCCAAGCTGCACCATGAACCGGTTCCTCACCCTCCTGCTCTGCACCTTTTGCCTCACCGCTTGCGAAAAACAGCCCGCCGAGGTCGATTTCGCTGACAAAGAAGTCGAACTGCTCAACGAAGGCAAGGAGGCGAACTACCAAGGCAAGCCTTACACTGGCCTCGTCCGCAACAAGCACTCCAACGGCAAGACCGCTGGCGAATACCCTTACATTGACGGCAAGATGCACGGCGTGATGAAGGAATGGTGGGAAAACGGCCAGCAGTCCTCCGAAACCAACTTCGACCACGGCCAACGCCACGGCCTGAACCGTTACTGGGACATGAAGGGCAAGCAGACCAAGGAACAAATCTACGACCACGACAAATCCGTGAGCGAAAAACACCTCTGATCGGCACATTCGTCATTCCTCATTCTGATTTCGTGATTCCACCATGGCCGCCCCCGTCATCGCCCTGCTCGTCATCGCCCTCGTCTCGCTGCTAGCGGTGCGTGTGGCGGCCACGGCGCTGATGATGACCGGCCTGAGCTGGGACACCGCCAGCTTCCAGGCCTACTCCGCGTTCTTCGGCGTCGGCTTCACCACGAAGGAAGCGGAACTCGTCGTGAACCATCCCGTGCGCCGCCGCATCATTCGCGATCTCATTCTCGCCGGAAACGTCGGCCTCACCTCCGCTCTCGCCACGCTCATCGTCACGCTGCTGCAAAGCAGCTCCGGCGGCGACACGGCGCTCATGCTTGCATGGCTCGTCGGCGGTCTATTGCTGCTGCTGTTCATCTCCCGCCTCTCGTTGTTTCAAAAGGTGCTCGACCGCGTCATTCAATACACCCTGGAACGCACCGGCATGGTGCGTGCGCTCGACTACGAGCTGCTGCTGAGAATCCAGCACGGCTACGTCGTCTCCGAGATCGAAATCCTGCCAGACACGCTCCTCGCAGGTCGCACGCTGCGCGAATCCCGCCCTTGGGACCGCGGTGTCGTCGTTCTGGCGATCAAACGCGATGGCGAAACGCAGCACGGCATCCCAAGCCGCGATGACATGATCAAAGCGGGTGACGTCCTCACCGCCTACGGCAAAGAAACCGCCCTCCAGGCCATGACCCAGCCTCTTTCCAGCTCTGCGGTCCCAACGCCTTGATCTCTTGCCCCCATTCACCGTCGTTCTTGATGGAGCTGCACGCGCTGCGCCTTAGCGGCATCGCCACCAACGAGTTCGAACTTTACATCGACTACACCTGCAGATGAAAGCCCGCAGTCCCGGCACCTACCCGCTCACCGAACGCGCCGCGAAGCACAGCGGCTAGGGTGCGGTCTTCCAAAGAAGCCAGATCGGGCCCAATGGCGGCCAAGTGCTCGTCGAGCGCACTGTGGAAACGCTCCAAGGGATGTGGAAGATAAAGTAGCCAGACCACCTCGGTGCAGCGGAGCGGCTTGCCCCCCCCCCAGGCTCCTGCCTATCCCATTTTCCAGCCAAATTCAGACTCAGGAAGAGCGGGGGCAGAAAGTAGTCCAGTTGCGGCACAACAGGACTACTTTAATTCCGCCAGAAACGCGATCACATCTGCCGCTTCCTGCTCGGTCATGGCTTGGAGCAGACCTTCAGGCATCAAGGACAAAGCTTCGACTTTCTGGCGGCGGATTTGAGTGCGCTCAAAGGTCTGCGGCTGACCGGTGAGGAGCTTCAGCGTGACAGCGGTATCGCCGGGATTCACGACGAAGCCGGTTTGCAGGCTGCCGTCCTTCAAGGTCAGCATCCACGTCTCATAGCCTTTCGCGATGGTCTTGGACGGTTGGTGCAGGCTTTCGAGGATCTGCTCACGAGATAGCCGTGCGCCGACCTTGCTGAGATCCGGCCCAAAATCGCGACCGGTGCCATTCACGATGTGGCAGCCGAGGCAGGCGGCCATTTTGCCATTCATGCTGACGAGTTCAGCACCGCGTTTGGCATCGCCTTTGACAGCGAGGAGTTTTTTTGTGTCGAAATTCGTGCGGATAGTTTTGAGACGCTGGTCGTGCGGCAGGAAGCGCTCGAAGTAACAGGCGATCTCGGGATTCGGGTGTTTGGCGAGCGCGGGGTCGAACTTCGTCATGCCGTTATTGATAGCGTGCGCATGCAAAAGAGCGTCGGAGGGCGACTCGATCTTGGCGGGAGGAGTATTTGTTGCTTCTTCCGCGATCCAATCCCACAACAGCCGGAAGCCATGTGGATCGACCTCTCGCGCACCGATCATGGGCATGTGACCGTTGCCACTTCTCGCAATGCGGGCCATGAGCACGCTTTGATGTGGTTTGCCGGGAAAGCTGACTCGCGCATCGGTGAGGCCCAGATCACCCCGCACAGGCTTTTCATTGAACGTCATCGTCTCCTCAGTCGGGAGATCGGCATTCACCATGAGCTGCACGCTGCCGCCGCCGTGACGGCGATGGCAGTGAGCACAGTTCGCGTGGAGCCAGGAGCGAGCGCGATCTTCAAGAGGTGATGATTGATCGCGACTGGAGATGAGGCGGTTCTTGAGGCGCTCAAAAAACGGACCGTCGAAGAGAGCAGCCTCCTCAGGCTTCTTGCCGCCGATGCTGACGAGCTGATCCGGCTGAAAGCCGAGGGCGAAGCCGCTCCAATTGTTGTGGCAACGAGCGCATTCGGCCCGCCCGTGGATGCGCCAGGGTTGTTTGTCGATGGTGAACTCATCGCCGTCTGCGCTGACGAGATCGGCGTCGGTGCCCTGGTCGTTCCAGCGGTAGGAGTAGCCGTTCCAGGTCTCGCCATCAAAGTGCAGCACCTGGGTCTCGATCTTCTTCTTCAGCGTGATCGTGTGGGCGAGAACAGACTCGGCGGGCCATTCGACTTTGTAGTTCGGCTTCGCTGAATTGCCGCTGGTGGTGGTCTTGATGCTTTTTCCTTCGGGAAGAGCCACGAAGCGGCTTGCGCTGGCTCCGTCCTGCCACATGGGCTCGGCGATCTGGAAGGGCAAAACGCCTGCAGCAGGACTTTGAACCGCAGTGTCGGTGAAGAGGCCGGTTTCGCTGAGTTTGCGTGGGAACTGGCTTGGCTTGCCGATGGCAGGATTTTTCGACAGGCGGTAAATGCGCGTGTCTTTTTCCCAGTTCATCCAATACACCTCGCCATCTTCGCTTTGACCGAAGCTGACGATCTTATGCGGTGTGTCGGCGATTTCCTCGCGGCGTGTGACTTGCGTGCCGTCGTGCCAGAGCGCCCAGATTTTCCCGGTTTCGTAGTCGCCGTAGATGTAGGCATCGCGCAGCTCGGGGAAGCGGCTGCCGTGATAGACATAACCCCCGGTGATGCTCGCGGCCTCGGTGTGCGGATGTGCGGCCACGGGCGGGATGATGTCGCCAGGGCCTTGGGTCTCCGGCATGATGGGCTGGCTGGCCTCCATGGCGCTCCAGCCGTGATTGCCACCTTTCGGGACGAGATGAATCATCTCCCACAGCTCCCAACCGACATCGCCGCACCACAGGCGGCCTTTAGGGTCGAAGCTGATCTTCCACGGATTGCGAAAGCCAAAGGCGTAGATCTCAGGACGTGCGTTCGGCGTCTTGAGAAACGGATTGTCCTTTGGAATGGCGTACGCCTTGCCGTTTTCCTCACGATCCACGTCGATGCGCAGGATGGAGGACAGGAAGTCGCTCAAATCCTGCCCCGTCTTCAGCGCATCCGGCGGCGAGGGCGCGGTGGCATCGCCCGTGGAGATGTAGAGCATGCCGTCCGGACCGAACTGAATGGACGCGCCGTTGTGACCGCCGCTTTGCCAAGTCAGCAGAACCGTTTCTGATTTGGGATCAAGCACCGGCGGCTCCTGCTGCGTGAGTTTGAAGCGCGAGAGCTTGCTGCCATCGGGCACCTTGTCGCCATAGACGTAGGTGATGAAGACGAGGCCGTTTTCCCGCCACTTCGGGTGGAACGCGATGCCATAAGCATAATTCAGCGCAGGATGATCGAGCTTGAGGTCGATAAGCAGATCCTTCGATGCCGCGTCCGGGCTGTCCTTGAAGCTCCAGATCTTGCCGCTCTTCTCCACTGCGACCAAACGATGCGCCCCCGGCACGGCGATCATCTCCAGCGCATCATTGAGTGCGATCTGCGTGAAGACCTGCTCCGGCACATACGGCTTCGGAGCTTCCGGGGAGCCATGGATGCGGGAGGTGTTCCACTGGGCATGGGAACTGGCGGCCAGCAGGCAAAACAAAAATAAGCGAATCATCCATGCATCATGGAATGAGCGCCGGGCATTCGCCAAGCCTGAAATTGCCGGGGAGGCGGCCCGGCAGGAGTTTCCTGCAAAAATTCGTCATTCCACATTCGACATTTGATTCACTCCGTTCACCCTTTCAGGCCGCTTCCGGCGGCGGCCATTCTTTCGACTTCGTTTCACCTCAACCCAACCACACACACGCCATGCCACGCCCCGTCACCCTCTTCACCGGCCAGTGGGCCGATCTCTCCTTCGACACCATGCTCACGAAGGGCAAAAGCTTTGGCTACGACGGCCTGGAGCTAGCCTGCTGGGGCGACCACTTTGAAGTCGAGAAGGCCGATCAGGCTTATTGCGATGCCAAGCGTGCCAAATTGAAAGCCGCTGGCATGCAGTGCCACGCCATCTCCACCCACCTCGTCGGCCAGGCCGTGTGCGACAACATCGACGCCCGCCATGCGCAGATCCTCTCGCCCGCGATCTACGGCGACGGCAATCCTGAAGGTGTGCGCCAGCGTGCCGCCGAAGAACTGATCAAGACCGCACACGCCGCCAAGCGTTTCGGCGTCAGCGTCGTCAACGGCTTCACCGGCAGCAGCATCTGGCATCTCGTTTATTCCTTCCCGCCAAATCTCCCCGGTCAGATCGACGCCGGTTACGCCGACTTCGCCAAACGCTTCAAGCCCATCCTCGATGAATACCAGAAGCTCGGCATCCGCTACGCGCTCGAAGTGCATCCCACCGAGATCGCTTTCGACATCGCCAGCGCCGAGCGCGCACTCCAGGCCATCGACTACCATCCGGCCTTCGGCTTCAACTACGACCCCAGCCACTTCGGCTACCAGGGCGTCGATTATGTAAAGTTCCTCTACAAGTTCAGCGACCGCATCTTCCACGTCCACATGAAGGACGTCTCCTGGGGCATCGGTGACGGCACTGCTGGCGTCTTCGGCGGCCACGTCGATTTCCACAAGCCCAGCCGTTACTGGGACTTCAAGTCAGTCGGCCGCGGCAAGATCAACTTCGAACTCATCATTCGCGCACTCAACGACATCGACTACGGCGGCCCGCTGAGCGTCGAGTGGGAAGATGGTGCCATGGACCGTGAGTTCGGCGCCACCGAATCCGCTGCCTTCTGCAAGAAGATCGACTTCCCGCCGAGCAAGATCATCTTCGACGCGCAGTTCGCCGAGGCCAGCAAGTAGGATAGGCATCCTGCCTGTCACCAGTGCCACGGGCATCCTGCCCGTTGTCTGTTCTTCATTACACACGGGCCGGGAGCATCTCCCGGCCCGTTTTGTTTGCCGACATTGACCTCACCCCTGGCGGATGATAGCCTCCTCGTATGACTTTGACCGTGGAAATACCTGACGTGGCGGCTCCAGCCTTGCAGGAGAGCTTTGGCGAGATGTCGCGTGCGATGATTGAGGGCTTCGCGGTGGAAGGTTATCGTTCGGGCAGGATTTCCGCCTTTACCGTGAGCCAGCTTCTCGGTCATGGCTCACGCTGGGAGACTCAGGACTTTCTGGCGGAACACGATGCTTGGCCCGGACAGACTGTGGAGGAACTGGATCGTGAACTCAGCGGCCTCGCCAGCGTGCAGCACCAATGATCGTCGTCACGGATGCTTCTCCGTTGCATTACCTGGTGCTACTGGGAGAAGATCATCTGCTGGCAGACTTGTATCAAAATGTGATCTGCCCGGAGACCGTTCTGCGGGAATGCCGCCACCCTCACGCACCAGGGAAACTGCGCCACTGGGCAGCACAACCGCCAGATTGGCTGCATGTACTCACGGATGCAGCTGACATGCTGCCAGGACTGCTGCATCTCGACCCCGGTGAGCGAGCGGCCATTCAGACCGCACATTCGCTCGGGGCCAGGATCGTGCTGATGGACGAAAAGAAAGGCCGACTAGCCGTTGAATCACTGGGATTGGTCGCCGTCGGAGTGATCGGCATCCTCACGACAGCCGCTCGCCAGGGCATGATTGATTTTGAGCTGGTGATTCGGCGTTTGGTCGAGACTACGAACTTCCGGGTGTCTGATGCCGTGCTCGAAAGAGCGCGAGCCGCGCTGACTAAACCAACCCGTGGAACTTGATGAGTGCACCCATGAATGAAGCGGCAACGTGCTTAACACACCACGTCCGATTTCGTCGTCGTTTGTTCATCTATATTGCGCTCTGGTTGCTAGCGGCACTCGCATTTCAGGTCTTTCTCCGTCCTCTAGGACTCACTGAGACAGATCTCACTCCGATTCAGCAGCGCATTCGGTGGCCGCTTTATACACCGCTCATGGCTGTCATCGGCTTGGCGCAGGCAGGCACGTGGCCTGCCAATCCTCAAGCACTGGCAGGCATTGCGGCAGCCGCAGTTTTTGTGCTTCACGCAGTTTTGATGCTTACTCGCGCTCGCCCTAGGTCACTCATTGCTCTTGCTGCCGCACATGCATTGTTGCTTGCCCTTGCGGTCATCTACTATGTGCGGTGGTCTCAACTTCCAAGTGGCCCATGAAAACCGCAGGTCTTGTTAACTTTCACTCCACGGCCTTCCGCAACTCCATCACCGTGCTGATGATGTGCTCCTCGGTCTTGTCACTCCATCGCGTGGGGTGCGTGCCGTAGATCATCGCACCGCCGCCTTCGTAGCCGCCTTCCTGCCAGATGCGCAGGCTCGGAATGTAGGCCATGACGTCGTTGGTGTAGCCGCTGACCCACACAATCGGGTCTTTGATGTCCTGTTTGAGGCGTAGCGAGTAATCCACGACAACCTCACCGCCGAGTGTGACCCAGGTGAGGTCGTTGCCGAGGCGGACAACCTGCACGGGATACGGATAGGTCGGTTTCAGGGGGCCTTCGTCGGCGATGCGCTGCAACACACGCGTGGCATGCGTGGACTTCCACTTGTCATTGGATTTCTGTTCTTCGAGAAGCTGCTGCTGCGTCGGCAGCTTGTCGTAGGCCAGCGGGATCTCGCGATACGCGGCACGGATGGGGCCGGTGAGACGTTTCATGTTCGTCGTGAGCGCGGCTTCGACCGATGTGGCGAGTGATTTGCCGTGCGTCTGCGCGAGTTCCATCGTGCGGCGCGGATACGGATTCTGATCGCCACTGCAACCGTTCGCAAACATCGCCACGGCATCGGGATGAGCCTGTTCGAGCGCTTGCTGCGCGTAACCAGCATAATCACCGCTGAATTTCTGATGGCCCAGTGTCGTGCAGTGGCAGGCGTAGCCAAAGACAATCGCGATCTCCTTGCCTTCACCACTCGTGACCTTCAATACCGGCACGGTTTGATCCACGGGGCCGTTGGGATTCGGGAAATTGCTCCAGCCGCCTTTGCCATCCGGCGTGCGGCGATTCATCGAGACACCACAGCGGGCGGTGCTGTATTCAAGATGGGCGGGCACGGATTTCGTCAACGCCTCGCCAATCAAACGCACCAACGTGTCCTCCAACTTCGCGGTGTATTCCGCCGCCTCCTTTTCGCGCAGCGCCACGTCATCCGCGCCGTGAATGCGACTCGTGCGCAGCTCCGGTCCGCTGTGCGTGTGCGAGGCGTTGATGGCGAGGTTTGCTGGCTCGATGCCGTGCTCCGTCTTGACGCGCTCGGCCACGGCGAGACGGAGATTTCGCGGCACGCCGATCAAATCCATCGTGATAAGTACAAACCTGGCTCCGGCTTCATCCGTGAGCACAAAGGCCTTCGCGAAAAGGTCCAGTTCCACGCCTTCCGACGGCTTCGTCCGCCCCGCATAACCAGCCATCCACATGGATTTCTCTGGCGTGATCTTCGCTGAGGCCGCACCAGCCTTCCAGGCGGGCTTTTCAACCAACGGAGCAGCAGCGATGACAAACACAGCGAGAAGGAAAGGCAGCCAGAGTTTCATGGCGGAGGGTAAACGCCAGCATCCATGCTTCTTTCTTGTCGCGGCGTGATTAAGCCGGGACGGCCCAAGACATCCCCCCTTCATCCAGCACCGAGTGGAGGTGCTGCTCAGGTCATGAGATCGGCCAGCGTGACGTGCGCGAGAGATTCAACGCGTTTCCATGCACCAGTGAAGTCGAGATGCCGCGTCATCGGCCCCGGCGCGACGACGCAGCGGATGCCGGCAGCGATGGCGGCACGGAGACCGTTGAGCGAGTCCTCGAAGATGACGGCCTCCTCAGGCTGCACGCCGAGTTTTTCGGCAGCGTGGAGGAAGAGGCTCGGATCGGGCTTCACCTTGCCGGTGTCATCGACTGTGGAGATGTGGTGGAAGTGATCGTGCAGGCCGAGCTGGTCCATCCAAGAGTCAATCCACACACGCGGACTGCTGGAGGCGATGGCGATGCGCAGGCCGAGCGCGTCGGCTTCTTGCAAGAGGTCCGCGACTCCGGGAAGAAGATGCAAATGCTGGCGCAGCGCGCCTTCACGGGTCTTACGCTCGACTTCGACCGCTTCCCAGTCGAAGTCGCGACCCGTGAGTTGTTCAAGATCGCGTCGCGGGTCGTAGCTGGTATTGAAATCGGTGCCAACGACCTGAGCGTAGCGCTCCACGGGCAGTTCGTGACCGTGTTCGGCAAAAATTTCCCTCCAGGTGTGGTAACCGGTGCTTTCAGTGTCAACGATGAGGCCGTCGAAGTCGAAGATCACGGCGCGAATGGGTGGGGGCATGCGGATGAATGCCGAAAGAATCGAAAGAAGCAAAAGATTCGAAAGCTGTGAAAGCTGGAAGCTTATTTTGGGGCCTTTTTCGTTTCTTTCGGCCAAAATGATGTGGCAACGTGCTTCGCGATGATCTGCCTGCGAAAACCGTCACCCGAACCTCTGCGTCACTTGCTGGAGTCGTGGAGTGACGAACCTTTGAGCTACACGCCGCCGCTTCGAGATGGATTCATCGCCGATGAGCATGCAGTGAGGCTGGGGAGTGGTGAGGAGACATGGCGTGAGGCATGCGAGGCGCTGGATGCGTGGCGGATGTTTCCAGCGTGGGCGGAGGTCAGCCGTCAAGCCGTCAAAGGTCAAGAGGTGGGGCAGGTTGTGGCGATGGTCGTGAGCATCTGCGGGCTGTGGTGGGTGAATCCCTGTCGCATCCTGCGGCGCTGCGATTCGGAGCACACGCACGGCTTTGTGTATGGCACGCTGCCGGAGCATGCGGAGTGCGGCGAGGAGCAGTTTGTCATCGAAAAACGACCGGATGGCAGCGTGTGGTATGTGATCCGCGCTTTTTCACATCCACGGTACTGGGTGGCGTGGCTTGGCTTTCCACTGGCGCGGTGGTGGCAGTGCCGGTTTGTGCGGGATTCGCAGCGGAGGATGCAGGAAGCCCTTCAACCATGAACCCAATGAAACCGAATTCCTGGATCAAACTGCTGATTTGGCTCGCGGTTGTCTGGATGCTGAAGGCGCGAGCCATGGAGTCATCGTGGGTGGTGATTCTTCTTCTGTTTTCGCCGCTGTTACTGATGCCATCTTGGTTGGGCGAATCGACAAGCTGGTGGCGACGCAAGCTCGATGATGCGGCGGTGATTGTGCTGGCCGGATCGTTTCTGCGTGAACCGGGCTGGGAAGCCGCGCTGTTCGCGCTCCCGTGGCTAGTCGTGCGTTTGCTGGCAGCATGGGATGTGGTGATGGAATGGCGCAAGAATCGCCAGCCATCGCTGCCAGAGGGCTGCATTCAGGCGGCGACTGTTTTTCCCGCCATCGGCGCGGCATGGATCGTCGCACATCGAGCCAACTGGACGCCGTGGGGCTTTGATCCGCTCATCGTGCTGCTCACGGCAGCGCATTTTCATCATGCGGGCTTCACGCTGCCGCTGATGGCAGGGCTGAATGCGAAGGCGAGACCGGGGTGCTGGACACGGTTTTCGTGCGTGGCGATCTTGCTCGGGGTGCCGCTGGTGGCGGCGGGCATCACCGGCACGCATTTTGGCGTGCTGCCGTTCGTGGAACCGTTTGGCGTCACGGTTTTGGTGCTCGGGGCGCTGGGCGTGGCGGTCTCACAGATTCAGCGCGGCTTGAAAAAAGAACGCAGAGCATGGGTGCGACTGGGCTTTGTCGTCTCGGGTGTTTCATTGCTCGCCGCGATGCTTTTGGCGCTCGGTTTCGGCCTGCGGTATGTTTTCCCGAATCTGGCGCTGACGATGCCGCAGATGTGGGCGATTCATGGGACGCTGAACGCGTTTGGCTTCGGCCTGTGCGGGATTCTGGCGTGGCGTGGGGCGACACGTTGAGGCTCACACCGTAGAGCGCCGGGTGGCCTCGGGAATCGTGCCTCTTTGCCGCATCGAGAGAGGCGACTTGGACTGCGTGCAGCCTGCTGCCGCTCTTGGGAGGCCAGCCTGCTGGCCGTCGAGCGGTGAGAATGCACTCGATCTAGGTTCAGATGTACATTTTGCCAACGATCGACGTTCTCGTGGGCTGAGAGACTGCGGCGGCAGCGGGCTGCCTCGGAAAAGCGGCAGCAGGCTGCCGCAGTCCATGTTTTATCATTTTCGCAGGGCGCGTTTCATCACCACGAGGGCGTCTCCAGGCATGAGCATGGCGGTGGGGCCGGGATTCAAGTCGGTGCCGCCTTCTTTGCGCATGATGGCCACGGCAAGCAGGCGGCCAGCGGACTCGGCCTCGACCTCGGAGATGCGGCGGTGGGCCCAGGGCGAATCGGGACCGACCTCGATCTCCTCCATGTCGAGCCCCAACTCCGTGAGGTGATGCTCAAACTCGACGCGCGACTTTGTCTGCGTGCCGAGCAGTTCGCGGGCATTGGGATGCAAAATGAGATGCGCGATGCGGTCCGCGCCGATGTGCGCGGGCAGCACCACGCGGTTCGCTCCGGCTTGCAACAGTTTCCTCTCGGTGGAGGGCACCTCGCCACGGGCGATGATCTGGATGGCGGGATTCATGTTCCGGGCGCTGAGCGTGATGAAGACGTTCGCGGCGTCGTTTGGCAAAACGGTGGCCAGCACGCGGGCGCGGCTGATGCCAGCGGCTTTGAGCACGGCCTCGTCCGTGGCCTCGCCTTGCAGGGTGAGCCGGCCTGCTTCGCGCACTTCAGCCACGCGTTCGGACGCTTGATCGACGATGACAAACGGCACGCCGCCCGCCTCAAGCTGGCTGGCGATCATTTTGCCAATGCGACCGTAGCCGCAGATGATGGCGTGGTTTTTGAGCTTCTCGATTTCGTTTTCCATGCGTTTGCCTCCGAGGGCGCGTTGTATTTGAGCTTCCGTCAGCCACTGCACGAGCGTGCCGGTGACAAAAATGATGCTGGTGCAGCCAAACAGGATCAACGCGATGGTCCACGCCCGCAGCCACGGGTCGGTGATGGGCACCACCTCGCCAAAACCAACGCTGAAGGCCGTGATGACCACCATGTAGAGCGCATCACTCCACGACCAGCCCGCCAGCCGGTAGCCCACTGTGAACACGACGAGCACCACAGCCACGAAGAGCATGGCGTAATAAAGATTCGTCTGGGGTCGGCTACGGGCGATGGGCATTCAGGTCGGGCGGAGCCTCGGTATGAGCGAAAGGCGTGCCAGAAGCTCCCGCGTGAACGATGCGACGAAGCAAAGGACGCGTGGTTTACGACCCAGCTTGTTGAAATGGCTGGATGCCGGGAGGCGTTTGGTTCACTCTCGCACCCACCATGAAGCGCTTTTTTGCCATCCTCGCCCTCGTTTCCCTCGCCAGCTCCGCGTTTTCGGCGGACAAGAAATCCATCGTCATGATCGCCGGCAAGCCCTCGCACGGTCCCGGCCAGCATGAACACAACGCGGGCATCCAACTCCTCAAAAAATGCCTCGAACAAGGCGCGGCGGATCAGGTGGACATCAAATTCCACCTCAACGGCGAATGGCCCTCGCAGGAAGAGCTTTCTAAGGCGGCCACGGTGGTGATCTACTCCGACGGCGGTGGCGGACACCCCGCGCTGCAGGAAGGTCGGCTAGCGCAGCTCGACACCGAGATGAAGCGCGGCTGCGGCTTCCTCACCATCCACTACGCGGTGGAACCGACGATTGAGAAGGGCAACAAGGAGTTCATCGACTGGATGGGCGGCTGCTTTGAGATCAACTGGAGCGTGAACCCACACTGGGACGCGAATTTCAAAGAATTCCCCGCGCATCCGATCAGCGAGGGCGTGAAGCCCTTCGCAACGAACGACGAGTGGTACTTCTACATGCGCTTCCGCAAGGGCATGGAAGGCGTGACCCCGATCCTCAGCGATGTGGCCCCTGATTCGACCATGAGCCGCCCAGACGGCCATCACAGCGGCAATCCCGCCGTGCGTGAGTCCGTGAAGAACAAGGAAAAGCAGCACGTCGCCTGGGCGGCGGAGCGTGCGGACGGCGGCCGCGGCTTTGGTTTCACTGGCGGCCACTTCAACAAAGGCTGGGCGAACAACGACCAGCGCAAACTCGTGCTGAATGCGATCCTGTGGACCGCGAAGGCCAAGATCCCGACGGATGGTGTGGCCTCGACCGTCACCGAGGAAGACATGGTGGCGAATCTCGACCTCAAGCCCGGCCAGGGGCTGCCAGAGAAGCCGAAGAAGGTAAAGTGACCTTGGTTGATGGTGATTCGTTGGTGGTTGATGGCCTGAGCCTGTATGCCATCAACGCCTCGCACCCAAGCGAATGACCAACGCCGCGATGATCGTGCCGACGAGATTCGCGACGAGGTCCCAGCCGGTGTTTTCGTAGCCGCCGACGTTCGTGTTCGGGAGGGTGAGCACGGCGACGAACTCGATGACTTCATTCAACGCGCCGAAGCCCATGCCTGCCGCGGCGCAGAGGACGAGCAGGCCAAAAGTCGGCTTCACGGCACTGCCATCAGGCTGACGCAGGGCGTTGCTTAAAATGTGCCAGCACAACCAAGTGGTGATGCCGAAGCCGTAGGCGTGGACGATTTGGTCATATTTCAGACGTTCTGGAATCAGCCACAGGCTATAGAGCACGGCCTGATCGCCGTTGTAAGGCCAGCCTGCGGGCAACGGGCAAAGGCCGCCAGCCATGTGTGCCAAACCCCACGCGGAAAACGCCCATAACAGGCCGCTGGTGAGCTTTACACGGCGGTGGACGAGGCTCATCACTGCGATGAGCACGAGCATCACGACGATGTAGAAGATGAATTCGCGATTACCCTGCGCCACGGATCCCGTGACCGCCGCAACCATGTAGGCGGCATTCAAAAGTAAGACCGGCAGCAGTTTCGCGGGTGAAGTCGTGCTCATGCGCAAATGATGCCGCATCCGGCCGCCGCGTGGCAAGAGCTTCCTGCCACGCCGGTTGACTGGCATGCCCTGTGCTGCATCCTAGCCACCTCCCCCACGCATGAAATTCCTTCTCCCGTTTTCGGTTCTGTCATTGCTCGTCTCCCCGTGTCTGGCCCAGGTGGCGGCGGATGCGGTGAAAAGCTTCGCAGATCTGGAGAAAGTAGCCGCGCAGCTCGCGCTCCAGCCCTATCAGGCTCCAGCGCAGCAGCTCGACCCGTTCTTTGAAGGGCTGAAATACGACGGGCATCGCCAGATCCGCTACCTGCGCAACAAGGCGCTGTTTGCGGACCTCGGCGACACTTACCGCATCGAGTTTTTCCACCCCGGCTGGATGTTCAAGAAGCCGGTGATGTTTTACGACATGAAGGGGCCGCAAACGGTGGACGTGCCGTTTGATCGCCAAAACTTCGAGTATGGCGAACTGAAAGTACCTGCCGACGCGAAGAACCCGCAGGGCTACGCGGGCTTTCGCGTGCTGGCACCCGACTCGCTGGTGAAGCGCCCGTTTGAGTTCATGGTGTTCATGGGCGCGAGTTATTACCGCGCGGTGACGACCCAGCTCGGCTACGGCATCTCTGCCCGAGGCGTGGCGGTGAACACGATCGGAGGTGAACCGGAGGAATTTCCTGATTTTACCCATTTCTGGTTCCAGCAGCCCAAGGTGGGAGACAAGTCCTTCAAACTGCTCGCCCTGCTCAATGGGCCGAGCATCACCGGTGCGTATGAGTTTGAATCCACTCCTGGAGAGAGCACGGAGATGAAGATCAAGGCCACGCTGCATCTGCGCAAGGCGGTCAAGATGCTCGGCATCGCGCCGTTCTCGAGCATGTTCTGGTTCGGTGAGAACTCACACCCGAAGCCTTATGACTTCCGTCCTGAGGTGCATGATTCAGACGGCTTGCAGGTGGAGATCGAAGGCGGACCCTCGATCTGGCGACCACTGGATGTCAGTCGTGATCTGCGTCTGAGCATTTTCGAGACGGACAAGCTCAAGGGCTTTGG
This sequence comes from Verrucomicrobiota bacterium, assembly GCA_026397635.1. Classification (GTDB taxonomy): domain Bacteria; phylum Verrucomicrobiota; class Verrucomicrobiia; order Verrucomicrobiales; family Verrucomicrobiaceae; genus Prosthecobacter. Next base: position 10,336 of record JAPLUL010000068.1, on the reverse strand, counting down.
TTTGGCCGAGCGGGATCGTGACTTTAACAACTTCCAGGACCTCGAAGCCGTCTATCACCGCCGTCCTGCGGTCTGGGTGGAGCCTGTGAGCGGATTTGGGGCGGGAGCCGTCACGCTGGTGGAGCTTTCCACAGGCGAGGAGACCTGGGACAACATCGTGGCCATGTGGAGCCCGAAAAAACTGCCCGCCACGCCTGCTGAACCGCTCAAAGTGGAGTACAAACTGCTCTGGCTCGATCAGCATGAGCCAGGCAAGCTCTGCCAGGTGACCAGCTCACGTCGCGGCTTTGTAATGGACTCGGATGATCACCTGTATGTCATCGACTTTGCCAAAGGAGGCCAAAATGGCGAGGGTAAGGCCAAAGACTGGACGCCAGACATCGACGTGGTGCTAAGCAGCGGCGAGGGCAAGGTGCTGGACAAGCGAGTGATGCGAAACAACGAAACCGGCGGCTGGCGCGCCTTCTTCAAGCTCGACGTGCCAGCAACCACGAACCTGCTAGAGATCATGATGGAGCTGAAAGACGGAACGAAGGTGATCTCTGAACGCTGGATGTACCAGTGGCGCCGATGAAGCTGAATCTCACCGATCTCGGCTGGAATGAGTTCTTCGCGAAGCACTTCGAGCCATTCCACGCCCTGGGCTGGAAGCCTGCGCGACTGATCCGCGACAATAAGATCAGCTACGGCGCGCTGCTGGAGGATGGAGCGAACGGTTTCGACGAGTTCGAGGTCATCCTGAGCGGCAAGGTGTATCACGAGGCCGAAACGGATGCCGAATTGCCTGCCGTGGGCGACTGGGTGGCGCTGGAAGTCGGCGGCGAGAACGGCGACAACATCATCCGCGCCCGCTTGCCCCGACAGACCTGCTTTTCCCGCAAAGCCGCAGGCGAGAGCGCCGAAGAGCAGGTGATCGCCGCGAATGTGAACGCCGTGGTCGTCGTCACCGATGCCGGGCCGGACTACAGCCTGCGGCGCATGGAGCGCTATTTCACGGTCATCGGCCGCAGTGGTGCCAAGGCGGTGGTGTTGATCAACAAGAGCGATCTTTACCCCGATAAGCAGAATCAAGAGGCCGCAGAAGCGATCCGTGCTCTGAACGCCGACGCGGATGTGCATGTGACCAGCGTGAAGAAGCGCAAGGGCCTTAAGGTGCTCAAGGATTACCTCAAGCGCGGCCAGAGCGTGGCCTTCATCGGCTCCAGCGGTGTCGGCAAGTCGGCGATGATCAATCTGCTGCTCGGCGACGACTGGCAATGGGTCGATGAAGTGAACGAAGTCACCGGCAAAGGCCGCCACACCACCACCGCCCGCGAACTGCTCGTGCTCGAGAAAGGCGGCATCCTCATCGACAATCCTGGCATCAAGGAGGTGCAGATGTGGACGAACGAGACCACGCTGCGCGAGCGCTTTGCCGATATCGAAGAACTGGCTAGGCAGTGTAAATTTCACGACTGCAAACACGGCACCGACGCTGGCTGCGCCATCCGCACGGCGGCGGAGGCCGGAACGCTCGACACCGAGCGCTACGAAGGCTATTTGAAGCTCGAAGACGAGATCGCCAAGCTCCGCAAACAGCGCAAAAAGCGCCAGATGACCGTCGAGCGCCGCAATAAACGCGATCACAAGATCAAGGCGCGCAATCGCGTCGATCGCGAGGACATCGAGCGGGATTTGAAGCCAAGAGCGTAGTCCGCGAGAAATGCGCGGCGCACCGCCGCGATTTGCGCTAAGCCTGAAGAATGTCACAACCACCGCCTACCCGCACCGGCCTTGCCCGCGCCATGTCCAAGCTCGGTTTCTGCTCGCGCAGCCGTGCCACCGAGCTGATCCGCATGGGCAAGGTGAAGGTGAACCTCGTGGTGCGGAAGAACCCCGAGTTTCCCGTGGTTCTCAAAAAAGACGTCATCATCATGGACGATGTCAGCATCAATCAGGCCCCGCGCATCTACGTCATGCTAAACAAGCCGCGCGGCCTCGTCACCAGCGCTTCCGACGAACTCGGCCGCGAGACGGTGTTCTCCTGCTTCGAGAATTCCAAGCTGCCGCATCTCTCGCCCGTCGGCCGACTCGACAAGGCCAGCGAGGGCATGCTGCTCTTCACCAATGACAACGTCTGGGCCGACACGATCACCAATCCCGACACGCACCTCGACAAAACCTACCACGTCCAGATCAGCGGTGAAGTGGATGCGCAGCGGATCGCGCAAATCAAACACGGTGTTCTCGACGAGGAGCAGGGCGATCACCTCTCCGCCAAGGACGTGAAAATCCTCCGCACTGGCGAAAGGAACACCTGGCTCGAAGTCGTCCTCGACGAAGGCCGCAACCGCCACATCCGCCGCCTCTTGGAGGCCTTCAACATCGAAGTCCTGCGCCTCGTGCGCGTGAAGATCGGCATGCTCGTGCTCGGCAATCTCGTGAAGGGCGAGTGGCGTGAACTGACCAAGTACGAGGTCTTGAAATCGCGGGAGCCTCAGGCAGCGCCGCGCCAGTGATTATTTCAGCGCCGCATCGGCCTTGCCATCGGCCTGACGATACAAACTCGTCGGGATGAGCATCTGCTGCGGCAGTTCCTCGCCTTTCGAGTGGCGCAGGAAGGCGCGCACGACTTCCATGCCCATCTTGTCGGGGAACTGGATCGGATCGGCGTAGATTTTGCCGTCCTTGATCGCTTGCTTGCCCTCCGGCTGGCCGTCGAAACCGATAATAACGACGTTGCCAGCCTTGCCAGCCTTTTCCAAGGCCCCACGCGCTCCGAGCGCGGAGGGATCATTGATGGCGAAGATGCCGACGAGGTCAGGATGCGCCTGGAACATGTCCTCAGCGGCCTTGTAGCCCTTGTCCTTCGCGCCACCGCCATCGAGTTCGCTGACGATCACAATCTTCTGCGCAGCTTTTGCGTTATGCGCGTCGAGCACCTCTTTGAAACCCTTCACGCGCAGGATGCAGGACTCGACCTGCTTCAAATCGAGCACGCCGATCTTACCGCCCTGCCCTTTCAGCGCCTCAATCATCGCCTGCGCGGCCTCCTTGCCGCCGCCGAAGTTGTCCGTGGCCACCTGGGTGACAATTTTCACGCCGGGCTCGTTGCACGGTACATCGACCGTGAAGACCGGGATGCCTGCCGCATTCGCCTCCTGAATCACCGGCACGATGGCCTTCGAGTCCGCTGGGCTCAGTACGATGGCTGCCGCTTTTTTCACGATGAAGTCCTTCACTTGGTTGCTCTGCCGCGCCACGTCGTTGTCCGCGCTCACCACCAGCGTGTCATAACCATGCTTTGCAGCTTCGGCGGTGATGTTGTCGCCGATGACCTTGAAAAACGGGTTCTGCAACGTCAGCAGCGAGACACCGATCGTGCCCTTCGCCGATGGGGCGACCGGTTGATCTGGGTTTTTGCCGCAAGCGGCGATCAAGGTGATGCAGGCGAGGAAGAGGCAGCGGAATTTCATTTTTACATGCTAACACAGAAACGCCCCGTTCACGCAAGCGCTCAGATGCGCGCAGGCGATGACATGCGGGCACAAAAAAGCGGGGCCTCGAAGGCCCCGCTCCTTGTGGATGGCTGGCGATTACTTCGCTGGCTTCCAGTTCTTCACGAACTCGAGGCACTGGGTGATCTCGGGCACGCTGGTTTCCCAGTTGTGCTCGTATTCGCAGTGCAGCGGGCCGGGGTAGCCCTGGGCAGCGTATTCAGCGAGGATGCCGGCGATGTTGCTCTTGCCCTGGCCGAAGGGAAGGTCGTGGGCTTTGACATTGCCGAACTCGGTGAGGTCCTTCATGTGGCTGTCGAAGATGCGGCCTTTGAGCTTCTTGATGCACTCGACGGGATCGAGGCCGCTGCGGACCCAGTGGCCGACATCGGCGCAGGAACCCATGCGAGGATCGCGATCTTTGACGAGGCTGAGGACGTAATCGGGGTCCCAGAACAGGTAGGCGCGATCGAGAGGGCGCTTGGGATGGTTGTGGATGGCCATCTTGATGTCGAATTCCTTCACGAGCGCCTCGATGCCGTCGAGTCCGGCCACATCAGGCTCGGTGACGACAAAACCAATGCCGAGGATTTTGCAGAATTCGAAGACCTTGCGATCTGCCGCAGCGTCCTTGCCGAGTTTGACGACGCCGTAACCGACGGCGGTGAGGCCTTTGGCTTCGAGGTGCTTCATCACCTTGTCGATCATCTCCGGCGTGGCGTTGTGGTCCCACTTGGAGGTGTCGTCGAACTTCTGGCCGGGATAAAACTCGATGGTCTTGCCGCCGCATTGCGCAGTTTTGTCGATGGCTTCGAACACGTTGTACATGCGGAAGCTGTAGGCCTGGCAACCGGCGTAGAACTGGCCGACTTTAGCAGCATCAGGAATGGTGGCCGCGAAGGAGGACGCGGCGAACAACAGGGAGAGAAGGAATGTCTTCATGGTGGAGGGCTGGGAGCGTAGCGGGAGGAAACGTGAATGGAAGAACTGAAAATGGAAAAATGCGAAGGGAAAATCGCCGGAAGCGGGCGTTTGAGGTGGGATGAAAGTTCTCTGTCTTCTGTTTGCCTCCGCCGCATTCGTTTTGGCGCAATTGCCTTCGGCGAAGCCGGTTCCGCGCGTGCAAGCGGTGCCGCTGCCGCATCACATCACCTCGTTTCAACTCGAAGGGCGGGAGCTGACGGCGATGCACTACGATCCGCAGGACATGCGCCCGTTCTGGCATCCGATCCGGGCTTCACGCGATGTGAGTCTGACGCGCATGGGGCATCCGCATGATCCGCTGACGCATTCACATCACAATAGCGTGTGGGTGACGCACAACATGGTGAACGACCTCGATTTCTGGGGTGATTTCGCGAAGAAGCAGGGCCGCATCGTGAATGTGGAGGTCTCACGTGAAGGCTACGAGGACACCGATGAGTTCGCGTCGATGCGGATGGTGAACCACTGGATCAGCGAAGCCGACAAGTCGATCCAGCTCACGGAAGTGCGGCGCACGGAGATTCGACCGCTGGATGGGGCGAAGAGCTGGTTTATGATCGTGGATCTGGAGTTCTCGCCACCGAAGGGCAAGACGGCGACGTTTGGAGCCACCGGCTTCGGCTTGATCGCCGTGCGGGTGGCCAAGAGCATCGGCGTGCATGACGGCGGCGGCCGCATTTTGAATTCGGAAGGCCAACTCAATGAGGAGGCGGTGTTTCGAAAGCCGGCGCGGTGGTGCGACTACAGCGGGCGCATCACCAATGAGGCGGATGGCTTCGGCGGCATCACGTTGATGAATCACCCGATGAACCCGCACAACCCAACGGCCTTTCATGTGCGGAATGACGGCTGGATGGGCTGCTGCCTGAGCCTGGACACGCCGGTGGAGGTCACGGAGGCGAACAAGCTGCGCGTGCGCTACGCGCTGTGGGTCCACGACGGCGTGGCGACGCAGGAGCAGAGCGAGGCGCATTGGAAAAAGTTCACGGAGATGCCGGTGGTGGATTTGTGGGCCAAACCAGCGAAGAAGTGAGCATGGCCGAATATCCCGCCGCATTGGGCGAATTGATCGCGTTCTTCGAATCGCTGCCGGAAGGCGAGCGGCGGGAGAATTTGATCGATCTAGCAGCCCAGGCGGCCAAACACGCGCCGAAAGAAGGCGAGGCGTTTGATTTGGAGGACGTGCGGAAGGACGCGGAATGCACGGACACGGTCGGGGTGCATGTGCGGCTCGAACAAGACGGTCGCGTCCACTTTGCGGTTAGCCTTGGCCCCAAAGTTCAGACACTGACGCGGGCGCTAACGGTCATTTTGTGCCGTGGGCTGAATGGATCGACCGCGCAGGCGGTTTTGGACGTTCCGCAGGATTTTGTGCCGCGCATCATCGGCACGGAGCTGGTGCGGCTGCGTAGCCGGACGGTGTATTATGTGCTCAACCGCATGAAGGAGTCTGTGCAGGCACTCCTGGGACGGCAGTCCTGATCTCAGACGAGACGGGCGGTGTTACCGCTGCGCAGTTCTTCGGGAATCTGGCCGACAAAGCGGGGCTGGAGGTCGATGGCGTCGAAAATCTGGTGAATCTCCTGCTGACTGATGTCGCCGGGCTTGTCGATCTCGAAATAGACCAGATCGTGGCGGGAGTCGATCTTGTAGCGAACGCGGGGGAACTGGTCCATTTGGTTGCGCAGCTGCAGCATGCTGGAGTCTGAACGCAGGCCGGGGGCATAGATTTCAATTTCGATCATGGCTGGAATAAAGGCGTTTTACCGGATCAGGCCCGCAGAGCCAAGGAAAAACCGGTAGCGGGACAGGAACAGGATTCCAGTTTGACAGGCCGGGGCTGGCATCCTATTCTCGCCGCCCTTTCCCCCGACCCTTTTATGGCCAACATTCGCTCCGCAGAAAAAGACATCCGCAAAACCGCGGTCCGCACCGCCCACAACCAGACGGTGAAAAACCGCATCCGCACCCTGCGCAAGAAGGTGCTCGCCGCCGTGGAAAAGAAAGATGCCGCCGCCGCCGCTGCCAGCCTGAGCGAATTCTCCGCCGCCTCTGACAAAGCCGCCAAGACCAAGGTGCTCAAGAAGAACACCTCCTCCCGCTTCAAGAGCCGTCTCGCACTCAAAGTGGGTGCGCTGACCAAGCCCGCCTGAATTTAAAGGCAAGAACGTTTTCTCAACGGCATCTCGTGAGAGATGCCGTTTTTTGTTTGTCGAAAGGGCAGCCACCGGCAAAGATCGCGCCCCATGATCACCCGCCACCGCATCGCCCCCAACGGACCCGAATTCTCCCGCCTCGCTTATGGCACTTGGCGCATCCTGGACGAGGAGGACAAGGCCAACTGCGCGCCCCAGGCGCTTCTGAGCCGGTTCAAGGCCTGCGCCGACCTGGGCGTCACCACGCTGGACACCGCCGAGATTTACGGCGGTTATCTCGTCGAGGAGGCCATTGGCGGGGCTTTGAAGCTCGATCCCGCCTTCCGCAACAAAATCGAGATCGTGACCAAATGCGGGATCTATGTGCCGTGCCAGTTCCATCCCGACCGCAAGGTCGCCCACTACAACGTCACCGCCGCACGCATCATCAAGAGCGCTGAGAAATCTCTGCGCTTCCTCGGCACTGATCACATCGACCTGTTGCTCGTTCACCGCCCAGACTGGCTGACCAGCGCCGATGAAACAGCTGAGGGACTGAACGAGCTGCTCAAGGAAGGCAAAATCCGCAGCGCCGGCGTCTCGAACTACAACGTGCCTCAGTTTGACCTGCTGAATTCGCGTATGGACCAGCCGCTCGTCACGAACCAGGTCGAGTTCAGCCTGCTGCACATGGACCCGATCTATGACGGCACGGCCGACCAGTGCCAACGGCTGAAAATCCTGCCCATGGCCTGGTCCCCGCTCGCCCAGGGTGCCTTGATGAGCCAAGACAATCCCGCCGCCGCTAGGTTGCACGCGAAGGCCGCCGAGCTTTCCGCCAAATACGACGGCGCCACACTGGACCAACTCGCCTACGCCTGGATCATGGCACATCCCTCGACGCCGTTGCCGATCATCGGCACCAACAAGCTGGAGCGCATCCAGGCCGTGGTGAAAGCGGCGGAGATCAAGCTGGAGCGCGAAGATTGGTACGGTTTATGGCAGGCCGCGAAGGGGCATGGCGTGCCGTAAAGTGGACCGCACCTCGCGAAGCGCGCCGAAGGCAATCCTCTGTGCGGACCACTTTCTCACCTCACCTGATCGTGGTGGATCATGTTCACCTGCCAGTCCCAGGGCCAACGTCCGGGATTGCTCCAGTGAAAAGTCCACGGCTCGGTGAGCTGGTTGACGTGGCCGAGCACGAGCTGGCTGTAGCCGATGCCGTTGCCTTCGAGGCGGATCATCATCGTTACCATCCCCTGCCCTTTCGCGGCCCTGAAGGTCGTTTGATCGGTCTTTAAAGTCAGGGTGTAAAAGCCGCTGAGGTATTTTTTGCCCTCCTGAATCGCCGACTCACGCGTGTGGCCGTAGGCGTCGGTGTAATTGGCCGCGAGAAACTCCTGCACCGCGTCCCAGTCACGCTCTTCGACGGCCTCGATCAGCGCCACCTGGGCCGCACGCACCTGGGCCTCCGGAGAACGCCCGAAAACCCACCACGCCAGCCAGAGACTGGCCATGAGCACGAGGGTTAGAATGCTGCGAACGATGAGGCGGGTGTCCATGGGATCAAAGCAGGCTTAGCTGGCCGGTTTCATCTGCGGCGGCAAAGCAGAAGCTCACGCTGGCGCTGCGGCGTGGGCGCACGACCTCGATGGTCGGTGTGGGCTTGTGACGCTCGGCACAGAGAACGCGGGCCTCTTTGGCCCCGGCGGCATCGAGCGCCTGACGAATGTGGCGGGCGGCAGTGGCGGGATCGTTGCAATCGTCGCTCAAATGCCCCAGCACCACATGGCTGAGGCCGGGATGCGCCACTTCGCGGACGAGTTCGGCGGCCTGCTCATTCGACAGATGCCCGTGGCGTGAGCTGATGCGCTGTTTCGTGGCCCAGGGGCGCTTCGTGTCGTTTTCGAGCAGTTGGGTGTCGTAATTGGCCTCAATGAAGAGGCTGTCAGAGTTGCGGAGGCGGTCCTTGATCAGATTCGTCACGAAACCCACGTCGCTGAGCACTCCGAGGCGGGATTCTTCGTCTGCGATGACAAATCCGACCGGATCGACGGCGTCATGCGGCACGGGGAAGGATTCGATGCGCAGATCCTGGAACTCGAAGGCCGATCCGGTGGTTATGAGCCGCCAGGAAGGCGGGGAGCGAAAGTGCAGGCTGCCCGCGAGGGTTTCCTGGGTCAAAGCAGTGCAAAACAGCGGAACCTGCTTTTTTCGACTCAGCACCTCGATCCCGCCGACGTGGTCCTGATGCTCGTGGGTGAGCAGGATGCCATCGAGCATGTCGAGCGAGAAACCGCAGGCGTCGAGGCGCAGGCAGATCTGCTTGGCGCTGAGTCCGGCATCCAGCAACAGCGTGGTGCGCTCGGTCGAGATCACAGCGCAGTTCCCCGAACTGCCGCTGCCGAGAATCGTGAGACGTACCATGCGATTGTTTTAGCGGTCTGGGCCGGACGATGCAAGCGGTCTTGCCATTGCCAAGCCGTCTGGAAAATAGAGGCCGGACTGGCAGGCAGAATGCTGGTTGATTTGCCCACTCGTTTGCGCCTAAATGCGTCCCCCTTTCGTACCAAAAATAATGAGAAATCACGGACTCCCCCAGAAACAAGGCCTGTATGATCCGCAATTCGAGCATGACGCGTGTGGCGTCGGCTTTGTTTGCCATATGAAGGGGAAGAAATCTCACAGCATCGTGGCGAATGCGCTGCAGATCCTCGAGAACCTCGATCATCGTGGTGCCTGCGTGGAAGAGAATACTGGCGACGGGGCAGGCATCCTGCTGCAGGTGCCGCACAAATTCCTCGCGAAGGTGGCGAAGGCCGCTGGTTTTGAGCTTCCGGCTCAGGGGCAGTATGGCGTGGCGAATGTGTTCACCACTCGCGGTGGTGATTCGTGGGCCAAGACGAAGGCTGAATTTGAAAAAGTAGCTGCGGCAGAAGGCATGCCGGTCCTGGGTTGGCGTGATCTACCGGTGGATAACTCGACCCTGGGCAAATCGGCGAAGGCGAGCGAGCCACTGGTGCGCCAAGTGTTTGTGAAGCGTCATGCGTTGGCGCTGGATGATCTTTCCTTTGAGCGGAAGCTCTATGTGCTGCGCAAGGTGGCACACAACGCCATCCGCGTGTCCAAAGTGGACCCGGTGTGGTATGTGCCGAGCTTTTCCTGCCGAACGCTGGTTTATAAATGCATGCTCACGCCCATGCAGGTGGGTGGCTATTTCCTCGACCTTGGCGATGCGGACATGGAGTCGGCACTGGCGCTGGTGCACAGCCGGTTCTCGACGAATACCTTCCCGAACTGGGAGCGTTCGCATCCTTACCGCTACATCGCCCACAATGGCGAAATCAACACGCTGCGTGGGAACATCAGTTGGATGCTCGCTCGTCAGTCGCTGTTCGCGTCGGAGCTGTTTGGCGATGACATCAACAAGATCAAGCCGGTCATCAATGTGGATGGCTCGGACTCGACGATCTTTGACAATGCGCTGGAACTGCTCGTGCTGAGCGGCCGCTCGTTGCCACACGCGATGATGATGATGATTCCTGAGCCGTGGAGCGGCCATGAGTCGATGAGCGAGGCGAAAAAGGCCTTCTATGAGTATCACAGCTGCCTGATGGAGCCGTGGGACGGCCCTGCTTCGGTGGCCTTCACCGATGGCACGATGATGGGCGCGACGTTGGACCGCAATGGTCTGCGTCCTTCGCGCTACTACGTGACGCATGACGATCTGGTCATCATGGG
>JAPLUL010000165.1:0-3993 GCA_026397635.1 Verrucomicrobiota bacterium | reverse complement strand
GTTGTTGGATATCTCTTGCCTTGACTATGGTCTAGATCAATTGCCCAGCCAGAGCCAAAGCTACCTAATACTTTAGGGTCATTAGGTTCACAAAATATTGTGACTGTGGATTCTTGGACCTTTGTTATTAGTTTTTCAATTCCTCTGGGTGGCACATAACCATCACCTCTTGGATCACTTAGGTAGAACTGTTGAGCAGGTGCCCAGGTGAGAATAAATGCACCGAGTGCAAATGGAAGTGCAAGGATGGTTGCATAAGCGGTGATCTTCTGAGCTATGTTGTTTTAAACCGCAGCAACGAGGCCATCGGCGATTTGCAGAAGTCGATCGACCTGAATGACAACCGGCGCGTGTATCGCAGCGAGTTCTTGCTCGATCAGGACAAGTCCGTGCGCAGTGCGAACCTCGCCGCAATCTACCGCAACAACGGCATGAATGCCGTAGCGCTGCGTGAGGCCGCGCGTGCGGTGGATAGCGACTTCACGAATGCCTCCGCGCATCTTTTCCTCGCCAATGCCTTTCATTCGCTGCGTGATCCGCAACGCATCGCGCTGCGCTATGAGACGCCCTGGTTCAACGAACTGCTGCTGGCGAATCTGCTTTCGCCCGTGGGCGGTGGGCCGCTTTCGCAGTATGTGTCGCAACAGGAGTATTCGAAACTGCTGGAGGCGGATGGCATCGGCGCGAGTCTCGCAGGCGAGTATCGCGGCACCGGCGAGTGGCGCAGCTCGGCCTCCGTTTTCGGCACGCATGGAAACTGGCGCTGGGGCGTCGATTACTCGCTGCGGGACACGCACGGCACGCGCATCAACAACGAGGCGAGCCTCCAAGAACTCTACGCGCAGGTGAAGTGGCAGGCGACAAGCGATGATACCTTCTACTTCCTTGGCAAAATGTCGAAACAGGAGAGCGGGGACACGTTTGAGACCTATAACAATACGCCGCTGGCTCCCGATGTGTTTTTTGATGAGAAGCAACCGCCCGGCCTGCTGCTCGCAGGCTGGAATCACCGCTGGGGGCCGGGTTCGCACACGCTTTTCCTCGCCGGCCGCCTGAGCGCCACGCAGCGCCTGCGTGATCCGCGTGCAAACCAGCTCCTCATTGAGCGTGACTCGGCGGTATTGAATCCGGCGGTGGTCACGACGGTCGGCTTCTTCAATGTGTTCTCGAATCCCGCCTTTACCTCCGCGCTCGGAGTGGATGGCGAGACGCTGATCCACTCGCCGGAGCTGGTGGCGGCGATGCAGCCCTTCATCTACTCCGGAAACATCCTCGGTATCAATGCCACGCCGTTTGATTTCCAGACGCGACGTGAGTTTGAAATCTACACGGCGGAGATGATGCACATCCAGAAGATCAAGAACCACAACCTCATCGCCGGTGCGCGCTATCAGGATGGCGAGTTTGAGACGACCTCGCGCCTGAGCGTGATCCGGCCGAATTTTGCCGGTGGTTTTACCACGCCGGCCTTCCAGCAGGTGGACGTGGTCGACTTCCAACGCCTGAGCCTCTACGCGTATGACTACTGGCAGCCAAAGCCATGGCTCACGCTCATCGGCGGCGTGTCCTGGGACCGCAACGCCCATCCACTGAACTTCCGCAATCCACCGACAAGCAGTGTTCAGACGCAAAATGAGCGCTTGTCGACAAAGGTGGGCTTCATTTTGAATCCCTCGCGCTGGGTGCAGGTGCGCGGCGCTTTCACGCAGGGCCTCGGCGGTGTGTCTTATGATGAGAGCGTGCGCCTTGAACCGGTGCAAATTGCGGGCTTCAATCAAAGCTACCGCACGGTGATCTCGGAGAGCTTGGTAGGATCGGTGGAGACACCGCGCTTTCAAAACATCGGCCTAAGCCTCGAAGGCATGCTGCCGACGAAGACTTGGTGGGGCCTCACCGGAAACATGATCGAGCAGGAGGTAGACCGCACCTTGGGCGCTTTCACCGGCTTCTCACCCGGCGTCTTCCCCATCGAGCCAGCCTATTTCCCGAGCAGCACGCGGCAGAGCCTGTCGTATCGCGAGCAATCGCTGCAATTCACGTTGAACCAGCTCGTGGGCAAACACTGGGCTCTCGGCGGTCTTTATCGCGTGACGGAATCCGAGCTGCGCACGACGATGCACGACCTCGCGGCCTTCGGCGCTGCGAATGGCTTGCTCACCGATCGTGCCACGCTGCATGAGCTCGGCCTCTCCGCGAACTACAACTCCCCCCGCGGGTTCTTCGCACGCATGGAGGCCAATCTCTTCGCCCAAAGCCTGCGTGACGATCCCAACTCTGGCCTCGCCCCCCGTAGTGGCGACTGCTTCTGGCAGTTCAACGCCTTCGCCGGCTACCGCTTCCATCGCAACCTGTGTGAAGTGAGCGCCGGTGTGCTGAACCTCAACGGCCAAGATTATCAGCTCAGTCCGCTGAACCCATGGTCAGACATCGCGAGGGAACGAACGTTTGTGATCAGGTTCCGGCTAAGTTTCTGATTTTTCTTTGCATTCACAATTCGAAACCATGTCCTCCCCCGCTTCACACACAGAAACAGCTGACCCCTTTCCTATCACAAGATGGAGCATGGTGAGACGAGTGGACTCCAGCCAGGTGACGGAGGTGGACAGGGCTTTGAATGAACTGTGCAGGATCTACTGGTATCCGATCTATGCCTATGTGCGGCGCACGGTGGGGACGCCGGAGGATGCGGAAGATCTGACACAGGGCTACTTAGCACGGTTGATTCAGCGCGATTACATCAACCAGGCGAACCCGGAGAAAGGTAAGTTCCGTGCTTTTTTAATGGCGGATTTGAAGCTGTTCCTGGCCAAAGAGTGGATGCGCGGCCGTGCTGTCAAGCGTGGTGGGCGCTGTGTGATTGAGTCGTTCGACCATGCCATGGCCGAGGGGCGGTATGGAGTTGAGCCGGTAGATAATGATACGCCTGAAAAGCTCTTTGACCGAGCCTGGGCCACCACCCTGCTGGAGCAGGTGCGCCATAAACTGCGCCAGCACTATGAGGTAAAGGGGCCGGAGAAGCTCATGGTTTACGAGGCGCTACAGTCCTTTTTGGCATGGAACGCTGGAGAGCATTCCTATGCGGAGACTGCGGCAGTGCTTGATGTGTCGGTCAATCAAATCAAGGTGGATGTCCACCGCCTACGCAAGCGCTACCGCAGCTTGTTGGAAAAGGAAATCGCTGAGACAGTTGCCTCGTGGGAGGAGGTCCAGGAGGAACTCAACGCCCTGGTAGCGGCGTTTGCCGGATGAGCACTTGTGTTTGTGGCTTCATTGTCCCTGGCCTGCGACGGCCTGATACACCAGCGCATCGAACTGCTCAAAGGCAGCGGTCACGTCCTGCCCGGTGCCGGCGGCGGCCTCCATCTGGCGAGTCAGATCCTGCCTGAGGCGGAAGAGATGCCGGAACTGCTCCTCGCTCACCTGCCCGCCCTGCTCGCGGATCGCCTGGCGGATTTCCGCTCCAAGCGGTGAATTGCGGATCTCGAAGTCTTCGCGTTGCCGTGGTGTGAGCATGGCCGTGAGTTCGGCCTCCCGCTGTGTGTCGATGCGCGTCAATTCATCCGCCAGATTCTCTGTCGGAGCCCGAAGAATGGCTTCACGGGCACGATCAAACACCTCCGTCACTGCCCGCTTTTTCCCGGCATCCATGCTGCTGCCGAAACGGAAGACCGGTTTGGGCCGGCGGCTGTTGATTTCATCGACGGTGGCAGCATCAAGCGGGCCGACCAAGGAGGCAAGGAAGGCAGCTTCCTGCTCGGCCACCTGGGCGAGTTCCTCTGCCATTTCCTCCTCAGTGTCGTAGGAGGCTTCCCAGAAGGGCGTGGTTTCCTTTTCCACGAGCGCCAGGCGGTCCTGGTCAAAGGAAGCACGCACCTCCGCAGCTAGGATCTGCCGGACCACGCGTTCAGGCAGGCCAGCCGCGAGGAGATTCCTTGCATACACGGCGAAGTCCTCACTTTCCCAGGGAGCCCAGTCGATCCTGGGCAGGGTGGC
>JAPLUL010000070.1:0-52265 GCA_026397635.1 Verrucomicrobiota bacterium | reverse complement strand
GGCGCGCAGTTTGACCGTTTCTACGTCTGCGCCGTTTGTGCCCCGACCCGTGCCGAATTTCTCACCGGCCGCTACCACCCGCGCGGCGGCGTCCGCGGCGTCTCCACCGGACTCGAGCGGCTCAATACCGACGAGCGCACGATTGCCGACGCCTTCAAGGCGCGCGGTTACGCCACCGGTGCCTTCGGCAAATGGCACAACGGCAGCCAGTGGCCGTATCACCCGATGGCTCGCGGTTTTGACGAATACTTCGGCCACACCTCGGGGCACTGGGGCGAGTACTTCGACGCGCCGCTGGAGGAGAATGGGCGCATGATCCGCACGCAGGGTTACATCGTCGATGTCTGCACGGATCGTGCTCTCGGCTTCATCGACAAACACAAAGACAAGCCTTTCGTCTGCTACGTTCCCTTCACCACGCCGCACTCGCCCTGGGCCGCGCCCGAAGCGGATTGGCAGCGCTTCAAGGACAAGCCCATCACCCAAACCGCGACGCAGGCAGCACAAGAAGTGGCCGATGAAACGCGCTGCGCCTTGGCGATGGTCGAAAACCAGGATATGAACGTCGGCCGCGTCCTTTCGCGGCTGAAACAGCACGGCGTCGAGGACAACACCATCGTCGTCTATTTCTCTGACAACGGCCCAAGCAGCAACCGCTGGACCGGCGGCATGAAGGGCAAAAAAGGCACCACTGACGAGGGCGGTGTGCGCTCCGTCTGCTACATCCGCTGGCCGGCCAAACTGCCCGCCGGGCACATCGTCACGCAGATCAGTGGTGCGATCGATCTGCTGCCCACGCTCACCGCGCTGGCCGGTGTGAAGCGTGTCGGCGACAAACCGCTCGATGGCCGCGATCTCACGCCGCTGCTCATGAAACAGCCCGTCGAATGGCCGGAGCGCATGATCTTTTCCACCTGGGCCATGAACGCCAGCGTGCGCACACAAACGCATCGTCTCGACCACACGGGCCAGCTTTATGACATGATCGCCGATCCCGGCCAGACCACGCCGATCAACGACAAGGAGCCTGCGCTGGCCGCGAAACTCACCGACGCGGTCAATGCCTGGCGGCTGGATGTGTTCGGCGCAGCCGCTGCTTTGCCCAAAGCGAAGGGCGACAAGAAGAAAGGCGGCAACGCCGTCGATCCGCGGCCGATTCCGGTCGGTTATCGTGAGTTTCCGATCACCATGCTGCCCGCGCGTGATGGCGAACCACAAGGTGACGTGCAGCGCAGCAGCGGCGCGCCAAACTGCTCGTATTTCGTGAACTGGACGAGCAAGGACGACCGCATGGTCTGGCTGCTCGATGTCCACACCGCCGGAAAATACGAAGTGACCCTCGACTACACCTGCAAGCTGCCCGACGCCGGCTCTACCATCGAGCTGAGCTTCCAAAACGCGAAACTCAGCGGCAAAGTCGCCCCCGGCTGGGACCCGCCGCTTTACACAAACCAGGACACCCTGCCGCGCCCGCATGGCGAGAGCACGATGAAGGAATTCCACACCCTCAAACTCGGCGAAATGACCCTGCCCGCCGGCCAAGGCCCGCTCACCCTCCGCGCCCTCGAAATTCCCGGCGCGTCCGTCATGGACGTGCGCCGCGTCACCTTCACGCTGCTGCCCTAACCACCATGAAGCTGCTGTTCATTCTCTGTTCGTCATTGGTCATTCTGGTTTCGTCATTCGCCGCGGAGCGGCCCAACGTCATCCTCATCATGGCCGACGACTTCGGTTACGAGTGCGTGACTGCAAACGGCGGCGAATCGTATCAGACGCCGCATCTCGACCGCCTCGCGGCCAGCGGCATGCGCTTTGAGCACTGCCACTCGCAGCCGCTTTGTACGCCCACGCGGGTGCAGCTCATGACGGGCAAGTACAACGTGCGGAACTACCTAAACTTCGGCACGCTCATGCGCACGGAGACGACCTTTGGGCATCTTTTAAAGAAATCCGGCTACGCCACCGGCATCTGCGGCAAATGGCAGCTTGGACACGAGAAGGATTCGCCGCAGCACTTCGGCTTCGATGAATCGCTGCTCTGGCAGCAGACACGCCGCCCGCCGCGCTATGCGAATCCCGGCCTCGAACTCAACGGCGAGGAAAAGGAATACCCGGAAGGCAGCTACGGCCCCACGCTTATCAACGACTTTGCGCTCGATTTCGTGACGCGGCACAAAGAGAAGCCCTTCTTTCTCTACTACCCGATGATCCTCACGCATGATCCCTACCAGCCCACGCCCGACAGCCCGGACTGGGATCCCACGATCCGCAGCGAGGCGAAACAACGCCATGTGAAGCACTTCGCCGAGATGGTGGCCTACATGGACAAGATGATCGGCCGTCTCGATGCGAAGCTTGGCGAACTCGGCATCCGCGACAACACGCTGCTCCTTTTCACCGGTGACAACGGCACCGGCAGAGGCGCGACGACTCGCTTCAAAGGCGCGGACTTTCCCGGTGGCAAAGGCAGCACGATGAACAGCGGCCATCATGTGCCGCTCATCGCAAGCTGGCCCGCCGTGATGAAGCAGGGCCGCGTGAACCGCGATCTCATCAGTTGCGCCGACTTCCTGCCGACGATCTGCGCCGCGACTGGCTCCGAAATACCCGCGAATGTCGATGGTGTCAGCTTCCTGCCGCAACTGCGTGGCGAGACCGGCACGCCGCATGAGGCGCTCTACCTGTGGTATTCACCACGCCAGAAGTTCGACCTCACGGTGAGCGAGTCCGCCTTCAATCACAGCCACAAGCTCTACCGCAGCGGCGAGCTTTACGATCTCAAAGCCGATCCATTGGAGAAAACCCCGCTCACCGGCGATCAGCCCGCCAGAGCCAAACTCCAAGCGGTGCTCGATCAATGCAAGGACGCCCGCCCCGCCGAACTTGACCGCCAGTTCGAGGCCTCGATGAAAAATCAGCCGACGGCCGAGAAGAAAAAGAAGAAGCGCAAAAACTAGGCTGGATGAGATGCGAAACTACTTCTTCGGCGCATCTTCTTTGAACTTCGTCATGAGTTCTTGAAACTTCTTGTTCAGCGCCTGGTACTCGGGGCTTTTGCGTTCGTGTTTGGCACGCTCGGCGGCGAGGGCTTTGATTTCCACGGCGAGGGCGCGGCGTGCTTCGGTGGCACTCGTGGCGGCAGTGTCCGCTTGGATTTCCACGTCATCCCAGTCGTCGGTGCGGAAGACCGAGGCGGGCAGGCCGTCGCTGTTCACGAGGTTTGAGCCTGTGGGATTCGCGGCCCAGGCATAGCGCACGGCGGCGGGTTGCTTCACTTGATCGCTGCTGACGATGACGCTGTCCGTGCCGTCGATTTTCGCATCGGCCCAGTGCCAGACTTTGTCGGTCCCGGCGATCTCGAAGCGCTTCAAAGCGCCACCCTCGCGTGATTTGAGACCAGAACCGCTTTGATCAAAGGTCACGCGGATCGCGCCGTCCTTCACCGCGCTCGTCTTGAAGAGCGGACCACTGTAAAGGAGCTGCTTGCCATAATCTTTGGCGAGCGCCCAGCGGGCGAGACGCTCGCCGGGGTCTTTTTTGTTCTTCGGATGGATGTCGTTCGCCTCGCCGACATCGTTCGTGACCGCCATGCCGGTCTTCGGCGTCGTCGCGAGCACGAGGCGCATGCGATCCTGCGTCAGAGCCCACGAGTCTGGCGTGCCGGGCTCCGTCGAGGGCGCGTGGTAGTTGGCGAGCTGCACGTAGTAAAAGGAGAACTCATCGCCCCAGCGCTTGCGCCAGTCGTTGATCATCAGCGGCAGCGTTTGGTCATACGGCACCGCGCCGGGTCGCGCATTGCCCTCGCCCTGATACCAGATCGCCCCGCGCATCGTGTAACCGACGAACGGATGAATCATCGCCGCATAAAGCACGCCCGGCTTGCCTTCGGTAAGCAGCGGCCGCTTCGGCGCATCCGGCTTCTTCGGCAGGCGCTTGCGTTCCTCGGCCGATTTGCCCTTTGCGGCGGCCATGGTGGCCTTCCACTGCTCCATTTTCGTCGTATAAGCCGCATCCGCCTTGGCTTGATCGTAAACGGTCTCGTCCTTCAGCATCGCATCGACGAGCGCTTTTGTGCCTGGCAGCGTGTTCAAGGCCTCGCGACTCGTGAACGTCTCCACCGGCTTGCCGCCCCAGGCGGATTTGATCACGCCGACCGGCACGCCGAGCTCCAAGTGCAGCTTCCGCGCAAAGAAGAACGCCACCGCCGAATAATCCGGCACCGTCTCCGGCGTCGCCGCTTTCCATGTGCCTTCGATATCCTCTTGGTTCTCTTCTGAAGTCACCAGCGGCGCGTTGAACATGCGCAGCGCGGGATGCTGCGACTCTGCGATGAGGCCCACGTATTCTGGCGAGCGGTTCATCGTGTAAAACATGTTCGACTGCCCCGACGCGAACCACACCTCGCCCACCAGCACGTCCTGAATCTCCATTTTATCCGCGCCGGCCGAGATCGTCAGCACCGCGCCCTTCGCATCAGCAGCACCGGTTTCGATCTGCGCCCGCCACTTGCCATCTGCCGCCGCTTTGGCCGTCGTGGACTTCCCTTTGAAGGAAACCGTCACCGCCGCCCCCGCATCCGCCTTGCCCCAAATCGCTGCCGCACGTTCGCGCTGGAGAATCATGTGATCGCTGAAGAAATGCGGCACGCTCAATTCGGCAAAGAGCAGGCTCGGTGTGAGCAAAAGGAGGCTTAGAATGGCTTTCATGGATTGGACGTTGCGAAACGATGGGCGGGATGCGGTTGTTGCCTTCAATTCTGTTTCACGGCTTCAAGGCCGAAGGATTGCACACCATGACCTCATGCGAGCCGAAACGCTTCAGGTGAGCAGGCGCTGAAGAAGGCGTGAGTAGGTAATTCTTCCCCTTGGGGTAGTAGCTTCGGAAGACGCCCAGAGCGCCTCCATCGAAGGCTTTGCTGCTCCATTTGCACTCGATCACATCCACTTCATCGCGCTGGCGTGGCAGGACGAAGTCGATCTCGCGACCTTGCTTGTCCCGCCAGTAAAGCGGTGGCGTGTCGGGAAAGTGCGCCTGCAGATGCTCCAGTACGAGGTGCTCCCAAAGCGGGCCGTAGTCATCCTGACGAATCGGATCCCAGCCACGGACAAAGCTCACAAAACCCGTGTCAAAAGCGTAGATCTTCGGCTGCTTCACCAGCTCATTCATTCCACCGCCGTGAAACGGACGCAGGAGCGTCACGGCCTGCGTGATTTGCAGCGCACTGACATGGCTTTCCACCGTCGGACGCGTGATGCCGAGTGCGGTGGCCGTTTTCGATACATCAAACTGGCCGCCGCTCTGCTTGATGAGGTATTCAAACAACGCGTTGAAGCGGTTCATGTCACGAAAGCCAAAGAGGCGCTGAATGTCACGGGCAAAGAACGAGTCCAGCCACTCGCGGTAAAACGCCGGCTTCTTCGACTCCGCCAAAAGCGCAGGAGGTAGGCCGCCATGCGAGAGCCGCTGCTGCAATGGCACACCAAAAGACTCCAATTCATCCCAAAGAACCGGCGTGAGATGCACCAGCCGCTTTCGGCCGGTGAGCGTGTCGCGGAACTTCTTGCTTGCTGCGAGTGTGGACGATCCCGTGGCGAGGATTTTGAGCTTCGGGAAGGCATCTGCCCCGATTTTGAGCACACGGGCCGGATCTCGGAGCTGATGAATCTCGTCAAAAACGACCACTGGCTTCGTGCACCCCCGGTAAAACAACTCCGGGTCTGATAGCACTTCCTCGGTCGATGGTAGGTCGCAGTTGAGATACAGCACCTGATCTGAGCCGAGACTGTCGGCCAAAGTCGTTTTGCCCACTCGCCGCACACCGCAAAGCCATGCGATGGGAGCCTCTGCCCAGCCAGAATGGAGTTTTTGGAGCCAGAAGGAGCGCTGAATCATGCTTTCATACTATGCAAATAGTAAAACCCTTTGTAAAATACGAATCCATACTCAACGAGCTCTAAACGTCACACAAACAACCCGCTCAGCGGGCCGGTGCTCACGTTGTTAAAGCGCACTCTCTCCGCGCTGAACTGCTGCGCGAGCGTGAGATGCAGATTCGCCAATGGCGTGCTTGACTCAAAAGCCGCCTGCTGGCCGGTTTTCACACGACCCTGGCCTTTGCCGAGCAGGGAGGCTTTGCCACAACTGTCGATGCCGCTGAACAAGATCATGTCGTCACGAAACTCCGCCAGCGGCTCCAAAATCGGTAAGAGCGCGAAGTTTTTGCCCGAGCGAAACTGAGTTTCTGAACAGAGGTGCTCGTTTTTTGAAATTCCATGGTCTTGAGAGTGAATACGGCTTGATATTTTATGGAAATTTTAATAGACTTGGTTGATTATGAGCCTTCCCCATTTCCCCATGACCCTGCCCAGTCCAACCTTGCCAGCTCCTGCTGGAGGGCAGCTTTCCCGGGAACTGGAATCGCTGATGGATGAGATCCAGCGCACGCGGGAATGGTTCAACACTCAGATCGAGTCACAACTCAGCAGCCTGAACCAGCTCCGAACTGCCATGCAGGTGGATGATCCTGTCTCCAGCACGTCAATGGACGCCCTGTTTTACCCTCCGCAACCCGTCAATCCGCCGCCGATGCCGGTGTCTGAACGGAAGCGCGCTCAGCACCCGCATCAGGCCATTGTGTTACCTCCGACCCACATCGTGACTCTGGACCCCGAACTTGAAAAAGCCACGCTGCGTGAACTCAATGACGCGCTGGCACGTGCGTTCTCGGAGATTTCCTCCCGGGGTGGCATGCTGGCATAAAAATGTTTTTTTCAGCTCAAGCACGGGTGCAAGCCGAATTCCAAGTGACGGCATGCGCGGTTCTGTGCAGACTGCGGGTGCTTTTTGAAGAATTTCCAGTCTGATGGAAGCCGCATTCTCCAGTAAGCTGCACAACACTGCCAACGTACACACCCGCCCATGAATAACGATCTCGATTCTAACCTCTGCCGCCGCGATTTTCTCAAGACCAGCACCCGGACCGTCGCCGGTCTCTCAGTTCTCTCAGGCATCACCCTGCCGCATGTGCATGCCGCCGGCAGTGATGAGATCAAGGCGGCTCTCATCGGCTGCGGCGGTCGCGGCACTGGCGCAGCGAGCAACGCGATGGGAGTGCAGTCGCGCGTGACACGCCTCGTGGCGATGGCGGACGTGTCTAAGGACCGTCTCGACGCCAGCTTTGAAAACCTCACCAAAAAGCACCCGGACCGCATGTCCGTGTCCGAGGACGCCAAGTTCATCGGCTTCGACGCCTACAAAAACGCCATCGACATGCTGAGCAAAGGTGACGTGGCCATCTTCACCACGCCGGTGGCCTTCCGCTGGGTGCATTTCAAATACGCCATCGAGAAAGGCGTGCATATTTTCATGGAAAAGCCGATCTGCACCGACGGCCCCACCGCGCGTCGTCTGCTGGCGCTCAATGAAGAGGCGAAAAAGAAGAATCTGAAGGTCGGCGTCGGTCTCATGTGCCGCCACTGCCGCGTCCGCGGCGAGCTTTTCAACCGCATCCAGGACGGCGAGATCGGCGATCTCATGCTCATGCGCGCCTACCGCATGCAGGGAGTCATCGGCAGTGTCTTCACCCCACGCCGTGACCCGAACGCGCACCCGAACGAGCTGCTCTGGCAGATCAAAAACTTCCACAGCTTCCTCTGGGCCAGCGGCGGTGGCTTCAGCGACTTCAACATTCACAACATCGACGAAGCCTGCTGGATGAAGAACGACTGGCCCGTCGAAGTGCAGGCCAGCGGCGGCCGCACGGATCGTGGGGACTATGTGGATCAAAACTTCGACCACTACTCCTGCGAATACACCTTCAAGGACGGCGCGAAGCTCTACCTCGAAGGCCGCACCGCACTGAATGTTCACACGCAGTTCGCCACGCAGGTGCATGGCACCAAAGGCTGCGCCATCGTCTCCACCGCCGGCCACTTCCCCTCGAAGGCCATGACCTTCAAAGGCCAGCAGATGCAGCGTGGGAACATCATCTGGCGCGGCAAGCAGCCGGAGCCAAACCCCTACGATCTCGAGTGGCAGGATCTCATTGAGGCCATCTCCAAGGATAAGCCCTACAACGAGGTCGAGCGCGGCATCAAGTCCAGCATCACCACCGCCATGGGCCGCGCCGCTGCCCACACCGGCCAAGTCATCCGCTACAACGACTACATCAACAGCGCCTTCGAATTCTCCCCGAACGCGGACAAGCTGACGCTCGACGGCCCGCCGCCGCTGCTCGCCGACAAGGATGGCAACTATCCCTTCCCTAAAGCCGGCCAGTTCAAAGACCGCGAATACGCCATGGAGCCGCAGGCCAATCCCTTCCCGCTCATCCAGTTCCCGCCGGAAGCCGCCCCTGAGCCGCTCAGCCCACCCGAGCGGCCGAAATCCGCCGACAAGGAGAAAAAGAAAGCCAAGGCGTGATCCACGAAGCGCGGATGCCCTCATCCGTAGGCCATCCCCCATCTTGAACAGTGAAGTGCGGACGAAAGCGTCCGCACTTTTTATTTTCGCTTCGTCGTCCACCGCACGCCGAGACGCAGCAGCAGTCCTGTCTTGAGAAAACAAGCTCCGGCCCTGGGTCTCCGTTGCCTGGGCTTGAATTTCGCTAAACCATCTGTGGCGGGCTGCGTTTAGTCTTGACCTTCCGACCACCAAACGCTGCTTTAGCGTCAACCAACCTCAGCCATGAAAACCGCCTCGCGTTTCCTCTTCCTCGCCACCCTCGGCCTGCTCTCCACCGCCAGCGCCCAGCTTGCCGAAGAATACCGCCCGTGGACGAACACGGCGGGCAAGCAGATCGAGGCCACGCTGGTCTCCGTCGATGCGGCGGCCAAGACTTTGAAGATCAAAATGAAGGACGGGCGTGAGTTTGATGTGCCTATCGCCAGCTTGAGTCCTGCGGACTTCGAGTATGCCAAGGCACGCTATGCCGCCATGCAGGCCGCTCCTGCCGCTCCTGCCGCTCCCGTCGCGCCAATGCCGGCGACGGCTCCTGCTGCTGCTCCTGGGGCTCCCGCAGCCAAGACGACGCCCGCCGCTAAAGTCGCCAGCAAACCCGCGCCTCCGCGCCCGGCCATCACGATCATCCCAGCGTCCAAATTCAAGGCCCCAGGAGCGAATGACTACCTCGGGGGCATCCAGAAAGTACGGCCACGCCTGATCCACAACGCCGCTGGCTGGGGCTACCTGAAAGGCCAGATCGCCACCGATCCCGTGCTAGCCAAGATGCTGGAAGCCCTGAAGGCCTCCGGTGAGGATCTACTGCAGGATCCCGGCCTCACGCGAATCAACGGCGACACCGGCGGCGAAGGGCCGAAAGCCATCTACCGCATGGGCCTGCTCGGAGCGCTTCACTACGGCGACGGCGATTTGAAGTGGCAGGACAAAGGCATGCAGGAGCTGATCGCCCTCACCGACAAGGTTTCCTTCCGCGACTGGCATCCCGAACTCATCGACAACGTGGCAGACATGGTCGTGGCCACTTGTCTCGGCTACGACTGGTTTTACGCGGCATTGAACGCCCAGCAGAAGACCGAAATCCGCACCTATCTGGCTCAAAAAGGCATCGACGCCCTCATTGCGCATCTGGAAGGCGAACCCATCCCCGAAACGGCCAAAGGCGTCTCTGGGGGCCAAGCCGAACCCGTCAAGGCCAAAGGTGCCCCCAAGAAAAAAGCGGCCTCCAAGGATGACGACAAGCTGCCACCGGACAGCAAGCACATGGCCGCGGCCTCCGCGCTGCTCATCGCCGCCATCTGCATGGTGGATGACGATCCTGCCATCGCGAAGAAAGCCGCCGACGCTGGCTCGAAAGTCTTCGGTCAAGGCCTGGAGCGCTTCGCGCCCGCTGGCGTGTGGCCGGAAGGACTTCAGGCCGGTGAAGACGTGATGGATTACATCGCCATGCTCGTCCAGTCCCGCAAAGCCGCCGCGGGGAACGACCTCGGCATCAGTCTCGTGGAAGGCATCCCGCAGTTCGGCGTCGCCCGCATGCATTTGATCGGCCCCAGCGGCCAGACCTTCAATTTTGGCGACAGCAAAGGCGCAGCTTCGACCCGTCCGTGGATCGCCACTTGGCTCTGCGGCGTCCATGGCAATCCGGGCATCCGCGCCGTCGCCGCCAGCGGCAAGCAGGCCGTCTCCTCCGGCTATTTCGGCCAAGTGGGCCACTTCCTTTACTACAATCCCCACGCCGCTGGAGATGGCACGGCAGATTCGCTCGATTATTCGCTCCCTGGCGGTGTCATCGCTGCCACACGCTCCGGCTGGGAGAAAGAGGACTATTTCATCGCCGTCAAAGGGGGCGACAACGCTGACCACACCGCTCAGCTCGACATCGGCAGCTTCGTCCTGGAAGCCGGCGGTCAGCGCTGGGGCATCGAGCTCGGCGTGGACAGCGAACGCGCCACCGGCCTTGAAGTCAAACCTGGCGGTGACCGCACCAAACGCTTCGAGCTTTATCTCGAAAACACCCTCGGTCAGAACACGCTCGTCATTGATGGGAATCAGGATCTCGAAGCGAAAGCCAAAGTGCTCGTCGGTGCCTCCAGCCCGGAGAAGGGCCTCGCCGTCGTCGATATGACCGACGCCTACGGCAAAGCCGCTAAGGATGTGCATCGCGGGGCACTGGTGGTGCGCGGCACCAAGCCCTACGCGGTGATCCAGGACGATCTGGTGATCAAAACCACTCAGACCATCACCTGGAGCATGCACACGAAAGCCGAGATCGCCGCTGATGGTGCCAAGGCCACGCTCACCCAGGGCGGCAAGACCCTCATCGCCACCATCGTTTCCCCTGCGGGGGCCACTTTCAGCTCTGGCACCCCTCCTGAACCCTCCAACGCCCAGTCCCGCGATCTCGTGAAGGAAAAAGTCAACATCCTCAAGGTCGCCCTCGCCGACGCCAAAGGCCCGCAGAGCCTCTGCATCACCTTCGCCCTCGACGAAGCGCCCGCTCACACGCCGACGCCGGTGGCCACTTGGGTGCCGAAGAAGTGACCGCTGCCTTGGTTGATGGTGAATAGTTGAAGGTTGATAGCCGGAAACAGGCGTCGCTTGCTGTGCAAACTCAGGCCATCAACTCCAAACCATCAACCAAACCTCACGCCCGCGGGTGTGACTTGTCATAGACTTCCTTCATCCGCTGTGTCGAGACGTGCGTGTAGATCTGCGTGGTCGAAAGGCTCGCATGGCCCAGCAGCTCCTGCACGCTGCGCAGGTCGGCTCCGTTGTTGAGCAGATGCGTGGCAAAGCTGTGGCGGAACTTGTGCGGCGTGAGATGCACGGGCAGACCCGAGGCGCGCCAGTATTTGCTCACCACATCGTCCACGCCCTGAATGCTGAGGCGTTTGCGCAGCTTGCTCAAAAAGAGAGCTCCCTCATGCACACCGGCCTTCAAGCGATAGCGCTGCACGGCCTCCAACGCTTTGCTGCCCACCGGACAGAGACGTTCCTTCTTCCCTTTACCGAAAACACGCACCGTCTCGGTGTAGGTGTCGATGTCCGCCACGTTCAGCGCCACGAGTTCGCTCAAACGCATGCCCGTGCTGTAAAATAGCTCCAAAATGGCCGCGTCACGCTCCGGTGCCCACACCGCATCGCGTTTCGATTTTTCCAGCGTCAGCGGCAAGTTCAGCATCTGGTCGATCTGTGTCACCGTGAGCACCACGGGCAGTTTTTTCTCCCGCTTCGGCAGTTGCACCTCCAGCAGCGGATTCGACTTCCAACCACGCCGCCGCGTCAGCCATTTGAAAAAACTGCGCAGCGCCGCGAATTGCAGCCGGATCGTCGCCCGCCCGCGCTCCCGCTTCATCAAATCGAACAAGTAGGCGCGGAAATCATCCGCTGTCAGCTCGCTCCACCCTTTGAAGGGCACACGCCACTCGCGGAACTGCCGCAGCGCCAATTCGTAGTTCGCCAACGTCCGCTCGGATGAGCGGCGCTCCGAACTCATGAACTCCAGAAACGCTTCGGCCAGAGGATCATCCGCCATGGGGTTTAGCCTCCGTTGCGTTTTGCCCGGCATTCGGTGCAAATCTCATCGCCCGAGTCCATCACGCGGAAGTCGAGCTGCGGATTGTCGATCTCTGTTTTTTTGCAGACCGAGCATTGATGGAAAAACGTGCCCTCAGGCAGCTTGGCGGACTCAAACTGGCCGCGTCGTGCCATGACACGCGCCTGCTTGGCCCGCTCACTCATAAAGCCAGGGCCGAAGACCACGAGGTAGTTCAAATGGCAGGCCAGCACCGGCAGCAGCAAGGAAGGATCACGCATCACCAGAAACGCTGTCATCCCGGCGCTCAGCAGCGCCACCCACTTCATTTTAAGCGGCAGGATGAAGTAAATCATGATCTCCTCGTTGGGGAACAGCGTCGCGAAGGCAAACAGCAGCGTTTGATACAAAAACATGCCTGGTGCGGGCCAGCCAAAGATCAGCGCGCCCAGCGTCACCGCAAACATCCAGCCGAAAATGTAGAGGTTCACCCGGAATGCGCCCCAGGCATCGTCCAGCCCACGCCCGATCCACATCATGAACATCGTGCCGATCAGCGCCCAGATCAGCGAAAAATTGCCTGGGATAAACACATGCGTGATCAGCCGCCAGACCTCCCCATTCATCACCCGCGCCGGATTCAGGTCCAAAAACATCAAATAAGCCGCTGCGCCCTCAGGGGACATGACCATGACCATGAACAGCACCAGCAATTGAAACATCGCGATGACCTGCACGAGGCCCGGAATGGCAAAACGACCGAACTTGGACTCTAAGCTGGAGATGAGGCGCATGAATGCTTGTTGGTAGCCGGGTTTCAGCCCGGAGCAAAGAGAAGAACCATCACGATGCACGCCGCCGCCAGCCAGTCGCGTGTTCCGAAGCGGTCCGCAGCGCCCGTGAAGCGCAGCAGCTTGAACAACGCGCCTGTCGGGCAGCCGTAACGGCAATACGCCAGCGGCGTGACCAACGACCACAGCAATCCCGCGATGGCGATCACCATGCTCGCCCAGCCCGCGACGCGGAACAAATACGCGTCGAACGGCTCCAGCGCGTTCAAATCCACCGGCAGGGCAAACGCCACGCTCATGAGCACGAACGCCAGCAGCACGAACGGCAGCTTCGAGAAAAACGCGTCCATCCGCTTCGAGGGTGACCACTGCCAGGGCAGACGCTTCGCCAAAAGCTGCTGCAACGCACCGTGCGGGCAGATGTGGTGGCAGTAGAGCTGCTTGCCGGTGAAAACCGGCCCCAGCAGCGCCACCGCTGCCAGCAGCACCAGACCATGCACATTGCGCCACGGCGTGCCATGCGCCGCCCAGCCGGCCAGCAGGCCTTGGGAGAGCATTTCACCTGCCACGAAGCCCCCGTAAGCCACCAGCAACGCATGATGCAGATGACGGCACCACGCCCGCCCACGCATCGGCGTGAACGCCATCACGAACGCTGCCAGAATGACCGCCACATGCCCTGTGTCCTGCCAGCGCCAGCGGATCAGTGCCCACCAGCCACGCTTCGCCTCCCTTTCCTTCAGCAATGCCTGTGACCGCACACGCACGCCTTCCGCCACGCCATAACTCGTCTGCGTCGCACCCGAGACGCCTTCCACACCTGCCGCATTGAAGTCGATGCTCGCGATCTTCTCCGTCGTCATGCCATCAAAGGTCTTTAAAAACGCCGTGTCTCCCGTGACGTAGCCGACATAGGCCTCGTTGTCATAACTCCGCCGCAGCGCGATGCCTCGCAGCGTCGAACCTGCCGCGTCCATCAGCATGAACGTGTCGCTCGGCCCCTTGTAACCTACCACGCCATCTGAACTCGGTGCCGTGCGCACCGCCAGCGCGATGACGGCTCCTTTCGCATCGAGCACCTCCTGCGAACCCGGATGCGCCTTCGATTCGCGCAGCTTCGCGGTCGTTGGTTCGAGTTTCTTCACCTCATCCAGCGTGATCGCGTCAGGAAAACGCAGGGAGGTCGTCGCGCTCTTGCCCAGACGACGCAAAACACCCTCAGCAATCGCGCTGCTCGTCAAAGTCGCTCCAGAAACCGCATCCACCGGCATGTTGGCCATCTCGGCGGCTTTCTTGTTCGTGAACTGCTTGAAGAACGCCCGCTCACCCACCACCTCGGCCACATGATCTGTCGTGTCGCTGCTGTGCAGAATGCGCAGGCCGAGCACCTTCCCACGCGAATCGAGCGCGATGAGCGTGTTCGTCGGCCCCGCGTAGCCGATGATGTCATCCGCCTCCGGCGAGGTCTGCATCACATGCCCGAGCGTGATCCCGGATTCATCCTTCACTGCCTGCATGCCCCCCTGAGGCGTCAAAACAGCCGCCGTGGGAAAGAAATCACGCACACGCTCGACCGTCAGCTCCAGGGCAGATGGCTGATGCGAGCGCCGGATGGCAAAAACCACCGCAGCCAGCAGCACCACGCGCCAGAGGCGCAAAGCGGTGGATTTCCAGGGGCGGGTCGATGACATGCTCAAACCGTTAGCAACCTAGCAACAAAAGTCACATGTTGTTCGCCCGGTTAAGTTGTTCTCCTGCCGGAAGATCACTGGTGGATCGTTGAGATGAGTCAGGCGGCTGAGAGAAAATCAGTCGTCGCTGAGCTGTTTTGCCTCATCTTTGGCGATGCCTTGGGTCTGCTGCACGCGTTGCGTTTTCCCGTTCACGACGTTCGCGCCTGGATGGCAGGGCAGGCGGACATCGAAAACCGCTCTGCCACACTCCAAGACTGCGCACAGCCCACCCGCGCTGCGTTTGACGCTCTGCCCTTGCGGCGCAATCGCGATCTGCTCCGCGCCGTTCTCATCGAAGGCGCGGAGGCACGCATCGCACAAGTTGCCGAGGAGAAAGACCGTGGGCGGAAGCATCCGCAATCGCCGATTGAGGGCACCGAGCGGAAACGCTCCTGCTGCGACCCATGCGATGGCTGCGACGGCTGCGATTGCTCGCCGTGATCAAACCACGGCGATGACTTTCGCCAGCGCACCGGGCCGCAGCGCAATCGCATCGCCGACACGCTGCCCCAGCAATTTCTGCCCCAAGGCCGAGGCAGGCGTGATGACGACGATCTCGCTTCCCTCATGCACGATCTCCGTGCCACCAGCGAAGGGGCCGATGAAATAGTGCGCGGTTTCCTCGGGAGTCTCCAAACTCACCAGCGCACCGAGCGAGATCGCCACACCTGCTGCCAGTTCATTTCCCGACAAAGCTTCAAACGCCCGCACGGCCTCCTGTAGCTCCGTCACACGCTTCGCCTGTCCTCGCGCGACGTAGGAGGCCTCCAGCGTGCGCGTATCATACTTGTTCTCCGCCTTGCTGTCCGGGTCGGTGGCAGCGGCAAAGGCTCCCTGTGCGGCGCGGGTGAGCGCTACGAGTTCCGCCTTCAGCACGGCGAGGAATTGTTCGAGGACGGCTGGTTTGTTCACGCCAAAGACATTCCTTCTTCAATCATGCCAGGTCCGCGCGATGCGCTCGATGCTCAGCGCCTTGCCGGTGGTGGGGTCGATGGTGATCAGCGCGCCATTCAGGCGCACGGCACCGCGACCCACGCCGAAGCGCGTGGGCATCATGGTGTGGAAGCGCTCCAGCACGGGCTCGATCTGGCTGCCGATGACGCTGTCCATCGGTCCGCACATGCCGGCATCGCTTTGAAAAGCGGTGCCCTTCGGCAGCACGCGTTCATCGGCGGTGGGCAC
The DNA here is from genome assembly GCA_026397635.1 of Verrucomicrobiota bacterium. Lineage (GTDB taxonomy): Bacteria > Verrucomicrobiota > Verrucomicrobiia > Verrucomicrobiales > Verrucomicrobiaceae > Prosthecobacter. The sequence goes on along the minus strand of JAPLUL010000070.1, from coordinate 36,567 downwards.
ATGGGTGTGCGTGCCGACCACGGCGCTCACCTTGCCGTCGAGATGCCAGCCCATGGCGACTTTTTCGCTCGTGGCCTCGGCGTGGAAATCGACAAAGATCACCGGCGTCTCCTCGCGCAGCTTCTCGACGCATTCGATGATGGCCGGGAAGGGGTTGTCGAGCTGCTGATTCATGAAGGTGCGGCCTTGCAGGTTCACCACGGCCACCTTGCACTTTTTGGACTCCAACACGACGAAGCCGTTGCCTGGCGTGCCGGCGGGGTAGTTCAGCGGGCGCAGCATGCGCGGCTCCTCACTGAGAAAGGGCACGATTTCCCGCTGGTCCCAGATGTGATCCCCGCTGGTCACCACTGCGGCACCGGCGCGCATGAGGCTGATGGCGATCTTCGGCGTGATGCCGCGCCCGCCGGCGGAGTTTTCGCCATTCACGACGATAAAATCGAGTTTGAGCTCCTCCTTGAGCAGTGGCAGCAGCAAGGAGACCGCCTTGCGCCCTGGCTCGCCCACCACATCACCCAAAAAAAGAAGGCGGAAGAGTCCGTCCGTGCTGTCAGCCGTGTTGTCGTTCATGTGCCGCCACTTAGTAGATGATGAGGCCGGGGATCAAGTCTAGGATGCGCGGATGATGAAACGAATGACGCGCCGCCCCCTGCCAGTCGTCGTGCTGACGTGCTGCTTTGCGGTCTCAGGCATGACGCAGACCATCGCGCCTGCACCCGCACCCGTTCCGGTCACGTCGCCCGCTGCCCCCGCTGCGCCCCCGGCCACCGCACCGCTTTCGCTCGCTCCGCCGCCCCAGTTGAACCGGCTCAGTGCCTTGGGCACGACGCCGGACTGGCTGAAGCTGCAATCTTTCCACCAGACGATGACTCGCGCCGAGTTCGAGGCTGCGGTGAATGACATTTACTCCGATGCCTCGCCGCTCCCGCCGCCGTGGAAGCTGGAATCCGACGGCGTCGTTGTGCAGACGGGAGATCCGGCCAAGCCGGAGGCACGCATCGCCTTCACCCACAAAGCGCAGCCACCACTGCCCGGCACACGCACCTGGCGGAAAGCCAGCGAACTGCCGCCGCTGAAGGGGCGCCCGATCCTCAGCGATGTTCATTTTGCCATCGATCCCGGCCACATCGGTGGGGCGTATTCGCCGATGGAGGAGCGCTACCTGAGCTTTGCCTCAGGCGAGGCCATTCAGGAGGGGCATCTCACCCTGATCACCGCCCAGGTGCTGGCGGAGCGTCTCAAAGCCCTGGGTGCCTATGTGAGTCTCGTGCGCGAGTCCTTGGAGCCTGTGACCACCTTGCGGTCGATCGACCTCATCGCCCCAGCGCGTCAACTCCTCCAAGAGGCTGGCTTTCCGCAGCCGCAGGAATCCTACAGCAGCCTCACGGGCGACGCGAAGATCGTCACCGTGCAGTGGCAGAGTGAAAAGCTCTTCTACCGCGTCAGTGAAATCCACGCCCGTGCCAAAAAAGTCAACGTCACCATCAAGCCCGACGTCGTGCTCTGTCTGCACTACAACGCCGAGGCCTGGGGGGAAGCCAAGTCTCCGCAGTTCTCGCCCGCGAACCACCTGCATGTCCTCGTGAACGGCTGCTACGCGCCGGTGGAGCTGCAACAGCAGGACGTGCGCTTTGAGATGCTGCACCGCCTCTTTTCACGCATCCATGAGGAAGAACTACCGCTCGCCGAGGCGGTGGCCGGTGGCATGAGTTCTGCGACGGGATTGCCCGCCTACCTCTACACCACGCCCAATGCCCGCCGTGTCGGCACCAGCCCGTATGTTTATGCCCGCAATCTCCTCGCGAACCGGCTCTATCAGTGCCCGGTCGTCTATCTGGAGCCCTACGTCATGAACCACGAAGAAACCTACCGCCGTTTGCTGCACGGCCACTTCCTCGGTCGCACGCTCATCGCCGGTCGTCTCCAATCCAGTGCCATTGAGGACTATGTTCGCGGCGTCGTGAACGGCGTCGTGGCATACTACCAGAAACACCGTCCCCAATGAAGGTGCTCATTGCAGGTTGTGGGTTCGTCGGAGAACGGGCCGCAGATCAGCTTCATGCCGCTGGGCATGAAGTGATCGGCCTCACACACTCGCCGGATTCCGCCGTGCGTCTTGCCACCGTCAAACCCTGGCGTGTGGAAGCCTGCGACATCTCGGATGGCAACGACGTGGCCGCACTGGCCGCCAAACTCAATGCCCCGAGCCTCGACGCCTTCATCCACTGCGCCAGCTCCAGCCGTGGTGGCGCGGAGATGTATCAAAGCGTGTATGTGAACGGCATGCGCCATCTCGTGGCAGCCTTTCCGCAGGCCTTCGCGCTCTACACCGGCAGCACCAGCGTCTATCCGCAGATCCACGGTGAAATGGTCGATGAAACCAGCTTTGCCGATCCCGAGCGCGACACCGGCCGCCTGCTGCGCGAGGCCGAAAACATCGCGCTCAATGCTGGCGGAGCTGTGGGACGTCTCGCCGGCATCTACGGCCCTGGGCGCTCCTTCGTCTTGAAAAATCTGCTCGAAGGCAAGGCCGCCGTCGAGGGCAACCATGGCCAGGGCCGCCTGCTCAATCAAATCCACGCCGATGATGCCGCTGCTGCGCTCGTGCATCTCGTCACCGCACGTCTCAGCGGCATCTTTAACATCGTCGATGACGCGCAAATGACGCAGCGGCAGTGTTTGGAGCGCCTGTGCATGACCTTCGGCACCAAAATGCCGCCAGAGCGTGATCCCGATCCTGCCCGCAAACGTGGCTGGAGCCACAAACGCGTCTCCAACACCAAGCTGCACGCCACCGGTTGGAGTCTGCGCTATGAGAGCTACTTCGTCGCCCTGCGGGACGATCCCGAGCTGGCCTCATCCATTTTGAACCTCGTCCACAGCAGCGGCGAGGTGCCATTGCCCCGCCAGCCGAACATTCTGCTCATCGGCCTCATGGGTTCGGGCAAAACCACCGTCGGTCGCATCGTCGCGCAGATGATCGGTTTCCAATTTGTCGATACCGACGCGATGATCGTCGAAACAGCGGGCCAAACGATTCCCGAAATCTTCGCTAGCGAAGGCGAGGCCGGATTCCGCCTGCGCGAGTCCGCTGCGTTGCGCTCACTGCTTGGGAAACGCGGCTGCGTCATCGCCACAGGTGGCGGCATCGTCACCCAGCCGCGCAATCTGCCCATCCTGCGTCATCTCGGTTACACCGTCTGGCTCGACGCCGATCCCGAGCGCCTTGCCCGCCGCACGGCGATGAACAACAACCGCCCGCTGCTCACTGGGGAGGAAGATCCGAAAGCCAAGCTCGAACGCCTGCTCACCGAGCGCAAACCGCTCTACAAATCCCTTGCTGACCTGCGCATCCAGACCGCTGAACTCACGCCGCAAGAGACCGCCTATGGCGTCATGGAGAGTGCCCGTGTCTTCTTCGCTAAGATGAAGCGCTAAACGATGCCTGCCAGCTTCATCGCATAGGCCAGCGTGTCGATCTCGGCAGGTGATTTGTCGCGGCGGATGGCTTTGATGCGCGGGAAGCGCATGGCGAGGCCGCTGCTGTGGCGGTCGCTGGGCTGGATGCTGTCGAAGGCGATCTCCAGAACGATCTGCGGCACCACAGTGCGCACGCGGCCTTTCTGGCTGAGCGTCGTTTGCGTGAAATGCTCCGTCAGTTCCTCGATCTCGGCATCGGTGAGGCCACTGTAGGCCTTGCCGATGACTTTGAGCGCGTTGCCGTCGGTTTCATCGCGCACGGCGAAGGTGTAGTCGCTCAACACATGGCTACGCTTACCGTGACCTTGCTCCGCCTTCACGACGACGACATCGAGCGTGGCAAAGGCCTTCTTGAGCTTCAGCCACGACTTGCCGCGTCTTCCGGGCGCGTAAGTGCTCACCGCCTCTTTGGCGATGAGGCCTTCGTTTCCACGCCGCCGTGCGGCGAGGAAGGCGGCTTCGATCTCCTCGGCATTCGCGGCCCGGATGACAGCGATCGTTTCGAGGCCCGCAGGCATCCGAAGAGCCTCCAACTCAGCTCTGCGGGCTTCCAAAGGCCGTTCGAGCAAGGAAACACCATTCTTCCACAGCAGGTCGAAGACGACGTATTTCACGCTCACCTCACTCGGCAGGAAAAGATCGGACTGATCACGCCTGCCGAGGCGTTTTTGCAGATCGAAGAAGGTCAGTTTCTTGCCCTCGGCATGCGCGATGATCTCGCCGTCGAAAACGACCTCGTCGCTCAACAGGCGCATCGAGGCGCAAACCTCGGGAAATTGACCGGAAATGGGTTTGAGGTCGCGTGTGAAGATTTCGACTCGATCCGCGCTGCGATGCACTTGGGCGCGAATGCCGTCAAATTTGTCCTCCAGCCACACTTTCTCACCTGGAAGGCGCTCCCAAATGGCCTGCGCCGTTTCTTCCGGCGAGGCGAGCATGACTTTAATCGGCACGAAAAGCCTCGGCGCGGCTTCGTGGAGCTTGTGCGACTTCGCGAGTAGCGCAGCCGCGCTGATGTCGCCGCAGAGCATCGCCGCCTCGCGCACGTCATCGGGCTTGGCATCGAATGCGGCGGCCACGGCTTCTTCAATGAGACCTTCCTTCGATCCCATGCGCAGATCGCCGGTCATCAAGCGCACCAGCCATGAGCCTGCGGAGGGGCTGAGAAGGTATAGGCGTGCTTTGAGCAAACTGACGCGCTCCATCTGGCTGCCAGCTTTGCGCAGACGCTCAAATACCTCCGCGACATCGGCAAGAGCGCACTTCTCCGGCATGAGCGCCGCACGCTGCAAAACAAGGAAGGCGGTGCGGCCCGCATCCGCCTGAGAACGCGAGATGGCGCGATACTCGGCCTCGTTCAGGCCGCTGAGCTCGATCAACGCGCGTTTGATGAGTGCCCAGCCGGTATTCAACGCACCTTCACCCGTGCTACCGCTCGAAAACTGCACCGCAAGCCTCAACTCGACCTCATCCAGCCCGCGCAGCAACCCCGCGAGCACCTCCACCTTCCGCAAGCGCGATGAAACCTCCGCCGTCGCCGCACAAGCCCGCGCCCACTCAACAAAACTGCCTTCGCCCCAAGACACCTCCTCCGACTTGGAACCTGAAACCTGAAACTTGGAACCTTCGATGCTCAGTTCCAACTGATCATCTCTTTCCAGCGTCCACGCCTCCACGCCACGCGTGCGCAGTTCCGCCGCGAACTCCCGTGTGTAACCATGCACCAGCCAGACGCGGCGTGGTTTCACGAGTTCGACGGTCTCCAACAGCTCGGGATGATCCGCGTGATCGCTGAGCGGAAAGACTTCATCGACTTGATAACGAAACCTCGCGCCTGGGGTGAGCGCCCAGCCGCTGAGCATCGCGGTGCGGCAGACCTTCAGTTTTTTCAGCGCGAGCGACTTGCCGTTGCTCGGCGGAAAGATCAGCACGTGCCCGTGCGCCTCCGCAGCATCGAAGAGGCGGAACTGCGGCAGTTTGCCCAGCAACGGCGCGGTGGCGCGGGTCATGTCCCACACCGACTTATGCAGCATCACGGGATGCCCGGTCTCGGCCAGGGCACAAAGGATTTCCTGCGCCTTGCCGAGCGAGTAGCCCAGCAGCACGGGAATGCCGCCGTCCTCAATCGTCTCCTGCACCCACTTCAGCACCTGCGCGACGATTTCCTGCACCGGCGGAAAGGCATACTGCGGCAGGCCAAAGGTGCATTCCATGATGAGCGTGTCCGCGTGCAGCAACTCGCAGCGCTCGGAGCTGAGGCCCTGGCGCAGTTTGTAGTCGCCAGTGTAGAGCAGCGTGGCTCCGTCCGCCTTGCGCGTGAGATGGAGCATGGCGGAACCGATGATGTGGCCCGCTGGCAGCAGGCGCAGCTCCCAGCCCTCCCACTCGATGACCTCGCGCAGTGGCAACGCCCGCACCGCGCCCTCGTTTTTGAAGCCGTAGCGCGTTTTCATGAGGTCGCGGGTGACTTCGGAGCAAAACGTGAGCTCGTGCCGCGCCACATGATCGCTGTGCGCATGCGAGATGAAGGCGCGCTTCACGCCAAAGTGCGGATCGAGCCACAAATCTGCCTCCGGGAGGTAAATCCCGTGTCGGTGGGTGACTGTGATCAGCGGAGGCATGGTGGAAACGCATTCTACGCGTTGCGCGAACGCTACGCTTCGCCAGTCTCCTCGGATGGCCTCCCTCGCCGATCAACTCGTTTCCCTCCTCGGTCCAGACCGTGTCTCCGTGACACAGGACGACCTCGCCACGCACAGCACGGACAAATGGTTCGCCTCCAATCCTCCCCAAGTCGTCGTGCATGCGCAAAACACGGAAGATGTCTCTAAAACACTGCGCTTTGCCAATGAGAACAAGATTCCCGTCACTCCGCAAGGTTCGCGGGTCGGTTATGTGGGTGGCGCGGTGCCCTTGAAGGGCGGCATCGCCCTTTCCGTGGCTCGCATGAACAAGATCAAAGAGATCGCGCTGGAGGACGGTGTCGCCGTCATCGAGCCAGGGGTGATTACAGGCCATCTTCAAAGCGAAGTGCGCAAACTGGGCTGGTTTTACCCGCCTGATCCCGCTTCGCTGAAGGAATGCAGCCTCGGTGGCAACATCGCCACCAATGCGGGCGGGCCGCGCTGCCTGAAATATGGCGTCACGCGGCACTATGTGCTCGGTTTGGAGGCGGTGCTCGCAGACGGCTCAATCGTGAGAGCGGGTGGCCGTTGTCACAAAAACAAAACCGGTTTCGACCTCGTCGGCCTCATGGTCGGCAGCGAAGGCATGCTCGGCGTCGTCACCGAGGCCACGCTGCGCTTGATCCCGCATCCGCCGATGCGCGCGATGCTCTCAGCAGGTTTCAAATCGTTCGCGGAAGCTGCCAATGCCGTGCAGCGCATTCTCGGGAGCGGTTTCCTGCCGAGCGCACTCGAAATCGCCGACAAGTTCACGCTGCGTGCCGCACGCGAATATCTCGGTGCCTCCGTCACGCCCGAGGGCGATGCGCATCTGCTCGTCGAGATCGACGGCCAGGCAGAATCGGTCAAAGGCGAGCTGCAACAGCTCGCCAAGCTCGTGCGTGAGCTCGGTTGCATCTGTTTGAACGAGGCGATGGGTGATGAAGCTTGCGAGGCGTTTTGGAAACTGCGTCGTGAGTTCAGCTACAGCCTGCGCAACACCGGTTTGATCAAGCTGAACGAGGACATCGTCGTGCCACGCGGCAAACTCGTTGAACTCGTCGATTTTGCCGAGCAGTTGCAGGCCGAATTCGGTTTCCCCGTCGCCAGTTTCGGCCATGCGGGCGATGGCAACATCCACGTCAACATCATGGTGCCCACGATGGACGATCCCGCGATCCGCGAACGCGCTGAGGCCGCGCTCGATCGCCTATTTCATCAAATCATCGCCTGGAATGGCGCGATCACCGGAGAGCACGGCATCGGCATCGCCAAAAAACGCTGGTGGCGGCATGCCGTCTCTCCTGCCGCGCATGAAACCCATCTGCGCCTGAAGGCCGCTCTCGATCCCAACGGGATTTTAAACCCTGGGAAGTTTCTCGACTGACGTCGCTCCCTGCAAGATGATGCTCTTCTGACCTGTTCCCTGCCAACCACCATGACCAAACTGCTGATCCCAACCCTGTTGCTCGCGCTGCCGCTGTGCGCCGCCGAGCCGAAGTTCAAGAAACTCACGCTCTCCAATGAGTTCTGGTGTGAAGGCGCTCACTTCGCCGACTTCGACCAGGACGGTAACAACGACATCTGCGCGGGGCCGTTTGTGTGGTGGGGGCCGGAATTCAAGGAGCGCAGCGCCTACAACGCGCCAAAACCGGACCGCAACAAGCCGCTGACCGATGAAAACTACCTGCCAAATCACGCGAAGTTCATCGAGTCCGCGCCTGAGTTCAAAGGCAAGGCGGTCGATCCACTCGGCTACTCGGATTATTTCCTCACCAACACCTACGACTTCAACAGCGACGGTAAGATGGACATCCTCGTCTTCTCCTGGCCTGGCGACATCACGGCCTGGTATGAAAACCCCGGCAAGCGCACGACGGAAGCCTGGAAACGCCACATCCTCTTTGATGTGACCGACAACGAATCCCCGCAGCTCGGCGACATGGATGGCGACGGCAAACCGGAGCTCATCTGCCACACCGGCGGCCGTCTCGGCTATGCGTCACTGGATTGGGCCAATCCGGGAGCCAAAGCTGCTTATCACGCGATCGCCAAGCCGGATCTGAAGCGCTACTTCCGCTACACGCATGGTTATGGCTTCGGCGACATCAACGGCGACAAGCGTCCCGACATCCTGGACAAGGATGGCTGGCGTGAGCAGCCGGGCACGGCCTCGGAAGAGTGGGCATTCCATGCGGTGCCGTTCGCACCCGCAGGCGCTCGTGGTGGCTCGCAGATGCAGGTCTATGATGTGAACGGTGACGGTCGCAACGACGTGCTCACGAGCTGGGACGCGCACGGCTACGGCTTCGCCTGGTATGAGCAGAAAGCCGACGGCAGCTTCGCCACGCATCAGATTCTCGGAGAGAAGCCAGAAGACAGCCCGCATGGCGTGAAGTTCACCCAAACGCACGCCACCACGCTGGCGGATGTCGATGGCGACGGCGTGCTCGATCTCATCACCGGCAAGCGCTACTGGGCGCATGGCCCCAATAAAGACGCCGAACCTGCGGCACCAGCGGTCCTGTATTGGTTCCAAATCAAACGCGACGGCAAAGGTGGCGCTGATTTGATCCCGCATGAAATCGACAACGACAGCGGCGTCGGCACGCAAGTGTCGGCTGGTGACGTGAACAAAGATGGCAAGACCGAAGTGATCGTCGGCAACAAGAAGGGCGTGTTCGTCTTCTTGCAGGAGTAATCCGGCCTATAACAACCCATCACCTGCGTGCAACGCATGCCCGCGCAGGAAGTCGGCGGCAGGCAAACGCTTGCCGCCTTCGATTTGGACTTCGAGCAAGTTCAACAAGCCGCTGCCACAACTGACCAAGATGCCATTCGCATCAGCACTGACGATGGTGCCCGGTGCCGGGCAGGCATCGGCATTCAAAATGACTTGGGCGCGATGAATTTTCATCTGCACCTCTTTGCGCAGGCATGAAGTGCCAGGCCAGGGCGTGAAGGCGCGAATGAGGCGGTCGAGCTCGATGGCGGGACGCGTCCAGTCGAGGCGACCGTCCTGGCGGGTGAGTTTGCGGACGTGTGTGGCCTCGGCGTCGTTTTGCTTCTCACGCGGTGGGTTGCCAGCGGCCAAGAGATCGAGGGCTTCTTCGAGCGCGGCGGGCGCTTGCAGCGCGAGTTTGTCATGCAGAGCGCCACCCGTGTCGTCATCGGCAATCGGCAGGCGCTTCATCAAGAGGATGTCGCCCGTGTCGAGGCCTTCATCCATGAACATGATGGTCACGCCAGTTTCCGTGTCGCCATCGCGAATCGCGGCCTGGATCGGTGCGGCACCGCGATGGCGCGGGAGAAGCGATGTGTGGACATTCAGGCAGCCGAATTTCGGCACATCAAGCACGGCGCGGGATAAAATCTGGCCGTAGGCCACGACGACGGCCACATCGGCATTGAAGGCCTTCAATTCCTCCACGGCGTGACGAATTTTGAGCGGCTGGATGACCTGTTTGCCTGCGGCGAGTGCGCGCACTTTGATCTGCGGCGGCGTGAGCACCTGTTTGCGCCCCACCGGCTTGTCCGGCTGTGTGACGACGCCGACGACCTCGTGCTTCGTCGTATTGAGCAGCCACTCCAATGAAGGAAGGCCGATGTCGCCGGTGCCGATGAAGAGGACGCGCATTAGATCTTCATCTTCTCCAGCTCTTTCCAGGCATCCAGCGTCATGATGCCGGCCAGGATGTCGTAGAGCACCTTCGCGGGTGGCTGGCTGGCGTCGATGTCCACGATGCGATCACCGGCATAGTAGTCGAGGATCGGTTTCGTCTCGGCCTCGTAGGTGGCGAAGCGGTTTTGGATGACGGTTTCGTTCGCGTCGTCGAAGCGGTTGTCCTTGAGGGCACGTTTGCGCAAGCGGCGGGCCAGTTCGGTGCGGTCAGGGCAGGAAAGATGGAAGACCTTCAGCACTTCGATGTGGGGCTCCATGAACTGGGCCTGCTCCACATTGCGGGGGATGCCATCGAGCACGAGGAAGTCGATCTCTGGCTTAAACATGTGGGAATCGACGCGCTGCTTCACGTTCGCGTTCCAAAGCTGCACCGTCACGTCATCCGGCACGAGTTCGCCACGGCTGGAATACTCGACGAATTTCTGCCCCAGCGGCGTGCGGGTGTCGAGTGAGCGAAACACATCGCCACAGGCGAGATGATGAAAGCGCGGAATGGAGCCGAGCACCTTGCCCTGCGTGCCTTTGCCGCTGCCAGGAGCGCCAAGGATGAGGAAGGTGCGGAATCGTGCGGAGGGAGGAGTGTCAGGCATGATTTGGAAGAGCAGGCTAGCACGTTACGATTTCGCCACAACTTGCGCGGCAGCGCATTTCACGCGCTCAAAGTCCAGCGCAGCCAGATCACTGCTCTCCTCACGTAAAACTTCGACCCAGGGCTGCGGTGGTGCCCAGATGGCTGGGTCGGTGGGGCCAAACAGCAGCAACGATGGCACTCCGCAGGCGGCTGCCAGATGCGAGATGCCGCTGTCATGGCCGAGAAAGACGGTGCAGGTGGTGAGACGTGCGGACAGCTCGGATAGCGGCAGAGAGTGCCAGTGGGTGTGTGGGGTGATACTCACACCACGTGCTTCTTCGGCCTCGCCGGTGATGAAAATGACCTCGTGAGCGGAAAATTCGTCCGCAAGCCGTCGCCAGTTCTCCAGCGGCCAATTTTTCTTCTCAGAGCCACTGCCGGGATGAATGGCGATGCGCACTTGGTCCTCCCTGCGTCGCTCAAAGTGCGCACGCTGCAGATGCGCGTCTTCCAGGAACATGGCGAGCTTTTCGAGGCCCTTGGCAAGTTGCTTCGAGGCGTGTTCGCCTTCGTTTTGCACGCGAGGGGAGCATTCGATGAGCGTTTTAACACCGACGCGCTCCAGACTGGCGCGGAAGAGGCCGTCGGGGTCGTAAAGGAAGCTGACGACGAGATTGAAACTGCGCAGGTGCTCGGCAAGCGCCTCGTCGATAGGTGCGGTTTTGGCGAACAGTGCGGCCATCGTGCGGTGTTCGAGGCTGCGGATGGAATCGGCCAGACCGGCGGTGCGGGCAAGTTCGGCGATCGCGGGATAGCCGATGACTTCAAGGTGGCAGTTCGCGATGGTCTCGCGCAGCAGTCGGATCGCGGGCAGCGTGAGGATGAAATCGCCAATCGCACCGCCACGAATGACGAGGACACGGGGCGGAGGTTTCATCAATAGAACAAAAGCGCCGTCACCAGCAGCACCGCGCCGTAGCCGATGCCAGAATACACCACCAGATTCCAGCGCTGCGGCTTGGCGAGCAGCCAGTTGATCCCATCACGCATCAGGAATGGCATCCCGATGAAATACATGCCGACGATGATCCAGACGTAGGCGAGGATGGGCAGCAGTAGGCGGCTGGTCTGCGGCTGGAGGAAGGCGGCGGTTAGGACCGGACCGGCAACGAGCAGCATCAGCGCTCCAAGGGCGCGCACCGCGAGGAATTCCTTCACATAGACCAGCACGGCCACATAGCCGCCGATGGTGATCATGATGAAGGTGCGGCGCATGTTGAAGAACTCGCCCATGTCCATGTTTGAAAGCGCGAAGACGCTCCAGATCACGTCAATGGTCAGCAGGATCGCGCCCCAGTGGAAGGCGCGGGGGAAGGATTTGAGGAATGCCTGGGTTGCAGCGCTGTTTTTCAGCGCCCAGACATGAGAAAGAATGAGCCCCAGCGCCACGACGATGCCTGTGCCCTTCAGCGGGATGCCGCCGGTGGGATTTTGGTGGTAGAGGTAGTCGTAGAGATCCGCAAACATGCGTTGGCCCGGGAAAAACGGGCGCACAGGTGGCGCAGACCTCCGCGAAGCGCAAACGCGATGTTCCAGATGGAGGTTTGAGGTTGCTGGTGTGTTCAGACGCGACAGCTTGAGTCATCCAACCTTGATGAAAGACCAAGACACCACCCCGGCATGGTATGTCGTCCACACACGACCCAAATGCGAGCACATCGCCGCTGCGCTTATGGTGGGGTTTGAGAATGTGGAGGCATGGTGCCCGCGCATCCGTTTCCAGAAAAACACCCGGCGGGGCAAGGTGTGGTTCGTGGAGGCGCTCTTCCCGAGCTACTTTTTCGCCAAGTTTGCGCCCGCAGAGTCGCTGCGAGCGGTGAAATACTCTCAGAGCGTGATCAAGGTGGTCGATTTCGGCGGGAATCTGACTCCCGTGCCTGACCGGGCCATCGAGGAGCTCAAGGCCGAGATGAAAAACATCGACATCTGCGAGGTGGAGGTGGGCGTGAAGGTGGGGGACATCGTGGAGCTGACTGAGGGGCCGATGCGAGGGCTGAAGGGCATCGTAAACGCACTGCTAAGCGGTGCTGACCGGGTGCGCATCCTGCTAGAGTTCCTAGGCCGGGAAAACGCGGTGGAAGTGCCGACGTCAAAAATTCTCACGGAGCACAAACCGCGTGCAGTGATGGCGGCCCGGTGATACGCAGGGGCAATGCTAACGATCCGAGACGTCACCAAAACCTTCAATGCGCGCACGCTCTTCAGCGCCGCGTCCATGACCATCAACTACGGCGAGCGCGTGGCGCTCGTGGGGCCGAACGGGGCGGGTAAATCGACCCTGTTCTCGCTCATCCTCAAAACGGACACGCCGGACGCCGGCGAGGTCATCCGTGACGAATGGACGACCGTCGGCTTCCTGCCGCAGGAGAGCGAGCCGGTCGGCGACGAGAGCGTGATGAACGTTGCCACGGGCAAAGCGGGCGAAATCCAGGCGCTGGAGAAGATTTTGCGCGAGTTTGAAGCCACGGGGGATGTTTCAAGCCCGGAGTACTTCGAGGCCCATGCCAAGCATGACGCGCTGCAAGACCCGCAAACCGAGGCCAAGGACAAGCGCATCCTCAAGGGCCTGGGCTTCAAGGAATCCGACTTCACACGTCCGGCGCGTGAGTTCAGCGGCGGCTGGGTGATGCGTGCGCACATGACACGACTGCTCGTCATGGAGCCGGATTTGCTGCTGCTCGACGAACCGACGAATCATCTCGACCTGCTCTCGCTGATGTGGTTCCGCAATTATTTGAAGAACTACCCTGGCGCGCTGCTGATCATCTCACATGACCGTGATTTCATGGATGAGCTGGTGCAGTCGGTCTATGAGATTGAGGAAAGCAGGCTGATCGCCTACCAGGGCAACTACAGCGACTACCTCAAGCAGCGTGAGGAGAACTGGGAACGCGCGAACCAGGCGTTCAAGAACCAGCAGAAGGAGATCGAGCAGATCCAGGATTTCATCGACCGCTTCCGCTCCGTGGCCTCCAAGGCCTCGCAGGCGCAGAGCCGTGAGAAGCAACTGGCGAAGATGGACAAGCTCGAAAAGCCGCGCCCACTGCGCAAAGGCTTCCGTTTCAACTTCCCGCAGCCGCAGCGCAGCGGTCAGCGCCTGATCGCGCTGACGGACATCCATCAGGCCTACGGCACGAAGCAGGTTTACACCGGTCTCGACCTCGAAGTCGAGCGCGGCGAGCGCACCGTGCTCGTGGGGCCGAACGGCGCGGGCAAATCGACGCTGATCAAGATTCTGGCCGGTGAAGTGCCGTTTCAGAAGGGCGAGCGCAAGCTCGGCACGAATGTGAAGCTTGGTTACTTCTCCCAGCATCGCGCCGACACGCTGGACCCGGATTGCAGTGTGCTGGAGGAGCTCAAACGCGTCGCACCCGAGCTGCGCGAGGACGAGGCCCGCAGCATTCTCGGCTCCTTCCTCTTCAAGCGCGAGGACGTGCATAAAAAATGTCGTGTTCTGAGCGGCGGCGAGAAAAGCCGCGTCAATCTGGTCAAATTCCTCGTCGATCCGCCGAACCTGCTGCTCATGGACGAGCCGACGACGCATCTGGACATCTGGGCCATCGAAGGCTTGATCCTGGCGCTGCAAAAGTTCGAAGGCACGCTCGTCTTCATCTCCCATGACGTGCATTTCATTCGCTCCTTGGCGACGAAGGTGCTGCACATCACCGAAGGCAAAGTGACCGCCTATTCTGGCGACTACGACTACTACCTGCAAAAAACTGGCGCAGAGGAAAACGCCCGCGCGGCAGTCATCGCGGGGTGAGTATGCGGAATGTCACTTCGGCGGCGCAGGCACAAACTTTGCGGCGCGGTTGATGGCGTCGCGGTCGGTGGGGCGGTAGCGGAGGAATTCGCGGGCGGCGGCGGGGGTGCCGTTGTCTTTGAGGGAGAGCAGGTATTCGTTGAAGGGCTGCTCGTCGAAGGGTGACAGCGGGCGTGTGGCGGACGGGGCGAGCATCCATTTGGCCCAGAGTGTGGCGACTTCCTCCCCTGGCGCCGGCGTTTTCGGGATGGCGGCGGCGCGTTGCTCGAAATCCTCAAGCGTGAGGGATTCCAGACGACCTTCCTCGGTGAGATGACGGCGGCCCAGGCCTTCGGCCAGTTGGAGGAACCACTCCGGCAGCCGGGTGTCCTTCGGCGGCATGGGCACGGTGAAGAAACCGTGCTCGGAGACGCGGAAGAGCAGGCTTTTGCCATCGTCGGAGACGCGAGCGACGACGATGCCCTCCTGCTCAAGGCTGTCACGCGGCGTGTCGCGGATGGCTGGGGTGAGGCAGTCGCCGGTGCGGAAATTCCAGACGCGTAACTCTCCATCATCGGTGATGGTGACGAGGCGCTCATCGTCCGGGCTGAGCGCGATGACGGACACAAATGAGTCGTGGCGCATGCGCACGATGTTTTTACGTGTCTGGAGGTCCCACACGCGCACCTCACGGTCGCGGCCGGAGGTGATGAGGAACTTTTCATCCATCGTCAAAGTGACGGCACCGACGGCGGGCGGATGATAAAATGGATCGCCGATGGGTTTGAGCGTCTTCGCATCGTAGATGAACACGGTCCCATCGGGATCAGCGGCGGCGTAGAGTGATTTCTGGCGGTTCGCACCGCCGGCCTCGGAGTCGCGGAGTTGATTGGGTGAGTTGTCTGGGCCTTTGAGACGGGCGATGAGATTCTTTTCGAGCACATCGACGAAACGGCGGCCGGACATGCGCTCATGGATGTTCCAGACCTGCACGGCGGCGATGCCACGTGGGGCAAAGGCCAGTAGGGAGCCGTCGTGGCTGGTTTCGGCATCACGCAGGGTGCGTTGCAGGCGTGCCCGCTGAAGCGCCCCGGTTTTGCTGTCGAAGACGCTGACATTTCCCTCTTTGGCGACGCCAATGACGAGGCTGGTGTCACGGACCGTGGTGGCTACCAGCATCTCGCTGCCATGTGAGCGTGAAGGAAAGCGCAGCTTCCCGTCCTCCAGCTTCCAGTCGTAAATAAAACCGGCGCCATCGCCAACGATGATCGACTTGGCGTCGGTGCTGAAGGAGAGCGCGGTGATGGAGGATGGATGCGAGAGCGGTGGCAGCACCTCGCCGCCATTGCGGTAGTTGCCGACAAACACGAGGCCGTTGTTCATGCCGAGGGCGATGATTTCCTGCTTGGGCTCGATGGCGACGTGCAGCAGGCCTTTCTCCACCTCGATGGGGTCGCCAACGGGCTGGCCGAGGCGTAGATCCCAGGTGGTGGCGGAGCCGTCCGCACCTGCGGCATTGATGGGGTCACCGCCGAAGATGGACGCGGCAAAGATGCCTTCGTAATCGACCGCGATCTCACTGACCACGCCGCCTTTTTGCTTCATCACGCGGGCGGGGTCCTGCGGCTGGCGCAGATCCCAGGCCTGCACGCCGCCCATGCCGTCCGCACCGATCTCGCTGCCGACGAGGAGCTTCTCGCCGTTGCCGGAGAAAGCGACGCAGGTGACCATGCTCGGCATGCGTGGCTGGAGATTGCGACGTTTGCCGTCCTTCAGGGACCAAAGCTCCACAGCGCCGTCTTCACGACCGATCACGGCGCTCATGCCGTCAGGAGTGACCTCAAGGCAGGTGACCGGCACGCCAGGCGGCATGGGATGGTCCGTGCGCTCGCCGGTTTTCAGTTTCCAGATGGAGATGACCTCGCGCTGTGGTGCTTCACGCACGGGAGCAGGCATGGACTTGGGCGTGAATTCGCAAACAGCTAGCACCACGCCAGCTTCGCGGCTGATGGCGACTTTGGATGCTTCGTCAGCTCCTTCAGGCAGATTGAGCGGCGGGGTGTCCGGGCGGATGAGATGAATGTTGGCCAGCAAGGAGAGCAGGTTCGTGGCAGCGATGTCGTTGGCCGGATCAGTGCGCAGGGAACGGGCGAGGTAGGCCACCGCGTCGTCATTTTGGCCGTTGTCCATGCGCTGGCGTGCCATCTGCTCGTCGGAGCGGCTGTAGGACTTGCGCAGGTTTTCGCGACCCAGCTCGGCCTCGGCGCGGTTGCGCTCGGCTTTGAAATACATCGCGGTGCTGGTGATGCCGCCAGTGATGACGGCGAAAGCGATGGCCACAGCAGCGGCGACAGCCACGCGGTGACGGCGCACGAAGCGTCTGATTAGGTAGCCTCGGCTCGGCGGGCGGGCGGTGATCGGCTCGTAGCTCAGGTAGCGCGTGATGTCGTCCGCGAGATCGTCCGCGCTGCCGTAGCGGCGGTTCGGGTCACGTTCGAGTGCCTTGAGAGCGATCCAGTCGAGGTCTCCCTGGACGGTCGGCTCGATGGTGGAGGGCTTGGGCGGATCTTTCTCCGCCAGATCGCGCAGCAGGACGTGGATCGGCTTCTGCGCGATGTCCGAAGGTGTGATGAGCGGCTTGCCGCAGATCAGTTCAAAGAAGACGCCGCCCAGCGCATACACGTCGGAGCGTGTGTCCACATGCGAGCTGCCGTTCTCGATCTGCTCCGGGCTGATGTAGCCCGGCGTGCCGACGAGCTGATCGATCCCCGTGGCGATGGTGTGGCCGGAGCCTTCGCCTTCCAAAACCTTCGCGATGCCGAAGTCGATGACCTTGGGCACGGCTTTGCCAGCCTCGTCCATCACCATGATGTTGCCGGGCTTGATGTCGCGGTGGATGATCCCTTTCTGGTGCGCGTGATTCACCGCACGGCAGACAGGAATGAACAGCGCGAGACGCTGGCGCAGGTCCAGGTCGTTCTGCTTGCAGTAGCTGATGATGGAGCGGCCCTTCACCATCTCCATCACGAAATAGGGAGCGCCGATGTCCGTCTCGCCCGCGTCCAAGATGCGGGCGATGTTGGGATGCTCCATGATGGCGAGCGTGCGCTGCTCGATGGCGAAGCGGCCCAAAATGTCCGCCGAAGTCACGCCCGCCTTCACAATCTTGATCGCCACGATGCGGTGGATCGGCTTCACCTGCTCCGCACGATAGACCACACCGAAGCCACCCTCGCCGAGTTTGTCGAGCAGTCGGTAGCGGTCGCCGATCCAGCCGTCATTGCCGGTGAGGGACTCCATGTGGGAGCGCGGCTTTGAGGGGTTGCCCATTGAGGCCATGGATGAGGCCGTCGCAGCAGGCAAACCGCCGTGGCTCGGCAGCGTGGCAGCACCGGGCAGGGTGGGCTGAATGGTCGGCTGCCGGTTCGTTGGGATCGCGATGGTCTGGTCCTCCGGCCCGAGCGTGATGTTGCCGGTGTCCATCGGCGGCGCGTATTTCCCCCCCATCGTGGCCACAGGCAGGCTGCGGCTTGGATTTGGAATGGCGATGGTCTGATCCTCCGGCCCCAGCGTCATGGCACCCGTGGGCATTTCTGCCGGAGGCAGTTGAGCAGCCATCGTGGGCGGCGGCTGGCCTTTTTTAAAGTTCGGCACCGCGATCGTCACATCCTCCGGCCCTAGAGTGACATTTCCCGTGTCGAACGCAGGTGTTTCCGTGGGATCAGCGGGAGAGGGGGAGTCCGGTTTGGGTTTCACAGGCAGAAAAAGTAAATTCCGGGCACTGTTTCAGAGAACCGCCTTCCGGGCAAGCCTTGTGAGGCGGTGTGAGGAGAAAAGGAGCGCTATCAGTCCCTCTCCCCGCGATGGGTGCTCCCATGATCTGCCACAGGACGCGGGGAGAGGTTAGGTGAGGGGGCTGATGTCGCATTCGTCAGGCAGGACAAAACTGCGCACCTCACTTGAACCAGCGCAGCCGCAGGCTGTTCAGGATCACGGAGAGGCTGCTCAGGGACATCGCCACGCTGGCGATCATCGGATTGAGCAGCCAGCCGGTGAAAGGATACAAGATTCCAGCCGCCAGCGGGATGCCGAGGCCGTTGTAGAGGAAGGCAAACCAGAGGTTCTGACGGATGATCTGCATGGTGGCACGGCTAAGCGCGAAGGCTTGGTGCAGGGCGCGTAAATCACCCTTCACCAGCGTGACGGCGGCGCTTTGGATGGCGACTTCCGTGCCGGTGCCCATCGCGATGCCGACATCGGCGGCGGCGAGCGCGGGCGCGTCGTTGATGCCATCTCCCGCGAAGGCCACATGCTTGTCCTTGCCTCGCGCCTGATACACATGCAGCAGCTTTTCCTTCGGCGAGACCTCGGCGGTGACTTCGTCGATGCCGAGATCTTTCGCCACACGCTGCGCGGTGGTCAGCGCGTCGCCGGTGATCATCTGCAGCTTCAAACCCAGCGCGTGAAGCGACTCGATCGCCTTGGGCGTGGTCTCTTTGACTTTGTCTTTGATGGCGATGAGGCCGAGCGGCTTCTCATCAAGCACGACGATGACCACGGTGCAGCCCTCGGACTGCAACTGCACGGAACGCGCCTGGCATTCGGCATCGAGAAAAACACCGTTCTTGTTCAAAAACGCTGCCTGCCCGACGAAGACCTCGCTCTCGCCGATGTTCCCGAGCACACCGCCGCCAACCACGGCTTGAAAACCCGTGACGGTGGCGAGTGGAATGCCGCGCTCCTTCGCAGCATTCACGATGGCGGTGGCGAGCGGGTGCTCGCTGGCAGACTCGACCGCAGCCGCGTAGGCGAGCAAATCACGCGCGGAAAGGCCGGGAAGCGGGAAGATTTCAAAGACGGTGGGGCGTCCTTCCGTGAGCGTGCCGGTCTTGTCGAGCATCAAGGTGTCGATCTGTTGCAGACGCTCCAGCGTCTCGGCGTTCTTGATCAATACACCGAGCTGCGCCCCGCGCCCAAGGCCGACCGTGACAGCCATCGGTGTCGCCAAACCGAGTGCACAGGGGCAGGCGATGATCAAAACGGCCACCGCGTTCACCACCGCAAAAGCGAACGAGGGCTGCGGGCCAAACTGCCACCACAACACAAATGCCAGCACCGCGATCAGCACCACCGCTGGCACAAACCAGGCCGAGACGCGGTCCGCCAGCCGCTGCACCGGCGCACGGCTGGCCTGCGCCTTCGCGGTCATTTCGACGATCTGGCTCAGCAGCGTGTTCGCACCGACACGTTCAGCGCGCATGAGAAAGGTGCCGGTGCTGTTCACCGTGCCGCCGGTCACGGCGGCGTTCACTGCCTTGGTCTGCGGCATGGATTCGCCCGTGAGCATGGATTCATCCACCGCGGAACTGCCTTCCATGACGATGCCATCGACGGGAATGCGCGCGCCGGGTTTGATGCGCAGCACATCGCCGATTTGGATGCCATCCACGGCTGTTTCGATCTCCTGGCCGTCTCGCACGAGCAACGCGGTTTTCGGCGCGAGGTTCATCAGCGCACGAATCGCCGAACCGGTGGCGCTGCGGGCACGGAGTTCGAGAAGCTGGCCGATCAGCACGAGCACGGTGATGACCGCCGCGCTTTCAAAGTACAACGTCATGCCGCCATGCGTGGCCTCATGCGGCAGCCAGCCTGGGACAATGAGCGCTCCAAGGCTGTAAAGCCACGCGGCCAGCACGCCGAGGCCGATGAGCGTGAACATGTTGAAGCGCAGCGTGAGCAGTGAACGCCCAAACCGCACCAGCAGCGGCCAGCCGACCCAGAAGACGACCGGTGTGGACCACACGAACTGCATCCAGCCTGAAGCATCGTGCGGGATGTCACGGATGAACGGCAGATCCATCCCCATCGAGAGCAGCACGACGGGGATGGTCATGGCGGCGCTCCAGCTCACGCGCCACCACAGATCGCGCACTTCCTCATCCCCTCCATCACCGCAGCATTCGGGTTCGCTGCGTTTGACGAGCGGGTTTTTCTCCAAGGCCATGCCGCATTGCGGGCAGGCACCGGGTTTGTCCGAGCGCACCCCCTCGCACATCGGGCAGATGTAAGGTGAAGGCGGCAAGTTAGCCACAACCGCAGGCTTCTCCTCAGACGAGGAGCAGTGCGGGCAGGAGTTCGACGCGTTGGGTTGCATGCGTGGGCCAAGTAGCCGCACAAACAACGCCATCACCAGACGATTCTTGGCGAATGCTGCTTCACCCTTTCGTGATGCACTCGTCGAGATTGAGAATTGCGCTCGCCACCGCATACCAGGCCGCGAATTCGGTGGCTGGCAGATTTTTTGGCAACTCGAAGCCGGTGGTGAGTTCATTCGTGGCCATGGGATTGGCCTTGGCGGCTTCAAACTGCGTTTCCCAGAGCGATTTGAGCACGCCGAGCTCTTTTGGCTGCGGGGCGCGTGCCAGTGCGATGCGGAAGGCATGCTGGAGACGGGAATCGAGGTCACTGCTTGCTGATTCGACGACGATGCGTCGGGCGAAGGCCTTGGCGGCCTCGACATAGACGGGATCGTTGAGCAGCGTGAGCGCTTGCAGCGGTGTGTTGCTGCGCGAGCGACGCACCACGCAAGCCATGCGGGCGCTGGCATCGAAATTCATGAAGCTGGGGTAAGGCGAACCGCGCTTGAGCACGACATAGAGGCCGCGGCGGTATTTTTCATCGCCGGGGCTGACGACGTAGTTGTATTGCTGTCCGCCGACCTTTTGCCAGAGGCCGTCCGGCTGCGGCGGCCGAATCGGAGTGCCACCTTGCTTCAAACTGAGCAGCCCGGCGATGGCGAGGGCGTTGTCGCGAATGGTTTCGGCATCGAGACGGAAACGGGAGCCGCGCCAGAGGAGGGTGTTTGAGGGGTCGAGGGCGTAGAACGAACTTTCCAGTTCGTTCGGGGAACGAGTTGGAAAACTCGTTCGACTGCTCTGCCGATACGCTGCGCTCATGACGATCTTCTTGAGCACCTGCTTCATGTCCCAGCCGCTTTCCATGAACTCGACAGCAAGCCAGTCGAGCAGCTCGGGATGGGAAGGGGGCGCGCCTTTGATGCCGAAGTCTTCGAGGGTCGAAACGATGCCCTGGCCGAATAACTCGGCCCACCAACGATTCACAGTGACACGAGCAGCCAGTGGGTTGTCGCGGCTGGTGAGCCATTTTGCGAGGGTGATGCGATTCGGCGGTCCTTTCGGCGTCGAATTGAAGACAGCGGGAACGGCGGGCGTGACGGGGTCAGCAGGATCGGTGTAAACGCCGCGTTTGAAGATGGCGGTCATGCGCGGGGCGGGCAGCTCGCGCATGACTTCGGTGGTGGTGGCGTTGAGGGCCGCCATTTGCTTTTGCAGCTCGGATTTTTGCTTTTCGAGCTGGGCGAGCTGCTTGTCCTTGGCTTTGGCCTTGGCGGGGGCTTTGCCCTCGGTGGCCTCGACTGCGGGAAGCGCTGCGAGGACAGCGCCCGTGATGCGTGAAATGCGCAAGCAGCCCATGACGAGGCCGTTGCCGAAATTTTGCTCCATGCGGATGCTCAACTTGGTTCCCGCAGTGATTTTTACCGGCTTGGCGAGTTCAAACGCGGCCCAATGCGGCTCGCCGAAGCGCTGGCCGATGGCCCAGGCTTTCTTGCCTGCTTTGCTGACGAGATTGAGAACGTCGTAGCCTTTTTGCGAGTAGTTGGCGTGAGCGGTTTTGAATGGGAGCGGCTGCTTGCTGCCATCCGGCGCCGTGAGCGTGCAGTCGAAGCTGTGAAGCACGAAGTTGGGACGATTGGCACCGCCACGACCGGGGCCATCTCCTGGAATGGAGGTATGCGTGAGGGCTTCGAGCATCAAGCCACTGAGTTCACCGCCGCTGAGTTCGGTTTCCAAGGTGTAGGTGTCTGTTTCAGGCACCGGGCCGGTGAGGAGCACGCTGCCATCGGCCTGAAGTTCGGATTCAGCATCGCTTTCGGTGTGGAAAGCGGTGGGTTTGAGCACTTGGACGGCTTCGGTCCGGCCAGCGGCTGCAACAGCCGGATTTCTGCCTTGTTTGCCAGCGCCCGCGATTTGCGCCTCGAGCGCCCTCATTTGGGCTGCAAGCTGCTGACGCTGCGCTTCGCGGCCAGGGTCGCTGATTTTAAACGGAGAGCCGTTGAAGCGAATGGAACCAGGAGCGGCGCTGGCGCGCTCGGCTTCTTTCTCGGTGTTGTTGTAGTAAGCGAGCAGCGAGTAGTAGTCGCGCTGGGAGATCGGATCGTATTTGTGATTGTGGCACTGGGCACACTCAAGCGTGGTGCCGAGCCAGACGGCGCCGGTGGTGTTCACGCGGTCGATGACCTGATTGATGCGGCTTTCCTCAGGCTCGGTGCCGGCTTCGACGTTGGTGGGTGTGCAGCGGTGGAAACCGGTGGCGATGATTTGATCGGGCGTGGCGTTCGGAAGAAGATCGCCGGCGATTTGTTCGAGCGTGAACTGGTCGAAGGGCATGTTCGCGTTGAGCGCATGGACGACCCAGTCACGCCAAGCCCAGACCTCGCGCAAATCATCGCGTTGGAAGCCGTGGGAGTCGGCGTAGCGGGCGAGGTCGAGCCAGGGGCGTGCCCAGCGGACGCCGAACTGTTTTGATGCGAGGAGGCGGTCGGCGAGTTGCTGGATGCTGGATTCTGGATGCTGGATGAAGGCTTTCGTAAACGCTTCGACTTCAGCGGGAGTGGGAGGAAGGCCGGTGAGGTCGAGGCTGAGGCGGCGGATCAGAGTTTCCGGGGAGGCTTCGGGAGAGGGCGTGAGCTTGGCAGCTTCGAGTTTGGCGAGGATGAAGTGGTCGAGTTCGTTCTTGGGCCACGCTTGGTTTTGGATCGGCGGAAGGGCCGGGCGCGTGGGCGGCAGGTAGCTCCAGTGCTTGAGGGTTTCGAGTTTGTCCGGCCACTTGGCACCCGCGTGGATCCAATCGCGAAGATGCGTGATTTCGGCGGCAGTGAGGCGGTCGCCGCGCTTGGGCATGGCTGCTTTGTCTTCCTTCGGCAAGGCGATGCGGCGCAAGAGGTCAGGGCCGATTTCGAGATGCTTGGCGGCAGCAGCGTCGAGGCGGAGATCACCTTTTTGCACCTCGCTGCCATGGCACTCGAAGCAGGCCCGCTGGAGGACGGGGAAGACGTCTTTGGCGAAGTCGGCGGGCGCGGCGTCGAGAATCGTGGCAGCAAGCAACGTGATGAAAGCGGTGCGGATCATTTTGCTCCTTCAACGAGACAGCGACGAAAGACTTTCGGCATTGATCAAGCCCGCGCAGGCAGCCGTGCCACGCCCGTCTGCCTTGAATGGCCTTTTTCGCCTGCAAAGCGCGAAGCGCCGCTCTTTTGGAATTGCCTGCGCGCCGTGCGTGATTCCGCGAATCGCGATTGCTCGTCTCTTGAGCCTGTTTACTTCTCCACGACCATGAACCGACCCACGCTACCCACTTTCGTCTTTGCCATGCTCACCTCTGCCGCACTTGCTGAAGGCGGCTTTTACGGCGATCCGCCGGATGCGACCCATCCGTGGGGCATTCATGACATGAACCGGCCGCAGCCACCGCGAGTGGAGCCAGGCAATGCCATGACTGCGCCATCCGACGCGGTCGTGCTCTTCAGCGGCAAGGCGGAGGAGATTGAAAAATGGATCTCCGACAAAAACGGCGAACCGACGAAGTGGGTCGTCAAAGACGGCGTGCTGCAATGCGTGCCGGGCAGTGGTTACATTCGCACGAAGGAGGAATTCGCCGACTGTCAGCTTCACATCGAGTGGAGTGCGCCGAGTAAGGTCGAGGGCAACAGCCAGGGCCGTGGCAACAGCGGTGTTTTCCTCATGGGCGCGGTGGAGGTGCAGGTGCTCGACAATTACAACAACCCCAGCTACCCGGACGGCATGGCTTCATCCATTTACGGCATCAATCCGCCGCTGGTGAATCCGCTGAACGCTCCCGGCGAGTGGCAGAGCTACGACATCGTCTTCCGCCGCCCGATCTTCAAAGACGGGAAGGAAATTGATCCCGGCTACATCACCGTGTTCGTCAACGGCGTGCTCACACAGGATCACACTCCGCTCGAAGGTGGTGGCGGACACATGCGACGCTCCAAACCGAAGGCATTCCCTGAAAAAGGCCCGCTCAAAATTCAGGATCACGGCAATCCCGTGCGCTTCCGCAACATCTGGTATCGCCCGCTGCCCAAGCGTGCCGTCGATGGCGGCGAATACAGCCGCATGAGCGAGGAAGCCACCGCGGCGAAGCGTGCCGAGATCGCCAAAGGCATCCGTGAGGACGCCGCGAAGCTCGAAGGCAACGCGAAGATGCTCCGCCTGTTTGAATCCCTCTGCTACGCGGAGAATGCCGAGGCGAAGGCGTTTGCGCTCGCCGCCGTGAACGATTTTGCTGCCGCCATGAAAGCGGTGCCTGCGGGCAAGATCGAATCCAAGAAGGGCGAGATCCTGCAGGTGACGAAGGCGCTGCGTTATCTGGCGCAGTTCAAGATTCTTGCCGAGGAGCCTGCGGCCCGGCAGAAGCTGGAAGCCATCATCAAGGCGAACGACTGGGAGCCGAAGAAGAAGTAAGCCGGAAGCGTGGGCCGCCTGTGTTTGGCGAATTTGATCGCCCCCTTGCAGGTGGAGGTGAAAAGCTAGTGCGGCTAGCGTCAAGGACTGCAAAACCCTTCACGCTACTTTGGGTTGCAAAACCATCGCTCCCGTCCTGCTTCAGGCGATGACCGAACAGCTCTCCCTCCACCTCCGCCAAACCGGCGTCATCGCCGTGCTCATGATCGACCGTGCTGACGATGCCGTGCCGTTGGCGCGGGCTTTGCTCGCTGGCGGCGTCGATTGCATCGAACTCACGCTGCGCACCGATGCCGCGCTCGAATCCCTGCGCCGCATCCGTGCCGAGGTGCCGGAGATGACCGTTGGCGTGGGCACGATTTTGACTCCCAAACAAGTCAACGAGGCCAAAGAAGCAGGTGCGAGTTTTGGTGTAGCTCCGGGGATGAATCCTCGCGTCGTTGCAGAGGCAAAACGCATCGGGCTGCCCTTCGCGCCGGGCGTTTGCACACCGACGGACATCGAACTGGCCCTCGAGGCTGGCTGCAAGGCGCTCAAGTTTTTCCCCAGCGAACCCTGTGGCGGACTTGCTTATCTGCGCACGATCTCCGCACCCTTCATGCACCTCGGTGTGCAGTTCATCCCGCTCGGTGGCGTCGGCCCGGCGAATGCGGCGCAGTATTTGAAGGAGCCTTCCGTGCTCGCGCTCGGTGGTTCATGGCTCGCGCCGAAGGATTTGATCGCCAAGGGCGACTGGGTGGCGATCACGAAGCTCGCGCGTGAGGCCAGTGACATCGTCAAACAGGTCCGCCCATGAGCTGCGTCGTCACGTTCGGCGAAATCATGGCCCGCATCGCCACGCCGGGCTTCGCGCGGTTTCAGCAGGCCATGCCGGGCAGTGTGAATTTCACCTTTGCAGGTGCGGAAGCATCCATCGCGGCTTCACTGGCCTATCTCGGCATCGACGCGGCCTTTGTGACCGCTTTGCCTGATCACGCCATCGCCGATGCGTGCGTGGCCGACCTACGCGGCCTTGGGGTGGAGACGAAACACATCCTGCGCACGCCGGAAGGTCGCCTGGGCATCTACTTCCTCGAACACGGCGCGAACCAGCGCGGTGGCAACGTCATTTACGACCGCGACGGCTCCACCGTGGCCATCACGGCTGCGGCGGCCTACGATTGGGACGCGATCTTCACCGGCTGCGAGTGGTTCGTCATCTCCGGCATCACGCCCGCCATCTCGCGCAACGCGGCCGAGGTCGCGCTCATCGCCGTGCAGGAAGCCGCGCGCCGAAAAATCAAAGTCGTGTGCGACATGAACTACCGCACCAAGCTCTGGCGCTGGGAACCGCCGCTTTCGGCCCGCGAACTCGCCACGCGCACGATGCAAGCGCTCCTGCCGCACGTCACCGTTTTCGTCGGTGGTATCAGCGATGCCACTGCCATGCTCGGCATCGACTTCAGCGGTGATTTGAAGACGCTAGCGAAGCAAATCGTCGCCGAATTCCCCAATCTCACCCACGCCGCCTTCACGCTGCGCGATGGCAGCACCTCCGCCGCGCAAAACTTCAGCGGTGCGCTTTACGAAGCCGCCATCGACACGCTCCACACCGCATCCGCTTACTCCATCACGCAAATCATCGACCGCCTCGGTGCGGGAGACGCGTTCACGGCTGGCTTGGTGTTTTCATTCCTCCAAAACACCACCGCTCAAGCCGCCATCTCCTTCGCCACCGCCGCCGGATGCCTCGCGCATTCGATTGAAGGCGATTACAACTACAGCACCCGCGCCGAGATCGAAGCCCTGATGCAGGGCGATGCCGCAGGCCGAGTCAGCCGCTAATTTCCGCATGTCCACCCCCACTCAATCATCCCCTGACCGCTGGTCCCTCGAATCCTGGTTCTCTGGCTTTGGAAAACCTGACTACACCGACTTCAAAGCCGCGCTCGTGCGTGATGTCGAGGCGCTGAAGACCCAAGCCGCCGCTTTGGGCAGCGAAACGAACGAAATCGTGTGCGTCATCAATGCGCTGGAGTCGCTGGGCGACCGCCTCGGTCATCTCTCGGCTTATCTTGGCTGCTTGTCGGCGGATGACGCGAATGATGAGGCGGTGAAGGCGGATGAGGCATGGATTTCGACGCTGGAAGCCGAAAGCACCAAGCTCCAGGCCTCTCTGCGCTCGGCGCTGGCCGCTTTGAGTGATGCCGCATTCGCCACGTTGCTTGCCGATGCCTCATTGAAGCATGCCGAACACGTGGTGCAGCGCATGCGCTACGAAGGCCAGCATCAGATGAAGTCGGAGATGGAGGCGCTGGCTGCTGATCTCAATGTGAACGGGCTGCACGCTTGGGGACGCCTTTACGACACGCTCACCGGCAAGATGGATTTTGTGATGACCTTCCCGGATGGGCACAAGGAGACTGTGCCGATGTCGCGCCGCCGTGCGCTGATGTCCGAACCCGATCGCAAGCTGCGTGAAGCGGCGTTTCACGATGGGCAGAAACCGTGGAATGATCACGCCACGACGCTCGCCGCCGGTTTGAACGGCATCGCTGGCACGCGTTTGAGTTTGTATGGACGTCGTGGCATCCCGCACTTTCTCGACACGCCGCTGTTTGATGGCGCGATGAGCCGCAAGTCGCTCGATGCAATGCTGGAGGCCATCCACACGCACATTGAGCTGCCACGCCGGGCTTTGCGCAAAGCAGCGAATCTGCAAGGCACGTCCGCATTGCACTACTTCGACCTCGAAGCACCGCAAATCGCCCCGCCCGACGAAAAAGAGCTCACTTGGGATGAGGCCTGCGCGACGGTTGATCAGGCCTTCAGCGCTGCCTATCCGAAGCTCGGCGCGTATTTTCGTGAAATGCTCGCGCAGCGCTGGATCGAGGCGCAGCCGCGTGCGGGCAAGCGTCCGGGCGCGTTTTGCACCGGATCGCAGCTCAAGCACGAGGAGCGTGTTTATATGACGTTCCACAAAACGGTGCATGACATGGTCACACTCGCGCATGAGGTCGGTCACGCGTGGCACTCGTGTGTGCTGCGCCCTGCGCGGTCGTTTGCGGCCAGCTATCCGATGACGCTTGCGGAGACGGCTTCCAATTTTGGCGAGATGATCCTGCTCAGCGGTCTCATGAACGATCCTGGCATCACGGAGGCCACCAAAGCCTACCTGCTCGACCAGGAGATGCTGCGTGCGCACGCCTACCTGATCAACATCCCCATGCGCTACGAATTCGAGAAGGCCTTCTACACCGAACGAGCAGCCGGCGAAGTCTCCGTGTCTCGTCTGAGCGAACTCATGAGCGAAGCGCAACGCAAGCTCTACGGCGACACGCTGCTCGATGACGGCACCGACCCGATGTTCTGGGCCTACAAGATGCATTTCTTCATCACCGGCGTCTCCTTCTACAACTTCCCCTACGTCTTCGGCTACCTGCTCAGCCAAGCGCTCTTTGCCCGCTTCAAAGCCGAGGGCGCGTCCTTCCTGCCACGCTACGAGGCCTTCCTCTCCATGACCGGCAGCGCAACGTGCGAGGAAGTGGTGAAGCAAACGCTCGGCGAAGACCTCACGAACCCCGAGTTCTGGGCCAAGGCGCTGAAGGCGATGGAGCCCTCGCTCATCGCCTACGAAGCTCTCAAGTGAACAGGCTCAAACATCCTGACCTCGGAGGAAAGCCGATGACCCGGAAATTGACAGCAGAATGGGGACAACAGAATGGCTTTAAATTCTGCTGTCCCCATTCTGCTGTCCTTCCGGCTCACCTCATTTCCCGAGAGCTTTGATCCTGCAGAAGCGCCTCAGGATGTCTGAGGATAGAAGCCACAGCGCCTCCTCGTTTGCCTGCGCTGTCATGAAAGCATTCACGCGCACGCTTCTCGTTATGCTCAGCCTCGTCATCTGCACGCAAGCGGACGAGGCGTCGAAACAGATCGACGCGCTGCTCGCCAACGACTGGCAGCAGCACAAGCTCACGCCAAATTCACCTGCAAGCGATGAGACCTTCGTCCGCCGCGCTCATCTCGACATCATCGGCCGCATTCCGACGCTCCAAGAGACGCAGGCGTTCCTAAAAAACACGGGCCATGACAAGCGTTCGAAGCTGATCGACCAGCTCCTCGCCAGTGAAGGCTACGCCCAGCACCTGTTTCATTTCTGGGCTGATCTGCTGCGCGTGCAGTCCCGTGCCAACAGCGGCCAGGGTGACATGACCTCCAAGCCCTACCTTGAGCATGTGAAGCGCCGCATTCGCGAAAACATGCCTTATGACGTCTTCGTCCGCGAGCTGCTCACCGCGCAGGGCAAGGTGTGGGACAATCCGGCCATCGGCTACTACATGCGCGACATCGGCATGCCGCTGGATAACCTTTCAAACACCACCCGCGTCTTCCTCGGCACGCGCATCGAGTGCGCCCAGTGTCACAACCACCCCTTCGACAAATGGACGCAGATGCATTTCTACCAGATGGCTGCCTTCACCTATCCGCTGGAGACGAATTTCACCGGCGTCTCGGATCAAGGCGAGTTGATGGAACTGAAGCGTGCCGCGGACAAAAAGCCCGAACTGGCCGTGCAAACCCGCCACATGGGCCGTGTGTTTGAGAACCTCGGCGACTTCGTGCGCTACAGTAAAGTGCAGACGCTGCCCAGCCGTGTGCTGAAGCTGCCGCACGATTATCAATACACCGACGCGAAGCCGCAGGCGGCCGTTAAGTCCGCCACGATGCTCGGGAAAGCCATCAGCGGTGATTTACAGGCGTTCGCGGACTGGCTGACCTCGCCGGAGAACCCACGCTTCACCAAGGTGATCACCAACCGCCTGTGGAAGAGGGTTTTCGGCGTCGGTTTGATCGAACCGGTCGATGAACTCTTCGACAACACGGTGGCGATGAATCCAGCGCTCATGTCGCATCTTGAAAAGCTCATGATGGAAATTCGCTACGATGTGAAGTCCTTTCTGCGCGTGCTTTACAACACGCAGGCTTATCAAAACGAGGCCACGAAGAGCGAACTCGTCCCTGGCGAGGTCTATCACTTCACTGGTCCCGTTCTGCGCCGGATGACGGCGGAGCAGATTTACGACAGCTTTGTCACGCTCATCCATCCCACGCCCGACCTGCCGCGCCGGAAGGGCATCGACGCCGAAATGGCCCAGAAGCTCGTCTATCGCGGCAAACTCAGCGATGCACTCGATCTGATGACTCCGCCGGAGATTTTCGATGGAGCGATGAAGGCCTCGGAGGTCTATGAATCCGTCTCCGCGCGTGCCAAACCACTGCGCGACGCCTACACCGCCGCGCAGAAGGCCAAGGAGAAGGAAAAGATCGAAAAGCTAAACCTCGAGATTCGCAGTATCGAGTTCGTTGCCCGCACTGGCATCCATGATCACGTCGTTGTGCCTGCCGTGGCCCGCCTTTACACAAAAAAGACCGGCAAACCGGCGCCGCCGCCGATTCCTGTCGTTAAACCATCGCTGGAGGAACTCCGGAAAGCCGGGCAAAACCGCGCCTACATCGACGTGCCCGGCTACGACATCGCTCAAACCATCCCACGTGAGGAAAAGAAGGCCGAAGAGGCGCGTGATGCCGTTTTCCGTGAGGAGGTGAAGCGTCTCCACATCATGGATGTCGATGCCTACCTCCAATCCCGCCGTGCCCAGGCCAAAGACTGGCCCCGCGCTGCCGATGTCGAATCTCCCGCGCCCCGCGGCCACTACTTGCGCGAATTCGGCCAGAGCGACCGCGATCTCATCGACAACGCCAACTCCGACGCCTCCATGCCGCAGGCGCTCGTCTTGATGAACAGCGAGTTGTTTGAAGCCATCCTCAAACCGCACACCCAACTGCGGCTGAACCTCGCCGCCGCCAAATACCCCGACGAGCAACTCGCCGCCCTCTATCTGACGCTGCTCTCGCGCCTACCGACCGAGGCCGAAAAAGCCGCGTGGGCCAAGTCAGGCCTCAGCCGCCCCGAAGACCTTGTCTTTGCGTTGATCAACACGCAGCAGTTCATCTTTGTGCGTTAATCTAACCGCATGCCGCATGAAGTCGCCTGGAGCGAGAGCGAAGCTGAAAGCGATGGGCCAGGGGGGCTTAGCTGCTGCTCAGGCCGGGCCGCCCCCCGCACAAACCCCTTGCACCCCGGAAGCGGGCGGCTATTCTCCGCGCCCTTTTTCAGACCACCCCCAGCCCAGATATCCATCATGTCCCAGCATAGCAGCCTCAAGACCGCCGGCTCCGTCGGCACCAAGCGCAGTGTCCTGAAGCGCGGTGAGCGCATCAAGCTCCTGAAATCCCGTGGACTTTGGAATGAGGGCCGTCTGCCGACGAACCTGCCAAAGACCAAGCCCGAATAAGGCTTCCCTGTGCGCCTCAATCGTTATCTCAGCCAGTGCGGCGTGGCTTCACGGCGCGGCGCAGAGGAAATCATCCTCGGCGGACGTGTTTCCATCAATGGACATGTCATCAAGGAGCTGGCCACCCAGGTGCAGCCAGAAGACAAGGTGGTCGTGGACGGTTCTCCCGTTCGCACTGAGACCCCGCTGGTCATCGCCCTGAACAAACCGAAGGGTTACCTCTGCTCACGAGGCGACACCCATGAGCGCATGACGATCTACGATCTGCTGCCGGGGAAATTCCAAAACCTTCATCACGTCGGTCGTCTCGACAAAGAAAGCGAAGGACTGCTCCTGCTCACGAACCGTGGCGATCTCTCCCACCGGCTCATTCACCCCAGCCAGGGGGCGGAGAAAGAATACGAGGTCGTCGTCGATCAACCACTGACCGCCGAGGTCATGGCGAAGCTCGTCAAAGGCATGATGACCGAGGAAGGCTTCGCCCGAGCCGAGCGCGCTTGGATGGATACCGCCTACCGGGCGCACATCGTCCTTAAAATGGGCCTCAAGCGTCAGATTCGCATGATGCTCTACTATCTCGGTTACGAGGTGGAGCGCCTCATCCGCACCCGCATCGGCTGGCTCCAGCTCAAAGGCCTGCCCAAAGGCGGCTGGAAAGAGCTGACGGCCACCGAGGTGGAGCGTTTCTTCAAAGAAGCCCCGGCCAAACCGGCCCTGGCCCGCAAACGCTCTGCTGAGAAGGAAGACCAACCCGAGCGCCCGTCTCCCGCCGCTGCCAGCCGCAAGCCTAAAACCGGTTTTAAACCGAAGCGCGAAGGCTTCAAGCCCCGCGGCTCCGAGGACTCGCCACGCAGCGACAAACCGCGCGGCCGTTCCGGCCCTCCTGGCCGCCCGCCAGGCCGCCGTCCTGCCTCCAAAGGAGCCAAAGGACCGCGCAAACGTTTCTGAAGTCGTCATTTCGGTCTCCCGAAGCGTTAGAATTTGACCAAAGAACTTCCGGGCGTCAAAAGTCGCGCCCCTGGCGTTCTTGTATCGCCTTTTCACATCAAAAAAACGCACACCCATGGAATCAGCCAATCTCACCGTCTCCGTCGGCGGCAACGTCCCCGACTTCAGCATGGAAACCTACGAGCCTACCAAGGGCGACTTTGGCATGGTCTCGCTCGCCGACATCAAGAAGTCCGGCAAATGGACCATCCTCGTTTTTTATCCCGCTGACTTCACCTTCGTCTGCCCGACTGAGTTGGCCGATCTCGCCGATCAGCAGGACAAGCTCGCCGCCCTTGGAGCACACGTCATCGCCGTCTCCACAGACACGAAGTTTGCCCACATGGTTTGGCGCAACACGGAAGGCCTCATGAAGAACGTGAAGTACACTCTGGCCGCCGATCCGACCGGCACCGTGAGCCGCCTCTTCGGCGTGTATGACAACGGCAGCGGCCTCGCTCTGCGCGGCACCTTCATCATCAATCCTGAAGGCAAGCTCGTGACCTCCGAAGTGAACTTCTACAACGTCGGTCGCAACGCCAGCGAACTCGTCCGCAAGATGGAAGCCAATGTGCATCTCCTTGCCAATCCCAATGAGGCCTGCCCGGCCAATTGGAAGCCCGGTGCCAAGACACTGACGCCCGGCAAGGATCTTGTCGGCAACGTCGCGGGTGCCATGGCCTCTTGATCTGTCTGGAAGCTTCACCAGCCATGCGGGCTTCGCGCCTGCATGGCTTTTTTGTTTTTGGACACGAGTCAGCTTTCGTGTGGCGCGGTAGCTTGGCTCTCGGCGGATGTGTTCGGCGCTAAAAGACGCCTCCATGAATGAAGCAGGATCGCCTAACCCAGCCTGCGACTGGCTTTACTTCTGATAATCCGCGCCGGTGAGGCTTTTCAGCACGCCGCCCTGCCAATCGCGAAGTTTGGCCTGAAGAGATGTCACGAGTTCTGGCTGCTGAACGGCTAGATTTGTCTTTTCAGCGGGATCTGCCTTCAAATCGAAGAGTTCGATCTTTGGCGCACCGCTCTTCTGCTCATGAATGACGAGCTTGTGGTCGCCCTCAATGATGCTGCGTGTGCCGAGGTAGTCTTCCTCGGTGATCACTGGGTGCTTGAAGTTCGTGAAGTCACGCGTGGCCTTGCCCCCCATTTTTTTCACCAGTGGTGTGGTGCCCTTTTGGAGTTCCGGCATGATGTAAGGCTCCCCATCGGCCTTTTGGCGGTTTGCGGCCTGATATTCCCAGAAATGCAGGGCTGTGGGGCGCGCGGTGATGGTGCCATCGAGAACCGGAGCGAGGTCGATGCCGTCGAGCCGATGCCGTGGCAGCGGCTGGCCGACAATGGCGGCCACGGTGGGCAGTAGATCGCTCGTGCTGGCACGCACATTTGTGCTGCGTGGCTTCGGAATGCGTGCCGGCCATTCGATGAGGCCGGGGACGAGTGTGCCGCCTTCATAAAATGTCGCCTTGGTTCCACGGTGCGGAAAGCCCAGCGCGGCATCGGGAGAGGTGCCGTTGTCGCCGCAGTAGAAGAGCAGCGTGTTCTCCCGCAGGCCGTTTTGAGCGAGATGTTTTCTCAAGGTGCCGATGGCGCGGTCCATGGCGGTGATCTCGGCGTAGCGCTCACGCAGCACCTCGCCTTGCGGGCGTTTGGTGGCACCGCCGGTTTCGTTGGAGGTGAGTTTGACCTGCTTCGGGTATTTCGCGGGCAGGTCGTCGTAGAGCGCGAGATCCTGCGGAAGGCCGCTGTAAGGCTCGTGCGGCGAGCCGAACCAGATGACCTGGAAGAATGGCTTTCCGGCCTGTTGAGCGCGTTCGATGACTTGGATGGCTTCGCGGATGAGGATCTCGGAGCTTTCGCCTTTGAAAAGCTCCGGCGGGCCGCCATTACGCGAGAGCGACGGGTTCATCTCGAAGAAATTGTCATGCGAGAGGCACTCATGAAAGCCCATCGAAAGTGGACTCACGGGCGATTCCTTTTTCACTGCGCCGACATGCCATTTGCCGAGATGCGCGCAGTGATAACCTGCTTGCGAAAGAATGTGAGCGCTGGTGATCTCCTCTGGTCGGAAGGACCAGCCCGGCGTGAAGGTGCCCATACGGTTCGGATGCCTGCCGGTGAGAAAACTCGCGCGTGTGGGCGAGCAGCTCGGATGCGCGGCGTAGAAGCGCTCCCATTTCAAACCTGTGGCCGCCATCTCGTCCAAAACGGGCGTTTTGACATGCGGATGGCCGTGGTAGCCGGTCTCCTCCCAGCCGTGGTCATCCCCCATCATGAGGATGATGTTCGGCGTGGCGGCCTGAAGTGAGACGCACCCCACAGTGAGGCAGAGGGAGAGAAGCAAAGACGATTTCATGTGTCGGCATGAACGCAGAGCTTTAACGAACCTTCCAGATCTTCACATCGTCGATCCAGACGGTGTTGTTCACGAGAAAGCTGAACCAGCGTTTCATCGGATGTGCGAAGCCTTCGGAGCGATGCTTGGCAAGTAACTTGCCGTCGATGCTGAGGCGCATTTCATCGCGTTCGGTGGCGAGAACGAGTTCATGCCATTCAGTGTCGGCTTTGTAGGGCACGCTGATGTTTTTGGTCTTCAGCAGCGCTTCGAGGTCGGCGGGGACTTTTTCCTTCTTCGCCACGGCATCATCCCGCCGTTTGCGGTTCTCCAGGTTCATGATGCCGGTCTTTTGGTCGGTCAGCGTGATGCTGCTTTGCGAAAGAATGCCGTAGCAGAGATGCCCGGCCCAGATGCCCTTTGTCTCACGATCCACGAACCCAAGTTGTAGCGTCTCCGCCTTGTTGAGGCCAGGAAACCGGAAGCGGATCACCGCGCCGCCCTCGGCAAAACCCGCCTCATGATGAATGTGTGCCGCATGCTTGGCCTCTTTCGAGGCACTGGCGATCTTGAGGATGCCTTCATCCAGATCTGCCATCTTCATGTGCGGTACGCGATTCGCCGTGGCGCTGTTCCAGCCGTTGCCGATGGCTTTAGCGAGGTTGCCGTCCTCTTCACGCTCGAAGGCGTCATGGAAGATGAGCGTGCCTTTTTCGCGCAGCCAGGTGGCGTCGTTCTGCGCTGAGGCAACCAGGCTAAAGACGAAAAAGGAAGAGATAAAGAGAAGGCGTTTCATGGGACCTACGCAATACGTGAAAGACACGGCAATCCAATCATCCCTGGATTTTACCGCTGAGCATCGAAACGCCGCCTTTGGGCGAATGCGTCTGCGTTGCCCCCTTTGCGGTAAAAACGAGTGTCCAAATCACCTTCAGAGCGTTGCAGCACTCCAAAACCGCTGCTAGCTCACCCAAGCCATGCCACCCCCCGCTTTCCACTACCAAGAACTCCTCGAACTCGGCGCCGACGACACCGAATACCGCCTGCTGACCCAGGAGCACGTTCGCGTCGAAAAACTGGGCGATAAGGAGATGCTCGTCGTCGATCCCGAGGCGCTCACGCTGCTGGCGAATCAGGCGTTTCACGACATCAACTTCTTCCTGCGCCCGAAGCACCTCAAGCAAGTCGCCGCCATTCTCGATGACCCCGAGGCCAGCGAAAACGACCGCATGGTCGCCCTCACGATGCTCAAGAATGCCGATGTGGCCTCCGCGGGTTTGCTGCCGTTTTGTCAGGACACCGGCACCTCCATCATCATGGGCAAAAAGGGCCAGCAGGTCTGGACCGGCGGCGGTGATGAGGCCGCGCTCTCGAAGGGCGTCTATCTCGCCTACACGGAGAACAACCTGCGCTACTCGCAAAACGCCGCGCTGAACATGTTCGATGAGAAGAACACCGGCACCAACTTGCCCGCGCAGCTCGATTTGTATGCCACCGATGGCGACGCCTACAAATTCCTCTTCATCGCCAAAGGCGGCGGCTCGGCGAACAAGGCCTTCCTGTATCAGGAAACCCGCGCCGTGCTCAATCCGAAGAGCATCGTGAAGTTCCTCAGTGAAAAAATGACCTCGCTCGGCACCGCCGCGTGCCCGCCTTACCATCTGACCTTCGTCATCGGTGGCACCTCGGCCGAATCGACGATGAAACACGTCAAACTCGCCTCCACGAAGTATTACGACAACCTCCCCACCACTGGCAACGAACACGGCCGCGCCTTCCGCGATGTCGAACTTGAAGCGCAGATGCTCCAGGCCGCCCGCGAGTGCGGCATCGGGGCGCAGTTTGGTGGAAAATACTTCGCGCTCGACGTGCGCATCATCCGCTTGCCGCGTCACGGCGCGTCCTTGCCCATCGGCATCGGCGTTTCCTGCTCCGCCGACCGCCAGGCGAAGGGCAAGATCACGCGCGACGGCGTCTTCATCGAGAAGCTCGAGACAAACCCGCTGCAATACATCCCCGAGGAGCTGCGCCACCGCAAAGACACCAACGCCGTGCGCATCGACACGAACCGCCCCATGGCCGAGATCCGCGCCGAGCTGAGCAAGTATCCCACCACCACGCGCCTGCTCATCAACGGCCCCATC
>JAPLUL010000077.1:0-24004 GCA_026397635.1 Verrucomicrobiota bacterium | reverse complement strand
GACCGATCTGAAGGATCTTTTTTGAAGGCGATTTCATAGCCCCATGCGCACTCTTTCCTGATCCAGGGCCTTGATCCACGGCCCGATGAAGTGCCCCGAGTCATGATACGTGCGGCCCGAGTACATGTGCTGGTCGATCACGCAGGGTTCGTTGACGTAGATGCCGCCGCAGATTTCGAGGTCGAATTTGCACTTGGCGACGGTGGCCATGCGCAGGCCTTTGACGATGTCGGCACGGGCGGGGATTTCGACGCCATGGCAAACGCTGGCGCAGGGCTTCTTCTGCTCCCAGAACCACTTCGTGATGCGCAGCAGATCGGCGTCTTCGCGGATATACTCCGGCGCGCGGCCGCCGCTGAAGAAGTTGCCGACGTATTCCTCGGGATTGATGTCCTTGAAGGCGATGTCGGCATCAATGCTGTAGCCTTCCCACTCCTTGGTGATGGTCCAGCCGGGCTTCACTTCATGCATCACCATTTGGTATTTCCGCTTTTCCGGCGCGGCGACGACGGGCTTGTAGCCGCCCTCGATGAGGCGGTAAAACGGGTAAAGAGTGTCAACGGTTTCGGTGGCGTCACCGACGATGAGGAGGACTTTGGCTTCAGGCATGGTGTTGGAGTTGTCTTGAGTGGTCAAGTAAACGGCTGCATCCCACTCGCTTCATTCAGACTTTGATTTCTCTTCTTCAGCTTTTGCGGCTTCGCCGAAACTCCCCCGGAGTGATGCCGCTGCGCTTGCGAAAAGCCTCGGCCATGTATTGCGGATGGTTAAACCCACAGCGGGCGGCGATGGCGTCGAGGGTGAGATCCGTTTGAGTGAGGAGTTTCTCCACCGCGGCGAAACGCAGGCGATTGATCTCCTCCCCAGGACTGCGGCCGATGAGGGCTTTCATGCGGCGTTCGAGCACGCTGCGTGACAAAGCCACTTCACGGGCGACGCGATTGACGTCGAGGTTTTCGGTGGCGTGCTGACGGATGAAACGCAACGCGGCGGCAATGCGCGGGTCTTCCACGGCGACGATGTCGCTGGATTGACGCACGACGATGTCGCCAGGCAGATGCAGGTGTTTCTCCCCCGGCTTGGGGATGTGTTTGCGCTGCATCCACTCGTCCAGAAGGCGGGCGGCCGCATAGCCGACGACCTGTCCGCGTAGCCGCAGGCTGGAAAGCGGCGGGGAGGCGGTCTCGCAGAGCATGTTGTCATTCTCCGCACCGACGACGGCGAGTTCCTCCGGCACGGCGATGCCTGCCCGGCGCGCGGCATCGAGCACCCAGAAGCCGAGCTGGTCGTTCACCGCAAACACACCGGCAGGTTTGGGCAGCTTGAGCAACCAGGCGACGAGATCGCGCTGATGCTGCTCCCAGTTGGAGCGCTCGGATTGAAACACG
This sequence comes from Verrucomicrobiota bacterium, assembly GCA_026397635.1. Lineage (GTDB taxonomy): Bacteria > Verrucomicrobiota > Verrucomicrobiia > Verrucomicrobiales > Verrucomicrobiaceae > Prosthecobacter. The sequence goes on along the minus strand of JAPLUL010000077.1, from coordinate 22,616 downwards.
GGGCACTCAAAGCCAGCGTCACACACAGCATGGGTGAAGCGGTCGCTGCGTTCGACAAAGAAGTTCTCCGAGGCGTCTAACACGCAGCCAAAGTGTTGAAAGCCGCGATCTCGTAAGTGCTCGGCCACGCGGGCGCCGACGACGCTGTTGTCCATGCCCACGAAGGGGAACGGGTGCTTCAAAACGGAGGTGCGCAGCTCGACGACGGGCAATTGGGTGGCCTTAAGCTGCCGCAGCATCGTTTCATCCACGGTGCGGGAGAGAATGCCGTCACCACGCCATTTTTTGAGCCAGTCAGGGAAGGTGCTATGCAAATCACGCGGCTCCAGATACAACGACCACGGGCCGTACTCGGCCACATATCGCCGGATGCCGCGTACGATGTCACGTCCATAAGAGCGCGAGGTATCGACAAGAATGGCAACCTGGGGAATGTGGGACATGGCTTCAGGGAGCAGCGAATTTCACCGTCACTCCCGGTAGCTTCGCAGCGACCGCCATGCCTTTCTCTCGCCCCATCACACACATCGCCGTGGCCAAAGCATCGCTGGTGGTGCCATCTGGGGCGATGATGGAGCAGGCGATACGCTCGGTGAGGCCGAGGCCGGTCTTGGGCGAGACGATGTGGGAATAGCGCACGCCGTCGATCTCGATGAATTGATACAGCCCCCCCGAGGTGGAGACGGCGCAGTTTTTGAGGCGCACTGTTTCCATGGCCTCCTCGGCACCCGGCGCAGGTTTGGTGAAAGTGCGAAGCTTGATCTCCCATGCATCTTGATTCGGCGGCGGATCACCGATGGCGATGTCTCCTCCGGCCATGACGAGGGCGCGAGTGATGTGATGCTCACGCAAGATGCGCAGTCCTTCATCTGAAGCGTAACCTTTAGCGATGCCGCCGAGGTCGATGAGCATCCCGGGCTGGGTGAGCATGATGGTTTGCGCCTTGGCATCGAGCCGCAGTGCATTCCAGTCCGTGACGGCGAGGGCTTGTTGCAGACGGTCGGCTGGTGGGAGCTTTTGCAGCCGCCGGGTGCGCCGCCAGAGCTTGGTGAGATTCCCACAGGTGATGTCGAAGGCTCCGTCAGTGAGGCGAGACAGCTCTATGGATCGTCTAACGAGGTCAAAGAGCTCCATACTGGCCTTGAAGGGCTGATGCGGGCCGGTTCCGCATAATTTCATCAACTCACTGTTTGGCTCGTAGTCGGAAAAAACGGCATTGAGAGCGGTAATGCGTTGAAAGGCGGCATCCGCGGCTGCTTCGGCCTTTTCCTTGGATTCCGCATGCAGTGAGAGGTGAAACGTGGTGCCCATGAGGGGCGCGGAGAAATCAAAGCGCTGCTGGGCGAACGCAGGCAGGGCGAACGCGAACACGAGGAGCATGAAATGCCAGGGCATGAGCGCAGGATGAATCCATGTGGGCGAACATCAATCACCAAACAGCGATGAACCTGATCGTCAATCTACCACGCAGGCTCGGCATGCAGCGCGGAAACCATGTCCGTGAAGAACGGACGAGATGCGTGTGGAGTCTCGACAGGTGCCGCGAGGTTTTGACAAAGAGCGCGCACAGCGGGAACAGCGGACGAGTTCTGGCATCGCACGAGCAGCACGCGACTCTGCGGCAGACCGTGCAGGTAAATGCAACCGCCCTCGTGCTGCTGGATAATCTCATGGCAGTCACCACTGCCAGACCGTCGGCCCAGCTCAGACGCAGCAGAAAGCGTGGCATGAGCAAGAATGAGAATGGCGGCCGTGGGCGGCTCGGAAACGCCATCAAAGCCAAGCAAACGACCAGAGTCGTCAGCCACGGCGGTTTGAAAAACACCCGGGAGGGCGGCGAGGGTGGAAAGATCTAAGGTCATGCGGCAAGGGCGTGGGTGGGCAGCTCGCGAAGAGAGGAAGGGGCACCATCATCCGGCGCGACAAACATGCGAAACTGGTTCAACACGGCCTGGGAGATGGCGTTGACCGTGGCTAGGACGTTACGCCCAGTGCGGGCGTCGGATTCAAAGCTGAGGAAGGGCACGGGCCGGTTATTGAAGAGGTATTCGAGATACTCGACCGGGGCGGCGTTCGGCAGATCGCGCTTGTTGTATTGCAAAACGATGGGCAGGCGGTCGAGTGAGCTGCCGTTCATGCGCAGGTTGGCATCCAGGCTTTGCAGAGACTGTAAATTGTCGCGCTGGCGATCCATCTGCGAATCAGCGACGAAGACGACACCATCCGCCTGCCGAAGCACGAGTTGGAGGGTGGCGTTGTAGGTGATCTGTCCCGGCACGGTGTAAAGATGAAAAGTGGTCTTGTAGCCGGGCAGCGCATCGGCCTCGATGGCCAGGAAATCGAAGAACAGCGTGCGGTCCTGGGCGTTGGAGAGCGAGACGAGGTCGCTGCAGCCCTTGGGGTCCAGTTTGGCGTGGATCTGCTTTAGATTGGTGGTCTTGCCGCTCAATGGAGTGCCGCAATAGACGATCTTGAAGCTGACCGTGCGGTCATCGTGATTGATGCTGGGCATAACGGCGTGAGTAGGGCGGCCTGATCACCCGAGCATGCGGGCGAGTTCGCGCGCGATGAGGGTGATTTTGTCCCGCAGGCCGTTGGAGGGTTCGTTTTCATGCAGCACGGCCACGGTCGTGTTGTCCGGGAAGCAGAAAGTGAGCAAGCGACCACCCGCGTTCAGCGTGAAGGTTTCGGCACCTTCAATGCCGATCAATGGGGCGAGGCCGCGCAACTGGCGGGCGATTTCAGGAGCCTGGCGCTGGAACTCGCCGGCATCTGGCTTGCGGGAGTCGGCATGGCTGAGGACGTGAGAGCCATGCAGGCAGACACAGGCGCTAAGGCCGCTCTGACAGGCCAGCAACTCGACGACGCGCGGCACGGTGAGGCTTTCCTCCGTGCCAAGCAGGGCGCGAAGTAACAGCTGGTCGGTCTGGGTGTCCGCTGGCGAAAGACCAAGGAAGGAGTGCTTCACCGACGCCATTTGATGGCTCAGAGCCACCGCTGGCGCAGAATGGGACTCCTTGATGGGGGTGAGTTGAGGCGCGGGCTTAGGTTCTGAAAAGAGCGGCACATTTGGCACCGGAGTGCTGAATAAGCCGGTTTTTGATGGCTGTGGCGCTTGCTGCGGGACAAAAGCTTCCTCCGCTTTCGGCGTGAAGAGGGGCTGCGGCCTGAACTCGGAAGCTGGAGCGCCAAAGGAGGAGTCGGCGGAAGGCTGTGATGCCGCCGGGGGCATCTGTCCGAGCAACTGGGCGCTGCTGAAGCCTGAATCTGTCTGCAGCTTGGCCGTCGCCAACGCTCCGGTAGAGGCGAAGGGGTCGAACGGCTTAGGTTCTGCCACCAGAGGCCCGGTGGGCTGCGCGGTTGATTGGCTGGCAAGCGCGGAAGCAGCCGGGGGAGCACCGAAAGCCTTAAACAGTGAGGAAGCCGGGGATGCCACAGGAGTCGAAGTAAACAATGACGGCACCGCCTGCGGTGGAGCCGTTGGCTCGGGTGGCGGCGGGGTGAAAAGCGAAGGCGCGGCAGTTGGGGCGCTGGCGGTCTGACTTGGGGCGAATGGATTGAGCGACGCTCCAAATTTCGGAGTGAACGGCTGGCTTGGCGGCTGATTCAGGCCAGGATCAGCGGCGGCAAAAAGGGGCACCGGACTAGGCTGAGAAGCCGCAATCTGAGGCGTCAACCATGACTGCGGCGTCGCTTCCCATTGGCTCGACTGCCCGGTTGCAGCGCCCGGCTGGACGAAAAAGGAATTCTCGGCAGGTGCCTGCTGCAGCGGTGCGGCGGCGACTCCTCCACCCCAAGCTTGTGCTGAACCTGTGGCGGCGGTGAGCGCGTGAAAGACCTCGTTCTGCGGCAGACGGATCCGCGCCTCGCGTTTGGCGCAAGAGAGCGAGTTGCGGAATCCGACATCAGACAGCCCATCCACAAGCGCCCCGAGCTCTACCATGAACTGCCCCAAGGACAGTTGGGCACTCAAAGTGCTGGCAGGCAGGCTGGTAGTGACCCAAGGCGGCACCATGGCGGGATTGAAGCCCAGTTCCTCTAGGCTGTAGCCGCTGAGCGATGCGGCAAAACCCAGTTTTGCCATGCCAGATGACGAGGAAAGCATTTGTTGGGCGGAATTCAGCGGTTCAGCAGCGGGCGCAGCATCTGAAACAGCTGGGGTAAAGGGCGCGCCAAACGGGCTCGGCGCAGAAGCCACGGACGGCTCCTGCGACTTTGGTCTGAACAGGCCGGTGATCGAGGTTGGCGGTTGCTCGGCAGCAGCGCCAAATGCAGGGCTTGGCGCTGGGTGAGAAGGCGGGAATGCTGCCGGAGTCGGCACGCCAAACGGCGAACCGCCAGCTTCGAACGAAAAGGGGCTGGCTGCAGGACGCGCTGTTAGCTCCGGAGCGGGCGCTGCCTGACTCATCGCAAAAGGACTGGCAAATGAAGGCTGTGGCGCTGCTGCATGGCTCGCAAACGAAGGTCGCGCTGCCGCTTGGAAAGGTGATGCTGAAGCCGCCTCGGCAGCAGGCGTCATCGAAAATGGCGAGGGTTGGGCTGGCGGAATCGCCGCGAACGGAGACGCTGGCTGTGCTTGGGAGAATGGAGATGGCTGATTTCCCTGCCCTTCCCTGGCTTGGGCGATCAATCCGGGCAGTTTGGCCGCAGGCAGCGGCACCATGCGTGGATCCTGCGGAGAAATCGGTGTCAGAAACAGCGCCGGACACACACGATAAAGCTCAAACACCGGCAGCGCCGCCTCGCCGCTGCGCAGCGCATTTTCAAGCAGCGCAGCCGGCAACGCCAGCGGTTGCTCGGCAGGCAAAGCCCCGGCACGAATCACTTCGGGGGGCAAATGTCCGATCACGTCACCAACCGTCAGCGGCATGTTGGTGGCAGTGGCCCCACTAATGCTGAACGGAGACATCCCTTGGCTGGCATTGATCGGAGGAGACAATGCGGGCTCATTGCCCCTAGTCTTGAACAGAGGACTGCCGCTGGTCTGAAACTGCGAATTAATGGGCGCGGCAGGTAAAGTAGCTTGCATGGAATGACCGGGTAATTTCGCACCTGCCAAACCTGAATGAGCGGTCAGTGAAGCCGATACCGCAGGATGGCTGCTAGCCGCAGAAGCGGCATGACGCTGAAACAGATTTCGAAACGAGAAACTCATCGTTAGTGCTGGCAGGAGAAACCGAAACCATTGCAAATGATTCTAAAAAAATCTAGTTTTGCTCATAAGTTCTCAATCAGATCAATTTATTAATTTGGAGAACCTAAATATCAACACGGACCAGTTCAAGGTTTTTCCTGGGTTATTTAAGGGTCAGTGGCCACCCAGCCAACGCAACCATGCATTCCCTCGATTTCGCATGATGCGCAGCACCATGAATGCGGCTCTGCACATGATTTTCACACTCGCTGAATTTTCCCTTGCGCAATCACGCTTTGAACGCACTATCCACACCCGCTCAAACGACCCCTTCGTCTAGCGGTTAGGACACATCCCTTTCACGGATGCGACACGAGTTCGATTCTCGTAGGGGTCGCCACTTCTTCTCCAGCAAAGCTGGAAGCAAAAAGAAGCTCTGCTGGACACTGGCAAAGCTGCCCGCTAAACGAGCAGCATGGTTCCCAAAGAAGGTAAATTGTTCATCACTGGTCACAACGGTCTCGTCGGTCGCGCCCTGCTGCGTCACTACGCCACGCAGCCGCAATGGCAGGTCATCACCCGCACCAAGGCCGAGCTCGATCTGCGTGATCCGCATGCCACCGACGCCTTCTTCGCATCTGAGCGGCCCGATTATGTGATTCTCGCCGCCGCGAAGGTTGGCGGCATCAAGGCCAGCTACACGCAGCCCGTCGATTTCCTGCTCGACAACCTCCAAATCCAAAATGCCGTACTTTCCGCCGCGCATCGTTTCGATGTGAAAAAGCTGCTCTTCCTCGGCAGCACCTGCATTTATCCAAAGAACGCCGAGATGCCCATTCGCGAGGACAGTCTGCTCACTGGGCCGATGGAAAGCACCAATGAGCCGTATGGCGTCGCTAAGATCGCCGGCATCAAGCTCTGCCAAGGCTACCGCCATCAGCATGGCCGCGATTTCATCTGCGGCATGCCTGCAAATCTGTACGGCTCCTTCGACAACTTCGATCCCGAGCATTCGCACGTCCTGCCCTCACTCATCCGCCGTTTTCACGAGGCCAAGCTGCATCACACGCCGAGCGTCACACTCTGGGGCAGCGGCACTCCCACACGTGAGTTCCTCTTCGTTGATGACCTTGCTACCGCCTGCGCCTTCCTGCTCGAAAACTACAGCGGCAGCGACATCGTCAACATCGGCACGGGGCAGGAGATCAGCATTCGTGAGGCGGCGGAAATCATCCGTGGCATCACCGGCTACACCGGCGAAATCCGCTGGGACACCACCCAGCCGGACGGCAATCCACGCCGCCTGCTCGATGTCAGCCGCCTGGAAAAGCTCGGCTGGCAGGCTCAAACCGATTTCCGCACCGGCGTGGCGCAAACCTATCAATGGTTCCTCGACAACCGCGCCACCGCCCGCACCTGATCGCCGTGCGATGAACTCTGGCTGGACACGCCAGCGCATCAATGCCAAGTGACCAGATGGCAATTCAAGCCTTCCGACCTGTCCTCATCACCCGCAACACCTGCCGCATCTGCGGTTCGCGCAGCCTCACCCCCGTCGTCAGCCTCGGCGACCAGTTCATCGGCGGCGTCCTTGCCAGCGAGGACGGCAGCGCCCTCATCAAGCGCAAAGTCCCACTCGACCTCGTGCGCTGCGACCCCTCCGTCGATGAAAACGCCTGCGGCCTCGTCCAGATGCGCCATTCTGTGCCGCCGAAGGTGCTTTACCATCGTTACTACTACGAGTCGGGCATCAATCAGTCCATGATCGACAACCTCACAGGCATCACCCAGCTCATTGAGGAAACCGTCAAGCTCAAGGCCAAGGACATCGTGCTCGACATCGGCTGCAACGACGGCACGCTTCTCTCCAGCTACCAAACACAGGGCCTTCGCCACATCGGCATCGACCCCTCTGATGTCGCGCTCAAAGCCCGCGCCAAAGGCTTTGAAGTCGTGAACGACTTCTTCACCGCCCGCGCCTTCAAGAGCGTCCATGCCACGGAGAGGGCCCGCGTCGTCACCAGCATCTCCATGTTCTACGATCTGGAGAACCCGCACGCCTTCGTGCAAGACATCGCCGACGTGCTCGCCACCGACGGCATCTGGATTCTCGAGCAGTCTTACCTGCCCGCGATGCTCGACATCAACAGCTTCGACACCATCTGCCACGAGCACTTGGAATACTACTCCCTCGCCGTGCTGGAGCGACTCTTTGGCGACCATGGCCTCGAAGTCATCGACGTGCACCTCAATGACGTAAACGGCGGCAGCTTCCGCCTCGTGGTGGCCAATGCCGGCCAGGTCAAGCCTTCCGCTGAAGCCGCCGCCCGCGTTCAAGAACTCCGCATCCGCGAGTTCGAAATGGCGATCGACTCCGATGCCCCTTACGCCGTCTTCCGCGACAACATTGAGCGCATCCGCACCGACCTCACCGCCTTCCTCCAGAAGGCCAAGGCCGAAGGCAAAGTCGTCCACGGCTACGGTGCCTCCACCAAGGGCAGCACCACCTTGCAGTTCTGCAACGTCACGCCCGATCTCGTCCCCTTCATCGCTGACCGCAACCCCATCAAATGGGGCAGCTACACCATCGGCACGCACATCAAAATCATCTCCGAGGATGAATCCCGCGCCGCCAAGCCCGACTACTATCTCGTGCTCCCCTGGCACTTCATGCCCGAATTCTTGAAGCGCGAGCAGGATTTCCTCGCCCGCGGCGGCAAGTTCGTCGTTCCGATGCCGCAGGTTCACCTGGTTGGTTGAATCGAAACCCGCGCTTGCGCGTCTAGGTCACTCCCATGGACGCCAAGCCCGAGCCAATGACGAACCGCTACGCCCTGCGTCGCCTGCTCACCTTCGCACGTGGCCACTGGCGCATCGCCGCGCTGCAGTTCGCCCTCGCCGTCGCCGGAACCAGCCTGATCTTCGTCTTCCCCGGCGTCGTGCGCTGGTTCATGGATGAAATCATTCCGCAGAAGCGCACGGATCTCATCTGGCAGGCAGGCGGCCTCGCCATCCTCGCCTTCACCGTGCGCGAAGGACTCTACTACTTCCGCACCCGCGTGAACTGCGCCTTCGAACAGCGCATGATCACCGATTTGCGTAGCCAGCTTCATCGCAAAATCGAGCTGCTGCCGCTGCGCTGGTTCGATCATCAAAGCACTGGCGACATCCTCACCAAGCTCGCCGACGACGTGCCCGCCACACAGCGCATCATCCTTGAAGGCATCGAGCAGGGCCTCACGGCTCTGCTGCAAATCCTCATCACCGCCGTCGTCATGCTGGCGGCCGACACCAAGCTCGCGCTGATCGTTCTCGCCCCCACGCCGCTCATCGCCGCCGGCGGCTGGATCTATTCCCGCTGGGTCTCCCCACGCGCCACCGCCGCCCGTGAAGCAACGAGCGCCCTCAATGCCACGCTGCACGACACCCTCACCGGCATCCGGCAAATCAAGAGCTACACCGCCGAGGACATGCGGCAGTGGAAATTCCTCGCCGCCAGCCATCGCCTCAAAGACAAACAAACCCGCCTCATGGCCGCGTGGGCGTTCTACGCACCGTCGATGACACTGCTGGGCAATCTCGGCCTCGTGCTGCTGCTCATGGCCGGTTCCTGGTGGTGCGTGCGCGGCAGCATGACGCCCGGCCAGTTGATGCAGTTCATCCTACTCGTCGGTTTTCTCTACGAACCCATCGCCCGCCTCCACGGCGTCAACCAAACGCTCCTCAACGGCCTCGCTGCCGCCAAACGAGTCTTCACCATCCTCGATGAAGAGACCGAGGAAGACCTCGATTCAGGCCAAACACTGCAAAACATCCGTGGCGAGGTCGAATTCCGCTCCGTCACCTTCGCCTACCGTGCCGACCAGCCTGTGCTGCATGACGTTTCACTCCGCGCCGGTCGGCATCAAACCATCGCCATCGTCGGAGCCACCGGTTCGGGCAAAAGCACGCTCTTCCAGCTCCTTACCCGGTTCTACGATCCTCAAAGCGGCATCATCACGATTGATGGCATCCCGCTGAGCGACATCAACAAGCGCTCCCTTCGCCAGTCCCTCGCTTATGTCACTCAGGAAGCCTTTCTCTTCGCCGGAACCGTGCGTGACAACCTCCTCCTTGGCAAACCCGACGCTACCGATCACGAACTCTTGTCCGCCTTGCGCGATGCCTGCGCCGAAGACTTCATCCGCCGCATCCCCGAAGGCCTCGACGCCGAAGTCGGTGAGCGTGGCGTCCTCCTGAGCGGCGGCGAGCGCCAGCGCCTCGCCCTCGCCCGCGCCTTCCTCAAAAACGCTCCCATCCTGCTCCTTGATGAAGCCACCTCTGCTGTCGATGTAAAATCCGAGCACCTCATTCAAGCCGCGCTCACCAAACTCCGCGCCAACCGCACCTCCATCGTCATCGCCCACCGCCTCAGCACCATCATTGAGGCCGACGTCATCCACGTCCTCCATCAAGGCCGCATGCATTCTAAAGGCCCCCACGCCGAGCTCATGCAATCCTCCGCCTACTACCGCGAACTCACCGCGCTAGCCTTCCCGTAAAACGAGTCTTTCAAATCGTTTTCATTCGGCAGAACGAGTTGGAAAACTCGTTCTACGCCACCACCTCGATCCGGCTCGTCCCTCCGGCTCCGCGCACCACCCGCACCTGCGTCGTCAGCCGCTCCTTGAGCAAATCCACGTGCGAGATCAGCCCGATGGTCTTCCCGCCAGCTCGCAGATTCTCCAACGCACTCAGCGCCACCTCCAGCGTCTCTGAATCCAGCGTTCCAAAACCTTCATCAATAAAGAGCGAGTCGATCGGATGATGCCGACTCGCCAGCTCGCTCAGGCCCAAAGCCAGCGCCAGGCTCGCCAGGAAGCTTTCGCCACCTGACAAGCTCTCCATCGGCCGATCCACATTGGCTTGATACAAATCGACGATCCGCAGATCCAGCTCATCGCCTTCCGCCGCCATCAGGCGATAGCGTTCCGCCAGCAGTTTGAGATGCTCGTTCGCCAGCCCGATGAGCTGCCGTAGCGTGAGTGACTGCGCAAAGCGCGAAAACTTCGCGCCATCCGCCGAGCCGATCAGCTCCTTCAGCCTGCCCCAACGCAATGATTCGACCTCGGCGGCCTGCAACTCCGCACCACCCGCGTCACGACGCTTCCGCGCATCGTCGTCGTTTTTGACCTGCTGCTCCAGCGAGCCCACCTCGGTGCGTTTCGTGGCAAAGTCATCGTTCAAGCGCTTCGTCTTCGTCTCCAGCTCGCTCAAAGCCTCCACGCTGAGCACCGACTGTCCTGCAAACGGCACCCGGCGAACTTCAAGCTGCTCCAGCTTCGCCTTCGTCGCCGCGATCTGCGTTTGCAGCGTGTTCAGCTTGGTCTCGGACTCGCGCAGCGTCTTCTCGGCGGTTAAAACCTTCGCTTCATGCTGCTGACGATCCTCGCTGAGCGACTTGCAGCCGAGCAGGTCGCTCAACTGCACCTTCAACGTATCCGCCTTCGTGCGCAGCGCCCCCCCCTCGGCCTTCAATTCATCGAGCCTCTTCGTCTTCGCTGCCTCATCCGCCTTCGCGAGCTGGATCTCGCTTTCGAGCTTCTGCCGCTCACTGCGCTGCTGCGCTGCCTCCTGCTGCTTTTTTATGAAGGTGATTGAGCGTTTCTCCAGCGCATCGAGTGCATTTTCGACATCGCGTGTCGAAGCAAAGTTGCCCAGTTGCTGCGCAACTGGAGCCAGACCTTGTTGCGCAGCAACAAGGCAACTCTCCAACGCCCCAACATCTGGCACCTCGATCTCACCCAGCGCCTTCCGCCACTCCTCCGCCCGCTTCTTCTCCACACTCAGTTCCGCGTCTATCTTCGCCAAATCTCGCTCCAGCCCAGACAGCGCCCGCTGCGCCTGCTCGTGCTGCTTCTCCAAGCCCACCAGCAGCTTCCGCGCAGCTTGCAGTTGCGATTCAAAGCTCGTCTCGGCACTCGCAAAAGGATGCTCCGTAGCGCCACAGAGCAGACAAGGCTCTCCATCCCTCAAGTCATGCCGATGGTCATCAAAACCGGCCATCAGCTCGGACTTCCGCACGATCTCACGCTGCACCTCAATCTTCTCCGCGTGCTGTTTTTGCTCATTACGATCCTTCTCAGCCTTCGCGAGACCTTCAGCGGCTTTTTTCGTCCAAACGGCCATTTGAGCTTCCGAGTCGTTGAGTCGCTTTTTCAGCGTTTCGAGCTCCGCATGACGTTTGCGGCCCTCCGCTAGCTTTTCATGCGCCACACGCCACTCACGCACCGCCACGCGGAGTTTCGGTAATTGCTCACCCAGCTCGGCATCGGCGGCGTGCTGCTTCAACCACGCTTCCAGCGCCTGCGCAGCCTCTTGATGGGCCGCCAGCGCCTTCTCCGCCGCTTCACGCTTCGTCGCCGACTCCTTCTGCTCCTTCGCCCAAGTTTGATAGGTGGCGCGACTCTCCGCGAGCTGCTTTTCGAGCTGCTCACTCTGCGCAGCGAGACCCGCCGCCTGCTCCCACACCGGCTCACGCTTCGTGCGCAGTATCTTCGCCTCTTCCGCGATGCCTCTCGCCTTCGAAACCTCCGCCACCGCCGTGATTTGCCCGCTTTGGAGCTGCTTCACGCCTTCAACGAGCTTTGTGATCTCCGCCACGATCGTCGCGTGCTCGCGTTGCGCATGGAGTTGCTGCGTCGCGGCTTGGCTTTCGCTCTGCAAACGCACGGCGCTGGTCTGCGCCTCGGCAAACGAGGTCTCCAATCGCTGCCGCGCCTCGTCATCGAGCACCGACACCGCACCGAGCGCCGCTTTGAGCCGCTGCACCTGCTCGTCCTTCGCTTTGTAAGTCTCAAAGGCCAGCTTCGACAGCTCCGTGTAGATCTCCGTGCCCGTGATCTTCTCGAGCAGCTCCGCCCGCTCGTTCGGCTTCGCCTTCAAAAACGCCGCGAACTGCCCCTGCGCCAGCAGCACGGACCGCAGGAAGCGCTGCGCGTCCAGTCCCGTGAGCGATTCGATCATCGGGTCCATCTCGCGACCTTTGTCCGCCAGGATATCGCCCGTCGTGGCATCCGCCAGCGTGCGGTGAACCGGCTTCAAATTGCCCGTCTTCGTCCTCCCCAGCCGCCACGTCGCCCGCAGCCGACGCCCACCCGTTTCGAAATCCACCTCCGCAAAACACTCCATCGTGTGTCGGCTCATCATCTCATCCGCCTTCTCATTCCCATACCGCGCTGCGCGGCCATACAGCGCCAGCGTCATCGCATCCAGCAACGTTGATTTCCCCGCCCCCGTCGGCCCCGTGATCAAAAACACCCCCGCCGCACTCAACGGCACCTCATCAAACCGCACGACATGCTCCCCGCTGAGCGAGTTCAAGTTTTGGAGTCGGACGGCGAGGAGGCGCATGGTGGCATTCATAGACGGCTACCGGCGCGATGGAAATGGCAGATTGCGAGGCGGCTCATCGATCGTATTTTTTGCCCCGTGAGAACCGCTCTGCGGTGCAGCATTCGATGTCTCACACGCCGTCGAATGGTTGTCGCTCGCTCGACATCCTTCACTGCGCAATCGCCGCAGATCTTCAGGCGGCGGAGTTCATCACGAACGAGGTTTTCGGCCCCATCCGCAGGAAGGGGCGATTTTGAGAACTCGTTACCAGGCGGGAGGCTTTCCTGCCAAGCACTTGACTTGGCCAAATGCCCTTGGTTCGCCGTTCTCTGTTTTCGACTGTTCAGGCGGCCTGGAGCATGTTGCGCAGGAATTCGTGGACGGGGGTGGTGCGCAGTTCGGCGGCGATCTGGCGCAGGCGCTGCATGACGGCATCGACCGTTTCATCGAGCGTGGAAGTGCCGGCGGTGACGCCGACGTTGCGGGCGTCGCGGAACCATGCGGGATCGAGTTCTTCGGGGCGCTCAATTTGCAGTGTGCGCAGGCCACGGGAGAGGGCTTTTTGGGCGAGTTGGCGCGTGTTGTTGCTGTTTCGGCCGCCAATGACGATGATGTGGTCGCAATTGCGAATCAGGTCGTCCATGGCGGTCTGGCGTTGCTTGGTGGGATGGCAGATCGTGTCGATGAATCGCACCTCCGAGCCGCGATGAAGACGTTTGATGGCCTCAACCAGCCGCAGCGTGTTTTCGACGGGCTGCGTGGTCTGTGAGACGATGCCGAGCTTCCGATGCGGAGGGATTTGCGTGAGGTCGGCCTCCTTAAGCACGACGACGGCTTGAGGAAAGTCGCCGACGAGACCGCGAACTTCAACGTGCTGGCTTTGACCGATGACGACGGGCTGGTAACCATCGCTGACGAGCGTGGCGAGGGCGTGATGCGCTTTTTTAACGAGAGGGCAAGTGGTGTCGATGACGGTGTGACCGGCGTTTTGCCATGCCTGGCGATTTTTGTCGGAGGCCCCGTGGGCGGTGATGGCGACTTGGTGTGTCGTGGAGGACTGGAGGTCGGCGAGATCGCCACGCTGAGCGCCGACAGCGGCGAGATGGCGATCAACGAGCGGATTGTGGACGAGCTGGCCGAGGATAGTCAGCGGGGCGCGTTGGGCGGCGGTGTGGGTGGCGCGCAGGGCGTCGCGGACGCCGAAGCACATGCCGTGATGTTGAGCGAGGATGATGTTCATGGTGTTGTGGGCTTTGTGGTGCAAAGTGAATGAGTAAAAAGAAGGGGAATCAGGTCTGCTGCGCGGCTTTGACGATCTCGCCAAGCACCTCGACGTAGTCTTTGAAGGCTTTGCGACCGGCGGCGGTGAGTTCATAGCTGGTGCGGGGGCGGGTGCCGGAGTCGTCGCGGGTTTCCTTGATGTAGCCGGCGGTGCCAAGGGTGCGGAGATGGGAGATAAGGTTGCCATCACTCATGCCGAGTTCGGTTTTGAGATCCTGGAAGGCCCATTCGCCCCGGGTGGAGAGCAGCGTCATGATGGAGAGGCGGCCCTTTTCGTGGATGAGCTTGTCGATTTGGTCGAAGTCGATCATTTCGGCTGCACCTCCGCAGGTTTCTTGGTGAGGAAGACAGCGAGGGCGTAAATGACATGCAGCAGGCCGAAGGTGAGGCCCATGATGAGCGAGGCGGGTGCTTCATCGCTGGAAAGGAGGCGCACATCGCCGTTGGCAGCCCAAGCGAAGAACAGTGCCAGTCCCGCGATCACAAAGGTCCAGCCGAGCCGCACGAGTGAGCGCGGGGAGAAACCCGAGGTCGACAGCAGCGCGAGGCCGTAGCACAGCACCCAGATCAGCGCGGCAAGCGTCAGATTGTGCAGGAAGACGATCAAACCGATACCGACACAGCCGCCGACGAGCATCGGTGGCGCAAAGGCCCGCAGCGCCATGCGCATGCCTTCAGAGACGAAGGGCTGCCCGCGCCGTTTCGCCTCAATGGCGAGCAGCAGGACGTTCAGGGACGAGGCGACGAGCAGAATGGCGATCCAGAGGTCGAGAAAAGCCCCAGGGGACATCAAACTGGCACCCTGCGTCGCCAAAGCATGCTGCACCGGCCAGGCGGAGGCGGCGAGCGCCAGCAGGCCGCCGGTGAGTGCGGCGGGAGCGGAAATGGCCCGGTAAATGTGCGCCTTTTCCATCAAGGAGCGGATGATGCGGAGATTTTCCAACGCGGCTTCGGTCGTGCTCATGGCGATCACTTTGGCGGACAAAGTGATCCGCGCAAGGGAAACTTTGTGGTGCAAAGTTATTGTTGCGCAAGGCCAGGATGACGAATCAGGGTTTGCGGATCCTTATAATTACCATAGATTAGGTTTTGATGCTTCACGCCGCCTTTTCTTCGTCTGTCGGCCGCACGTCCTCGCTTCGGACGCGCCCACGTCTGCATTCGGCGTGTGCCTTGCAGCTCATCGCAGGGCAGGCAACGGGCTGGGCGACTGACCCCACTGCGGAGCAGCAATTCTGGCTGAAACTCACGAATCGCTTTCCCAGCGCCGCCGATCTGGTGGCGCAGACCTTCACGCTCGACGCGCCTGTGGAAAACGACGGCGCACCGGAGACTTTCTACGACAACGTCTATTCCTCCTTCATGGCCGTGCCGGAGCCTGGGAGCTTGCTGTTATGCTTGGTTGCGGCGCTCCATGCCCAGGCCTTTCGTTCACGTCTTCAATCCACATGAAACAACTCATTTTGTTGCTGCTGGCCGTTGTTTCGCTGCTGGCCCAGGGTGCGGCCTCGCCGCTTAGCACCGAGGTCCGCACCATCATCGACGAGTATGAAAACTCAGTGCGCGCGAATACGCAAAAGATCATCGCCGCGACCACTGAGGAAGAGAAAAACAAGCATCGCATGAGCATTCCGAGCGCCGGGCCTGCCGCCACGAAGATGATGCAGCTCGTGGAGGCGAATCTCGACCACCCAGACGTGGTGAGGGCCGTTTCGTGGCTGGTGACGGGCGCGGCCAATTTTCCCGAGGGCCAGGAGGCGCTGAAGATGCTCGGCACGACCTTCGCGGATCGCCAAGGCATCGCCCAGGCGGTGAAACAGCTCGAATACCACGGCCTGCCCGCCGAGCCTGTGCTGAAAGCGGTGATCCAGAAAAACACCCACCGTGAGGAGAAAGCCGCCGCGCTCTACGCATTGGGCGCGATCCACTTCAAAAACTTCGACGCCTCCGCCGACCGCGTTTCCGGCGAGGCTTCGAAAAACAAGGCGCTCGATTGCTTTCAGCAGCTCAACGCTGAATACGCCGATGTCACGATCGAGGGCTTCAAGCTCTCTGATTTCACCGCGAAGATGCTGTTTGAGATCACCAATCTGCAAGTCGGCTGCGGAGCCCCCGAGATCGAAGGCAAGGACGCCGACGGCGTCAGTCTCAAGCTCAGCGATTATCGCGGCAAACACGTCATCGTGATCTTCTGGGGCGGCTGGTGCCATGCCTGCCACGGCCTCCTGCCGCGCATGAATCAGGCGGCGGCGCAGTTGAAGGACAAAAACGCCGTCGTACTTGGGGTAAACACCGACATCGAGTCTGAGGCCAAACAAGCGTTCGCTGACTACCAAGTCGCCTTCCGCAACGTGCTCGACAACACCACCAGCGGTCCGAACACCTCCCTCTACAACCTGCGCAACTTCCCCACGCTCTACCTGATCGACCCGAAGGGTGTGATCGCGATCAAGAACGGCTCGTTAGACGCCATGATCGCCCGGATCAACGAGGCCAAGTGCTGCGAGTGAAGGGGGCCGAAGGCGCCGGAAATGCCGGATTCGACCCGCAGACCCTTCAGCCATCCAGATGGTTTGGAGGTATTAAAAAATTGCGTTTTGTATTATTTTCCATAATTTTACGGCATTATCAGGCCCAATCGGAGCCATTTTGCCATCATGCTTCCACTCATCGACCAAATCCTCACAACCGCCGGTTGTGCCGAGTCGCCCGCCGTCCGGCAGGCGATTGAGGATGCTTGCTTCAATCAGACGTCGTTTGTGGATGCCGTCTTGGATTGTGAGGGCGTTAGGGAGCGGGATTTCCTGATGGCATTGTCGAAAACACTGAACCTGCCGTGGTGGGAGCCGAAGGAGGAAGATTCACCGACGGAGCAGGGCATGCGGCGCATGCTTCCAGCGGAAATCGCGCTGCGGCATCGCCTGCTGCCGATTTACACCGAGGAAATCAAAGAGAATGGCCCTGCAGCAACTTCCGGCGAACCCGTGCGGACGCTGCACATCGCGACGTTTGATCCCCTGAGCCTCGTGGCGCATCAGCGTGTGGCCGCCAGCCTCACGATGCCGGTCATCTGGCATGTGGGACCGCGCACCCGCATCGTCGAAGGCCTGCAAAAGCTCTACGGCCTTGGTGCAGACACGTTTGAGAAGATTTTGCGCGGCCGGGCCGACTGGGGCGCGGAGGATTTGCGGGATGAAGTCACCGTGCTCGACGAACCCGAGGATGAGGAAGCCTCGGTCGTGCGCTTCGTCAATCAAATCATCCGGCGTGGTCTCGAACAACGCGCCACGGACATTCACGTCGAACCTCAGCAGGATCGCCTGCGCATTCGTTACCGCATCGACGGGCGTCTCGAAGAACTGCCGGTGCCGGAGAACATCAAATCGCTGCAAGCCTCCGTGATCGCACGCCTCAAGATCATGGCACGGCTCGACATCGCCGAAAAACGTCTGCCTCAGGACGGTCGTATCAATTTGGAACTCGACGGACTCGCCATCGACGTGCGTGTCGCCACGATTCCGAGTGTCGAAGGTGAGAGCATCAGTCTGCGTCTTCTTGCGCAGCAGCAAGTCACGGTGAACCGCCTCGGTCTCACCGACCACATCCGCCCCGTCGTCGATGAGTTGCTGAAACTGCCCAACGGCATCATCCTCATCACTGGTCCCACCGGCAGCGGCAAATCGACCACGCTCTACGCCTTCCTCACCGAGCTCAATCAAACGCACCGCCGCATCGTCACCATCGAAGATCCGGTGGAATACAAGATGCCCGGCATCGTGCAGATCGCCGTGAAGCCGGAGATCGGCCTCACTTTTGGTGCCGGCCTGCGCAGCATCCTGCGTGGCGATCCGAACGTCGTCATGATCGGGGAAATGCGCGACCTGGAGACCACCGAGATCGCGGTGCGCGCCGCTTTGACTGGTCACTTGGTTTTCAGCACCCTGCATACGAACGATGCCATCGGCGGCATCACGCGACTCATCGACATGGGAGTGGAGCCCTTCCTCGTCTCCAGCGCCGTGCGCGCCTTCTTCGCGCAGCGCCTGGTGAGAAAACTCTGCCCGTTGTGCAAAACGCCGATGCAGGTTGAAGAGAGTTATTTGAAGTCCATCGGCTTTCCCACGCATGTGCGCGGGCAGATCATGCGGGCGGTCGGCTGCGATGCCTGCCGTGGCAGCGGCTTTCAGGGCCGCCTTTCCATTTACGAGGTTTGCCTCGTCACGCACGCCTTGCAGCACCTCATCAACAGCCGCGCGCATCCCGCCGAGTTTCACAAGCAGGCGCTCAAAGACGGCTACATCCCCATGCGTGGCTATGGCTTTCAAAAAGTGCTCAGCGGAGAGACCACCATTGAGGAAGTACTCAGCGTCACCGCGGCCTCCGACCGCCAGCACAACCCACAAACCACCACCATCGCCGCTCCCACACACCTAGCCACCTAAGCTTTCGTCATTCTTCTCATGCCACTCTTCAACTACAGCGCCCAAGGCCCCACCGGTCTCATCACCGGCGAACTCGCCGCGTCGGATCGCAACGAGGCCTTTGCGTTGCTGGGGAAAAGAAAAATCCAGCCCATCAAGCTGGAGGCCGCAAGTGAGTCGAAAACAACCACCAAGACTTTCGCGAAGGGCAAGGCGACTGCTTCAGCCGCCGAAACGATCAACGGCCCCATCAAGCTCAAGCTGCCACAGGTCGTGCTATTCATCGAAGAACTCGCCGATCTCGTCGGCGCGGGCATTCAGCTCGAACCCGCGCTCGCCACCATGGAGCGCCGTCGTGAACTCTCCGGCATCAAAACGCTGGCCACCGTGCTGCGTGGCAAAGTGCGAGATGGCATGGCTTTTTCCAAAGCCGTCGCCGCCACCAGTCCGAGCTTTGGCAATTTGTTCTGCGCCCTGGTTTCTGCTGGCGAGGCCAGCGGCTCCCTGAGCACCATCTTGAAGCGCCAGGCACAGTACATGCGTTCTTTGCAGGCCTTACGCAGCAAGGTGCTCTCCGCGCTGCTTTATCCCGCCTTCCTGATCGTCGCCGCCGTGGCAGTCACGATGCTGTTCGTCGTTTATCTCATTCCAAAGCTCACGGAGATGCTCGATTCGACCGGTGGCTCGCTGCCATTCGCCGCGCAGATCATTCTGAAGGTCAGCGACACCTTCAAGGCAACGTGGTGGATGATTCTCATCGGCGGCATCGCCGTGTTCATCCTTGGCAGATCTTGGATCGCACGCCCAGAGTCGGCGGTGCCGTGGTCGCGCTTCAAACTGCGTCTCCCGTTGTTCGGCAACATCTTCCGCGCCCGCTTTTACGTCCAGTTTCTCGAGACGATGGCCAACCTGCTCGGCAACGGCCTTACCATGGTGCAGGCCATGCAGCTCACGCAACAGGCCATCGACAATCCGTTCCTGCGCCAGGAGTTCGAGAGCGTCATGCGCAACGTCGGCGAAGGGGTGGCCCTCTCCCGCTCGCTCGACCGCAGCGGCCAGTTCCCGCCGCTGCTCATCGACATGGTGAACGTGGGCGAGCAGACCGGTGACATGCCCGCAGCACTTGAACGTGCCGCCGAGCGCTTTGATCGCGAGTTGACCAAAAAGATCGAGACCCTCGCGGCGCTCATCCAGCCCCTCATCGTCTGCCTCATGGCCGCCATGGTCGGTCTTATGGCCTACCTCATGATGACCACCATCTTCCAAACCATCTCCAGCATCAACAAGTAGCCAATCACCATGAAACACACTCAAATCCAACCACGCCACTCGACCGCTGGCTTCACCCTCGTCGAAATGATCCTCGTGCTCGCCATCGTCGCGCTACTGGTCGGCGCGGCCGTCGTCAATTTCGGCGGTGTGCTTGAAGGCGGCAAAAAAACCACCTCTAAAGGCCATATCAGCGGGATCATCTCCGCGCTCCGTGCTTACGAGGTGGACAACATGTTCCTGCCCACCACGCAGCAGGGCTTGTCTGCTCTTGTGGAAAAGCCCAGTGGCCGCCCAGCTCCGCAAAGCTGGTCCGCCAAGCTCAAGAAGCTGCCCATTGATCCCTGGGGCAATCCTTATCATTACCGTCGTCCCGGCACGAAAGACAAAGGCGGCTTTGATGTCTATTCCGCAGGTCCGGACGGGGTGCCGGATAATGCGGATGATATTGGCAGCTGGGACATTTGAAGGGCTTCGGCGGAATGACGAATTTCAGAGCCATCACGAATCACACGCCAGTCACGCTGTTCGCTCAGCGTGGCATTCGTCATTCCCGCGCTGCGGGCTTTACGCTCTTGGAAATCATCGTCGCCATGTCGCTTTTGATTCTCGTCATCGGCATCGCCGTCATGAGCATCTCGGGGGTGCGGGATGAGGACAAGCTGCGTCGTGCGGCGGCAGTCATCGAGACTTCCGCACGGCAGAATCTGCTCCAGGCGCTCAAGACGCAGCTAACGGTCCGCATTGAGCTTTCAGCGGGCGCGTTCAGCGTCGATCAAGAATTCAGCGGAATGCTGCAAGTGCGCCGTGTCGGCGAAAAAGTCTTCCGCGCTCCGAAACGCGGCGAAGGGTGGGAATTCAGCCCCACGGGCATCTGTGAGCCGATCGAGGTGCGCCTCAGCGGCTCCGCAGGTGTCATCGAGATCGCCTTCGATCCGCTCACCGCGTGCGCCAAACGCAAATCCATTCAGGTCAGAGGATGAAACACACCTGCACTGCCTCATCCGCTCCTGGTTTCGCCCTTCTCGAAATCATCCTCGCGCTCGCGCTGTTCTCGCTCGTGGCCGTGGGCATGACGCAGGCCATTGATGGCATTGCCAAAACCTCCAACCAGGCGCGGCAGGAGGCACAGGTGCTGCGCGTGTTGGAGTCCGTGCTCGCCGAAGTCGCCCATCAGCCTGAATTCAAAGCCACCAGCATCACCTTCAATCCCACCGCCGACGGCATCGACGCCAGCGCCACGATTGAGAAGGTCAAACTCGTTACCAAGGACAAGGTCGAGCTCGACCACATGTTTCGCATCCGCGCCGAAGCATGGATCACTGACGGGCGCGCGCGGCGCTTGAAACGCAGCATGGAAACCTATGTGTATTCGCCCAACAGCCCGATCTAAGGCCGCGTTCACGCTGCTCGAAGTTGTCCTGGCTATGGCCCTCATCGGCCTGATCCTCGGTGGCGTGTATGGCGTCGCGAACGGCACGATGCAGCTCGGCAAATCCATGAGCGAGGCGCGGGTGGCAGAGACGCGCATCACGAATTTCGTCAATCAGTGGCGCGACTACCTCGAAACGATGCCACCGGGCATCCAGCTCACTGCCGGGGCAGAAAAAGTCTCGCGCGGCTCCTCTGGCAACCTCTTCATCCTCGGCGGACACATGCCCTTCGTGTGGGATCGCCGTCTAAAGCTCGCCGATGCCGTCGAATTTGGCCTCGTGCGCAACCCTGGGGCCAAAGATCTTGATCTTGTCGTTCGGCACCTGAAAAAACCGCTCCAAGCCCGTTCACCTGATCAGCTCGACACCTTGGCCGAGCTTCCCATTCTCGAAGGCCTCAAGCAGATGCAGTGGCAGTTCTACGAGCCGGTCAAAAAGAAATGGTTCACGAGCTGGGACCCCGCCAAGCGCCCGCAGCCACCGCTGTTCATGAAGCTGCGCTTTTCCTTCACCGCCGATCCGCGTGAGCATGAGTACACGTTTTGGATCGCGAATGATCTCTCCCAGGTGACGGCGCCGCCGCAGTGACCCATGTCGAATTCAGAATGACGAATGAACTTCCAATGACCGAAGTCCGAAGGACGAGCCGCGAGGCCCGCCAGGAGTGCCGTGTTCCTTTTTCGGGTTTCGTCATTCATTCATCATTTTCGCGCCGCTGGCGCTCCGGTTCCGCGCTCATCGCCGTGT
Organism: Verrucomicrobiota bacterium; assembly: GCA_026397635.1. GTDB lineage: Bacteria > Verrucomicrobiota > Verrucomicrobiia > Verrucomicrobiales > Verrucomicrobiaceae > Prosthecobacter. The sequence continues at coordinate 957 of JAPLUL010000077.1, read as the reverse complement.
TCTGGATGATCGCGGTGCTGGGCATGGTCATGTTCACAGGAGCCAAGGCGCTCCAAGCGGATACGGACTACACCCGCACCATGCGCGGGCGCATCTTTGCGAAGCGTTATGCCGAGATGGGCCTCGAAGTGGCACGGCATCCAGCCATCCAGCACGATGACCCACTGCTGCATTTTAGCTCCAACGATGACGGGGGTTACGACGTCACGCTGGTGTCCGAGGAGGCGCGGCTGAACATCAATCATCTGCTGCAAACAGGAGACAAGGTGCTGCTGCGCCGCTTATTCACGCGCTGGGGCTTCAAACCCGAGTTCACCGCCGCCTTGTGTGACGCGCTCATAGACTGGGTGGATGCAGATGAAAACGTCAGCCTCAACGGCGCTGAAAAGCGCGAGTATGAAAAAGCGGGTCTCGACGGGCTGCCGTTCAACCGCCCGTTCAAGGAAGTCGAGGAGATGCTGTATGTGCGCGGCATGGACATCGTGAACACCCAGCGGCCAGACTGGCGTGACTGGTTTACGGTCTTTGGCAGCGGCATGGTGGACGTGAACGACGCCAGCGCTGAACTCATTTCCCTGCTCGGCGATGTGCCGCTGGAGCGCGTGCAACCGCTGCTGACCTTCCGCGCCGGGCGCGACGGCACTTTGCGCACGCAGGATGATCAGCGCCTCGCCAGCGTGCCACAGGTGGCACAAATGCTCGGTGTTTTTAACCGCCAGACCGTTGAGCAACTGACCCAATGGATTCAATTCGCAGGCCCGATCCGTCGCATCGAGAGCGTCGGCTCGCTCGGCCCGCTGCAACGCAAACTCATCCTGATCACCCAAGGAGGCCAGGCAATCTGGCGGGGTGAACTTCCCCTTCATGGCAAAGACTCGTAAACCCACCCATGAGCTGCTGCTCCCTGGCGCGAAGGTCTGGCAAAGCTGGACCGGCGCGGAGGAGGCTTTGTGCCAA
>JAPLUL010000166.1:0-8632 GCA_026397635.1 Verrucomicrobiota bacterium | reverse complement strand
ACACGCTTTCCCAAGTGCAGAACCTGAATGTGGGCGTGCCATTGCTGCAACGGAATTCAGCCACAGGTGAATTCACCCTCACCATCGGTGTGGATCAATCAACCAACCTCACCAACTGGACACCACTTCCAATGACCGCTCCCCAGACGATCATCAATAGCCAAGGCAAAGTGGAGTTCCGCTTCAGCAGCCCGGACAACGCAGCCTTCTTCCGCCTCAAGTCTCAGCCGACACCGTAGTGGCGGCGGCGGATGCCCGGCTTCCTTCATGCCAGAGCCAGCCGAACCTAACAGCTCGACCACCCAGCTCCTCACATCTTCCTCCCTCGGCCTAAACGCGGCATCTTCCAGAGCCTGACCCTCAGGCTTCCCCGTGCCAGCAAGCATCCCCTGATATGAAAACTATACGCCTTCTAGCCCTCATCCTGCTTGCTGTCGCACCCCCGGCCCTCGCCTTGCCGTCGGATATGTTGCTTCATTCCATTCCGCCACCATCCACCGCCTTGCAGTCGGGCGCACAGCTCGGCACCAGCGTGGCGACGGAGGGGATCTACATGGTGGTCGGAGCACCTGCCGACGACATCGGCGGGACGGACGCCGGGGTTGTGAAGGTGTTCCATTCCACCACGGGAGAGCTGCTCTGTCTGATTACCAATCCTACCCCAGAGGCGAATGACCAGTTTGGTTACTCGGTAGCGATTTCTGGCACATGGGTAGTCGTGGGGGCCACCAGGGATGACACGGGCGCGACCGATGCTGGCAGCGTCTATGTATATGACCTGAGCACGGGCACCCCCACCGTGCCGGTAACAACGCTTAACAATCCTTTACCAGAGGCAACTGACCTGTTTGGCATCTCGGTAGGGATCTCTGGCATGCGGCTGGTGATTGGAGCTAACGGGGACAATATGGGAGCAAGCAATGCTGGCAGTGCCTATGTCTATGATCTCAGCAGCAGCACACCCACAGTTCCCGTCGTCACGCTCGACAATCCCAGCCCGGCGGTGAATGATGAATTCGGCTTCGCGGTGGCCATCTCTGGCTTTCGGGTGCTGGTGGCGTCTCCAGCGGATGACACTGGAGCAACCGACGCTGGCAGCGCCTATATCTATGCCCTCAACAGCGCTACACCTGCGGTGCCTGTGATCACCCTCAATCACCCCACACTCATGGCGGGTGATCGGTTCGGACGCGCGGCTGACATTTCAGGCTTGTATGTGGTGGTGGGAGCTTACTTGAATGACACAGGAGCGTCAGACTCTGGCAGCGCCTATGTTTATGATGTCAGCAGCGCTACGCCAACAGTCCCATTGGTCACTCTCAATAACCCAACCCCTGCCTCTAGCGACTGGTTCGGCAGAGCCTTAGCGGTAGACGGCACGCGAGTGGTCATAGCCGCTGCTTTGGACAACACTGGTGCGTCAGATGCCGGTAGTGCCTATGTTTATGACCTGACCAGCGGGACGCCCGCATTACCGGTGGCCACGCTAAACAACCCAACTCCGGCGGTGAATGACCAGTTTGGTGGCTCTCTGACCATATCCGGCACGCGTCTGGTGGTCGGGGCCTATCTGGACGATACTGGAGCGACCGACGCGGGGAGCGCGTTTGTGTATGACGTGAGCAGTGGCACGCCCACGGTGCCAGTGGTCACGCTGAACAATCCTGGAACAGCAGTGAATGACCAGTTTAGCTACTCGGTGGCGGTTTCCGGCAACCTGATGGTGGTGGGTGCTCACCTGGATGACACGGGAGCAACTGGCGCAGGCACCGCCTATGTCTATGATTTGAGCAGCAGCACACCCACGATACCCGTCATTACGCTGAACAATCCGAGCCCAGCAGGAAGTGACTGGTTTGGAGTATCGGTGGCGATCTCCGGTACGCGGGTAGTCGTGGGCGCTTATGGCGATGAAGCAGGGGCGACCGACGCAGGCAGTGCCTATGTGTATGAACTTAGCAGTGGAACGCCGACAATACCCGTGGCTACGCTGGGCAACCCCACTCCAGGAGTGGAAGACTACTTTGGTTGGTCGGTGGCGGTCTCCGGTGAGCGAGTGGTGGTAGGAGCTTTCAATGATGACACGGGGGCAACCGACACAGGCAGTGCCTATGTTTATGATATGTTGAGCGGCACGCCCACGGTGCCTGTAGTCACACTGAACAACCCCGGCCCGGCGGCGAGTGATAGGTTCGGCAGATCGGTGGCGATCTCCGGAATGCGGGTGGTGGTGGGAGCCTATTCGGATGAGACTGGCGCGGGCGACGCGGGTAGCGCCTATGTCTATGACCTGAGCAGCGGCACGCCCACAATGCCCGTGGCCACGCTGGGCAACCCCACCCCAGCGGCGAATGATCGATTTGGCTGGTCGGTGGCGATCTCCGGTACTAGGTTGGTAGTGGGTGCTTACGCCGCCGGCAGCGCTTATATTTATGACCTGAGCGGTGTCACGCCCATGGTTCCCGTGGCCACGCTCAATAATCCCAGCGCAGAAGCGGCTGACATCTTCGGCTGGTCGGTGGCGATCTCAGGCACACGGGTGGTAATAGGGGCTCTTCGTGACGACACGGGCGCAGCCGACGCAGGCAGCGCCTATGTTTATGATCTGCTCAGGAGCACACCCACGGCTCCCGTAGCCACGTTGCCCAATCCTACACCAGGAGTGAATGACATTTTCGGCGTCTCGGTGGCCGTTGATGGCAGCACCATCGCTATCGGCAGCCCCTACGATGATACAGTGGCCTATGACAAAGGCTATGCCTACGTCTTCAATGCTTTCCCGGAACTGGTGGTGCAGGTGCAGCCCTCCAACGCAAACTTAAGCGATGGTGGCAGTCATGACTTCGGCATCGCCGTGACCAGCAGCACGACGAGCGTGACCTTCACTCTCAAGAACACCGGCTACAATGATCTGATCCTCACCGGCACGCCCAAGGTGGCCTTGAGCGGCACGCATGGGCCGATGTTCGCCATCTCTACCGAGCCGTCTTCCCCCATCAACGCGCCAACAGGCACGACGACCTTTACCGTGCAATTTCTCCCCACCAGCAGCGGGGTGAAGACTGCGGCTATATCCATCCTAAGCAATGACACGGACGAATCCCACTTTGACATCCACCTCACCGGCACCGCGCTCGCCTTCACCGATGACACGGATGCCGACGGGCTGAATGATGCCTCGGAATTCCAGATGGCTGCGCTCGGCTATGACTGGCAGGTGAGCCAGCCCGCCCTGGTGAGCACGCTCATGAGCAACGCCACGGGGGCCGGCCTTTATAACCAGACGCTCTACAACACCAACCGCACGGCGGGGCAGAACGATGTGATCAACTCCCCCAACACCTACAGCCTCTACACGCTCTCCCAGGTACAGGATCTGAACGTGGGCACTCCACTAATCCATCGGCACCCGACGACGGGCGTCTTTACCCTGACCCTAGGCGTGGAGAAGAGCACGACACTGCTACCGGGCAGCTTCACTTCCTTCCCCATGATGGGTCCAGGCACCTCGACCGTCATCAACGGCCAAGGCAAGCTGGAGTTCCAGTTCACCGTTCCGGACAACGCGGCCTTCTTCCGCCTCAAGTCTCAGCCGACACCGTAGTAGCGGCGGCGGATGCCCAGCTTCCTTCACGCCAGAGCCAGCCCCCCCTCACACCCCGTCTCCACTCCACGCCCAGGGCCAACTCGACCCGGCCCCCTCAAAAGCAATTTCTCCGCCGATCAACTCGGCTGAAACCCAATCACCCTCTTCTCATTCCACTTTTCCCCCGAGTGCTCCTCCTTCGCCTTCTTCACTTTGGCAATCTCCCGCTCCAGCATCTCCTGCGTGAGCCTCCACCGCTCCGGATTCGGATCCACACTCCCCGCATGAATCGCATTCACACACACATTGAGGATGTCCCCACCGCTGAGACCCTTGGATAGCTCCGCGAGAACTGCGTAATCAGCCATGCCCAAATTAAATCAACGGCCGCCATCTATCGCCCGCCTGCACCGTTCAAGTCTCCAGCCTTGCCATCTGTCTTTAATCGCACGGTGTCCGAGCGTCTTTTCACTCGCTCGCCATTCACAAACGCAGGCCTGAACGGCTGCTGGCCACTCACACTGGCCAAACGTTCCTTAATTTCGTCCCTGCTTGCGCCACTCTTTTTGAGAAGCCTGCGCAGTTCAGATTTTATGATTTGGATATCAAGCATGGCCCTTGTAATCTGAGCACGGAGCAAGCCAATCAAGAACCAATAATTGGGCAAAACAGTGCTGGATTTGCGATTTCACTGTAAGCTGGTTCGTAATCTAAGGGGCCACATCAGCAGCCATCTTGCATCTAGGTTTAATCGACAATGACCGATCAGCGAGGTTGCCTCTGCCAGCTCCAATTTCTTATTTATGCCTTTGAGCGTCACCACACCCAATATCAAACTGATGACAACCATCCATGCATGCGTCATTATGCTGCTTTTGGCATTCACTGCTAGCCCTGCACAGAGACAAACTGCCCCTGTCGTGTCGAACGTCGTCGGCGTGCAGCGTGCGGGTACCAAGTTGGTGGATATCACGTATGATTTGGCGGATTCGGATTCCTCAGTGCTCAATGTGACACTGCAAATCTCTTCGGATGCAGGGGCAACATGGACAGTGCCCATTACTTCCGCCACAGGGCAGGTTGGGCCAGGTATCACCCCAGGCAGTGGCCGTGCCATTGTTTGCAATGCTGGCACTGACTGGAACAATCTGATCAGCACCACCATGCGCTACCGGATCACCGCAGATATCCGCATCAGCGGTGAATGCGCACCAGCAACGCCATCGAACGCGTGAATTAGGCACTCAAGCGCCGCACGCGCGTCTCCGCACTCTTCTCTAATGCAGACTCACTGCGGCGCCTCGTTTGTGCCTCGCTCTGTGACCAGAGCGATTAGTGATCCATCCCCATAAAAAGCAAGTTCTGGCAACCATGCGGGTGGCGGTCTATAGATACACTTAGCGCATTTAAAAGTCATTATCCCATGAATCCTACCCGCGTTTCGCTTCTTCTGTCCATTCTCGGATCGATCGTAATGCCCTGTGCTGCCGTCGCTGCACCGATTAATCTTGTTAGCAATCCAGGCTTCGAGTCCGGGATCACGGGATGGGCAGCGTATGCCGGTGGGACTGCACAAGTGTTCACCACATCGCCTCACTCGGGCACGCAAGTGGGACGCTCAACGAATCGCACGAGCACCAATCATGGTCTACGGAACTCGCTACTCACGAGTGGCGCAGTATCGGGGAAATGTTACGTTGCCTCTGGTTGGGTGCGGACGTCGAGTGCCACAGCAGTCACGGTTAGCATGTCGGTTCAGCAGACCGATATTTATGGAGGGAAGTTTTACTCGGTAAAGTCGGTGCAGGTGCCTGATGTTTGGACATCGTTCAGTGGTGTATTTCGATTTAATGTGAATGGGCCGCTCACGGTTTTGAACCTCTACTTCAATGGACCGCCCTCGGGCGTGGACTTGTTTGTCGATGATGTCACTTTCAGCGAAGTGAACACTGAGGCGATTGAGAATCTACTAATGAATCCTGGCTTTGAGAACGGCATCGCTGGCTGGGGTGCCCATGGACCTGCGATCGTTACGCCTACGTCATATTTTCATTCAGGAGCGGGCTCTGCATCGATCGGAAGTCGCGCGGCGACGTGGCATGGGTTGGAGCAGTCGATCTTTGGCAAGACTGAGGATGGCCGCATGTATTACGGGGCTGGCTGGGTTACGACGGACAGCGCGACTGCTGCGGCTGTGAGACTGACGATGGAGGTGATCGATGACAGCGGGTCGCGTTTCTTCGCCATTGCCGCTGGCACGGCCACGAGCGCAACGTGGACGTGGCTCTCAGGTTACGTGACAATGCCGGCGACGAGTGGCCTCACGAATGTGAAGGTCTTCGTCGAAGGTCCACCCAGTGGAGTGTCGATGCGGGTTGATGATTGTTACTTCGCACCCGTAACCGGATTGCGTCGCGCTGCAGCGGCGTATCCCTCCTTACGGCTTGGTTCGGGTGGGTTGGGTGTGGCTGATTTCGCCGAGGCACCGCAGTTCCGTGCAGCTATGAGTGCGCACTTTCACCTCTGCTCTCCGGGCAATGCGACCAAGTTTGCCAATACCGAGCCGACGGATGACATATGGACCTTTGCGGAGGCAAATGCAATTATCGATTTGGGGCTCGCGACCGGCGGTTCGTCGCGCGGACACACTTTTCTTTGGCACAGCGGGCTGCCGAGTTGGGTCAGTTCTGGAACATTCACAGCGGCGGAATTGCAGACGATTCTGTGGGATCAGATCGACACCAAGGGCACCTACTTCCATGGCCGACTGCCATATTGGGATGTGGCCAACGAGGCCATCAACGACAGCAATGGCGGTCTGCGCAGCACGCTCTGGTATGACACGCCGGGCATTGGCTACGCGGCTAATGGAAATCAATATCTCAGCGAGGCCTTCATCCGTGCGCGCGCCGCTGATCCCGAGGCTGTTCTGATTTACAACGATTACAGCATCGAACAGGACAACACGAAAAGCGATGGGCTTTACACGATGCTTTCGAGTTTTGTCAGTGCCGGCGTGCCGGTGCAAGGCGTCGGTTTTCAATCGCACTTCACCACCGCGCCGAGCGGAGCCTCGGTTCGCGCAAACTTCCAACGCTTCCAGGACCTCGGGCTCGATCTGCACGTCACCGAACTCGACATCCGCTTGCCTGTAGATGCGAACGGCTTTGCAACTGCTGCCAATCTCAATGTCCAGGGCGACACCTACTTCTCCTATCTCGGCGCTTCACTCGGCTACAGTCGTCTTAAGGTCTTTCAAACATGGGGTGTGTATGATGGATCATCCTGGATTCCGTCCTTCTATCCCGGCTTTGGTCAGGCACTGCCCTTTGACTTTAATTTGGATTGTAAACCCGCCTACTGGGGCATGTGGAACGCACTCGCTGGACAATGCGAAAAGCTCAATTTGCTAGCGATATCGAGTGGCGACACGCAGGCTAACTTCACCGATACGAAGCTAAGCGCCAACACCGGACGGAGGCTAAGCGCTGACGCCGCGAATGATTTCATCACCCTGCAAGCGCACGTCCCATTCAGCGGGCAATGGAATGTTAAGCTTGGCGTGCTGCGGCAAAGCACCGGCGGGCGCATGCAACTCGCCGTCGCGCCGCTGGGCAGCACGTCCTTTAACAATGTCGGCGGCGAGCAGGATACATATGCCAGCGCGAGCGCAGATGCAGTTTTTGATCTTGGCACTGTTACCTTTATTGGGGCAGGAGATTGGCAATTCCGCTGCACCGTCACAGGAAAGAACGGCAGTGCCACAGACTACGATCTCACGCTCGATTACCTCCGCATCACCCCAATCGCGTGCACGCCGAAGGTGAGCAATCTTCCGAACCAAGCCATTGTGCTCAATAGCACGCTACCCCCTCGCCTTTTCCTCGCCGAAGATGACACCGCGCAAGGGAGCCTCCAAGTCACAGCCACATCAAGTGCCCCGGCATTGCTGCCAACGAGTGCAATTGTCCTGGCAGGAAGCTCACCCTTCTACACTATCGCAGCGACTCCTCTGACGGATCAACTCGGCACCACGACCATCGGGGTCACGGCCAGTGATGGCACCTCGAGCTTCACGGAAAACTTTACAGTCACAGTCACGGGCACACCGCTGCAAACATGGCGTCAGCAATATTTCGGCACAGCAGCCAACTCGGGCAATGGATCTGATATCGCCGACACCGACGGCGACGGCATCACCAATCTGATGGAATATGCCACGAAGATGAACCCGGCGGTGAATGATCTGGTGCCGCAGTTAGTGATCTTGAACGGCACGAATCTGGAGTTCGTTCACACCAAAAACAAAGATGCCACCGATATAACTTACATCGTCGAATGGAGTGACACGCTCATGTCAGGAAGCTGGAGCACGGCAGGCGTGAGCGCGCCGGTGATCCTCAGCGACAACGGCACCACGCAACAGATTCAAGTCACGGTGCCTTCGGGCAGTGGGGTGGTGCGGCGGTTTGTGCGGCTGCAAGTAACGAGGCTATAACTGCTGCGATATGTTTATCACGGGAGGTTAAAATAGAAGCATCCCCTGCGTCACCCGCCACTTCGCCGGGTCCGCATCCGTGCTCCCCGCATGAATCGCGTTCACGCACACACTCAAGATGTCCCACCGCTGTGACCACGTGATAGCTCCGCGAGAACCGCGTAATCAGCCTGCACCAAATCTGGGTTGGGTAGATGAAGGGCGAACATCTCCCGACGCATGGAGGTGTCGGGAAGGCGGAATTGTCATCGTCACTGCCCGCAACCAAGGCATGAGCGAAAAGCTGAAATCCTTGCCACAAAGGATCGTTCCTGTTTTTATTCGGTAGTTTCAAATAGCCGAACTCTTGATCGCATTTTATCAAAAGTCTTATGATAGTTCACTCTAAACAAACGCTGTCCTCTATGGCCTCCTCGCTGAATTGAGTGGGTAGCTGGTGGCAGAGGAGGGCGGGAGATGTCAGATTCGGAGATGGATCAGAACAACCTGTTTGCAATGGCTTTGGGATTGAGCACGCCTTGGAAGGTTGTGCGGAGTGGGTTTGAGGA
>JAPLUL010000215.1:0-1760 GCA_026397635.1 Verrucomicrobiota bacterium | reverse complement strand
GCTATAAGGAAACTCGAACTCGATGCCCCGGTCCCGAATGGCCTGCTTGCAGTTTTCGCCCTCACGCAACCGGGCGAAGTCGCGTAAATCGCGGTCGCTGTGCGGGCGGGACTCATGCGCGGTCAGTTTACCCGCTCTGCGAACCTGAAGAACCATGTGGATATAGTGCTGCTTGTTTCCACCGACCAATACCGCACGCCGCGTCATGTCGTAGCTCATCTCCTGCGCACCACCTCCTGCCGGAATCTCCGGCAGGTCCATGATGGCATCCCCGAGGCTGACACCCACCAACCTCGCCGCACGTGGAGCCGGCTCCAACTCGCCTGCAAGATAGCCAGGCACATCCAGCCGGATGCCGATGAAGAGCTGGCGTTTCCGATTCTGCGGCACGCCGAGCTTCGTGGCATCTTCCTCACGCGGGACGACGCGATAGCCTAGCTTGCGTCCCTCCGCCTGCACGCGGGTGAAATAGTCTCCGCCGCTTGCGCTGCGGATGCCGAGGACATTTTCCATGACGAAGACCTTGGGCTTGAAGTGCTCCACGAAGGCGAGGAAACGCTGATACAAATGACGGCGGGGATCATCAATTATGCGTGGACCGTGGTTGGCTCCATCTACTTGCCGCGCCTGCGAGAAGCCCTGACAAGGCGGGCCGCCGACGATGACATCGACATGCTTCGTGCCAATGAGAGTTTCCAATTCCTGCGGCATGAATCGGGTGAGGTCACGCTCCAACGCGTGCGGCACGTGGGCAAAGTTGGCTTTGAATACCCTCACAGCCTCGGGATTGAAGTCGATTGCTGCGAGGCACTGAAAGTTGGCTCGTTCCATGCCGAGACTAAAACCGCCGCATCCGCAAAAGAGATCTATAAAAGTGCGTTTCAAATTAGAAATATCAATGGTTCTTGGCTGAGTCTGAAAGTGAATTAATTAACCAATTATATAGGTAGTGATAAGCGCTGTCTGCATGAATTTGGCTTAAATGAGTCAAGCTATTACCTTGCATTGTTTCTGATGAAATCGAAAAGTTGATTCTTGGCGGAGGTTTCGAGTTTTATGTGGGGTCGTGTTCCTGCTGCCATTGCAACATCCGCTGGTTGATGTCGTGGTAGGCGGAGAGTTTGGTGCGCTGGGTGGAATTGGCGGCGATGTCGGCACGGGTGTTGAGTCGAGGGGGATCGGCAGGAACCGAGACAGACTGCGTACGCTGCCCGGAGGGCGACACAAGCGTGATGCGCGAGGGCGTCAACGCTTTGGCTGCGGCACGTTTGGCTTCCCATTCCACCGATGAGAGTCCAGGAAAGGCTTTTTCACAGACATCCCGAGCGAGATTCACCGCTTCTTGATTGGTGACGACCCGGTAATCTCGGCTGACGACACCGGGCACGAGGCCTGTGAGTTTGTTCACCATGGCTTTCTTGCCGGGGATGCTGATGCGGCGGGTGCTGCCGTTCGAGCCGATGACGGCTTCCATGGGAACCTGATCGACAGCGAAAAGCAGAGCATGAACGGAGGTTTCGCGACTCATGATTTTACAGGCTTCGTTGCTTGATCACGGTCGGCCTCATTGTGAGCCTCAAAATTTCCAATCAATTCACCCACTACAACCGTGTAGCTGAGCGTGTGGTGCGCTAGGTCGACGTCAGGCAGAAAGTCCACATCAAAGGATGAGAGCAGAAGTTGGATGTCGTCTTCCTTCAAACCTGCATCCTTGAGCAGGATCACCGTGCCGGCCACGGTGCCGTTGGCGAGATAGTGAA
>JAPLUL010000188.1:0-4163 GCA_026397635.1 Verrucomicrobiota bacterium | reverse complement strand
CCAGTCGCCCTACGGGCTCCTTGCATTGCGTGCACGCAGCAGCAACACTGAACGCCTAACCCTCGGTGTCATCACTTCTGAGGCAACGATCCCTTCCTCCCGCGCCCTCCCCGGTGTCATTTACTTTTGAGGCAACAAGCGTGAAGTGGAAGCAGATTGCAATGCCGTTCAAACTCTGGCACAAGCCCTGCTATTACACATCGCCATGTCGTCCCTGTTTAACGACTACCAACCAGGTAGCTTTTTTGATGAGATGTTTTCCACCCCGGATGCCGCCCGGGAGCATTACGCCGGGATCATGGGCAGCATCGGCACGCTGACACCTCCGGAATATGCCGCGCGTCAGCGCACCGCCGACGCCGTCTTCCTCCGGCAGGGGGTGACCTTCACGGTTTATGGAGATGACCAAGGAACGGAGCGCATCTTCCCCTTCGATCTGATGCCGCGCATCATTCCCCACAAGGAATGGGAGCGCGTCGAGTCCGGTCTAATCCAGCGCATCACGGCGTTGAACATGTTTTTGGACGACGTCTATCACGGCCAGAAAATCATCAACGACGGCATCGTGCCGCGTGAACTCGTCGAGTCCGCTTCGCACTTCCGCCCGGAGTTCATGGGCGTCAAAGTCCCGCATGGCATCTACATCCACATCTGCGGCACCGACCTCGTGCGGGATGGCAAGGGCGATTACTATGTGCTGGAGGACAACGGTCGCTGCCCCTCCGGTGCCTCCTACATGCTGGAGAACCGCAACGCGATGAAGCGTACCTTCCCCGGCCTGCTGCAAAGCCTGCCGGTGCGCCCGGTGGACGCCTACGGCTCGATGCTGCGCGAAACTTTGGCCCACCTCGCCCCACCGAGCGTCATCGACCCGAACATCGTCGTGCTCACGCCCGGCGTCTTCAACAGCGCATACTTTGAGCACTGCTATTTGGCGAAACAAATGGGTGTGCCCATCGTCGAAGGCCGCGATTTGGTGCTCAAGAACGACCGCATCTTCATGCGCACCACCAAAGGCCTCAAGCAGGTGCATGTGATCTACCGCCGCATTGACGACGACTTCCTCGATCCGCTGGTGTTCCGCAAAGACTCGCTGCTCGGCGTCCCCGGCCTCGTGAAAGCCTACCAGAGTGGCCATGTAGCGCTGGCAAACTCCATCGGCACCGGCGTGGCGGATGACAAGGCCGTCTATGCCTTGGTCCCGAAAATGATCAAATACTACCTCGATCAAGACCCCATCCTGCCCAACGTGCCCACCTATCTCGGGGTCGATCCCAAGGAGTGCGAGTACATCCTCGCCAACCTGCCGAACCTCGTCGTGAAAGCCGTGAACGAGTCTGGCGGTTACGGCATGCTCATGGGGCCACATTCCACCAAAGAGGAACAGGAAAAATTCGCCGAGCGCATCCGTGCCAACCCACGCAACTACATTGCCCAGCCGGTGCTTCAGCTCTCGCGCCATCCCGTGTTCCAGGGAGATCACTTTGAAGGCCGCCACATCGACCTGCGGCCCTACGTGCTCTATGGCGACCGCATTCACGTCGTCCCCGGCGGCCTGACCCGTGTGGCACTCAAAAAAGGCTCCCTCGTCGTCAATTCCAGCCAGGGTGGTGGTAGCAAAGACACTTGGGTGCTGTGGGACGACCAGGAATGACCCTGCGCAGCAGGGAATGACGAAACCAGAATGACGAATGAAACCCGAAGCACGAATGACCTCCTGCATGCGCCCTGACTCCCGAAGCCCTCGATGCAACCTTCGAGCTTCGTCATTATTTCGCCATTCGTCATTCGCCATTCGTCATTGGCCCGCCCCCTCAACCATCACCGCCCTCTTTTCATGTTAAGCCGCGTCGCCGACAGCATTTATTGGATGGCGCGCTACATGGAGCGCGCCGAAAACCTCTCCCGCCTGCTGCTCTCCACCCAGGATCTCTTGCTGGACGCTGGTGAGGAAGCCGCAGACGAATCACAATTCTGGGGCCCGATTCTGATGACCACGGGCGACGAGGAGCGCTACGCCAAAACCTACTCCACCATCGAAGGTGAGTTGGTGGCCGACTTCCTCGCACTGCGCGCCGACAACCCCAACTCAATCCTCAACTGCGTCCGCGCCGCGCGTGAAAACGCCCGCACCGTGCGCGATCAGATCTCCGATGAGCTGTGGGAGTGCATCAACGGCCTGCGCCTCTTCCTGGAGTCTCCCGAAGCCGCCGCCTTGCATCAAAGCCAGCGTGCCTCGTTCTATGAAAGGGTGCTCGTCGCCTCGTATCAGTTCCAGGGCATCGCCTCCTCCACCACGCCGCGTGATGAGAGCTGGCATTTCCTCCGCCTGGGTCTCTGTCTGGAACGCGCGGACAAGACCACGCGCCTTATTGATACCTGCTCCGCCATTTCCCTCGACATGCCGCCCAATCCGCTGGCGCGTCCGCTCCGCTGGGCCGCTCTGCTTCGCTCCAGCTCCGCTTGGCATGCCTTCCAGGCCTACAGCAGCAACAAGCTCAATCCCGTGGACATCGTCGAGTACCTCCTGCTCAACGACACCTTCCCCCGTTCCTTCGCTTGGTGCATTGAGGCCATGCACACCGCCCTCATCTCCCTCTGCGGCAGCGGTCGTCTTGAGGACATGAAGGCGCCCGTACGACTGCTGGGCCGCCTGCGCGCCGACATCGCCTACATCACGATGGAGGAAGTGCTCAAAGAAGGCCTGCATGAGTTCATCGACCAACTGCAGTCCAAGCTCAATGACATCGGCGCCTCGTTCTTCCAGACTTTTGTGAACTACGCAGACATCACGGCGGAGATCGAGGACACCTCCTCCTCGGCGCTTCCCGTGGGCGCGTGGCACAAGGCGGTGGACGACAACATGCAAATCCAGCAACAGCAGCAGTGATCCATCCGACCACCGCCGCCCCCCATGCGCTTCCGAGTCTTCCATCGCACGCGATACCTCTACCGTGCGCCCGTGCGTGACAGCTACAACGAGCTGCGCCTCCGCCCCGCCACCGATGACAAATCGCGCCTCGAGTTTTTCCTCCTGAAAATTCATCCGCCCGCGCGGCTTCAGCACTTCCGGGACAACTGGTTCAACTACGTGCACTTCTTCGAAGTGCCAGAAGCGCATACCAGCCTCACCATCGAGTCACAATCGACCATCAACACCACCAGCCCCTACCAGGAGGGCAAACCGCTCGGCGTCCGCTTTGAAACACTCAAAACCGACCTCGACGACATGCTGCAGCCCTTCCTCGGCGGCAGCAAATATGTGGACGTCAGTCCTGAGGTCTGGCGTCTAGGCATCGACATCCGTGACGGGCGCGACGATGTCTTCGAGGTCGCCGAAGCGGTGATGCACCACATTTTCCGAGAGTGGACCTACGCGCCGAACAGTACCAACGTCTCCACCCACATGAACGAAGTTCTGGCCACGAAACGCGGCGTCTGCCAGGACTTCGCGCACCTCATGATCGGCATCTGCCGCTCCCTCGGCATCCCAGCCCGTTATGTGAGCGGCTATCTCTATAACGGCCCGCAATCCCAACTGCGTGGTGCCCAAGCCTCCCACGCCTGGTGTGAGGTCCACATCCCCGGCAAAGGCTGGTTCGGCCTCGACCCCACCAACAACGTCGTCGCCGACGAACGCCACATCAAAATCGCCACGGGTCGTGACTACCACGACGCAGCCCCCATCACCGGCCACTTCGACGGCCCCCACGGGGCCACATCCGGCCTCCAAGTCGAGCTGGAAGTCCGGCGCATGGATGGGTGATGGCAGCTCTCTTCAAAAGCGGGTCCTACAACCGAGTTGATGGCCGAATAAAGAAAAAGAGCTGCCATGCTAAATAATGCCAGGCATTTAGTTGTTGCCACTGCTGCGTTTTCAACCACGTTTCGTCGCCATGAACTCCACCCAATCCTCTGAACCTCAATCTCTTCCGCTTGAAGAGCAGCTCGTCGGCGTGAACGCTAAAACTGGCCTTTATCCCGGCGCGCGCTCCTGGTCCGGTGGCAGGCGGCGCATCCTCGGCAAAGGGCCGCTGGAGTCCTACTGTTACCATGTCATGTCACGCACTTGCGGCGGCGAGGTGTTCTTCGATGAGGTCGAAAAGGAGGCGCTGCGGCGCGTCATTTGGCGCATGGCTGAGTTCTGCGGCATCAAGGTGGTG
>JAPLUL010000103.1:0-45120 GCA_026397635.1 Verrucomicrobiota bacterium | reverse complement strand
CGCATTCTCACCCACGCGATCATTGCCCGCACTCGGATAGCCGAAGAACAATCCATCCACCTCCCGCCCCGGCATCCAAAGCTTCATCGCCGCCTGAAAGTCCGCCATGCCGTAGCCGCGATCCTCGTCCAGAAACTCCGGGCGCTTTCCCTCGGCGAAGTGTTTCGAGTGAAACAGGTGCGTGTGCGCATCGAAGACTTTTTCGGGCACAAAGCCATCCAATGCGCGATGCAGCAGCTTGCGGTCGGTGTCGTTGAGTTCGGTGACGAGGTGGAGAGACATAAAAATCAGTCGTTCAGATAGACGGCGTAAATGTTGGCGGAAGTGTTCGAAGGATGGTTCACTCGCATCGTCACGTTGATGCCATTTGTGGTCAAATTGAGGCTAAACCGTCAAGCGGATGGTATAGGTGGTCAAGAAGCTGCACAGTGAGCGGTGCGTCTGTCGCGATGCCATCGACGTTAAGCGCGGTCTCTTTCGACTCAAACGTGCCCGTGGTTAGGTGAGCCTCGTTTTCCGTCACTTTCCGCGAGAGCGAGCCAAAACCATCCCGCCGCAGAGTCGCGAGGCCGATGTCCATATCTTCTAGCACGCCGCCGCTGTCCAAGTGCGCATACCAGATCAGCGTTTTGTCACCTTCGTTCACAAAGGCGTGGCCTTGCAGGATCGCGACTTCGTCCCACTCGCCTACTTTGCCGCGCAGGATGTTTTGGAAGCCGGGCACTGGCTCGCGGAAATGCACGCCAAAATCCCAGCTTTCACCCTTTAGCGGCGGCTGCACGGCGTCTTCGGGTGCCTGCCCGGATTTGATCTCCGGCTCGTGCATGCCGAGATACCACATGCGGAAGGTATCCTCCTGATTCATGACCGTGCCGTAAAGGATCGCGTGACCGTGATCCGGTATTCCTGGTGGCCCGCTGCGTAGGACAGGATTGGCCGAATGCTTCTGCGCTGTCTCCAGCGTGAGTTTCTGATGGTGCTGCCAGGCGATGTTGTGATCATCAAAGGCAAAGTACACCTGTTCGTCGGCATGAAGCTGGAATGCGAGACAACACAGGAGACAAATGATGATCTTCATTGGATGATTGTGATCTTCGGCCTTGCTCCTACCAGCACAAGTTCCTGGTTCAGTTGGCAGACCAGTGAGTGCGTAGCTTCCGCTGACTTCGGAAGCCGGATTCGACTGCCCACGAATCTACTTCACATAAATCGCGCTCAAGCGGATGTCCGCACGTTTCGGACCTTCAAAGATGACATGGAGCCGCACACGATCAGGAAGCCTGCCCGGCTTTTCCCATTCGATGGGCGTTTGAATGCCTCCCTGCGTCACACGGGTTTCATAGCCGGGAATCGTGCGTTCAGGATGATCGAGAAGCTCAATGCGAAGCGCCGCGTCTTCGCTCAATCCATCCGCATTGATGTAAAAGCGCGGATTTTTGACGCTTAGCGAGGTGGTGACGAGTTCAGCAGTGACTTGGGGGAGTTGGTAATCGCCCGGGCCTTCATTGCTGGGATCGAAGACGAGATCACCGAAACGGTCGCGAGGTAATACGACGATGCCGACACCGCCACGAGGCACCTCGGGACCACCAGTGGGGCGCGGGTCCCAGGTGCCGTAGTAGATGAAGGTATGTTCGCCAATATTTTCAAAGCCCTGGCCCTGGATGAGTCCGCCCTGATCCCAGGCGCCGTCTTTGCCGCGGGCAATGAAGGTCCATTCTTGCTCTGGCTCACGGAAGTTGAGGCCGTCGTTACTCAACACGAAGCCGAGATCGATCGTGGTCTCCTTCCACTCCACACCGCCATGCCAGCGTCCGTAGGTGCCGAGCAGCACGTTGCCGCGATTCCAGACGCTGATACCTTCGTGCGACTGCTCGCCCTGGCGGCTGCGGTTCGGGCCGAGCCACTCTTGCTGTGTCGTGCGTGTGAAGGTGATGGCATTGGTGGCAGACCAGTTCACAAAGTCAGAGCTGCGGTAAGTCCTGTTCACACGCCCCTGGTAGTGATGCGTGCCGGGCAGTGCGTTTTGACCGCTGATGAAATACTGCCCGTCCCACTGGTAGAGGCCGCCGCATGGCTCGAAGTGAAAGCCGGGGATGAAGAGATCTTCCTTGCGCAGTTCTGCCTTAATCGGCTTCACCTCCTTCACCGGCTTCCAGCGCAGACCATCGGCGCTCACGAATGGCAGCAGCGTGCCGAGACGCCGTGTGTGACGGTAATAGACATGCGTGGTCATCTTGTAGCGCCGAGATGCATCTGGATCGGAGTCGTCCTTGATCACCTTGAGGTTCACAAAGCCCCAGGCTCCACCGCCCATGTCGAGCAGATTGTTTTTCGTGCTGCCGTGAAAATCCACGAGGCCGAGTTCTGGCTTCACCCAGTTCAAACCATCCACACTCTCCGCATAAGCCGCCCGCCAGCGCGATGAGGCCACTTTGTTGTTTGGATCATCGTCGAAGGCCACATACCACATCCGGTATTTCGCCCCATCTTTGATAATCGAGCCATAAAACTGCACGCCATGGGCATCCGGTGTGCCAGGGGCGCCGCGCTTCATCACTGGGTTGAGGTCATGCTTCTCCGGTTGCCGCATTTCCAGCTTCAAGTTCTGCGTGTACGGGATCGAAATGGGATCGAAGGCAAAGAGGGTCGTGGCTTTTGTCTCATCGAAATAATCCGCACCACTAGCCATAGAGATGAGTAGAAGTGAGGAGAAAAGTGCTTTCATAACTGGATTCGATTGGCCATCGAATAGGTTGGGGCGGTTCAGCTTCGGTGGCCAATCGAGCCTACGAGGCCAGTGGTTTATCTTTCCGGGAGGGCACCACAGAATTCAGCGGTCCTTCCATCTTTTCATGACCCGGTTGAGGACACATTTCGCGATGTCAGGTCTGGGGGTGGTCATTCACGGAGGATGCGGCAACCGCCCCAATTTGGCTTCAAAAAAGCGCGTGGGAGGGATTGAAAGGCGGATAAAATATCGCCGCAGGTCTAAACGGGGCATTTCCCGTGATTTATCACGAGTGTGAATTGCTCTGCCTCATTCTGAACCTCGCCGCTGTGGTCATCTACCCTTTTGAAAATGAGGCTCAGCCCCTGGTCGATGCCTCCGTTTTTCACAGCCTTTGGTGGACCATCGTCACTATGAGTACCGACGGTTATGACAATGCCATCCCCATCACGCTTGGCGGACGCGTTTTCACAGGCTTCGTGCTCATCGCAGGACTCGGCATCGTTGCCGTGCCCACCGGCCTGGTCGCTGTCGCCCTTGCGAAGGACCACGAGCATGAAAAAGAGGTAGCGGTTAGCATCATTTGCACGCACCTCCTGGCCGCCTAGTCTGGCGGGGAATGTCCCAACGACTCTACCTCCTCGACGGCATGGCGCTGCTTTATCGCGCGCACTTTGCCTTCATCAAAGCCCCCATCCGCACCAGCGACGGGCTGAACACCTCCGCGCTGTACGGTTTCGCCAACACGCTGCTCGACATCCTCAAAAATCAGCAACCCACGCATCTCGCCGTCGCCTTGGACACCTCCGCGCCGACGCCGCGCCATGAGATGTTCCCCGCCTACAAAGCGCAGCGCGAGGAGATGCCGGAGGACATCAGCCTGGCCATCCCGCAGATCAAACGGCTCATGGAGGCCATGAACGTGCCCATCCTCGTGCGCGATGGTTATGAAGCCGACGACATCATCGGCATCCTCGCCAAACGCGCTGAGAAAGAAGGTATCGAGACCTTCATGGTCACGCCGGACAAGGACTTCGGCCAACTCGTCTCCGAGCACGTCAAGATCTACAAACCCGGACGCCAGGGCGCCGACACGGAAATCCTCGGTGTGAAGGAAGTTTGCGAGCGCTGGGGCATTGAGCGCCCCGAGCAGGTCATCGACATCCTCGCGCTCATGGGAGATGCCGTCGATAACATCCCCGGCGTGAAAGGCTTCGGCGAAAAAACCGCCACCGCGCTCATCCAGCAGTTCGGCAGCGTCGAAAACCTCCTCGCCAACACCGACCAGCTCAAAGGCAAGCAGAAGGAAAAACTCGAAGCCAGCAAGGACGACGCCCTGCTCTCTAAAAAGCTCGCCACCATCTTCGTGGATGCGCCCTACGATGCCCAAGTCGCCGATCTCATCCTCAAACCGCACAACGACGAGGCGCTGAAGGCCTTCTTCACCGAGTACGAGTTCAACGCCCTCGGTCGTCGGCTTTACGGCGATGATTTCAAAGCCGGGCGCGGCCGCAAAACCGCCGCCGAAGCCGCGCCGAACGATCTTTTCGCTGCGGCGGAGGTAGAGGCCCCTGCCCCGGCCAAGCTCACCACCATCGCCGACACGCCACACGTTTATCACCTCGCCCAAACCGCCGAAGAACGCCGAAACCTCCTCACGCAGCTCGCTCAGCAGCAATCCTTCTGCTTCGACCTCGAAACGACCGGACTCGATCCACGCGACACCAACATCGTCGGCATCGCGTTCTCGTGGAAAGCCCATGAAGGCTGGTTCGCGCACTTCCCACGCGATAAAGCCGCCGCGAAGGCCGTGCTCGAAGAATTCCGTGACGTGCTCACCCGCCAGGGCATCGAGAAAATCGGCCACAACCTCAAGTTCGACCTCAGCGTGCTCCTCGCGCACGGCGTCGAGGTCGCCGGGCCGTATTTCGACACCATGCTCGCGCATGCCTTGATCGAGCCCGAGCAGCGCCACGGCATGGACTTCCTTTCGGAGACTTACCTGCACTACACGCCCGTGCCCATCACCGCGCTCATCGGCGTCGAGAAAGACGATTTATTCAGCCAATCGACCATGGCTGATGTCGCGGCAGAAGATGCCCGCAAAGTCACCGACTACGCCGCCGAGGACGCCGATGTCACCTGGCAGCTTGCCACCAAACTGCGGCCTGAAATGGCTCCTCACGGCCAGACTCGTGTGTTTGACACCATCGAGTCCCCATTGCTGCCCGTGCTCACCAGCATGGAGAATTTCGGCGTGAAGATCGACGTGCAGGCGCTGCGCGAATACGGCGTCGAACTCGACAAAAAAGCCGCCGAACTGCAAAAGCGCATCCAGGAAAGCGCGGGCGGCCCCTTCAACCTCAACAGCCCGAAACAGCTCGGTGAAGTGCTGTTTGATCGCCTCAAACTCATCGAGAAGCCGAAGAAAACCGCCACTGGTCAGTATCAGACCAACGAGCAGGTCTTGCAGTCGCTGACCGGCCTGCATCCCATCGTGCAGGACATCCTGGACTACCGCGAAGTCACCAAGCTCAACAACACCTACGTTGAGGCGCTGCCGCACGCCGTTTCCAAGGTCACTGGCCGCGTTCACACCACCTTCCATCAGCTCATGGCCGCCACCGGCCGCATGGCATCGAGCGATCCGAACCTGCAAAACATTCCCATCCGCTCCGAGCTCGGCCGCGAGATCCGCAAGGCCTTTGTGCCCGGCTTCGACGGCTGGGTGTTGATGAGCGCTGACTACTCGCAGATCGAACTCCGCGTCATGGCTGCGCTCAGCGGCGACAAGGCCATGATCGAAGCCTTTGCCCAAGGTCTCGACATTCATCAGGCCACCGCTGCACGTGTCTATGGCGTCGAACTCGATGGCGTGCTGCCCGAGATGCGCCGCACCGCCAAGATGGTCAACTTCGGCATCATCTACGGCATCTCAGCCTTCGGTTTGAGCCAGCGCCTCGGTATTCCACGCGGCGAGGCCGCCACCATCATCGACAACTACTTCAAGCAGTTCCCCGGCGTGAAACGCTTCATGGAACAGATCGTCGAAGATGCCAAAACCCGTTGCTACGTCGAAACCCTCACCGGCCGCCGTCGCACCATCCGCGACATCACCAGCGGCAACGCCACCATTCGCGGTGCCGCCGAACGCGTCGCCATGAACACGCCCATCCAAGGCACCGCCGCAGACATGATCAAGCTCGCCATGATCCACGTCGCCACCGCTTTGAAAAAAGCCGACCTCCAAACCCGCATGCTCCTCCAAGTTCACGATGAACTCCTCTTCGAGATGCCCGAGAGCGAAGTCGATCAAGCCCGCGCGATCATCCTTGAGGCGATGAAGAACGCTCTGCCGCTCGAAGGCGTGCCGGTGGAGGTTGAAGCCGGGACTGGCTTGAACTGGCTACAGGCGCATTGAGCCTGACTCACCTTTGACTCGATATCATCACCTGGGTTTTTGGTCTAACGTGATTTTTTGGGCCACCCCAACCCACAATCACAGATTTGCTGCGCAATTGCAGGCCCAGTCCAAAAAGGGCGAGGTAGATCGAGTGTCTCTTTGCTTTCATGCTGTCAGAAACTATGAATCCGCGTGCCGATGCAGCTCCTCACGACTAACGCCGCCGCCCAAATTATTATACTGGCTGCCATGATGCGCCCAATCGCGGTGTTTGCGCTGCTGTCCTTTAGCCTGCTTCAGTCTGCCCAGGCTCATTTGGCGGACGAAAGCAGTCTGCGGGTGAAGATCGAACCGCACCGACTGGAAACACGCCTGACCTTCAATCTGTTCACGCTGACGCGGTTTGTGAAGATCGACAGCGATGGAGACACAAAAATCAGCTTGGGTGAACTGACAGAGGCAGAGCCGGGCATCGTCGATTACCTCAGCAAGCATGTGTTGATTCAAATCAACCAGCAGAGGGCCGCATTAGGGGCCCAGGCGCGGTTTGCCTGGCTGTGGCCGAATGCATCGGAGACCGCGCCGATGACGGAGCTGGAATATGCGGCGCGGAATGTGGATGTGATCTTCGTTCACGAGGTCAAAGACCGGTTGGTGGAGAGCTTCTGGATTGAGTTCGGCATTTTTGATCAAACTGGGCCGATGCAGACGATCCGTGGCATCTTTGAGCAGGAGGACCAAGTCACCGAAATGCCTTTCAGCGCCCAAGAGGCGGACTTTCTCTATGCCACCGGCTATGCAGACGATCCGTTCGTACAGAAGGCGGAGGAGGACCGAGCCCAGGTTCCAAGAGGACAGCGCTGGTGGATGGTGCGCGCCATGGTGCTGATCGCGCTGCTGGTTCTGGGTCGCAGGAGCGTACTTGCGGCACGCGCTCGCAAGGCAGTCACGCGCCGCCGCCGCGCCAGACGGTGATGCCAGCAGCTGATCTTCATGGCTCATTCAGCAGGGATGGCTGACGAAGAGAGAAGATCATTCTCCTGTCTGCGTTCAGCTGCAAATGATTGGGACTCTTTCATTGAGGGCTCCGCGAGCTAACAAACACCGCAAACCATCGAAACCCACGCAGCTTGTGACGCGGAGGCGCAGCGCTCGTTTGACCCTTGCCGGAGCGCGGACAGAGTAGCCGATCATGACTCGAACCGGAATCCTCGCTGGCGGCAATTTCATCATCGACCACGTCAAGCTCATCGACGCTTGGCCGGAACAGGACATGCTGACGTTCATTCGCAGTGAGACCTCTTCCAATGGGGGCGGTCCTTACAACGTGCTCAAGGATCTGGCCGCGATGCGCGTCGATTATCCGCTGGAGGCAGTAGGATTGGTGGGAAAGGACGCGAATGGTGACTGGATGCTGCGCGATTGCCGTGGCGCAGGCATCAACACGACGCAACTGCACCAGACCGACGCTGCGCCGACGAGTTACACGGATGCTATGACGGTCTCCAGCACTGGGCGGCGCACGTTTTTCCACCAGCTCGGCACCAATGCCATCCTGGGAGAAGCGCACTTCGATTTCAGCCGCACGCATGCCAAAATCTTCCACTTGGGCTACCTCATGCTGCTGAGTGAGATGGACCGCCTGCTGCCGGATGGCCGCAGCATCGCCAGCCGTGTGCTGGAGGCTGCGCAGGCAGCCGGACTGCTCACCAGCGTGGATTTGGTCAGCGCGGATCATGCGCATTTCCGGCAGATCACCGAGGCTTCCCTGCCCTTCACCGATTACCTCATCGTAAACGAGATCGAGGCTGGCAAAGTGATGGAACGCGACCTCAAGAGCACCCTGCCCGGCCTTGACGCGATCCAAGAAGCCGCACTTTTTCTGCTTGAGAAGGGCGTGCGGCGTGAGGTGATCATCCACTTCGAGGCCGGGGCGGTGGTGGCCGAGAAAAACGGGGCGGTGCATCATCAGCCTTCCCTGCGGCTGCCGAAAGGCTTCATCGCCGGAGCTACGGGCGCGGGTGATGCCTTTGCGGCGGGTTATCTGCATGGCACGCATGAGAACTGGCCGGTGTCGGAACGTCTGAAACTTGCCATTTGCACCGCCGCCGCCTGCCTGACCCACCCCACGCCCTCGCTAGGCCTGCGCCCCGTCGCGGAGTGCTTGAATCTAGCGGAGGAGCTGGGGTTCAGCGCGGCCAAATAGCTGTCGCGCATTTCGCGCGGCCATGCTAAAACCGCAAGAATGTCCTCCACCCTCTTCAATCTCTCCGGCAAAGCAGCACTCGTCACTGGCGGCAGTAAAGGTCTTGGCAAAGCAATGGCCCGTGGCTTCGCTGAAGCTGGGGCTGACGTCTTCATCTCCAGCCGCAACGCGGAAGAACTCAAAGCCGCCGCCGCTGAGATCGGTGCAGGCTTGCACGTCAAAGTGGAGTGGATGGTGGCCGATATGGCCGACCGTGCAGCCGTCAAAGCACTGGCGGTCGAAGCTGAGCAGCGCCTCGGCAAGATCGACATCCTCGTCAACAACGCCGGCATCAACAACCCGCAGGCCATTGATGAAATCACCGACGAAGTCTGGGATCGCAACGTCGAGGTGGATCTCACCGCCGTGATGAGCCTGACCCGTGCCGTGGTGCCCGGCATGAAGGCGCGGAAGTGGGGCCGCATCATCCACATCTCCAGCGTCCTTGGCGTCGGCGGGCGGTTGAAACGAAATGTGTATTGCGCCTGCAAAGCCGCGCTTATCGGCCTAGCGCGTGCTAGCGCCCTCGATCTCGGGCCTTATGGCATCACCGTGAACTGCCTCTGCCCCGGCCCGTTTCTCACTGACATGCCCGGCAAGCTGCTCAACGACGAGGAGAAGCAGTACTTCGCCGACCGCACCGCCGTGAAACGCTGGGCTGCCCCGCGCGAACTCGCCGGGCCAGCACTGATGCTCGCCAGCGAGGCGGGCAGCTACATCACCGGCCAAGGCATCGTCGTGGATGGCGGCGCGGCGGTGAATGTACTGTAACATCATCGAGTGCTGCTCCGACTGGGGCTTGTTTCAGCGTTCTGAGACCTCACCAACGCCTAATCACACTTCTTTGTGCATGGTTTCCGCGTTGGGATGGAATCTGCTTCCTCACCAAAACAAGCTACCTGCTGAGTCATTTCCCCAGCACGCCCTTCAGCACCTCGATGCAGCGTTCGTTCTGCGGCATGGTACCAATGGAGATGCGGACCCACTCGGTGAGCTTGTAGGCAGCCATGGCGCGGACGATGATGCCTTGGTCCATCATGGCTTTGAAGACGGCGTTGCCATCGCCGACTTTGACGAGGACGAAATTGGCGTAGCTGGGGATGTATTCGAGCCCCATGGCTTCGAACTGACCTTGCAGATAGGTGCGGCCTTCGTCGGTGATGCGCTTGGTCTTGTCCTGGTGCTCCTGGTCGAGCAGACCGGCCAAGGCACCCGCCTGCGCGATGGAATTGAGATTGAAGGGCTGCCGAGTGCGCTGGAGTACGTCGATCAATTCCTTGTTCGCGATGCCGTAACCGACGCGTGTGCCCGCGAGTCCCTGGATCTTCGAGAAGGTGCGCAGCACGACGACGTTGCGGCCTTCGCGGACGTATTTGAGCGTGTCCGGCGGGTTGTCGAGGAACTCGTAGTAGGCCTCGTCAAACACGACGACGACATGATCTGGCACCTTGGCCATGAAGCGGTCGATCTGCTCCTGCGTGACCAAAGTCCCGGTCGGATTGTTCGGATTGGCGATGAAGACCTCTTTCGTGTTGGGCGTGATCGCGGCGGCCATGGCATCGAGATCATGCACATAGCCGGGATCGGGCACTTCGATGGTTTCAGCGCCAAAAACCTTCGCCATGAGCTTGTACACGAGGAAGGCGTGCTCGGCGGTGATGATGTTGTCACCAGGCTTCAAGAACGCATGACCGATGAATTCGATCACCTCATTGGAACCGCAACCCATGATGATGTTGCCCATTTCGAGGCCAAACTTGTCTGCCAGCGCGTTGCGCAGCTTCCACGAGGCACCGTCTGGATAAATGTGAACTTCCTCGACCGCCTGCTTCATCGCCACGACGGCTTTCGGAGAGGGGCCGAGCGGATTTTCGTTGGACGCCAGCTTGATGATGTCCTCCGGCTTCAAGCCACGCTCACGCGCCACATCTTCGATGGGTTTTCCAGGTTCGTAGGCGACGAGGTCTTTGAGCTGTGCGTTGGCGTGGTTCCAGATGGACATGGCGGGTTGTAGGGAGGAACGTTTCTTGGACTGGGTTGGACTGGAAGGCAAGCGCGTGTAAAACAGCCAGCTCATTTCGTTTATCTCTCATGCCTGCCGCCCTCCCCGACACCGCCGAACTGCTTCAGTCCTTCGGCACAGCGCTTGGCCTGGGACTGTTGGTCGGCTTGCAGCGGGAATGGGTGCAGAACCGCGTCGCGGGCATCCGCACTTTTGCCCTGCTTTCGCTGTTTGGTGCCTTGTGCGGCCTACTGGGCCTCGTTTACGGCGGCTGGGTCATCGCAGCAGCCCTGATTGCCTTCGTCAGTGTCGTGATCATCGGTCATCTGGCCGAGATGAAGAACCAAGAGCCGGATTCCGGCCTCACGACGGAAATGGCGATGCTGGTCATGTTTGCCACCGGCATCATCACCATTCATGGGCATCGACTGATCGCCGTGGTCATCGCCGGAAGCGTGATGGTGCTGCTGCAGAGCAAAAAGCCGCTCCACGCCATGGTCCGCCGCATTGGCGAAGATGATCTGCGTGAGATCGCCCGTCTCGTGCTTTTGGGGCTCGTGATTCTCCCCGCGCTGCCAAACCGTGAGATGGGTTACCTTGATGTGCTGAATCCCTTCGCCATCTGGCTCATGGTCGTGCTCATCGTCGGCATCAGCCTAGCTGCGTATCTCGCGGGCAAGTTTCTCAGTGGCACGAAGGGCACCGCGCTGACTGGCATCTTGGGCGGTTTGATCTCCAGCACTGCCACCACGGCCAGTCTGGCACGGCGCAGCCGCGATCACGGTGCCTGCGGCATCAGCCTTGCGGCCATCACCTTGATCGCCTCTGCCATTGTGTTTGTGCGGGTGATCGTCGAGGTCGCCATCGCCGCACCAGCCCATCTTCAAAAGATGCTGCCTCCGCTGATGGCGATGATGTTTTGGTTTGGCCTCGTCGCCGCCATCGTCCACCGCATCTCAGAAAAGTCAGGCAAGCATGTGGCCGATGAGTCACCGCCCTCCGAACTCAAGAGCGCGGTGATCTTCGGCCTGCTCTACGCCGTCGTGCTGCTGGTCGTGGCCGCTGCGCGTGAGCACTTTGGCGATTCTGGCCTCTACATCGCCGCCGCCATCTCCGGCCTTACGGACATGGACGCCATCACGCTTTCCACCTCGCGCCTCGTCAGCACCGCCAGTCTGGATACCAGCACCGCGTGGCGCATGATCATCGTCGGAGGCATGGCGAACATGCTATTCAAAGCCGGCCTCGTGCTCGTTCTGGGTGCTCGCGCCTTCATCAAGCCCGTTCTGCTGGGCATGGGTGTCGCGCTGCTGGGCGGTTTGGCCCTCCTAGCTCTGTGGCCGGCGTAAAATGCTGAAACGGTTCCTGAATCACGCTGCCGCCACCATTTCCTCACGTTTTTTCCAGCGCTGCTCGTGAGTGAGGAGCTGGCGGAAAAAGTCGTCTTCTTTGTTGGGACTGACGGCCGGATCGAGGGGCATGGTGAGCTTGAGTTCGAGGCCACGAGGCTCCAGGTGCCGCGCCTCGGCAGTGCCGCCGTGCAGATGCATCGTGACGTAGCAGGCCATCATGTTCACGCCGAAGTCATCCGGCTTGCGGCTGCGGGTGTAAAAGGGATCGAAGAGATTGGCCGGCTTGTCCTTACCCTCCCAGACGCCGGTGTCACGCACATACATGACCACCTGCTGATGACCGCCGGTGCCAGGCTTTACCTTGGCGCTGATTTGAATGGTGTCTCCCTGGCTGAGATGGGTGATTTCCTCCATGAAGATCAGGCGCCACATCTGGCGGAAGCGGCCATTGTCCACCTTCAACGGCGGGAGGCTGTGATCGACTTCCACATCGACGCTGAGGTTTTTCGCCTGCAACGACGTGGCGAACAGGCTGATCATCTCATCCAGCACCTCGTTGAGCGTACATTCATCCTTGCGCTCAAGCTGCCGGGCGTGCGAACCCTCGGCCAAACGCGAAAGCAAAAGCTGGATGCGCTCGATCTGCGACTGCGCCTGATGCTGCACGTCGAGCCAGAAGGACGGATCACGCGGATGCGCCCCACCGATCTCCTCCATGAGCTTCACCGGCGCGAGTTCGATGAACGCACGCACCACGGTCAGCGCGTTGCGCAGGTGATGATTCAAGCCTTCCGCCAGAATGCCGAGGCCAGAAATTTTGTCTGAGGACAGCATGTGGCGCACCGTGTCCGCTTTCTCCGCCAGCAGGCGCTCGCGCTCGATGAGAGCGTGGTAATAGTCCAGCCCGTGCTTGATCACCACGCCCAACTCATCTGGGTCCCAGGGCTTGTGCAGGTAGCGGAAGCAGCGGCCAGAGTTCACGGCATCGACCGCCGCCTGATAGTCGGTGTAGGCCGTGACAAGAATGCGCACCAGATTTGGATTGAGCTTCTTCGCATGGTCCATCAGTTCCACGCCGCTGGGACCAGGCATGCGCTGGTCAGTGAGCAGTAGTCCGATCACCGGTCCGTAGTTTTGGAGAATGCGGTAGCCTTCCATCGCATTATTCGCGATGTGGATGGTGTACTCGTCCCCGAAGATCTCCTTGAAGTAATGCAACGCCTTCTCCTCGTCATCGACGTAGAGGATGTGGTAAGGCGACAACGGGGTAACGGACATGAAATCAGGGGTTGGTGGGTTTTTGCAGGCTGAGCGTGAACTGGGTGTGGCTGCCCGTTTCGGTGTCGATCCTCACCTCGCCGCCCATTTGCTGGATCAAACGGAAGCAGATGCTCAACCCGAGGCCCATGCCCTGCCCCACCTCTTTCGTAGTGAAGAACGGATCGAATATCTTCGACAGGTTCTCCTTGGGAATGCCGGTGCCGTTGTCCCGCACGATCAGATCGACACCGCTGGAGGTTTCGACCGCCTTGACTAGGATCATCGGCCCGAGACGACCCGCCAACGCGTCGAGGCTGTTCTGCACGAGGTTAAGCAGGATTTGAATCAGGTAGTTCTCGTCGGCCTGAGCGACGATTCCGGGCGGAATTTCATCCACCAGAGTCACACCGCGATCACTGATCTCCTTCGCCAGCAGTCGCAGCGCCTTGCGGCTGGTTTTATGCAGGTCAATCGGCCGCGTGCCATGGTTTTCAGGATGCGCGAAGGTACGCAGGTCAGAGACAATCGCCGACACACGGTCAATCCCCTCGCCAATGTCCGTGGCGATGCGGTTCACCGATTCCGCCACCTCAGGCGGCATCAGTTTGCCCTTCTTTTTCAGCAGGTAGATCGCTGACTTCACATAGTTCAGCGGATTGTTGATTTCATGCACGATCCCGGCCCCGAGACGGCCGATGGAGGCCAGTTTCTCGCTCTGCGCGAGCTGCGCCTCCGTCTCTCGCAGACGCTGCAGCGTGGCGAGCAGCTCATCATTACGTGCGGCCAGTTCCTCCCGCTGGTCCTCCACCTTGCAGCGGTTTTCAAACTCCCGCACACGAATCGCGTGATGCTGGCGGCTGCCGACATACAGCACCACGCAGTTCAGCAGGATGAAGCCGGTGTTGTTCACGAAACTGCCCAGGGCACGTTGGTCAGCCGCCTCACGCAGGTTTGGCAGCGTGGCGGAGAAATAGGCCAGCACCACCAGACCAAGCGTGATTCCGATCTCCCGGAAGGTCCAATGGAACACAAACGCCGTCGCCACGATGCAAAGCGTCAGCCCGGCGTAGTAGCCAGATCCGGGATCTCCGCTCAGGTAGATCATGAAGCAGATCATGAGCGCTGGCAGCAGCGGCAGGATGACCGGGTAGGCACGGCAGTATTTTCGACCCAAGGAGCCGTTCAGGGCCAGCCGCAGCGGAATGCAACTGGCAGCGCAAGCCAGCCGCAGCACCAAAAACTCCCAGTAGCGCTCCGGGTAGGCCATCCAGTCCAAAAAACTGCACAGCGGCACCAAGATCATCACGAACCACACCCCCATCCGCGCATTGCGCAGGTTCAGCGCCTCCTGCTCCTGCTCAAAGCGCTCAGTACGCGGCAAAACGCCGCCCGGATCGCTGCCCAAGGAGCGTTCCAGACTGGGTGGGGCCAGCGAATGGCTGACCTCTGCCAGAGCAGTGAGTGACATAATTTTCATAACTTTAATAATAAATACCCCTGCAAAGCAAGGTGTATCCGGGTTGATTGACAGTTTTGTGATAGCTGCCCGCCCACCGATTTCGCCGCCAACCATACCCCGGCTTGGCAAACTCGGCCCTCTTGCCAAGATGCACTGCCCATGCGCATCCTCATCGCCATCGACAAATTCAAAGGCTCCATTCCTGCCACCGTGGCCGCCCAGGCCATCGCATCGGCTCTCAAAAAGGCGATTCCAGGGGTCGAATGCGACCTCTGCCCCATCGCCGACGGTGGGGAAGGAACCGCTGAGGCCGTCATCACCGCCTTACGGGGAGACTGGTGCGAAACCGCCACTTTTGACGCTCAAAATCGCCCCGTGACGGCCCGCTACGGTCTCGTTCGGGATGGCACCCAGTCCGAAGCCATCATGGAAATGAGCGCCGCCTCCGGTCTGGCCATGGTCAGCGATCGCCCTCTCGATCCGGCTTTCGCTAGCACTCTTGGCACCGGATTGATGCTCCAGGACGCGACGGAACGCGGCGTCTCCCGCATCGTCATCGGCATCGGCGGCAGCGCCACCAATGACGCTGGTATCGGTATGGCCGCCGCGCTGGGTTTCCGCTTCCTGGATGCCGATGGTGAACCGCTCACCCCCATCATCCAGCACATGGACAAACTGGCTAAGATCGAGCGTGGCGCTCTGGGCATGCCCGAAATCCTCGTGGCCTGCGACGTGAACAATCCCCTGCTCGGGCCGCACGGCTGCACCCGCATCTATGGCCCACAAAAAGGCGTGCAGGACTTCGCTTTCTTCGAATCTCGCCTGCAGCACCTCGCCGACATCGTGCGGCGCGATCTCGGCGTCGATCATCGCAAGGTTCCAGGCGCAGGAGCTGCTGGCGGCCTCGGATTCGGCCTCATGAGCTTCTGCGGCGCGAAACTCACCAGCGGCTTCGAACTCATCGCCGATCTCGTGCATTTGCGTGCTCGCATCGCCGCCGCCGACCTCGTCATCACCGGCGAAGGCCGTCTGGACGCCCAAACCCTCCATGGCAAAGGGCCCATGGGCGTCGCGGACATGGCCCGTGAGCTCGGCAAACCCGTCGCCGCCTTCGCGGGAGCCATAGAGGCCGAAGACCAGCTCCGCACCCGCTTTGACCTGCTCTGCGCCATCAAACCACAAGACATGCCGCTCGCCGAAGCATTGCAACGCGGCCCCGAACTGCTCGAAAACGCCGTCCTCTCGCAGTCTCGCGCCCTCCTTAACCTTTTGACACCTTGACCACGCTTGACCCGTCCCACAGGCCGTGCTCAATCCCATCTCACTTCTGACCTCTCACCACTTACCTCCCTTCATGAACGCAGTCCTCCTCTTCGCCGGTCAAGGCGCCCAAAAAGTCGGCATGGGCAAAGATCTTGCCGAAACCTACCCCGCCGTCCGCACCCTCTTTGACCAGGCCGATGCCGCTCTCGGCCACACGCTCACCAACGTCATGTTTGAGGGGCCCATGGAAGAACTGACCCGCACCAGCCACTGCCAGCCCGCGCTTTATGCCCACGGCCTCGCCATCCTGGAGGTGCTGAAAGAAAAAGTCCCCGCGCTTAACATCACTGCCACGGCTGGCCTCTCCCTCGGCGAATTCACCGCCCACGCCGCAGCCGGCACCTTCGACTTCGCCACCGGCCTCAACCTCGTCTTCCAACGCGGCAGTTTCATGGAGGAAGCCTGCCAAAACACCCAAGGCGCGATGCTTGCCCTGCTCGGCGGTGAGGAATCCGCCATCCGCGAACTCGCCGCCGAATGCGACGTGGATGTCGCGAACTTGAACGCCCCCGGCCAGATCGTCCTCTCTGGCAGCGCCGACGGCATCACCGCCGCTGCCGCCAAATCAAAAGACAAGGGCATCAAACGCGCCATCCCACTTCCCGTCGCTGGTGCCTATCACAGCCGCCTCATGAAATCCGCGCAGGATAAGCTCGCCCTGGCTCTCGCCGCCGCGCCGATCCAAAGTCCGCGCGTCCCCGTCATCTGCAACTTCGAGGCCCGTCCCGTCTCCACTCCCGAAGAAATCCGCGCCACGCTCACCAGCCAAGTCACCGGCAGCGTCCGCTGGGTGGAAAGCATGCAGCACCTCATTGCCGCAGGTCACACACTCTTCATCGAACTCGGTCCCGATGCGACGCTCGCCGGTTTGATGGGCAAGATCGACAAATCCGTGAAAGTCATCAGCATCAAGGATGTTGCCTCACTCGATGCGGCGGTCGCCCAACTGCAATAAGGCCATGAAGCACCTGCTCTGTGCGATGCTGCTACTCACCGGCATCGTCTCCGCGCTCGAACTGCCCGCGACCGACGGCAAGACCTATGATCCTGCCGCCGCTGGCGACAAGAAGGCCGTGGCCCTCTTCTTCGTCTCGCCGTTCTGCTCCACCACGAAGTCCTTTATGAAGGAGATCAACCAGATCACCGCCGATTACGGTGACCGGATGGTCGTTTACCTCATCCATTCCGATCCCGAGATCACCCTCGAAATCGCCCTGGAGCACGCCATCCTCTCCGAGGTCAAAACCACCGTACTGCTCGACAAGGAGCAGGCTCTCGCCAAGCAGCTGAAGGCCCGAATCACGCCAGAGGTCGTCGTCCTCTCGCCCAAAGCTGAAACGCTTTACCAAGGCCGCATCAACGACCTCTACCTCGGCCCCACCAAACGCCAACGTTCCGCCACCACGAAGGATTTGCGGGATGCGCTCGACGCCATCTTCTCCGGCAAACCCGTGCCTTCACCTCAGCACGAGGCGCAGGGCTGCAAAATCAGTGGCCTGAATTAGTCCAGGAGATCAACCGACACTTAAAACCATCACTCCTGGATAAGGCGCTCAACCAACTCGATGGCGAGTTTGACTGAGCGAGGCACCATGACTGGCGGTGGCCTCCAAACTCACAGCTTGCCCCAGCGCTTGAGCAGCGTGGTGGCCATGTCGGCGGGAGAATCAGAAACAGCGATCCCGCATTGGGCAAGGATGAGCTTCTTGGCGGCAGCAGTATCGTCTGCGCCACCGATGATGGCACCCGCGTGGCCCATGCGGCGTCCAGGAGGCGCGGTAGCTCCGGCGATGAAGGCAGCGATGGGCTTTTTGCAGTGGTCTTTGGCCCAAAGACGGGCGTCGTCGTCGGCATTGCCGCCTATCTCACCGATCATGATGATGGCCTCGGTTTCCGGGTCATCGTTGAACATTTTGAGCACCTCAAGGTGGTTGGTGCCGTTCACGGGATCTCCACCGATGCCGACGCAGGTGCTCTGGCCGTAGCCGCGCGTCGTGAGCTGCCAGACGGCTTCATAAGTGAGGGTGCCAGAACGGCTGACGACGCCGACATTGCCGCGCTTGTGAATGTAACCTGGGGCGATGCCGATGCGGCAGCCACCGTGAGATTTGTCGCCAAAGCCAGGTGTGACAAGGCCAGGGCAGTTCGGGCCGATGAGACGGGTTTTGCTGCCTTTCATGGCCGCTTTGACGCGAATCATGTCATAGACCGGAATGCCTTCAGTGATGGCGACGACGAGATCGAGACCGGCATCGACACCTTCGAGAATGGCGTCGGCAGCAAAGGGCGGCGGGACGAAAATGACGCTCACGGTGGCACCGGTTTCACGCGCGGCTTCGGCGACGGTGTCAAACACCGGCACTTTCTTGCCGCTGTGCTCGAAAACCTGACCGCCCTTGCCCGGAGTCACACCGGCGACGAGTTGAGTGCCGTAGTCGATGGAAGCCTTCGCGTGGCGGGAACCGAAATCGCCAGTGATGCCTTGAACGAGGATGCGGGTGTCAGTTTCAACGAGAATGGCCATCGGAGTGATTCAGTGGGTGTTTGAGGGGGAGCGGAAAAGCCGCGCATCATAGAAGCCCGTCCCGCCACGTCAAGGAAGCGGCAGAACATTCTCCAAAAGCCGCCACAGCTTCGGCAAAAAAACGATCAAACCGATGATAAAGGCCGCAAAAGCAGCCAGCAGCACGCCCGCCGCCGCCGCATCCTTCACACGGCGGATCGGCTCCTCGCGCTGCATGCTGACGCGGTCCGCCAGCACCTCAATGGCGGTATTCAGCAGCTCTGCCGCCCACACCAGACCCGTGGAGAGCGCCACAGCACACCATTCCCAAGGCGCGATCTTCAACCAGAACCCAAACACCAAGGCCACAGAGGTCGCGATGGCATGCACCTGGAGATTGCGCTGGGTTTTCAGCGCCCAGCCAAGGCCTGCAAAAGCAGGCCCAAAACTGCGGATGACCAAGCTGAACCAATGCAACATGCCGTGAACTTACTGGCTGCCGATCGGTTTTTCCACGGGTGCCGGGGACTCAGGCGGAGCAAGCTTCGTCATGATCGCCTTAAATTGGGTGAGCCAGCCTGCCGCATCTGGATGATTGGGATTGCCCTGAATGACCTTGAGCATGTCCGCCAGGGCGTTGAGCGCGTTGATGTTGCTAGCAAGCAGGTGGCTGTGTTTCTGCCAAACCAACCGTGGCTGGAGTTCCTTGTAGCGGAGGGCGAACTCCGTCTCACTCATGCTGGCTTTCAGCAGAGCCATCTCGGCATTGATGCGCGAATCCCACTGCGCAGACAGCTCGGTCGGCTTTTCAGACACAAAATAAGGGAAAATGACCGAATCGTAGATGCCGCCGATGTTCAAGGGCGAATACTCCCACTCGCGACGAGTCAGGTGGTCATCCAGCAGATAGGCACGGCTGAATTCAGTGCCTTTCACGGACTGGCGCAGCATGCCGGCCAGTGGCGAGCCCCCCCCCTGTCCCTGACCGCCGCCGCCCCGGCGTCCTTGGCCGCCGCCTTTGGAGTCCGCCTCTTTTTGCTCCAGTGCGCCTGATGCCGTGTGTTTCATCGTGGCCTGCACCTCCGTGATGGCTTTCCCGATGAATGCTTGCAGCGCAGGCACCAGCGTGCCCATGTCCTTCTGCTCCTTGAGATTCTGGGCCTGGATGGTCAGCACGAGGTACTCGAGCTGAAGCAGCAGTCCTTGGGTGAAGTTTTCATCCTTCAATCGGGCTTCATTGCGGTCACGCCACTCCATGAAATCCGTCTGCTTCAGATCCTTGCGGTCAAAATTCTCCAGCTTGTAGCATTCAAGGTAGAGCGAGACTGCATCGCTCTCACTGCCCATGGCAGAGCGGAATTTCGTCAGCGCCGTTCCCAGGATACCACCTCGACCTTGGCCGATCTCAGTCTCTACTTTCTCCAGCTCCTTCAAGATGTGCCCTATCTGCGCCGGTGTGAGACTGACCTCAGGAACCACCATTTCATCCCCCGCGACTGGCGGCCGTGGACGTGGGCGGACTTCTTCTTGGGCGGCGGCGCTACCGGCCAGCAAGGCAAGCAGCAAAGAAAGGATGGTTTGGGACTTCATGTGGAGAAAGGTGAAATAAAACACGCTAAAACGAAAACAGGCTCATAAAATGTCTATGAGGTGAACAATTCCATCTCTCAACGTGCCTGGTGGGCTGAAACTTGGACTTGGCTGAAAACCAAGTTCCCGCTATGAATGGTCCACCTCCCATGATTCGCCGACTCATCCTCCTCATCGCGCTTTCCTTGTCGTCTGTGTGCGCGCTCGCCGCTGACAAGGCGGTCACCTACGTCGCTGAAATGAGCGGCATGGTCTGCGCTGGCTGCAAAGACCACGTTACCGCTTCCTTCACCAAGCTCGAGGGCGTCTCGAAGGTGGAGATCGCCATCGGCGACAAACCAGGCACGCAAAAAGTCACCGTCACGTCCACCGCAGCAGCGATCACCAAGGAACAAGCCGTCGCTGCGCTGGGTTCCTCCGCCAGCACTTACATCGTGCATGGCTGGAAGAAATCGGAGTGAGGGTAAAATCAGCTTGCCTGAAGAGCGGACTGCGCCACACTCCGCGTTCGCTTCATCCTCCTTTGAAGTTGAACAACGGACAGGTGTCAGAGTGGTCTATCGAGCACGCCTGGAAAGCGTGTGTACCTTAATCGGTACCGAGGGTTCGAATCCCTCCCTGTCCGCCACTACGCAAACGACTGATTTGCGGGACAAGTGGGACCCAATGAAGGGGTTACTTGCAAGAAGCGGGCCGCCACCGCCAAAGATCAGTGGGTTCTGAAGGGCTATACAAGATCTCCTCAAGGGCAAACTCACATCCGCTGCTACGAGGTGGGGAACATCGAACATCGGGCTTTGAAGAGGGATTTACATCCACTTACAATGCCCAAGCCCGCAGGCGGCAAGGGAGACCCTTTGCCGCTGATGAAACGAGCGGGGGATTGAAGTCATCCCAGCAGCCCTAGGGCGTGGCCGATGGTCTGGATGAAGTGATAAAACAGCCAGGTGTAGAACGCCCAGGCGATGAGGAGCATGCCGAGGATGATGGCCAACAGCAGTAAAATGCCAAGGTAGAAGCGCAGCGTGCTGCGCTTCACGCCGTCCTTGTTACCAGCCTGCCATGCGGTGAGCAGGCGCAGATTGCGGGTGTTGGATTTGAAGAACATGGACGCCGCCGCACCAAAACCGGGAACGAGACCGATGAGAAAATTGATGCCCATGTTCAGCGCCATGCGCAGGAACACCGGGATGGAAATACCACTGCGCAGGGCATCCAAAAGAATGATCACGCCCGCACCGGAGGCCACGGTGTCTCCGACACCGGGAATCAGCGCGAGAATCGGATCGAGGCCGATTTTGAAATTCGTGCCGGGCACGCGCAGCAACTCGTCGAGGTATTTCGCGAGGATACGGGCGGTGGCGCGCTCCGTGGGGTCCTTGCTCGCAGCCAGCCTGGCGGCGATGGGATTGATCTGCGGCGGCTCAACCTCGTCCACTTTGAGTTCTGGAGTCGAAAGAGGCATGGTGGCTAGCGGCTGGAGACTGGGATCTAGATGCTGGATGCTGGATGCTAGGATCGAGTATCCAGCATCTAGCGTCTAGCTCTTGCTGGGCAGATCAACGAGCATCTGGGCGTTGCTGGGGTAGCGCTCCAGCAGCGAGATGACGCGCTGAATGGCCTCGATCGGCTTATGACCCGCGAGGCCGCGACGCAGCATGTGAATTTTGTCGAGCTGGAAGGCCTGCAGCAGCAGTTCTTCACGGCGTGTGCCGGATTTGAAGATGTTCACAGCTGGGAACACGAACTGCTCGGCGATGCGGCGATCAAGCACGAGCTCCATGTTACCGGTGCCTTTGAATTCCTGGAAGATGAGGTCGTCCATGCGGCTGCCGGTCTCAATGAGCGCTGTGCCGAGGATGGTAAGGGAGCCTGCGGTGCGTGTGTTGCGCGCGGCGGCGAACAGACGGCGCGGAATCTCCAAAGCCCCGACACCAACACCACCGCTCATGGTGGCACCGCTCTTCGCGGTGTTGTTGAAGGCACGGGCCATGCGCGTGATGGAGTCCATGAGCATGAAGACATGCTCCCCGCACTCCACGAGACGTTTGGCGCGTTCGATGGCGAACGTGGCGATGCGCGTGTGGCTCTTCACATCCTGGTCGTTGTTGCTGGCGAAGATTTCAGCCTGCGGAAGGATGCGTTTGAATTCGGTGACTTCTTCAGGACGCTCATCAACGAGCAAGATCATGAGATGCACGCCTGGATGATTTTCCACAACCGCCTCGGCAATGTGCTGGAGCATCGTGGTCTTGCCCGCGCGCGGCGGAGCGACGATCAGACCACGCTGACCGCGTCCGACGGGAGCCATCATGTCGATGACGCGGGTGGTGAGGCGGTCTTTGGCGGTCTCCAGCTGATAACGCTTGTTCGGGTTCACCGCTTTAAGCTCCTCGAACAAAGGCAGATCGCGCATGACAAACGGATTGCGACCGTTGACCTCGGTGACCTCGGTGATCTGCGGACCACGCTGGCCCTTGCACTGCACGCCGACAACCTGCATGCCCTCACGCAGACCGTATTTGCGGATGAACTCGGGCGCGATGAAGGCGTCCAGCGGATGCTGGGAATAATTGCGGTCTCGCTGGCGCAAGAAGCCGTAGCCTTTGGGGGACATTTCGAGAATGCCCTTGGCTGGTTCTGGCGGTCCGAGCGGCTTTTCCGGCTCGGGTTCACGCTCCTGCGTGAATTGCGGGCGTGGCTCCTGGCTGCGTGGGCCTTCGCCACCACGCTCAGGACGCTCAGGACGCTCACCGCCACGTTCACCACGGCGTTGCGCATCGCGCTCGGCCCGGCGCTGCTTCCAGCGCTCAAACTTCATTTTGCGGCGCTCCTTGGCCGTCATCGGACGCAACTGGCCGTTCGCATCCATGATCATGTTGCGCGGCGTGTTGGGATCGCCCTCGGCCGAGGCTTCTGCAGCCTCCGAGCCTTCAGCATCCCCTTCCCCTTCTGTTTCGACTGCCGGCGCGGCCGCAGCGGGCGCGGCAGGCTGGGCGGCTTCGACAACGACCGGGGCAGCGACTTCAACGATCTCAGGAACAGCGGCTACGGGAGCCGCTTCCACAGGCTTTTCAGCTTCAACCGGAGCAGCGACATCCATCAAGGGCAGTTCTGCCTCAGGCTCAGCCGCTTTCTTTTTGGCTGTTTTGCGGGCTACTTTGACCGGCGCGGCCTTCTTGGCAGCCACTTTGGTCACTGCGGCTTTCTTAGCGGCCACTTTTTTAACCGGGGCTTTGCGCTTGGGCTTCGTTTTAACGGCTTCAGCAGCCTCGGCGGTGATTTCTTCAGGCATAGGGAAATAAAAAGGGGTTAGCCGAGCTGCTCGGCGATTGCGTCATCGATCTCGAAGTTGGCGTGGACGTTTTGGGAGTCGTCGTAGTCGTCGAGGATGTCGTAGAGGCGGATGAGTGACTTCGCGGTATCCACGTCGGTGATGGTGACAGTGGTCTGCGGCTGGTAGATGAGTTTTTGGCTGCGCGAATTGAGGTTGTTCTCCCGCAGCGCATTGGCGACCTGAAAGAGCTTGTCGGTGGCCGTGTAAACGACCCAGTCGTCGCCCTCGTCCTGGATGTCATCGGCACCAGCCTCCAGAGCCACCTCCATGAGTTGATCCTCACTGGCAACGCTTTTGTCGAGCCGGATCTCTCCCCGGCGCTGGAACATGTAGGCCACGCTGCCAGAGTCGGCGAAGGTGCCGTTGTTTTTGGAAAGCAGGACGCGGATGTCGTTGGCGCTGCGGTTGCGGTTGTCAGTGACGATTTCGATCATCATCGCCACGCCGCTTGGGCCGTAGGCCTCGTAAAGAATTTCTTCCAGCGCCGCACCCGCGATCTCGCCGGTGCCTTTTTTGATGGCGCGGTCAATGTTGTCATTCGGGACATTCGCGGCACGGGCGGCCAAGATGGCACTGCGGAGGCGGGCGTTCATGTCGGGGCTGCCACCGCCGGACTTGGCCGCGAGCGTGATTTCCTTCGCCAGCTTGCTGAAGGCATTGCCGCGTTTGGCATCCGTGATGGCTTTGCCACGCTTGATCTTGGACCATTTATTGTGGCCTGCCATGTTGAGGAACGATGTCGGTTAAGAATAACGCATGCGGAGAGGCCGTGACGGCGGCCATCCGTGCGTGGGTTATTGAGAAATGTCGGAGGGGGAATGAAAAAAGCGGCATCGCCGCGGTGTGCTCCGGGAGGATTGACGGCCGCGCAACGAGTGCGGGGTCACGTTTCATCAGCACGAGGGCTGGGGAAACATCGGCAGGCCTGCCGGGAACATCACCAAGTGTTCACCAAGTTGAGAGAACCTGGAACGGCGGCAAGTGTGCGGGCGGCACGGCGATCTGGCAAGAGCTTTTTCACTCAGGCAGTCAATGACACCGCGCTTGGGCGTCAAATTCACGCAGAATCCCCAGGTTGGTTGCCAGACCGGACAAAATTTTGTCATTTAGCAAAATGATTTTCATAATCCCAATCATTCCGCCTTCGTTATTTTTCTTTGCTCACTCTCAACGCATTGATTTTTTGGTGTTCTTGGGCGCGGACTCGGCTGGTTCATCAGGCTTAGCCTCAGCTTCATCCTTTAGCTTCAGCACCTTCGGCGGAGTGGGCGCGGGACCGTCCCAGAGGAAGTGCTCCAGACGAATTTTCGTGGCCCGCTCACGCGCCTCCTGCTCGCGGTCACCGCGTCGCTGTGCGACCTGCTCTGCAAGACGTGCCGCAGCCTCCCAATGGTGTGCCGCCTCCAGCAGGTCGATGCCAAAGAAGCCGGTCTTGGCAAACCACACATAGTCCGCCGGACTGGCGGGAGGCGTGATTTCCGCCGCACGCAGCACATTGTAGCAGGCCTCCAGCGCCTCGGTATCTCGTTTGGCATCATGACGCGCCGTGGCTAGGGTGAAACCAGCGCGAGCCTTCCAAAAGAAGGGCAGAGAACTTTCCGCGAGAAACTCATCGAGCAGTGTGATGGCGGCATCAAGACGAGCCGGATCGGTCTTGCCGAGTAGCAGTAGCACCTCGGCTTTTTCGCAGATGGTCATGCGCTGCTGCTCCACATCGAGATTTTTCAAGGCCCGCAGCTTATCCAACGCGGCGAGCGCCTCGATCAGGCGGCCCTGGGCACGCTCAGACAGCGCCTGCTGCCTGCGTGCAGCTACGGCGAGCGGCCCACCTTTCTGTGCTAGCTCCTCCCAGGTGGCAAGTGCCCGGACACGGCCCTCGGCGCTCATGACGGAGGAGGCAGACATGGCGGCAAAATAAAGTGCGGTATCGGCATTCGGCGTCTCCGGGTAATCGCGAGCGATGATTTCAAACTCCGTGCGCGCACTGGCAAAATCCTCAAGCCGGTAATGTGCTCCTGCGATTTTCATCCGCACCTCCGGCACAAACATGCTCTTCGGCCAAGCTTTGAGAAAGGCCGCCCCCTGAACAAGCAACTCCTTGAGATCTCCCTCAGCATCATGCAGCCAAAGCCTTGTGAGATCGATGCGTTGCATCTGGGACTGGCTGAGCGTGGCCGCCGCCGTGGTGGCGTCCAACGTGATCCGCGCATCTTGGACGCGCGGCGGCACGGCCATGAGCAGCCATTCCGCCAGCGCGACAGAGGCATCCGCGAAGCGTGGATGCCCTGGATGAGCACGAATGAACGCGCGCAACGCCGGCTCTGCCTCCGGCTGGCGTTTCGCAGCGGCAAACAGTGCTTTTTCCAGATCCAGGGTGGCCGCGCTGTCATCCGCGCCCTGTCCTGCCACGGCGGCAGAGGTCACCACCTCAAGCTGGCCGAGAAGACTCTGATACAAGGTGAAATCACCCGCGAGCACCGCCGCGACTGCAGAGTTGAACAACGCGCGGCGACGGTCTGTGAGCGTGGTGGCGATGTTGGCAGCGTTTTGAAACAAGCGCTGCGCCTGACGATGATCCCCACGCCGGAAGAACATGCCGCCTGCGGTGAAATCCACTGTGGCAGAGGCACCGCCTGACAACTGCCGCCAAGCCTCGGCCAGCGCGAGCACGCGTTCGTCAGCGCCCTGCGCCGCGTGCAGTTCCATCGCCAGACGCATGGCATCCGCACGGCGCGGGTGGTCCTGCGCCATTTGCAGCAAGGCTTCCAGGAGGCTGACGGCTTCAATGTCACGTTTTTCTGCGACGAGCCATTTAGCGACGATGAAAAGCGCGTGCCCGCGCAGTTCAGACGTGGCTTTGATCAGCGCCATTGAAGGCTGCGGTTGCTGCTGCGGTGTGTTGCCGCTGGAAATCCAGCGCAGCACGGCCTCAGGCAGTTCTCTGGGCTCCTGGAGGCGCAGATGCGCCTGATCCAGCAGGTCAAACGCCTCATTCCAAAGGTCCGTTGTGACCGTTGTATCGAGAAACTTCATCAACTGATCATGCGCCTCGGTGAACTGCCGCTGTTGCAGTAAAATGTCAGCTTGAAGAAGAATGATCGCATGCTGCACACGCTCCCCGCCTGCGGCGGAGGACTGCACGGTTTGCAGCAGTTGCTGCGCCGCAACGCTCTGTCCTTGCTGTAGCATCGCACGGGCGCGGAGATACTTGGCAGAGGGATCCAGCGAGGCATCCGCCAGCGCGTTGCCGGGCTTGCCGTCGCTCAGGTCTAGTTCGGTTTGCAGCCGTGATGCCTGCTGGCGCAGCGGCTCTTCCACGGTAGCCAACAACGGTGCGATCTCGTCACGAGCAGCGCTATTTTCACCCAGCGCGGCGAAAATCTGCGCCAGGAGCAGGCGCGTGCGCGGCTGGCGTGGCTCTTGATCATCCGCCGTGATCACTTTGCGCGCTGAAGTCACTTCCCCTTTCAAAGCAAGCGCCTGTGCCCGCCAAAAAACCTCATCATCGAGC
The DNA here is from genome assembly GCA_026397635.1 of Verrucomicrobiota bacterium. GTDB lineage: Bacteria > Verrucomicrobiota > Verrucomicrobiia > Verrucomicrobiales > Verrucomicrobiaceae > Prosthecobacter. Next base: position 18,404 of record JAPLUL010000103.1, on the reverse strand, counting down.
TCATGCGCCTCGGCTAGCGCCAGCACACGGTCTGACTGCTCCTCTCGCGCCCAAGCTTCGGCGGCAAAGGTGGCCAGCCGACGCGCCTCCGCAGACGTCCAGCCTTTCTGATTCAGAAGCCTTTCCGCCTTCACCGCAGCCACCCCCGGCAGACCGTCGGATAGCGCTTGCCTAGCATCGGCAAACTCCGACGCATCATCCAGACCGGCCGAAAAACCGGCGGCGGGAAACATAACGAGGATGGCAAAAAAAAGGCTGCTAGGCTTGGGCATGCTTCTTGAGCCTATCGCAGCCTTCCAACAGAATCCAGAAGCAGATGCGGCGGATCAAAGCCCCACCCCCGGCTTACGCACCAAAAATCCACCATCGGCCTCAAGACAGCAGGCAGGATTTCCCGCAGATTCAAAGAGGCCCACCGATGATGGAGGAAGAAAATCTGCTGGCCTCCATAAATGGCTCATCCCGGAAGTGGAAGCGCAGTTTTTGTCCTGCCTGACGAATGCGGCATGAGCCCCCTCACCTAACCTCTCCCCGCGTCCTGTTGCAGAGCATGGGAGCACCCATCGCGGGGAGAGGGACTGAAAAAGAGGGCGGTTTCGATGCAAGAGCGTCCCTGACAGCGCTGCCTAGCTGGAAGACCCGCTTTCAGTTCCCTCTCCCCCCGCGGACCGCCTGCGTGGTGTTCTGTTTTGTCTCTGCTGGGAGAGGTTAGGTGAGGGGAACTGTCACCACCTCATGCAGCGCGAACGCACTCACTTCCCGGATGAACCCAGATTCAAAGAGGCCCACCGATGATGGAGGAAGAAAATCTGCTGGCCTCCATGAATCTGCGGGAGAAACAAGAGCGGCTGGATTCAGTTTTCGATTTCATGCGTAGGCCCTGAAGCCCCACTCCGGGCCCGTTCATGGCGGTGACCCCGAGAGCAACGCCAGCGATCAGTCCCATCACCGCTAAACACATCAAAATGATGATCAGAATGCCAGAAAACTTCCAGTAACGAGAAGTGCCGCAACCGTTCATGGAGGCGTTCTGGACGGGTTAAGTTGACTTTCGCTGGCTCACTTCGCGCAGCACAATCGATGGGCTGATCACATCAAGCTGCTCTTGAAATCGATATTCCGTTTCCGGCGGGATGCGTCTAGGTTCTGAACAGTTCCAAGAGCGGTGTTACGTCATCTTCAGTCACGACTGGCTCATCCCCGGCCTGTGGCACTGGCGGGGCGATAGCGGCGCACACGGCCTCCGTTTTGTTCCGGGCGTGATTCGCCAGCGTGGAGACGCGGTAGGCCTCCAGATGCTCACTTTCGTAGGGTTTGAAGAAAGCGCGAAGGTCGCCCTCTCGCAGGCCGGGCTGGAGCCAGTCGAGTGCGGCTTTGTCTTCCAAGATGAGCGGGCTGCGGTCATGAAATTTGCCCATGTAGCGCCCAGGCGGCGTCGTGATGACGCTCATGGAGGTGACGACCTCCTCCACACTCTCCCAAACATCGAAAATGCCCGCGAGCAGCAGTGGGCCGTCGTCATTTCGATGGATGAAATAAGGAGTCCGGCTGTCCTGCCACTCATGCCAGCCACGCACGGGGATGAGGCAGCGCTGCTTCAAAATCGGCCCGCGATAAGACGCCAATTGAAATACCGACTCGCAGCGAGCATTGAAGGTGTGTAGGAACTTCTTCGCCATGTCCGCCTTAGTACCCTTCGCCCACGACGGCACCAGCCCAAAGCGCATGCGCTCCAGCGCCCATTCGCCCTCATTGAGCGTCATCACATCCGCATAGTCCGTGGGGCAAATGTTGTGCGAGATGTGCGCAGCAGCCTTGGGATCCTCACGCCCCTTCTTGCGCCGCTCGATGCGCAGCGCCCGTCCCGCGAGAGAGAGCGCGGGCATCTTCGCGAATTGGTTCAATCGGCCACACATGATTTTTGATCAAAGCGGAGGTGCCTGGCTAGCGCAAGACAGAGTAAGCACAGAGGCTGAACTCCATGTCGCTGCCTGGAGGGGTGATCAGAAATTCAGATCACGAGGATTCGGAATTCATCTTGGCCGATCGGGCCGATCATGCTCTAAATGAATCATGTCTGACACCCGCGCTCTCATCTCAAATCCTGCCGATCTCAAACCGTCCACCGCCTGGAATGAGACGGTTTGGGCTTACACGAGCGAGGAGGAACTCGTCGATCACAAAACGAAAGCGCGGCTTTGCGTGGCCACACTGCTGCCGTTCAAGAACCGGAAGCCTGATTGGGACGGCTTCAACAAGAGCGTGCGCTGGATGCAGCAATGCGGTGCGCATTACGGCGTCGAGATGGTCTTCGTCCTCAATGCGGACACCGGTTACATCTTCGATCTCGACAACGACCTCTACGCCGAAGTGCTGAAGCGCTTCCGTGACGAGTTTCCCCAGCAGCGCTTCATCGCTGGCGTCACCGCCCGAGGGGCGGAAAACGACACCGCGTTCAAAGCCGAGCGCTACTGGCCGCTGCTCGACATCGCGCAGGAGCATGACAACTGCGAGATGATGATCATGACCAGCAAGCTGCTCAACACGCTAGAAAACGAGCCGCGGCGGGACGCCTACTTTCAAATCGCCGAGCATTTGATCCGTCCCGGCATCGCGCATGCGCTGGAGCCATCCTTCGTGCCGTGGGCCACGCCGTTTGATCCATGGCTATTCCATGAGATCGCGCTGCATCCGGCCTATGTCGGCGGAAAAGTCAGCACGCTCGACGAACCGCACTTCCATTACTGGGCAGCCATGTGCAAAGGCTTAAACCTGCCCTTCTCGCCACACAGTGGTGACGACTACGGCATCGCCACTGCCATCAAGCTCGGTCTGCCGCTGCTCATCGGTGCGGGCGTCAGCGCCTGCCCGCTGATCTGCGCTGCGCGTGACATGTGGCTGCTTGACAGCGTGGCCGACAAAAAATTCAAGAGCGGCACCGGTCGCTTCGACACGCGGGTGTACAAACTCTTCGAAGCATTCCAGTCCTTAGAAGACCTCGTCTTCCGTCTCGACGAACGCATGAGTGCCTCCCCTTACAAGCACAGCACCGCGCATGTGCTGCATCAACTCGGACTGATCGACGCCCCAGAGGCGCATCCCGCCTGCAAAGACCTAAGGGGTACGGATGAAGCCCTGCGCATGGAAGAGGCGATGAGAAGACCGAAACGAATCGCGAAGAAGCTGGGGATTCCATATTTCGGAGAGTGATCCCATGACACGAGACGGTGCCCCCGATTCATAAATCCTCGCGCAGCCCAAACTCAGCGTGCTAAGCTCTCGAATGCAGCAGGACTCCCCTTCCCCGACCTCCACCCGCGAACGACTTGGTTTCGTGCGTGTGGCAGCAGTGTCACCGCAACTGGTGCTGGGGGATGTGGCAAAGAATGTGGCGATCCTCGCGCGGGAGACCCGTTCCCACGCGCAGCGTGGTTGCAGGCTGGTTATTTTCCCAGAACTGAGCCTCACGGGCTATTCCTGTGCCGATTTGTTTCATACCGAGTCACTGCGAGCGGCAGCGGTGCGTGGATTGAGCGAACTGGCGCAGGAGACGCATGATCTGCCGACGGTTTTGGTCGTGGGACTGCCGCTGCTGGTGCAGGACCGGCTGTACAACGTGGCGGCGGTGCTGGCCAAGGGGCGTGTCCTCGGGTTGGTGCCGAAATCGTTCCTGCCGAATTCGGCCGAGTTTTATGAACGCCGCTGGTTCTCACCAGCGCACACGCTGGGCACCTCGGTGACGACACTGAATGGCGAAGACGTACCGATTGGCGCGGAACTGCTGTTTGAGGCACGCGATGTGACCGGATTCGTGCTCGGCGTTGAGATTTGTGAGGATTTGTGGACGGTGATTCCGCCGTCGAGTCATCTCGCGTTGGCCGGAGCCACGCTGCTAGCGAATCCATCGGCCAGCACCGAAGTTTTGGGCAAGGCACCGTATCGTCGTCATCTCGTGGCGCAGCAGGCGGCACGCTGCCTGGCGGCGTATGTCTATGCGGGTGCCGGAGCGGGTGAATCAAGCACGGACGTGGTTTATTCGGGCCACTGCCTCGTCGCTGAAAGCGGCATCCTGTTGGGCGAAAGCGAGCGCTTTTCCTTCGAGACACGGGGAATCGTCGCCGATGTCGATGTGCAGCATCTCGCGCACGACCGGCTGAAAAGCTCCTCCTTCCGCGATCAGGCCAGCACGCTGCCGATGCATCGCATCGCCTTCGATCTCGGCCCCGCTTTGGGCGGCGATGCCCCACTGCTGCGCACGATCTCCGCGCATCCATTCGTGCCTTCGGCCAAAGTGGATCGGGCAGCGGTGTGCGAGGAGATTTTCGCAATTCAAGCGACCGGATTGGCCCGCAGGCTCAAACAGGCTCGCGCGAAGAGCGCCGTGCTCGGATTGTCCGGCGGTCTCGACTCCACGCTGGCACTGCTGGTGATGCTGGAGGCACTGAAACGCGCCGGAATGCCCATGAGCGCTGCTTTGACGATCACCATGCCCGGATTCGGCACCACGACGCGCACGAAGGGCAATGCGGAACAACTCGCCGAGGCATTGAACATCGAACTGCGCACCATTTCGATCAACGAGGCCGTACGACAGCACTTTGCCGACATTGGACACTCGGAGCAGCAGCACGACGCGACTTACGAGAACTCGCAGGCGCGTGAGCGCACGCAGATCCTCATGGACATCGCCAACAAAACCGGCGGCATTGTTGTCGGCACGGGTGATCTATCCGAGGCGGCGCTGGGCTGGTGCACCTTCAATGGTGACCACATGTCCATGTATCATGTGAACTCCGGCGTGCCGAAGACGCTGGTGCGTTACCTCATCGAATGGTGCGCGGAAGGTCCCTTTGCGGAAAAAGCCGGAGCGATCCTGCGCGACATCGCCGACACGCCGATCACGCCGGAGTTGCTGCCGCTCGCGGCGGATGAATCGCTGCAACAGAAGACCGAAGACACCATCGGGCCGTATGAATTGCATGACTTTTTCCTATTCCACTTCGTGCGTCACGGCAGCTGCGCCGAAAAAATCCGCTGGTTGGCCGCGCAGGCCTTTGCGGGCAAATACGACGACGAAACCATCGCCAAGTGGCTCGCGCTGTTCTTCAAACGCTTCGCACAAAACCAGTTCAAGCGCTCCAGCGTGCCGGACGGCCCCAAAGTCGGCTCCGTGGCCCTTTCTCCGCGTGGTGACTGGCGCATGCCGAGTGATTTCGCCGGTGATTTAAACTCATAACTCCTCCCATGTTCCGATTTCTTGCCCTGAGCCTGCTCTTCACCCTCGGCGCCTGCTCACGCAGCGACAAACTCATCATCGGCACGGACGCGACGTATCCGCCATTCGAGTATGTGGATGAAAAAGGCCAGATCAGTGGCGTGGACATCGAGGTGGGGCGGGAGATTGCCAAGGCGCTCGGGCGCGAGGTGGAATTTCGGAACATCAACTTCGACGGCCTCATCACCGCACTGCGCACCGGTTCCATCGACCTCGTGATCTCGTCCATGACGGCTACGCCAGAGCGCCGACAGTCGATCGACTTCTCAGAGCCGTATGTGAAGACCGGACTGTCCATTTTGGCCGCCAAAGACTCCACCGTGCAAAGCGCCGCCGATTTGAAGACACCCGGACGCAAAATCGTCGTCCGCCTTGGCACCACGGGGGAGCATTGGGTGCGCGAGAATCTCAAGGAGGCCAAAATCATCGCGCTCGATGCGGATGTGTCGTGTGTGATGGAGGTCGTGAACGCGAACGTCGATGCGTGGATTTACGACCAACTCTCAATCATGAACTACCACGCCAAGCACGCTGATAAAACCCGCGCTCTGCTGGCCCCGCTGCGGGAGGAAGTCTGGGCCATTGGCCTCAAGCAGGACGATGACGAACTGAAAGCGAAGGTAAACAATGTCCTCTCACGCATGCGTGGCGACGGCAGCTTTGGTAAGCTGGCCGAACGCTTCATGGCGAAGGAGAAGCAGATGATGACAGCACAGGGACTGTCGTTCGTGTTTGAACTGAAGTAGTCCAGTCGCGGCGCGACTGGACTTGGTGGCGCCGGTTGCAACGCAACCGGGCTACTTTGCCAAGGCGTGATCATCCGGCTTAACGCCGGTTTTGTTGCCTTTGAAGCCGTACATCGTGGGCAGGTAGTCGCCGATGGGGGTGACCTCGGCTTTCTCCGGCACTTCGAGCCCAAGACCCCAGAAGGTGGCGTTCACGACGAGGCGGCGGGTGCCTTCGGTGGCAAGATCGGTGGCGGCCCCCATGGTGGTGCAGAAGACTTTGTTTTCACCGCCGGCATCATTCTTCACCACGCGCACCCAGGCGACGGGCATCATGGGCGTGTTCACATCCTGATCGATGCCTGCTTTGGTCTTTTTGGAGTAGGAGGCGTGTGGGGTGTCGGCGGTCATGCCTTGAAGGATTTGACCACGAGCAAGGATGACGGAGTCGGCAGGCGGGGCGGCCTCATAGACGTCGCTGTTGCCGAAAAGATCGCTCACGCCGCGCAGGATGGGATGATTGGCGTTGGCGGACTCGATGATGCCTTTCGTGGCCTCAACTTTGTGCTTACCCCAGTGACTGACCCAGGTCTCCCCAAGTACTTTACGGCCCCAGCCGCCGTCAGGATTGTTCCAGTTCCAGGCAGCGAAGGGGCTGTCCTTGGCATAGCCATTGAAAGCGTGCGTGCTGGTGCGCAGGGCGATGATGGGGACACCACGATTGACCGCGTCGGCAAACTTTTTGCTCGTGGCGTCATCCCAATGACGGAAACGCAGCAGCATGACAATGGCATCAGCGGAATCGAGCGCCTCGGGATGGCTCAAACTGCCGCCAGCCGTGGGATCGATGGCGCCATCGGCTCCGAGGCTGAAAAGCACGGTGCATTTGAATCCGTGGCGCTGACTGAGGATCTTGCCGAGCATGGGCATGGCCTCCTCGCTGCGATATTCCTCGTCACCAGAGAGAAGGACGATGTGTTTTCCTTTGGCCTCACCGGCGGGTTCATAGACGACGTGATCGGCAGCGAGCAGGCTGGACGCGGCGAGGAGAGAGAGTGCGAATTGTTTCATGAGGGTTGGCGGGAACTGGCGAAGGATGAGACATACGCTCATTTGAGCCAGCAGTTTCCTTTGAACTGCATGCAGCGTAAACTCACCGCTATCATGATTCCCAAATTCCCGTTCTTCCTGACGCTGATCCTCGGTGGCATCACCCTCTGGCTTTGGATGACCGATAACGTGATGCGTTCCATTTCCGTGATGCTTCTGCTGCCGTTGTGGCTGCTGCTCATGGGGCTGTGGTGGGCGCTGAGGTTCAAGGGGAAGCGTTTGAAGCGGCTGGCGGCGGTGATCGTTTGCATCGCAGTGTTTTTCGGCCTGTTCCGTTACGATGGTTCGGCGGATGGCTCGGCGTTTCCGAGCCTTGCCTGGCGCTGGCAGAAAAAGCTATCACTGCCTGAGCTGCACAACATCGCGGGGCAAGCCGAAGCACCCACTGCCGCACCAGTGGGGGTGGCAGACATGCCCCGCTTTCTTGGCGTGAAGGGGGATGGCGTGCTGACGGAGCCGAACTGGCAAACAGACTGGAAAACGCACGCCCCACGCGAAGTGTGGCGCATTGAGGTCGGCGATGGCTGGTCAGGCTTCGCGGTGGCGGGCCATCGTGCCATCACCCAGGAGCAACGTGGTGAGGAAGAGTGTGTGACGTGTTATGACATCACCACGGGCAAGCTGCTGTGGTCACATGCGGATCAAACTCGATTTGATGAGGCCATGGGTGGCATCGGACCGCGTGCGACACCGACGATTGATGCGACAAAGGGCGTGGTTTTCACGCTGGGAGCGAAAGGCTTGCTCAACTGCCTCGATCTCAGCACCGGAGCCATGCGCTGGAAGAGGGAGACGCTCAAAGAGGCCGCGGCGAAGTCGAATTTGCAATGGGGGAAAAGTTCCTCGCCCTTGCTGGCGGGTGAGGTGGTGATTTGCAGCGGTGGCGAGAGCGGAACGTCATTGCTCGCTTATCGCCAAGATAGCGGCGAGATCGCTTGGAAGGCCGGCGAGAATGGCGGGAGCTACAGCTCACCCGTGTTGATGACTCTGGCAGGGCGGGAGCACATTGTGAACGTGAACAATGGCTCCGTGACGGGACATGATCCGGTCAGGGGCAGCCTGCTGTGGAGCTTTGACTGGCCTGGCGCCTTTCCCAAAGTCGGACAACCCGTGCAGGTCACGCCCGACCGTATTCTGGTGACGTCGAGTTACGGTGTTAAGGGCCACCTGATCGAGATCAAAGCGGCGGCAGAAGACAAACTAAACGCCACGTCAATCTGGAGCAGCAGCCATCCGCGCACGAAGTTCAGCAGCGCGAGCGTGTTTGGGACGTACGCCTATGCATCAGACGAAGGAACCTTCTGTTGCGTGGACTTGACCACGGGCGAGCGTGGCTGGCGCGAGGGACGCTATGGCTTTGGCCAACACGTCCGCGTGGGAGAGAAATGGATGCTCGTACAGGCGGAGAAAGGCTTCGTGGCGCTGGTGAAGGCCAATCCTGCGCAGTTGGAGGAGGTGTCACGCCTGGAAGCGCTGAATTCCAAAACATGGAACCCGCCAACACTGGCCGGACGCTGGTTGCTAGTGCGCAATGACCGCGAGGCTGTGTGCTACGAGATTCCAGCGAAGTAGATTCGAGTGTCACTCGAATCCCGAGGGACGTTTCGGCTTCGATCGCCAATCGAAACTACTCAATCACCAAACGCGGTGGAGGATGCGGCCGACAAAGCCGCGCGCCGAGTTCGGCTTCGAGTACCGTGTGCCATCATTCGCCACTTCCTGCACCTGAAGCGGGCCTTTGTGGTCGAGGATTTTGATGGATTTGACTTCAATCCGAGCCACCGGACAGTCATTGCTATCCACCGGCATGATGGAGATGTTTTTGACCACATCTAAGCCGGAAATCACCTGACCGAAGACGGTGTGCTTCATGTCGATACTGGCGTAGTTGCCAAGGGCGAAATAAAACTGCGAGCCATTGGAACGGCGCTGAGGATTCACCGCGTCAGAGCGCCGTGCCATGGCGATAGCGCCGATGCGATGCGGGCGCTTGATTTCGGCTGGGAGCGTCTTGTCCTCGCCGCCGGTGCCCCAGTTTTCGCGAGCAGACTCGTCGGAGGTGAGAGGGTCGCCGGTTTGAACGATGAAACCCTCAATGGCACGATGGAAAGCGAGTCCATTGTAGAAGCCGCTGTCACAACGGTCGATGAAGTTCGCGACCGTCTGTGGAGCGTCGTTGGGGAAGAGTTCGATCATGACCGTCTCCTTTCTGCCGCCAAAGGCCACCTCCATGACGGCTAGCTTGTGCTGCGAGTCATTTTCCCACAGTGCCGGACTGCCCGCTACAGGAAAGGGCAGGCGCATCGGGCCGGTGGAGGTATTGGGAGCGTTGGAGGTGGTGGCAGCCGCGCCGCCAGATTGATCAGCGGCTTTGAAGAGGGATTTCTGCGCCTCTTCGGCCAGATTGTCCACGGTGGCGGTGGAAGGGGGTGCCTCGGGAACAGTCGCAGCCATGCCAGGCCTGAGTGTCTCAGGAGCCTTGACTTGCTGCGCGTTCAAAAGAGCGCCGCAGCCGAGGATAAACAGGCAGGTCAAAAAAGAGGTCTTCACTTCAACAACGGGTGGATGAAACTTAAACGCGCTCAGCGTAATGTGGCCGGGATGTTCGGATTGATCGGAGCGACTGGAGCTGACGGAGCTGCGGTTGGAACCGGTGAAGGAGCAGCGGTCGCGGCTGGCGTAGAGCTGGCTGGTGGCGCTTCATAGGCGTCTTTGCGGTACTGATAATAGTGCTTGGGATTGCCGCGGGATTTACGTGGCGGCAGCCCCCAACTCACATCGAAGGCATCCTGTTCCGAGACAGAGGGGTTACGGGAATCCGTTTTCTCAAAGGATCCACAGGAAATCAGGCCGAACAAAGAAGCGGCCATCAAAAATAGAATGCTGAAGCGCGGAGAAGTCATGGTCTGGCTGGATTGTATAATGGGGAGGATTTCGATACTAGGCGGTGCGGCTTCCGCTGGCAAGATCGAAATCGGAGACGAAAATGTCTGGCCGCACGCTGTAAAAAATGCTCGCCATCCGAGTGATCCTCATGGTTGATTCCAACTCAAAAACACCTTTTCCATGCAAGCACTCATCACCGGCGGAGCCGGTTTCATTGGTTCTCACATCGCCCAAGCCCTTTGCCGCAAGGGGGCCAAAGTGCGCATTCTCGACAATCTGAGCACTGGAACCGAGGAAAACCTCGCTTGGCGCACGGGCGGAGACGATCTGGAACTCATCCAGGGCAGCGCGGATGATGAAGCGCTGCTCACCAAGATCGTGCCTGGTTGCGACTGGGTGTTTCACGAGGCGGCAGTGGCCTCGGTTCCGCAATCCGTGGCACAACCGCTGGAGACGAACCAGCACAACCTGGACTCGACGCTGAAGCTCCTGATTGCGGCACGTGACGCGGGTGTGAAGCGCTTCCTGTTTGCCTCCTCCTCCGCGATCTATGGCGAGTCCGAGGCGGAGTTTAAACATGAGAGCCTGCCACCGCAGCCGATCACCCCTTACGGCTTGCAAAAGTACGCCAGCGAGCGCTACGGGCAGCTTTTCCATCAGCTTTACGGCCTGCCGACGGTGGCGCTGCGCTATTTCAATGTCTTTGGACCTCGGCAGTCCTTCAATTCGCCATATTCAGGTGTCATCGCCCGTTTCTGCACCGCAGTGCTGCGAGGCGAGACTCCCGTGATCTTTGGAGACGGCACGCAATCACGCGACTTTGTGTTCATTGATAACATCGTGCAGGCCAACCTACTCGCAGCCGAGGCTCCGGCAGAGCGTGTGGCCGGTCGTGTGTTCAACGGCGGCACTGGCGGCAGCATCTCGCTGCGGCAGCTCGTGGCCGATTTGAATGACCTCAGCGGGCAAAACATCCAGCCACGCTTTGAACCTGCCCGTGCAGGGGATATTCGACACTCGCAGGCGGATGTCTCAGCGCTAAAAGAGGCCACTGGGTACTCGCCTGCGGTTTCCTGGAAAGACGGACTGGCACAAACCCTCGAATTCTACCGCTTGCAGCCCTCCTGAGCGGCCATCACGCCGATTTCACCGACTTGGTGATGATCGTCCGGCCCAGCAGCATGTCGGTGGTATTCATGGCATGGACCAGCGGCTCGTTGGCCTCGTCGAGAGTTTTGAAGCGCACGCGTTCCTTCCGCATGGCCCAGGCCGCGAAGAGTTTGATGAAAGGATAAAGCAGGACGAGCTTCGGCAAGGCGGAGCGCTGCCTGCGGTCGATGTGGGGCGTCACATTCGGGAAACCCGCGTCCAGCAGCGCATGCGCCACATAGAACCACGACACAGGATTGATGTGACCACCGGTGGAATACAGCGCACTATGCTTCACCGGCAGCGGACCAAACAGATTCCAGAAGCCAAAGGTGAGAAAGCGTAGGCGCGAGTTCAGGTTCAAGATGTTCGGCGTGCTCAGGATGCAGACGCCACCAGGCTTCATCACGCGATGAATCTCCCGCACCACACGGCGAAAATCCTCCAAATGCTCGATGACCTCCGTAGCGGTCACGACATCGAAACTGTCATCAGGATATGGCAGCGGCTCGTGATTCAGATTCGCCACATCGACCTTCTGGCCCGGCAGACGCATCAACTCTTCCGTGTAATCACATACGCTGGTCTCGACATTCAGCTTCGCCTTGACGCGGGAGATCAGTGTGCCGTGTCCTGCGCCGATGTCGAGATACCGCGTCCAGGACCGCCAGCCAGGTTCAGCGAGGAGGAGTTCGAGGACTTTTTCGTGAATGCGGTCAATGCTCATGGAGAGACCGTGCTTATCGAAGGGCGCGGTGACGGGCAACCGTTTTTTTCAAACCCCGCGCACCACCCGCACGGCCACATGATCTGTGTCCGGCAAGATGCGCTTGCGCAGATCAAGGGTAACGCCAGCAGCCCCGAACTCCCGCAGCACGCATTCCGCCAGTTCGACGGCCAGCGTTTCGATCAGGCAACGCGGCTTCCCGGCAGCGATCTGCTGGAGCCTCATAGCCACTGCGGCGTAGTCGATAGTCGCGTTGATGTCATCCTGCATTGTCTCAAACCGACCGCTCAGGCGCATGATGACATCAGCTTCGAGCATCTGGCTGCCAGCACGCTCCTCGTCCGGCACACCGATGTGTGTGCTGAGTTTGAGGCAGGAGAGGCGGATTTCGTCGGCGGGAGGCATGATCAGAGCTTAGGGCGGAGGGGCAAATAGTTCAATCCAACAGGCCACGGCGGGCACATTCCTCGATCAGGACGCGTGTCGGGATGTTCAGGTCAATTTTCAGCGCCTCTGCCAATGGCAGCCACTGGAATACCTGAGCCTCCTCGTTCAAGACGACCTGCGGCGCCACCTCGGCAGACTTGGCGATGTAGTTAAGCAGCAGAAAGTGCGCGGAGCGCTGAAACTCTGGCGGCTCGATGCAGTCTTGCACCATCACAAATTTGATGTCTCGCAGAGTAAGCGCCGTTTCCTCCATGATCTCGCGGATCAGTGCCGCCTCGCAGGACTCTCCGCGTTTGATCTTGCCGCCTGGGATGCCCCAGCGGTGGCTCCATTTGTGCGTGCGGATGAGCAGCATCTCCCCTGCCCCGTTCATGATCAGCGCTCCCACCGTCGCGATGGGAAACACCGCCTCTTTGACATGCCAGCCGCCCAGCAGCTCAGGCAAGCGGGATAAATCGCGCACCAGCAGGTCCGGCTCGGAGGTCAGCAGCGTTTCCGCGCTCTCATAACCCGTGCACGTGGCGATGCTGAGGACTCCCGCAGCTTTGCCTGCGTCGATGTCATGCCGCATGTCGCCGATGAAGGCCGTTTCCTCCGGCCGCATGTCCAGACCAGCAAGCAGTGCGTGGATTTCATCACGTTTATCGATCACCCCACAGCGCATGACTTCAAACGCATCCCGCACGCCCAACGCCACCGCCTGTGCCTCCACGTGCGGCGCGGGGGCGCTGCTCAGCACCACCATCCGCCTGCCAGTGGCGGCAGCATAGCGGATAAACTCCGCCGCATGCGGCAGCAGCGTCACGCCTTCATGCGCGTGTGGAAAATGCTCCAGGTAAAGCTGCTGCAGCCGCTCCAGCGGTGTGCCCGGCAGCATTTCCTTGAAAAAGTCGGTGTACGGGAGCCGAAACCGCGAGAGGAACTCCGCGCGCGTCAATTCCTCGCGCCCGCTCGCCCGCAGCATGCCGTTCACCGCGCGCAAAACGCTCGGCAGATCATCTGCCACCGTGCCGGACCAGTCGAAAAGTAGATTGCGGATCATGTGCCCCTCGCAGTAGCCGCAGCCAGCTCCCATTGCAAACCACGATGCCGAGTCCCTTCACCTCTCACCTCTCACCTACCAGCGCCTCCGCCGCAGCGCCAGTACACCCGCCAGCCCCAAAAAAACGAGACTGCCCGGCTCCGGCACCGGAGTCACCTCGAAGTCGATGCGGTAGGAAACTTGGTCCGATACCTCCTGCACCCAAAACGTGTAGGTGCCAGCCCCCAGGGGAGAAGTGAAGGTCTCGAAAGGAGAACTGCCGAACTCGGGAGTCAGCAGGATGTTCATCATGTCCGTATTGGTGCTGCCAAACCCGTCGAGTTCTTCGGTCCACAAGCCGTTGCTCAAATGAACGGAAGGGTCGCTCATGTCGATGCTCGTGCCAGTCTGGATGGCCATGAACGAGTCGATGCCCGAGGAAGGAGCGGAGTAAGAAACGAGGTTGATGCCCGTCAGGTAATACCCGGCAGCGATGGTGAAGCTCCACACGTCCGCATCCAACGGTCCCGTGCCGTTCAGCCTACCCATCGTGCCTTCGATCAGGTTGGAGCCCTCAGTGAAGGAGATGAAGGTGGGAAAAGCCCCCGCCCCTGAAAGATCGCCATCGGTGAATTCATTCCAATTCAATGCCTTGACCTCACCCAACGGCAAGGTCACGGCGGCCAGTAGGACCAGGAACAATCGGCGCACCTTCATTTATGTTAATTATAATGAATGTGGCATCAATTGTCAATCAAGCTGGCTTATTTCGCCTCGTGAAGGCTTGCATTCGAAATTCAATCTGGTCTGCCCGCTCATCTCGGTCATGTTGCGCGCATGCGCCTCCTCCTTGCAGCCACCCTTCTGCTCCTGCCCTCCTGCGTTCACCTATTGACCACCCGAGTCGATTACAACGCCACGGCTAGCACCCCGACCGTCGGTGGCAGTGCCTTCCGGGCAGAATTTATCCCCAAGGGCGCCGAATCCGGCCTCGCCCTCAGCGCCGGAGTCATCGGCGGGGCCACCGTGTCTGAGATCGGCCCCTACCAGGTCCGCCTGCACGCCTTCGGACGCCCTGGTGACCAGAGGTCCTTCCGTGTGACGAATTTTACCCTCACCAGCCCCGGTCATTTCACCGCGCCCATGGAATCACGCGGTTTCGAAGGCCGGGCCGAATTCAAACCCACAAAAACCGACGGCCAAAGCCGCGCCAGCCTGCTGCTCGGCCCGTGGTTTCGCCTGGATGAGCACCGCGACCGTGAACTCCTCATCGAAGCCGAAATCGAAGTCACCCGCCGCAGTGGCGTGACGCGTGGTAGCCTCCGCATTCCGCTGAAACAGACGAAGACCAAGCGCCGCGACAGCCATTTCCTGCTCAACGAACTGTGGCAGGACATCCGTGGAGAAGAAGACCCAGTCATTGAGGCGATGCCACCAGCGCCCGAATCAGCGGAGTGAGGGGCAGAGAAGGTCAAGCGGCTGCCGGTCAAAGGTCAAGGAGTCAAGCGTCGTCCTTCTGGACGACTTGACCCCGCCTTGACGGGCGCAGCCCCTCTTGACCTCCTGGCAATGCTTTTGTCCCTCGACAATTCACCCGCGTTCGTCTCAAATGCGTCCGCACTGCCCCAGAGCGGGCATGCTTCTCTCAAACCCAACAACCACACTCACACCATGGGCAACATCCAATTCGGCTCCGAAGTCTATACCTGGTTCATGCAGGGCACCGGCAAAGGCTACGACAACAAACTCGACCACATGATCAAGGTCGCCTCCGAGGCAGGCTTCACCGGCATCGAGCCCATGGTCCTCGAAATCTCCCAGAGCGCCCTCGGCTGCTCCAAATACTGGCTCGGGCCGCAGATCGACCCAATTCTGATGAAGGACACCCTTCAGCAATACAACATGAAGCTCTGCGGTTTGGCCCTCGTCTGCGCCTGGGATGGTGAAACCGAGGCTCCCAACGAGCGTGAGGCCGCCGACTTCACCATCAACTACTTGAAGCACTTCCCCGGCGCCATGCTCGGCACCGTCACGCTTCCCAGCGGTCGCAAAGACAACCTGCAAAAGCGCCGCCTCAACATCGCCAAAAACGTCAACGCCGTCTCCCAGCGCGCCCATGACGCCGGCCTCGTCTGCTCCTACCACCCGAACAGCCCACCCGCCTCCCTCGTCCGCACCCAGGAAGACTACGACGTCGTCCTCAGCAGCCTGGACCCCAAAGTCACCGGCTGGACGCCCGACGTCGGCCACATCATTCGCGGCGGCATGGACGTCATAGCCACGCTCAACAAGTGGCAGCACCTCGTGAACCACATTCATTATAAGGACTTCTCCGGCAACGGCGCCGAGCCTTGGGCGCAGATGGGCACCGGCAAGCTCGACTTCCACAAGATCACCGAATGGCTCACCGCGCGGAACTATTCCGGCTGGATCATCTGCGAAGACGAAGCCCACGGCGCTGTCGATGACCCCGATGGCGTCACCAAGCAAAACGGCGAATGGTGCAAAACCAACCTGCATCCGATCGTGGCGTAACCTTCGGCCAAATCGAATCACTTCCCTTCAGCGCCCTCTCCCTCACCGGAGAGGGCGTTTTTCGTCCATTCGACTGGCCACCGAATCCTCCTCAAGTGATGACTTCGACCAACCTTGGGTGAGTTACTCCAAAAGTGTCCCGCCAGCGGCGGTGCAAACCTGCGCAGCCCCCCGTGCACGAGGCACACCTGCAAGAGGGTGTTTGGCCACTGCACATGCAGTGCTTTGCGCAGCGCCTTCGAGGACGCTCAGAAGTCAATGCTTGGCCTTCGGCCCAATGCCTCGCTCCACCAGCCTGCGCAAGCAGTCTCGGGCTCGCAAGTCCGCCTGGCGCAGTTGCATCACGTGCTCCCAGCCCTTTTCCGCCCAGGCCTCAACGCTGCGGATCTAGCCCCAAGCCGTATCGCTCGCACGGCTCATTCCAAGAGCGCTCATGCCCTCGCTCATCATGCGTGTGATGAGCGGCGCGTGGTTCTCCACGCTGCTGATGTAACCGTAGCTCTCCAGCGCCACTTCACCCTCGTGCAGCATGGCGCACTCGCGAACGACTTATCGCTTCCCGTCGAACCCCATGACGCTGCCCGCTGCCGGGTGTAGGCCGATAATGAGGCCCACACAAGGTCTCGACTTCCGCCATCATGATTGCCCGAGCATCGCGCCTGACTGCACCTCGCGTGAACACGTCAAAGCTCAGCGCGATGTTTTCCGACAATTCGTTCTCTACTTTCTCTTCTGTCTGTTTTGATGCTCTGTTTTCTTATCGAATGGTGGGTTGTTTTCTTTTGCAAGAGCGCCCCAACCGGTCATCTAAGCGCCAGATATTCCACTCTTTGGATCCATCGACGGAGGCCTACAACACCCGCCGCTTGCTGGCCTCCCTCAACCACAAGTCGCCCTCCTTCATCGAGTCAGAAATCGCTTTCGCTAACTAAATCATCCTCCGGTCCAAAAAGGGGTGGCATCTCACTCCAGCAGAAAGCAAGCTCCTCCCAGCTGAGCCAAGTGAATCGTTGGGAAGTAATCCACCTGGTCGTGGTCTTTGATGGCTGGAATAAAAATCGAGAACAACATTAGCATAAACCCACCTCATGACGCCATCAGGGCCAAAGTCCCTCATTCTCATTGTCGCCTACAATGCGCAGGCGCATCTCGAAAGCGTGTTTCGACGCATCCCGTATGACCGACTGCCGCCAAACTGCGAGATCCTCGTCAGCGACGATGCTTCGCCAGATTCGACTTACGAGGTCGGGCAAAAGGCGGCGCTGACTTGCCCAATTCCGACGCGTGTCCTCAAGCATCCAAAAAACCTTGGCTATGGTGGAAACCAGAAGCTTGGCTACCAGATTGCCATCCAGGAGGACTACCAAGCAGTGGTCATGCTGCATGGCGATGGCCAGTATGCGCCAGAATTGTTGCCGGAGATGCTAGCGCCCATTCTTGAGGAGAACGCGGATGTGGTGCTTGGTTCAAGGATGTTGAGAAAGATGGATGCTCTAGCCGGCGGGATGCCGCTTTACAAATGGATCGGCAACCAAGTGCTCACTCGGATCGAGAATCGGATCATCGGTGCGAACCTCAGCGAGTTCCACACTGGCTATCGCGCTTACCGGGTCAATGCGCTGCAGCGCATTCCGTTTCAGTCCAATACCAACAATTTCCATTTCGATACGGAAATTCTAATTCAGATGCACCGGGTGGGTGCTTTTTTTCGGGAGATTCCAATTCCCACGCATTATGGAGACGAAGTTTGCCATGTGAACGGCTGGCGGTATTTTTATGACTGCATCCGCAGTTGCTTGCTCGATTGGCTCACCAAAAAGGGCGTTTTCTATTGTCGGCGATTTGATCTAGCACCTCCTGGTGGACGGTACGAATTGTAACTTGGATTGAAGCGCTCTTCCGACCGAGTTGCCATGAACTTGGTTCCCGAGGGAAGTTGATCGATATCAGAAGAGGCAATGGTTGGGTGGCCACTGAACTTGCCAATACCCCCCCCATTTTCCCGCTCTTCGGTCCAACCCAATGGCTCTTTCATGCCTCCCCCGCAGAAAACAAATCCCTGCCAACAAATTAAACTAATTGCATTCCTAGATTAAAAATTCAGTTTTTTCCTGCTGCAAAACATGATCGAAAAAAAGTTAAGGAAGGTTCTCACAGATCAATGGGTCAAGCAGGTGTCAATGGCTCCTGTTTTAATGGCCTGCTTCGGTCTTGCCATCATTTGCCTGATTGCTTATTTTCCTGGGCTCAGCAACGCTTTTGTTGAGTGGGACGACCTGGAATACATCAGGCAAATCAGCCATGTCTGCGACCTTTCATCCCAAAGTATTCGTAAAATATTTTTTTCTTATACGCTGGGTAACTACCACCCATTCACAGTCCTGTCGCTAGTATTTAATTATAATTTATCAGGAGTTGAACCGTTTTCTTATCACCTTACCAACCTAGTAATACACATATTTAATTCCATCCTTGTTTTGTTGGTGGTTCTGCGAATGAACAAGGGAATGTTGGCTGCCGGCATTACGG
>JAPLUL010000080.1:0-58312 GCA_026397635.1 Verrucomicrobiota bacterium | reverse complement strand
GATGGCTGGGTGTATTGCGCCGCCGGTGCGCATCACGGCGGCTACAACAAAGGCACGCAAATCGAGTGCAAGCTCACCGGCGAGAAGATCGACCTCGGCAGCCGCGATTTCCGCTTCAAGCCGGACACCGGCGAGTTTGATCCGCAGACCGGCCCCTCGCAGTTCGGCCGCGCCCGCGATGACTGGGGCCACTGGTTCGGCGTGCAGAACAGTTTTCCGCTCTGGCACTACGTGCTGCAGGATCACTACCTGCGCCGCAATCCGCATGTCATCCCGCCGGACCCGATCCATCAGCTCTTCCCGCGGAATCCGCCCGTGTATCCCGCCAGCAGCATGGAGAAGCGCTTCCACAGCTTCGACCAGGCCGGACGCTTCACCAGCGCCTGCGGTATCGAGGTGTATCGCGATCAGGTGCTCTTTAATGACGGCAAAACGCACGCCTTCACCTGCGAGCCCTTCCACAACGTCGTGCAGCATCACATTCTCGAAGACGACGGCGTCACCTTCAAAGCCGTTCCGGATAGTAGCCATCTCGCTCCGCGAGATGAGCAAACGGCGTCCAAAAGCGGGAAAGCGTCCAAACAAGAAAACGCTCCGCTCATCTCGACGGAGCGAGATGGCCACTCTGCTGTCGCGTTTCACGACTTCCTCGCCAGCGAAGACCGCTGGTGCCGCCCCGTCATGGTCCGCACCGGCCCCGATGGCGCGCTGTGGGTCGCCGACATGTATCGCTACATGATCGAGCACCCGCAGTGGCTTCCGCAGAACGGCAAAGAGGAGCTGCTGCCGCATTACCGCGAAGGAGATGACAAGGGAAGGATTTGGCGAGTGGTGAAAAGTAGCCATCTCGCTCCGCGAACCGACCGAAGGGAGATCGCCAGCCAACGGCTGCCCGAAGGGGGGAGCGAAGCGATAGCAAATGAGCACACGGCGTCCAAAAGCGGGAAAGCGTCCGGCAAAGGAAACGTCCCGTTCATCTCGACGGAGCGAGATGACTACTTTGCTTCGCCGAATGGCTGGCTCAGGGACAAAGCGCAGATGAGGGCGATGTGGGGTGGCAAGGGTGTGGATGCCGCTCTTAGCCCACTCAATCATTCACTGCCGCAAGTCCGCGCACAGAATGCATGGACACTACGACAGGCAGGAAAATTGACCTCAAAGGACCTCACGACCCTGTTGCTTGATGACCATGACGAGGTGGTTACCCAAGCGCTGGAGATGTTAGAAGGCATGCCTTTAACGGAGGAAATCATCGTTTCGTTGATCAAGCTCGTGAGTGGCCCACAGTTTTCCAATCCACGAATTCGCATGCAATTGGCTCTGTCAGCCGGATCTTTTGAAGGTGATTCTTGGGGCGGTGGCATCGTGGCACGCATACTAGGCGAGTCTGAGGCAGGAAGTGCGATGTCCGGCGCAGCAATGAGTTCGGTGCTGCCTCATCTAAAGGCTGTGTGTGAACACTTTGGCCAACCTGATCGGCAGATACCACCTGGTGTTGCTGGCATGCTCCTGCGCTGTGCGTTGGATACGAAAAACGAACCTGCAATTGGGGCTTTGCTGTTTCGAACTCGTTCGTTGGCGGTTCTTGAGGAAGTTTTGACGGTATTGGACGAAAAGAACCTTTCCCCAACTCAATTGGCTCAGCAGCTCGAATCGCATGGCGCAAAACAAGCATTGGCAATGATTTCAGAGAGACTCGCACAGGCCGCTGACTCGATCCAAACGGCTCCGACGATGGAATCGCTGGCCTTGCTAGCCTCGGATCGCGAGCATCGGGAACGGGTGAAAGCGCTGCTGCCGGAGCTTTGGGCGAAGACGGGCAACGCGGAGGTGCTGCGACTCGTCGCGAAGCTGCAACCGCAGGGTGGCGAGCAGTTTTTGCTCGAAGGCTGGGATCAGCGCACACCGGCGCTGCGCGTGCAGATCCTCGAAACGCTGCTCTCGAACGACGCGTGGACGCTAGCACTGCTGAAACGGCCCGAAGCCAAATCCGCCGACGCGGCGACGCGGGCACGGTTGATGAAGCATCCGAAGAAAAACATCGCCAGCCTGGCGGAGAAGGTCTTTGCGGACTCCACGAGCGCCACGCGGGCGGCGGTGGTGGAGAAGTTCAAGCCGGCGCTCAAGCTCCAAGGCGATGCGGCTCGCGGGAAGACTGTTTTCGCGAGTGTGTGCATCAGTTGCCACAAACTCGACGGCGTGGGCCTCGAACTCGGCCCGGACCTGCGCAGCGTGGCGCAGCACGACGCCGACAAGCTCCTCAACTCCATTCTCGACCCCAGCGCGATCATCGAGCCCGGCTTCATGGCCTACCACTGCACCCTGAAGAGCGGCGAGCAGCTCTACGGCGTCATCGCCACCGAAACGAGCGCGAGTTTGACGCTGAAGATGGCGGGGAACGTGACGAAGTCCGTGCTGCGCATTGATGTGGCGTCTTTGAAGAGCGCGGGCACATCCTTGATGCCCGAAGGCCTGGAAGCCGCGATGACGCCGCAGTCGCTGGCAGATTTGATCGCCTATTTGAAGGTGGCGCGTTGATAGGGCGCGTTTTCGCGCCAGCCATGCACGATTCAGGGTTCAAATTGAGGTCGGGAGGACATGCGGCTTGCGATGAGGCCAAGTCTTTCGCATTGTCCGCTCTCCATGACCACCCGCGACCTGCTGACCCTGACGAAATTCCGCCTGAGCGCGCTCGTTATTGTCACGACGTTTGTGGGCTTCTGGCTGCGAGCGCCGCAGGGTTTCGACTTTTGGCTGCTGTTTCACACGATCATCGGCAGCACGCTGGCGGCGTTTGGGGCAGCGGTGTTCAACCAGCTCATGGAGATCGAGCCGGACTCGCGCATGCAGCGCACGGCGGACCGGCCGCTGCCCTCCGGGCGCGTGAGTCCTTCTGCCGCGTTTGGCATCGGCTGGTTACTGAGCGCCTGGGCGCTCATTCATCTGACGATTCGCGTGAACATGGAAGCGGCGGCGCTCACGGCGCTCACGCTGGCCGTTTATTTGTTCATCTACACGCCGCTGAAGCGTCAAAGTGCCACCAACACACTCGTAGGCGCTGTTTCGGGGGCTTTGCCGCCGCTGATCGGCTGGGCGGGTGCTGCCGGGCCTCTTCCTGCGGGCTCGGCACCGCATTTTCGCTGGGATTTGATGCTCGAACCGGGCGCGATCTATCTCTTTCTGCTGCTGTTCCTCTGGCAGCTCCCGCACTTCCTGGCCATCAACTGGATGTATCGCGATGAATACCGCAAAGGTGGCTTCGTGATGTTGGCGAACGACGACGAACTCGGTGCACGCACCTCGCAACACGCACTGGCCTATGCCATCAGCACCGTGCTGCTGATGTTTTACCCGGTGTATGCCGGAGCGGCGCACGCGTGGTGGTTTTTACCGCCGGCGCTGCTGCTCAGCGGCTGGCTGTGTGTGCTGGCGTTGCGGTTTAACCGCCAGCCGGAGCGCCTCACGGCTCGTAAACTTTTCTTCTGCACGCTGATGTACCTCCCGGCCATTCTGCTCGTATCCATCCTCGCCTGGAAGCGCGTGTAACACGCCCCTGACATGAACGAATCTCCCGCCAAGCCCAAACTCAGCCCCTGGACCATCTGGGCACCCGTCATTATTGCGGTGCTCGGCATCGTCGTTTTTTACAACTACCTCATCTACCGCTCACGCATCGACAATGACGTGAACCGTCCGCCGATCCTCGGTCGCCTTGAAAAAGATCTCGAACTCACGGAGCGCAGCGGCAAGAAAGTCCATCTGGCGGATTTGAAGGGCAAGGTGCTCGTCATCTCCTGGGTCTTCACCCGCTGCCCGCGTGGCTGCGCTGCGGTGATCGCGAAATTGAAGAAGCTGCACGAGGAGTTTGGCAGTGAATCTGGCCTGCACTTCCTCAGCTTCACGCTGGATGCCGATGACACACCGGAGATGATGAAAAAGTTCGCCAGTGGCCTAGGCATCGCGGATGACGCCAACTGGTGGTTCCTCAACGGCGACAAAGAAGCCGTGCGCAAGTTCATGACTAGGCAGGCGCAGTTCCGCCCCGTGCAGGACATGCCGGAGAAGGATCGGCTCTCGCCCGATGACAAGTACATCCATGATCTCCGCGTCGCCGTCATCGACCACGTCGGCCATGTGCGCAGTCTGGCCGACATTTTGAATCCTGATCCCGAGTTCGCGAAGTTCTGGGATGAAAAGCTGCGCAAAGACCTGCGCTACCTGCTCAACGAGCAGAAAAAGACCCCTTACAAGCCTGCTGACGTGAAATAAGCCATGACAGTCCTCGAACTTCCGAAGCTCTACACGCTCTTCAACGCCGCTGCGTTGCTGCACATCATCCTCGGTCTGGTGATGATCAAGATCGGCCAGAAGAAGCCTCACATCGTCAGCATGGTGATCGCCTTGCTGTTTTCGACCGCGTTCCTCGGCTGCTATCTCTATTACCATTACCATGCGGGCCATGTGAGATTCGCCGGCACCGGCATCACGCGTCCGATTTACTTCACGATCCTCTTCACGCACATCCCGCTGGCCATCCTGAGCCTGCCGATGATCATCATGACGGTCGTTCCGGCGGTGAGGCATCGCTTCGACAAACACAAGCGCATGGCGAAGTGGACGGTGCCAGTCTGGCTCTACGTCTCCGTCACTGGCATCATTGTGTATCTGATGTGTTACGTCTGGTATGGACCGCCGATTCGCGGTTAATCGAAGTCACTCCTCAAACTTCCACGACTTCCGCTTCGGGGGCTTGAGATCGGTGCGGCCATGGCGCTTGCGGAAGACATCGAACACGAGGTCGGAACCGTCGACCTTCATCTGGTGAACCATGCGCAGCAGCTCGCCGAGCCTGCCTTTCGGAAAACCGGCCTTGTTGGCGAACCAGCCGAGGTATTCCGCCGGGATGTCGTAAATGGGCACACCATTCGGCGGAAAATGCTGCGGCCCGTATTTGCCGAAGGGCATGCAGGTGCGCCCGATCTCCTCTAGATCGGTGCGCATGCGTTCGGCGAGGTCGTTCATGGTTTCAGAGTCGCATGCGCTTCGCGCAATAGCGCTGCTGTTGTATCCCAGTCAATGCAGGCATCAGTGATGGACTGGCCACGGACGAGTTGATCGAGCGGTTGCGGGAATTTCTGGCTGCCGCCAACGAGATTGCTCTCCAACATCGCACCGATGATGGCTTCCTGGCCTGCGGCACGTTGGCGGACGATCTCGCGGAAGACATCCGGCATGCGGCGGTGGTCTTTGGCACAGTTGCCGTGGCTGGCGTCGATCATGATCGCGGGCTTTAGCTTCGCGGCTTCGAGGCCGTCGATGGTCTCCATGACATTGTCCGCGCCGTAGTTCGGGCCGTTTTCGCCGCCGCGCAGGATGATGTGGCCGTCAGGATTACCGCTGGTGGTGACGGCGGAGGCCACGCCGTCCTCGTTCACGCCGAGGAAGGTCTGCGACTGCATGGCGGCTTTGATCGCGTTGATGGCGGGCGTGATGTGCCCAAACGTGCCGTTCTTGAATCCGAGCGGCATCGATAGGCCGGAGGCCATCTGGCGATGCGTTTGCGATTCCGTCGTGCGGGCACCGATGGCGCTCCAGGAGATCAAATCGGCGATGTACTGCGGCGTGATCGGATCGAGCAGTTCCGTGGCCGTGGGCAGGCCGAGGTCGAGCACATCGCGTAGGATGCGTCGCGCGAGGCGCAGGCCGTCGGGGATGTTGCAGGTGCCGTCGAGGTCGGGGTCCATGATCAGGCCCTTCCAACCGACGGTGGTGCGCGGTTTTTCGAAATAGACGCGCATGACGAGGCACAGCCGGTCTTTGAGCTCTTGCGCCAGCTTCGCCAGCTTCCGCGCATACTCCAAACCGGCCTCAGGGTCATGAATCGAGCACGGACCGAGCACGATGAGGAAGCGTGAGTCATTGCCAAAGAGGATGTCGCGGATTTCGCGGCGTGATTCGGCGATGAAGGCGGTTTGCGCTTCCGTGGGCGCGATTTCAGCCACCATCGACCGTGGCGACGGCAGCGCGATGTTCGAGGCGATGTGGAGATTGGCGGTCTGGCTCATGTGTTTTGGCACTAGAGCCAGAACGACGGTTCTTCAATCCTCAACCACCACCGGATTCTTCGGCTTGAGCACAAAGTACAGCGCCACGCTGATCAAAATGATGGCTCCGGCGATGAGCGGGGCGGGGCGTTGAGCGTGATCGGCGCTGGTGATGGCGCTTTGCACACGGACGATGATGAGCATGGCGCAGACAAGCGCACCGAAGATGGGCACAAGCAGCGGTGGCTCGAATCCGCCGCGTAGTTCGCCGGGGCGGCGCTTGAGCACGACGAGGGAGATGTTCACGGCGGTGAACACGATGAGCAGCAGCAGCACGGTGGACTCGGCGAGCTGCTTCACGCTGCCGCTGAGGATGAGGAGCGAGACGATGCCAAACAGCACAAAGACCGCGATGTGCGGGCTTTTGCGCACGGGATGCACGGCGCCGAGCACGGCAGGCAGTAGGCCCTGGCGGCTCATGCCGTAGAGCAGGCGCGAGCCCATGAGGTAATTCAGCAGCGCAGTGTTCCCGATGGCGAAGATGGTGATGGCTCCATACACCGGCTTGATGCCGGTGAACCACGGCGCGGCGCGCCGGGCCACTTCCATGAGCGGCGCGTCACTTTTTGCCAGTTCCTGCCAGGGCACGACGGACACGGCGGTGATGGCGACGGCCATGTAAATGCACGTTGCGAGAATCATCGCGCTGATGAGGCCAAAGGGGACGTTTTTGGCCGGATTTTTCACTTCCTCGCTCACGTTGAGAATGTCCTCGAAACCGATGAAGGAGTAAAACGTGAGCACCGCGCCCTGCATGATGAGCGCGAAGGTGATGCCGGAGCCGACGCCGCCCGCTGCGGTGTCACCGGGTGATTGGAAGTAATCCACGCTGCCCCAATAGCGCACGCCGACGGCGATGATGAAAAGGAGCCCCGCCGCCTCAATGACGGTGCAGAGGATGTTCAGCCACATGCTCTCGCGAATGCCGCGATAGATGACGCAACCGACGAGAAACACGACGCCGATGGACATGAGCTTGATGCTGGTGGGGTCCAGGCTCCAGGCGAAGAGTTCTTTGATCTGCCCGATGATGGCCTGCGAGCCGGTGGCCATGCTGGTGAGGCCACTCATCATCACGGCAATGCCGATGACATAACTGAGCAACGGTTTGCGCAGCCCGCGCTGCGTGACATACGCCGCACCGCCTGCTTTCGCGTAGCGCCCGCCGACGCAGGCATACGACAGACCGGTGAGCATCGCGCCGATCATCGCCATGAGGAAGGCAAGCCACACCGCGTTGCCCAAGCCGGCCGCTGCTTTGCCGATCAGCGCATAAATCCCAGCTCCGAGCATCGAGCCGAGACCGTAAAACATGATCTGCCACCCACCGATGGTCTGGGCGAGTGCCGGTTGCGAGGAGGGTTTGTCAGGCATGACTCGCCACTAGCCGAGATCGTGCCGGGCGGGAAGGTAAAAAAGAAGCCGCCCGCACCCCCTGTTTTGGCGATGCGGACGGCGATGGCGTTTCTTTGAGAAGCGCTGGTTTACAGCACGGGGATCTGACGCGGTTTTGCCACTTCCTTGAGCGGCAGGTGCAGGAGGTAGCTGAGCGGGGAGAGTTCGCGGTGGAGGGCTTTTACTCACGCATGAGGAGGCACTCATGAACAAGCGGAGCTGATTGCGTTGCGGAGCACCGCACAGGGGACTGTGCGGACCACTTCATTTCGCCAAAGCCGCCTTAGCCGCCGCACGCTTCTTCATGCGGATGTTCAGCATCTCAACGAAGATGGAGAAGGCCATGGCAAAATAGACGTAGCCCTTCTCGAAGTGAACGTGGAAGCCCTCGGCGATCAGCGTGGTGCCGATGAGCAGCAGGAAAGAGAGTGCCAGCATCTTCACCGTGGGATGGGCGCTGATGAAGTCGCTCACCGATCCGGCAAAAACCATCATGAAGCCGACGGAGATCATCACCGCGATGATCATGACCATGATGTGCTCCGCCATGCCCACAGCGGTGATGACGGAGTCGAGCGAGAAGACGATGTCGAGGATCGCGATCTGCACGAGGATGGCACCCAGCGCGGCTTTGGCGGTCGTTTTCTGTTCCTCCTCGGCATGTCCTTCCACCTTGTGATGAATTTCCACCGTCGCCTTGTACAACAGGAAGAGGCCGCCGAGGATCAGGATCAAGTCCTTGCCTGAAATCTGATGCCCGAACAGCGCAAACAACGGATTCTTGAGCTGCATGACCCATGAAATCGACAGCAGCAGCAGGATGCGTGTGACCATCGCAAAACCGAGGCCGAGTAAACGTGCACGGGGCCGCTCCGCGAGCGGCAGCTTGTCCACGAGGATCGAGATGAAGACAATGTTGTCGATCCCCAACACGATCTCCATCACGGTGAGCGTGAGCAGCGCGATCCAGGCCTCCGGGCTGTTGATCCAGGAGAAATCGAAGAAATTGACAGCGAGGAGGGGATTGAGGGCGAGATCAATGTGAGGGCGCGGAGAGTAGCCGAAAAGGCTGAATCAGCAAATGCCCGTGAAATGATCACGCAAAGGGGCGTACAGCCTCACCACCATGAACCGCCGCCAGTTTCTCCAAACCGCCTCCGCCAGCACGCTCGCCTCCTGTGCGACGCTCCGTCCGTCCGATGCGCTGATCATCGACACGCATCAGCATCTTTGGGATCTGCATGTGATCCGTCCGCCATGGATCCAAGGTGCCCCGGAGGTGCTACGGCATGATTTTGTGACGGCGGACTATGTGAAGGCCAACGCGGGATTAAACGTGAAGGCGATCTACATGGAGGTCGATGTGGCTCCAAGAGACCACGTCAAGGAAGCCGATGGCATCGTGGCCCAGTGCCGAGCCGGAAACACGCCCACCATCGCCGCGACGATCGGCGGACGGCCCGCTTCGGCGGATTTTGAGGGCTATGTGAAGCGCTACGCGGGCAATGGCATCGTCAAAGGCCTGCGCCAGGTGCTTCACGGCGGCTCCACGCCTCCAGGGTTCTGTTTGAGCCAGGATTTCGTGCGCGGTGTGCAGACGCTCGGCAAACACGGCCTTAATTTCGAACTCACGATGCGCCCGACTGAGTTGCAGGACGGTGTGAAACTCATCCAGCAATGCCCGGAGACGCGTTTCGTGCTCGACCACTGCGGCAACGGAGATCCAAAGGCCTTCAATCCCAAACTCGGCCCTGGTTTGAAGCGCAGTTGCACCGCTGACGAATGGAAACGTGGGATCGACGCCATCGCCGCGCAGCCCGGCGTGATGTGCAAAATCAGCGGCATCGTCGCCTTCGTCCCACCGGGGAAGTGGCAGGCGGAAGACCTTGCCCCAGTTGTGAACCATTGCCTCGACGCCTTTGGCCCCGACCGTGTCTTTTTCGGTGGCGACTGGCCCGTGTGTTTGCTCGGCAGCCCGGTGCGTGGCTGGGTTGAGGCGTTGAAGCAGATCGTGTCAGCGCGTTCCGTCAGCGAGCAGCGGAAGCTGTGGTCGGGGAATGCGACGCGCTTTTATCAACTGAAGCTCGATGCCAAGCAGCTCATTTAAGTGAAGCCTTGCAGATGAGAAGCCCGCTGCGAAACAGCCGCGAGCCATCCGGCCACTGACTGCGGAAGCCGACCGACAAAAGTCGCGTATTCTTCACAAACCAATGCTGCCAGAGCCCCGGCGCAGAGAAAAAGGCCTGGCCACGCGGCACGACGATCTCGGCCCCCTCCGCACGGATGCGCACCTCGCCAAGCTCGACAAAAAAACACACCCGGAGGCACCGGAATCTCTGCCGACCACACATCACAGCGAGGCACTGGGCCAGAATAAACCCAAAGCCATTCGTGGCGCAGGCTGTGCCAGACATCGGCGGTGATTTCGAGTGGTCGGGGCATGTGTAAGCGATTTCCGTTTAGCATGACACACGGTGGTTGTCGGTGTCGCTGACTTCAGCTTTGATGTGCGAATGAAGACCCACCTTCTCGCCCTGTCCCTTTTTGCCGGCATCGCTCTCGCCCAGGAGCCTCGCAGCATCAGCGGCATCTATCCCTCGCTCGCTATGTTCAACAACGAAGGCGAGTGCGGCACCGGAGCCGTTGTGCCGTGGGCGGATCGCTTGTGGGTCATCACGTATGGGCCGCATCTGCCCTTTGGATCGAGCGACAAGCTCTACGAGATCACGCCGGAGCTGACGCAGATCGTGCGGCCGGAAAGCGTCGGCGGCACTCCGGCGAATCGCATGATTCATTCGGAGTCCCAGCAGCTTTTCATCGGGCCGTACATCATCGACGCTGAACGCAAAGTGAGGGTCATCCCGCCCTACATCATGCCCGGTCGTCTGACCGGCAATGCGAGGCACCTCACCGACCCGGCAAACAAGATCTACTACGCCACGATGGAGGAAGGGCTCTACGAGGTGGATGTGAAGTCGCTGGCGGTGAAAAACCTCATCCGCGACGGCAACGGCATCAAAAAGGGCTTCAAGGTCGAAACACCGCTTTCGAAGCTCGACTCCCAACTGCCCGGCTACCACGGCAAAGGGCTGTATTCATCCCAAGGCCGCCTCATTTACGCCAACAACGGCGACCGCGACAAACGCGTGCTCACCGATCCCACCACGCCCAGCGGCGCTCTCGGCGAATGGACCGGCAGTGGCGACTGGCAGCTCGTGCGGCGCAATCAATTCACCGAGGTCACCGGCCCCGGCGGCATCAGCGGCAGTGATGCCAACGCACCCGTGTGGAGCATCGGCTGGGATGCGAAGTCGCTGATTCTCATGCTGCTCGATGGTGGCAAATGGCAGTCGTTTCGTCTGCCAAAAGTCAGCCACAGCTACGACGGTGCGCACGGCTGGAACACCGAATGGCCGCGCATCCGCGACATCGGCGAGGATCACCTGCTCATGACCATGCACGGCGCGTTTTGGAGCTTCCCTAAAACCTTTTCATCTGCCAACGCAAACGGCATCCGCGCCCGCAGCGCCTACATGAAGGTCATCGGCGACTTCACCCGCTGGAACGACCGACTTGCCTTCGGCTGCGATGATTCGGCGAAGTCGGAATTCCTCAACAAACGCCAAGTCAAAGGCGGCATCGACAGCGTGGGCCAATCCCAGAGCAATCTGTGGTTCACCAGCCCGGACACGCCGGATAAACTCGGCCCCGCGCACGCCAGCGGCGCGGTTTGGCTGCATGACAGCGTGCAAGCGGGCGATGAAGCCGATCCGTTTCTCGTCGCCGGGTGGAAGCACCGCAGCCTGTGGTTGGTGGATCACGTTTCAGGTGAATCGAAGCGCCTGGATGTGACGGACGACGAATGGCTGCATGTGAAGGCTGAGAAGGAAGGGAAGGATGTGAGTGCCGTCATCACGCTGACGAATGGTGATGCACGTGACACGACGCCGGACGCGATTTTTGACGGCATCGCTCGAATCGGCGATGAAAACGCCCAAACCGGCCTTTTCCGGCCTCGTGGTGAAAACAAGCGCACGCTGAGTTTTGCGACGAAAGACGGCTACTACTAGATGGGAACCGATCTGGCCCTCAAACGTGTCGATGACGCTGCCGCGAAGGCTTTTGTCGAAAAAGCCGTCGCCATCCCGAAGAACGTCATCACGCTCGACGCTGCGAGCGTGCTCGTTGTCGATGATCGCGGCCGCCGCTGGCGTCTGCCGCGTGCCAGTGCCGCGTTTGATGCCGCCACGGACGCAGGTGAGCTGCGCATCTGCCGCGAGGTCGCCACCGAGCGCGACATGCTCAGCGCCTGCGGCACCTTCTTCGAGTTGCCTGCCGAAAATGCCGACGGCTTCGCGAAAATTCGGCCCATCTGCTCGCACAACCTGCGTGTGACCGACTTTGGCGGCTACCGCGGTCTTTTTTTGATGAGCGGCATCAAACCGGACGCCAAAGCCGGCGACCACATCCTCCGCAGCGACGACGGCAAAGCCGCGCTGTGGGCCGGGGCGATTGACGATCTGTGGAAACTCGGCAAACCACGCGGCGAAGGCGGCCCGTGGAAGGAAACGGAAGTCAAAGCCGACCAAAAGAGCGATCCTTACCTGATGTGGGCCTACGACCAGCGCACGTTGACGCTCAGCCACGATCAAAATGAGCCGGTGAGCTTTCACATCGAGCTCGATCTTACCGGTGCCGGTCTCTGGGTGACGCATCAGCACCGCGAAGTCTCTCCCGGCGAAGTGACAAGCCTCAGCTTCGAACCTGCGGTGCAGGCGCGGTGGATGCGTGTGACCGCGAGCACCGCCTGCACAGCAACGGCGCAGTTGAAGTATGAGTAATTATTTCTGCCGCCGGAACGGATCGAGACACTGCTGCTAGAAGCCTTTCGGCACGGGAGGACCGCCGTAGCCGAAGGGCCAGCGGTTGTTCTCTGACATGTGGTGGGTGCCGAAGAGCTTGTCGAAAAGCGGAAAACGCCAGGGAAGCGCATCACGATCACCGTGCCCAACGCTCTGAGGCCGAACATGCTGAGAGCGCCGCTGATCCAGCCGCGACCGAATTTTCTTAACGCGTATGGGCAGCAGGCGGAGACCAGAACGCCGGTTGCTTTCAGGCTTAGCTGTGCTCTCATGGCGGACCAAACCTCCCTCCCCGCCTCAAACTCATGTCCGCGCCTTCCTCCTCTGAAAAATCCTCCATCTGGTCTGTTCTCAACATGGTGATCGGCGTCGCCATTGGCGGCGTGGTGCTGCTCTGGGTGCTGGCCTTTGTGGTGAAAGGACTTGGCTCTCTTATTCCCGCACCGAAGGCTGATCCAGCCGCAGTGGCTGCTGCTGCTCCCGCCAACTCTGCCGCTCCCGCTCCTGCCGCAGGCATTCCGGCACTCGAAATCACGATCAAGCCAGACTCCGCCAACCCACTGGCCTACGACACGAAGTCCATCAGCGCTAAGGCTGGCCAGAAAGTGAAACTAACCTTCAACAACAACCACCCCACCCTGCCGCAGCCGCACAATTTTGTACTGGGCAAGCTGGGCGTGGACAAAGGCAAAATGATGGGCATCGCCATGGGAGCCATGACTCTTGTGGACAAAGGCTACATCCCTGAATCCGCCGACATCCTGGCCAACACGAAGCTGCTGCAGCCCGGCCAGACCGAAACCATCGAGTTCACGCTGCCCGCCGCTGGTGAGTACAACTACATCTGCACCTTCCCCGGCCACGGAGCCATCATGAACGGCACCATCACCGTCCAATAACTCTTTCAAGATCTCCAGCCATGGCCGTCTCCATCAGCGTCGATTACGAGGGCGGCCTGCGCTGCCGGACCTCGCACGGTCCTTCGCAAAGCCAATTCATCACCGACGCGCCGGTGGACAACCACGGTAAGGGCGAGTCTTTCAGCCCCACCGACTTGGTCGCCACAGCGTTGGCGACCTGCATGGCCACGGTGATCGGGATCAAGGCTCAGCAAAAAGGCTATGACCTGCCCGGCATGAAGGTCAGCGTGGAAAAACACATGAGCGCGGACAGCCCGCGCCGCATCGTGCGCCTGCCGATCACCATCGAAGTCCCCCTGCCTGCCGATCATCCTGACCGTAGGCTGCTAGAGGCCACCGCACTCGGCTGCCCGGTGCATCACAGCGTTCACCCGGATATCGACAAGCCGGTGACGTTTGTGTGGAGCGGAAATTGATTACCGCACCCAGCGCGAGCCTGGAGAGAGCCCCACCTGCCAGTTGCGCTCGTGCATGTAGGAGTAGTCGGTTTTTCCGATCGCGCCGACCATCCAGGAGCCGGTCTTCCGCTTCCATGCTTTGCTGAAGCTCTCCGCCGTGTGGCAGCCCCAGCTTTGGCAGTAGGCTTTGCGGGCAAAAGCGCTGCCGCTGATCTTGCCCAGCTCCTTCTCATGCAGCCAAGCCGTGGAGGTGGCGTAGGTGTCGGAACTGTAGTCGAACATGAAGCTGTACTTGTTCGAGTGGCCGAAGTACTCGAAGCCGGAGATCTTCATGCCGCGACGACCCGGACCATTGTTGATGTAACGGATGAGCTCGTCCGTGCTGCGAAACCATACCAGATTGATGAAGGGGTAGGCTTTCGGCACCGACTCGATGTTTTGCGTTAGCGGCTGGTGCTCCTCCGCCGCACGGCGCACATAACCACCCCGATAAACCAGCCAGGTGATGCGGGTGCCCGCAGGGGCTGTTTTGTGAATCTCCTGCATGCGAACACGGGCGGTGCGGATGAAATTTCCCCACCAGCGGTCATGCTGCTCCCCAGGTCCGCGCTGGTCTTCAAACTTGCGCACGGCAGGCCCGCCGCTGACGATGAGGTACTCAGTGTCGGCGGCGGCTTGGGAGGCCAAGCCGCAGATGAGGAGAAAAATCGCGGAGAAAAGCAGTCGATTCATGACGGCGGTAACAAAGCTCGGCTACTTCGACTCGACGAGTTTGAAGTTCTTGAACTGCACCACCATCGGCGGCCCCTGGTGGATTTGCAGGGCCAGCAGGCCCTCTTTCGGTGCGTTCGCGGTGTCCTCGTCGGTCACGTCGATGGTCTGCATGCCGTTGATGAAGTGCTGCACATGATTACCCATCGCCACGATGCGGTACTCGTTCCAGTCTTCTTTCTTGATGGCGGCTTGGATCGCTGCGTTGTCACCGACGAGGCCGTTTTTCGCGATCTCAGGCTTCTTGCCGTCCGCGCCGGGCTTGATGGTGTTTTTCTCGCCACGCAGGGCCAGGATGCCACGGCCGCGCTCCTCATAGAGAATGCCGCTGTATTTGTCCCCGGCCTCGAAATCAGCCTGGTAGCCGCTGATGATGGGGCCGAATTCACCGGGGGTAAGCTCCTTGCTGCGATACTGCACGCCGGAATTTCCCTTTTCGATGCGGTATTGGAAGGTCAGCTCGAAATTGCCCACCATGCCGCCTTTCCACACGAGGAAGGTGTTATGCTTGATGATGCCTTTTTTCGGATCAGCCGGGTCAGGCGGAGTGATGCCGGTGATGGCACCGTCCTTCACACTCCAGAGGTCTTTGTTACCCTCCCAGCCGGTCAGATCCTTGCCGTTGAAGATTTCTTTTTCGTCCGCGTGCGCAAACGATACGACAGCAAACAAGGCGGCAAGGGTGTGGGACAGTTTCATGGATGGATTGGGTTGGACAGGCGAGGTGTAACGCGAGGGCGCGGGATTGTCTATCGCTTTGGCAGCCATGGCATTGGCGCTTGCGATTTTGTGAAAGGGGCGATACACGCCGCTGAATGCAGCTTCCTCGTTTCATCTCTTCCCCCGTCTTGTGGCACGCGCTTGTCATCGCCTGGGCCGCCCTGCTCTACTTGCTCTCAGAACAAAGCCACCTGCCCTCACCCGCCAAGTTCGAGGGGATCGACAAAATCCAGCATGCCATCTATTTCGCCGCCGGAGGTGCCTGTTTTCTGCTCGGTCTGCGTCTGGCGGGTTTTGCCCGCAAGACGCCCACCGCCATCCTTCTGACCGTGCTGTTCTGCGCCACCGTGGGTGGTTTAGACGAGTGGCATCAAACCTTCACCCCAGGCCGCAGCGGCGGTGACGTGTGGGACTGGTTCGCCGACATGACCGGCGGCCTCATCGGAGCCTTTATCGCGCTCGGGGTCGAAAAATGGCTCACTTCAGCGGGAACCACCACATCAGCAGGGCGGTGAGGAAGACGTTCGCGAGGGCGAGCTCGAAGAACACCTTCCAACCCAGCGCCATGAGCTGGTCGAAGCGGAAACGCGGCAGCGTCCAGCGGATCACGATGAAGAAAACGATGAAGCAGAACACCTTCGCAAAGAAACAGCCGATGTGCAGCAGGCCGAGCCACCAAGGCGTGGCTCCCGCTTGGTAGTCGAGGCCCAGATACGGCGCGAAGGGGATGCTCCAGCCGCCAAGGAACAGTGTCACCGCGAGACCCGAGCCGATGATCATCGCGGCGTATTCACCGAGGAAAAACAGCGCGAACTTCATCGAGCTGTACTCGGTGTGATAACCTGCGACCAATTCTGTCTCGCACTCGGCGAGGTCGAAGGGAAGGCGGTTCGTCTCCGCGAACATCGAGACGGTGAAGATGCAGAACGAGATGAAGATCGGAATCAGGAGCACCCAGCGCGAGAAGCTCAGTCCCTCACCCCAAAGCGGCAGCAGGAGCCAGCCGTTGGCGTCCTGGAAGGCGGACATCTTGGTAAGGTTCAACTCGCCAAAAATCATGAGCACCGGAATGATCGAGAGGCCCAGCGAGATCTCATAAGAGATCATCTGCGCACTGGCACGCACGCCACCGAGGAAGGGGTATTTGGAATTCGAAGCCCAGCCTGCCAGCACAATGCCGTAAACTCCTAACGAAGCGATGGCGAAGGTGAACAGCGGCCCGATGCTCAGGTCGGCGATGACCAGCTTGATCGGCTCCTCCAGACCCAAGAAAGACAGGTCCAACTCGCTGCCAAAGGGGATCACGCAGCAGGTCAAGAGCGCGGGCACCATCGTCAGGCAGGGAGCCAGCCAGTAGTAGAAGGTGCGCACATGCGCAGGAACAAAATCCTCCTTCAAGATGAATTTCAGACCGTCCGCCGCCGCCTGCGCCAGACCGCCGATGCCGAAAGGCTGCCAGTCTTTCTTGAATCCGAGCAGGGTGAGCGGCACGCCCACGCGATTCGGCCCCACGCGGTCTTGGATCACCGCGGAGATGCGTCGCTCGAAGTACACCGAGATCGAAACCAGCGGCAGGATGACGATAAAGGAAAGGAAGACGATCTTCCCCACCGAGGCGGCGAGCGCAATGAGATCAAAAGTGGCGAGAAGGGGCGTGGACATCGGCGCGACGATTATCCGGCCCTCAGCAGGGGCAGCAACCCGATTTTGTGAAAAATTTCACAAAGTCCGCTCCAAGCGGTCAGGACAATGGATTTTGCACCGACTTGGCAGCCGATTCGTCGGTCAGCGGTGCCAGTTTATCCGCGATGCGGAAAAAGGTCAGGATTAACTCCACCATCACCCGCGAAACGATCAGGTAGAGCAAAAAGGCCACCGGAGCCGTCACTAACCCCCAAAAGCCGCTGAACAGCAGTTGGAGTCCATACAGCACCGCTCCGAGCAGATTCAGGACGTACAGTGTTCGGACCAAGCGCGGCGTCACCAGGCGCTTGAAGGAAAGGTCCAGCACCAAGTCGAGCACGGCGCGAATCTGCTGCCACAGGCTTGAAAGCACGGAACCTGGGGAATGATCTGTGTTCATGCGGCCCAGAGTACGCGGTGCACTCCCCTCTGGCAACCGGCCAAAACAGTCCTCGGAATACTGGTTGCGCGCCCTGAGAACCACAGCCAGAATTCGCGCCTCTTTTTCCGCCCTGTGGCCAGGTGCGATCATTCGAGAAGCTCATCGACAACCCAAACACTGAAAAGTCATGCCTGCGAAATCAAAAAAGCCCGCAGCTAAGAAGCCTGCCGCCAAACCCGCGAAGAAAGCTCCTGTCAAAAAAGTGGCCAAGCCTGCGGTAAAGTCGAAGAGCAAGCCCCTTCCCAAAAAAGCCGCGCCCACAAAGCCCGCGCCCAAGAAACCCTCCCCCAAACCTGTGAAGAAATCCGCTCCCCAGAAAGCTCCCGCCAAGAAACCTGCCGCCGCCGTTAAAAAGCCCGCCGCCAAAAAGACTACCGCCCCCGCTCCGGCCAAGAAAGCCAGCGCTCCTGCGAAAGCCAGCGCTCCTGCGAAAGCCAGCGCACCTGTGAAAGCCAGCGCACCTGTGAAAGCCAGCGCACCTGCGAAAGCCAGCGCACCTGCGAAAGCCAGCGCACCTGCGAAAGCCAGCACACCTGCGAAAGCCAGCGCACCTGCGAAAGCCAGCACACCTGCGAAAGCCAGCACACCTGCGAAAGCCAGCACACCTGCGAAAGCCAGCACACCTGCAAAGGCCAGCGCACCGGTGAAAGACGTGAAGCCTACGGTCAAGCCTGCCACACCAGCGCCTGCCCCAGCCCCGGCTCCTGTGAAAGCTGTGGTCACCAAGCCTACCGCTGCTCCGGCCAAGCCTTCCAAATCCACCCCGCCGCCACTCGCCGCGAAAGGACGCACCTCTATTTCCACCTCTGGCACACCTCGCGGTCGTGCCAACCGCGAAGAAGAAGGCATCACCATCGAGATCGCCAAAGGGCCGGTGAAAATGACCCCTTTCCTCAAGAAGCAGAAACAGCGCCTCGTTGAACTGCGTGACGCCTACCTGAACTCCATCCAAGGTGTCGCCAGCGAAACGATCCGCAATGAAGGCGGCGACTCCTCCGCCTTCGGCATGCATCAGGCCGATGCAGGCAGCGACGCCTATGACCGCGACTTCGCCCTCAGCCTCCTCGGCAAGGAGCAGGACGCTCTTTACGAGATCAACGAAGCGCTCAAGCGCATCGAAACCGGCACCTACGGCCTCTGCGAAGGCACGGGAGTCCAAATCCCCGAGGAACGCCTCGAAGCCATGCCCTTCGCTCGGTACTCCGTGACTTATCAGGAAAAAATCGAGCGTAGCCAGATGAGCGGTCGCTGGAGCCGTCCCGTCCACTCCCTCTTCGGCCTCGACAACGCGGACGACGCCGCAGACGACGACAAGGACGAGGATGACACCGCGCCAGCCTCGAATAATAACAACTCCGGCGAATCACTTGACTTCTCCAAAGAGTGACCTAGCCTCTGCGCCCCAAATTTATGCCGCGAGAAATCATCACCCTTGAATGCACTGAAGCGAAGGCCGCAGGAATGCCCCCTTCACGTTATGTGACCACACGTAACAAGAAAAGCGTCCGCACGCCGGGCCGTCTTGAGAAGGTGAAGTTCAATCACTTCATGAAAAAGCGCACCCTTCACCGCGAAACCCGCTAATTTTTTACCCAGACCGCCATGCAACCGAAGACCAAAGAACGCATGTCCAACTTCCGCCGCGCCAATCGCAAGATGCCGCGCCGCCGGGTGGACATCCCCGTGGAAAAGATCGTTTACACCAATCCCGAGATCCTTTCCCGTTTCACCACCGAATCCGGCAAGCTCATCCCCCGCCGCATCACCGGTCTTCCTGCTTGGCTGCACCGCAAAGTTGTTCGTGAGATCAAGCGCTCCCGCGCTGTGAACCTCCTGCCTTGATCCGCAGACCACCCGTGAAGGGTTTCTTTTGATCCACTTCCCACTGTTGCAGCACGCGGCAGTGGGAAGTTTCATTTCCAGCCATGTCCGCCCTCCAAGACACGCAAAGCGAACGCGACGACCGCCGTCTGCCCATCGACCGCGTCGGCGTCCGCAGCCTGCGCTTCCCCATGCGCATCCGCGACCGTGATGCCGCCATGCAGCACACAGTCGCCACCGTTTCCCTCGCCGTTGACCTGCCGCACCAGTTCAAAGGCACCCACATGAGCCGTTTCGTCGAGATCCTGCACGCTCACGGCACCGAACTGACCGTTTCCAATATCGTTGCCATGCCGCTTGAGCTGATGAAAAAGCTCCATGCTGACAAAGCGCACGTCGAGATGCGCTTCCCCTACTTCCGCGCCAAAAAAGCACCCGTTTCAGGCGCTGAAGGCCTGCTCGACTACGGCGTCGTCTTTGACGTGAACGCGGATGCAGGCAAGACCGACTTCGTGCTCACCGTCGAAGTGCCCGTCGCCACACTTTGTCCGTGCTCCAAGGCCATCAGCACCCGTGGTGCCCACAATCAGCGCGGTACTGTCACGCTCTCCGTCCGCTTCAGCGAACCGGTCTGGATCGAGGATCTCCTCGAACTCGTCGAGACCAGCGCCAGCAGCGAGCTGTACAGCATTTTGAAGCGTCCCGACGAAAAATTCGTCACTGAAGCTGCCTACGACAATCCGGTCTTCGTCGAAGACCTCGTGCGCAACGTCGCCGTGAAGGCCAAGGCGCATTCACACATCACCTGGTTCCGCGTTGAAGCCGAAAACTACGAATCCATCCACAATCACAACGCCTGGGCAGTGATTGAGAGCCACGCAGAAATGACGAATGACTAAATCCGAATGACGAATGAAGCTCTGATGCCCAATGTCGAAATGCGCGGCCTTGCGCCTGCCTTCATGGCCTTTCGTCAATCATGCTTGGTCATTCATTCGTCATTTAGAAATTCGTCATTCGTCATTTAAGGCCCACGCCAATCATCTTCATGTCCGCCACCCACGTTACTGCCGTTCTCCGCACCGATGAGCCCAATCTGATGCATCAGGCCGTCGAGGAGGCCGTGCGCCTCTTGCGTGAGGGCGAGGTCGTCGCCCTGCCGACGGAAACCGTCTATGGCCTCGCCGCTAACGCGCTCGATCCCGCTGCGGTCACGAAAATATTCGAAGCCAAGGAGCGACCGACTTTCGATCCGCTCATCGTCCACCTGGCGAATAAGGATCAGCTCGATCTCGTCGCCGAGGTTCCAGAGGCCATCGCCCCGACGCTAAAAAAACTCATTGAACGCTTCTGGCCCGGCCCGCTGACCATCCTGCTGCCGAAAAAGCCTATCGTTCCCGACATCGTCACCGCTGGCCTGCCCACCGTGGCCGTGCGCGTCAGCTCCAACGGCATCTTCAAGCGCATCATCGGCGCACTCGACAAACCGCTCGCTGCGCCTAGCGCGAACCGCTTTGGCTCCATCAGCCCCACCAGTGCGAGCGCTGTGCTTTCCGAGCTCGATGGCCGCATTCACCTCATCGTCGATGCAGGTGCCAGCCTTTACGGCCTCGAATCGACCATCATCAAGATCGAGGCCGGCTCGCCCAAGCCGCTCATCACGATCGTGCGTCCCGGACCGCTCACGCCGGACGACTTGAAGCTTTACGGCAAAGTCAAGGTCGCCACTCGCAGCGTTTTGGATGGCCCCGCCGATTCTCCCGGCCAGCTTGCCTCGCATTACGCACCCAAGACCCCGCTTCGCCTGCTGGAACGCCCGTCCGATTTCATTCCTGAGGAGGGCAAGCGCTACGCCCTCATGAGCTATCGCGGCGAAGAAAAAGACGGTTACCTCAATCTCACCGAGTGGGAAGAAGTCATGATGCTCAGCCCCGGCAACGGCAAGCTCCCCGAGGCCGCCGTGCGTTTCTTTTACGTCCTGCGTGCGCTCGACAAGCTCGGCGTGGATGAAATCATTGCAGAACCGTTGCATGAACACGGCATGGGAATCGCCATGATGGACAAACTGCGGCGCGCCAGTGTCCGCTACGCATCATGAGCGACGAAAAGAAAGACTCCTCCTCTCAAGCAAGGTCCACCGGGATCGTCTCCATCGCCATCCTCTGCAGTCGCGTCCTCGGACTCGTGCGTGACCAGATGCTGAACGGCTTCTTCGGCTCCGCCTTCACCGGCATCTTCACCGCCGCCTTCCGCACGCCAAACATGCTACGTGACCTGTTCGCCGAAGGCGCACTCTCCACCGCATTCGTCACCACGTTCTCGAAAAAGATGAAAACCGAGGGCGACGAGGCCGCCTGGGCGCTCGGGCGCAAGATGATCTCGCTGTCGATGTGGTTCATGACCCTCGTCGCCATCGCCGGTGTGGCCCTGGCGCCGATTCTGTTCCGCATTCTCACGCCCGGTCTTAGCGAGGAGGCCAAGGTGCTCGGCACCTGGCTCGCGCAGATCATGTACCCCTTCATCGCGCTCGTGTCTGTCACTGCGCTCGTCATGGGCATGCTAAACTCGAAGAAAGTCTTCTTCATACCCGCCGTCGCCTCCGCCTTCTTCAATCTCGGCTGCATCGTTGGTGGCGTGGTTCTCGCCTGGATCATCGATCCCGGCTTCCGTCACGGCAACGTCAGCGAAAAAGGCCTCACCGGCTTCGCCATCGGCACCTTGATCGGCGGTGTGCTCCAGCTTGCTGTTCAGCTCCCTTCACTGCGCCGCGTCGGCTTCCGCTTCCGCTTCGACTTCGGCTGCAAAGACCCCGCCGTGAAAGAAGTGCTGCACCTCATGTGGCCCTCCATGCTTGCCGCTAGCGGCACGCAGGTCGCCGTGCTGCTCAATTCCATCTTCGCTTCCTACACCGCCGGCAAAGAATCCTCTCTGGCTTGGCTGGCAAACGCCCAGCGCCTCCAGCAGCTTCCACTCGGCCTCTTCGGCGTCGCCGTCGCCACGGTCACGCTGCCGATGCTCTCTCGCCTCGCCACCGAGGGCATGACGCCCGCGTTTCGCGGCGCTCTGGCCAAAGGCTTGCGCCTCGTGCTCTTCCTCACGCTGCCCTGCGCCGTCGGCCTCTCGCTGCTCTCGCATGAGATCATCTCCGTCATCTTCGAGCATGGCAAATTCACCGCGCACGACGTCGCCAACACCGCCGCGCCGCTGCAAGCCTACGCGTTCGGCCTCATTTTCTACGCCGCCATCAAAGTGCTCCAGCCCGCATTTTACACCATCGACCGTCGCTTCATCCCGATGAT
Organism: Verrucomicrobiota bacterium; assembly: GCA_026397635.1. GTDB lineage: Bacteria > Verrucomicrobiota > Verrucomicrobiia > Verrucomicrobiales > Verrucomicrobiaceae > Prosthecobacter. The sequence goes on along the minus strand of JAPLUL010000080.1, from coordinate 35,897 downwards.
GGTCAGCCTAGGCATCATCGCTTTTACCGCGACGGTAAACTCCATCACCGTCTTCGTCCTAGAATGGGATCACACCGCGCTCGCCTGGGCCACCGCGGTCGGTTTGGCGCTCAATTTCTTCACGCTCTACCTCTGCATGCGCAAGTTCGCCTCCGGCCTTGAAACGCGTTCGCTCATGCAGGCGCTCATCAAGCTCATCATCGGCATCACCGCGATGTCCGGCATCTGTCTGGCGGCCAAATTCACGATCATGGCCGACTGGGCACACCTGAGTTTCATGCTGCGTAGCGCCACACTTGCGGTGAGCATTGGCATCGCCGCCATCGCCTACTTCGCCGTCACGAAGAAGCTCAAGGTCGAGGAATCCGGCGAATTCCTGTCGTTGCTTGGCCGCCGATTTGGCAAAAGATAGCAGCGCATGCCGGTCCAACGTCTCTGGCTCCAAGTCGCCGCCTTCCTCGCCCTCGTCTGGGGTGCGGTGGCTGCGGTCATGTGGATCACGGAAGATGCGGTCTTCTCGCCGGAAAAGACGCTCGTGTTGATGCAGAGCGCGCCTTGGTTCGAAGACGAAGACCTTGGGCATGAGCAGCGCCAGCAGCATCTCGACAACGTCATCACCTCCGTCATCCGGCTCGACTTCAACCAGCGCAGCACCCTGCGCGAGGACGGCCTGGAGACCATGGACCGCTTCTTCAAATCCCTCACCGACGAAGAAAAGGGCCAATACATCAGCCGCACCGTCGAGGAGAACTTCAAAGCGGTGATGAAAGGTCTCGAAAAACTGCCGGCGGAAGACCGCCGACGCATCATCGGCGGCATTCATCGTGAGATGAAGAAAAAGGCCGCTAACAACCCTGAAATGCAGCTTCTCCTCGATCAGGACGCCGCCAGCTTTGAAAAGACCTTCACCCAGGACATGGGCACCTTCTTCAAGGAGGCTCCGCTCTCCATGAAACTCGAAATGGCCCCCATGCTCGAAGGCATGCAGGCGCGGATGCAGGGGATGCGGATACGGTAAGTAGTCCCGAGCTTTAGCTCGTTGGAGGCTTCGGAACGAGCTGAAGCTCGAAACTACTTTTTCCAACCCATCGGCTGCGTCCATGCGGTTTCCGTCTGCCCCTTGAAAGATGGATTCGGGTGCGGCTTCGATGACACAATCGTTGCGCGGAAGTACAGCTCCTTGCCCGTCGGTTTCCAGACGATCTCTGCGCCTTCCAGTGTCGCCAACGTCTTGCCCACGTCTTCGGAGTAAAGTTTCCGCGTCGGATAGGTGTCGCCCGCAGGCGTTTGCACCTCTCTCGTGGCCGTGTCGTAGCCCTGCAAGGTGCCGCGAATCTCCGTGATGTATTTCACGCCCGGTTCCGCGTGAATCCGAATGCGCAGCAGGCCGCCGGTGAAGCTCACCTCATCCAGCGTCACGCCGGAAGACGCATAAAAATCGCCCGCCTTCATCGCCTTCACGATCTCATTGGCATCCAGTTTCGCCGCCCGCACCATCACCCAGCCGCGTCCTGGACTGCTTTCCTCACCGTGATAATGATGCGAGTCATCCGTGCCCACTCCATAGAGGGGCGCTGCCTTGAACTGAGCGATGCGCAGCGTGTTGGCAATGTCCCACAGTTTCTCGTGCCCCACACGCGTCTCATCGCCCAGCCAGTTGATGCCGGGATGGCCGTTGTAGATCTCCCAAAAATTTTCCTCCAACACCGCTGCCATGTCCTCCGCCGTGAAGGCCCAGCGGAAGTTCGGATGATTGATGTGGGTGAACATTGGCACGCCCAGTCGCTGCGACTGCTCGTTCACCAGCTTGAAATTGGCTCGCAGCACCTCCTGGATGCTGCCCAGGTCTTTGATCGGCTTGATCTCCTCCCGCAAGTTCACCGCGTTCATGTGGACCGGTGCCTTGCCCAGCCCCGCGCTGATTTCCTCCGCCTGCACGATCAAAAACTTGCCCTGCTCCTCAAACATGGGCCGGTATTCCTCCAGTTTCTTCAGCCGCACCTCGGTGACGCCGTCCTGGTCTCGTGTCGTCACCCATTCGTCTCCAAACCGGGCGCGATACTTGTCCATCGTCGTCTTCCCCAGCGCCTTGCGTCGCTTTTCGACCGCCGGAACGCCCATCCAGACCTCTTTCGCCTGCAGCACGTTGTGATCGGAGATCGCCAAAAAGTCGTAGCCTTTCTGCTTGTACCAATCTGTGATCATCTCCGGGAAGTCATTCCCATCACTCCACAGCGAATGCGTGTGCGTATTGCCCTTGAACCACTTCAGCTCCTGGGCGTGGACGGCTTGAAGGGAGAGGAAGGCGAGCAGGCAAAGAACGGTTGGGCGCATGGAACGAGAACGTGACCAAGGAGCCGAACTTGCCAAGTGAGAAACCCGGCTGCTTGCGTTCGTCGCGATTTGAGAACGATCCATGTCTGATCTGTCAACTATCGACTCTCGACCCTTTCCTGTTCTTCCTTTGTCCGATGCGACGCGATGTTGAGGTTGCACAGGTCGATGCAGTAGTTATGCGCTGCACGGCAGATGCGATCCGCCAGGCGGTGCAGTTGCTCCGGTTCCCAGTTGGAGATTCCCGGATAAAATCGCCGCGCGATTTCCCCCAGCGCTTTCTCTGTTGGTTCAAACACCCTGTCGTTCAGCGCCACCTCGTCCTGCATCGCATTGAATGCGGCATCGAGTTCCCAGAGATCGGATTCAGGTATTTCAGGTGAGTCAGGCATGGCTGATCAAAAGAGGTGGGGGTGTGAGTTTTAAATATCCAATCTCGGCAGCCCGTCCACGATCTTCATCGTCTCTAGGCTGACGGTGATGACGCGGAGGAAGAGTTCGAGGGGTTATTTGGGGTTGTTCATGGTTTCGGTGGCCCAGAGGTTGGCGTCGTTCACGATGCCGCTGTCGGGGTCCTCTTTGATGCCTTGGCGTTCCATGACCCACTCTAAGGCGGGTTTGCCGTTGACGATGTAGGCGTAGGCGGCTTCGGGGATGTCGCGGAGGGTGATGTGGGCGTTGTAGAAGACGGTGGTCTTGTCGTTGATGGACTTGTTGGTCTCGGGGTCGCGGGTTTTGGCGAACTTCATCTTCTCCACGCGGTAGTCCTCGGGCTTGAGGGACTTGAGGGCGTGCTTGCCGGTGTCGAGGGTGACTCCGGCGTAGGGGGCGACGGTTTCGTAGTTGAGGTGCCAATGGGCGAGGTCGCGGCCGGCTTTGGAGAAGGCTTGGAAATCAGCGAAGCGCTTCACGGCGGGTATGCGGGGGAGTTCCTTGCCGAGGTTGTCGGCGTAGCGGCTGCGGTAGTCGGGGGAGTGCAGCAGGCCGTAGATGTAGTAGAAGAGGGCTTCCGTTGGTGATGGTGTCGCCCTCGCCCTTCGTGGGATAGGCCGCCTGGAAATGCGCCAGGCCCGCGTCGCTGATGCCGTCGCGCCGGGTGGTGCTGTAGGAATTTGGGCAGTGGTCATCTTGTAGCTCATTTCAAGTCACAGGGAAAAATCGCTGTTTCCGCGTCGAGTAGAATGAAAGCAAGACATCCGTCCCATTGCTGTCGCTATGAGCTTGCAGGTAATGATTTGCCAGACTTTGCAAGTGGACCGGATCATTGTGCAAACGTGAGATTTGGCGGATTATTTTACCGGCAATCTGACGACGGCGGTTGCGCAATCGGTGACAGTCCAATCCAGCGACTTTTATCGTGTATTCGGCCCGTGAATGATCAGGAGTTCCTAGTTGTGCGGCAGGAATGACCCGCCCATCGCTGAGATATTTGAACTTTTGATCACAGCCAGACTCTCGCGGTGAAATAAAATCTCCAAGCGAAAAGGCACCCTGGGTTCTAATGCATTGATCCTTGAAGTGCCCGCATGAAGCATCCTGTCCTGCTCTTTTGGGTTTATCAGTGTCTCCCTGGCACGAAGCAATCAGATTGGAATAATCAAAGGTGCGCGCTGGGTTGCCTCCAATCCCACCTTTTGGCTCGACGTGCTCGATGTGCCTACCAAGCTCTCCAAGCGAACCTTCACAATAACCGCAGAGGCCAAATTGGTGACGGTAGAGCCGGTCTCTGATTGCTCGTTTTACCGGCCTGGGGATTTGCTTCCAATCGGGCTGAAGGCCGGGGCGAGCAACCGTGAGCTGAGTAGGTTCGGGGTGCAGTGGAAGATGTCTCATGGCTTATGCTTGCTCACTGAAGTCTTCGTCATCTTTCGGGGCCGCGATCACGGGCAGATGCAAATTCAACTCGCCAAGGATTCTTCGTTGTTCAATCGCCATGTCAGTGAGTTCGATAGCTGGCTCATCGTCTGTAAAGATTTGCAGAACCTCTTCTCGTTTGTTGGCGAGATCGTTCGCACTGACATTTGGTGTCTCTGCGAGTTGGATATATGCTTCCAGCAACTTCACTTCTTCGAGGTTCTCAGCACGAACTGGGACATCAAATGCATCTTCAAGAACTCTGCTGCTCTCGGCTCCGATAGTCTCAGTTGGTAACTCGCAGATCTCAAACTTCTCAAGTTTACGCACGAATTTCTTTCGCACAGTGCTGACTACCTGCGGGCTATGCGTGGTGAAGATGAACTGAGTACCCTTGAAGGTTCTCATTAGATCGGGAATGACTCGCTGCTGCCATTCAGGATGAAGATGAAGATCGACCTCGTCCACTATCATGATGGCCTGAGCAGAAAGAGGATCAGGGTGCTCTGGCGTGACTGGATTAGCTCGCACCAGACGCAATGCAAAGTCCATGACCATGCCCAGCATTACCTGATAGCCGTCGGAGAGCTGGTCTAGAAAAAGCTTAACGGTCTGACCTTCGCTATTCGCCCCATCCACGACGAAGCGTTCCGTGTCATATTGGTCCATCCGAGGATTGCGTATGCCGGGCAACATTCTCTCAATAGCCCTCCGAACGGGAGTAAGCATTGATGGCTCCCCTGTGTCCAATGGCACGTTAGAAAACTCCAGTATCTTCTCTAACCGCGCCCGCACTTCCTGATCCTCCAGCATCTTGAACCAAGCGACTGCTCTGCGGAAATCCGCATCTGGGCTCAATGCGCCCACTAACGCATCCAGCCGTTCAAAGCTCTTTCGTTTCTTCGTGCTTGGCTTGTTATGCGGCACATCCACTGCCCGGTTCGTGCCATAGTGAGCAAAGACAGGCAGTGCAAAACTTTCACCTCGGTCATGCTTGCCGATGATTTCATCCAGCCAGTCATTGAGTTGTTTTAGTCCGTTCGTGTCCTTGGGCAACGCCCGCCGAGTATCCTTGGAGTTGTCACGTTTGTTGATGCGGTCCCAGCGAAACTCCCTCAGGACTCCGTTTCCATGCTCTGCCGCTGCAGCCATGCAAACAAATGGAGCAAGTCGATCTAGGGCTACGAGCCGGATGTCTGACCTTTTGAGTCCTGGCCCAGAAAGCTCTGGCAGATGGGTAAGCACTGGTCCGAGACTAAGAGCGATGGCATCCAGCAGCGCGCTCTTGCCCGAACCATTGCCACCGATGAATACATTCAGCCGTGGGTCCAAAACGAGCTCCAAGGAGGGAAAGCAGCGAAAGTTTTCCAGTTTCAGGGATTTGAGAATCATAGGTCAGACTAGAGGATGAATTGTAAATGGACAAGCAGCCTCCGAGCGCTGGCCACCTCGAAACCTGAGAACATGATTATTGTTGGGATTAGCTTCATTCATAACCGGAAAAGATGCCAGGCATTATGCTGAAAGGCACCGGGGGCCGTGGGGAGCCGAAGGGTCTGTTCCTTTGCTTTTTAGTTGGCGGGTTTGAGGGGTAATTTTCCCCACTTCCCTGGGCAGACAGTCAGCAAGGCGCTTTTTTGACCCGATTTTATTTCCCGATGAGCTAAACGAGTCTCGTCTGGGGCATTGGGTTTTCCCGATGGGCTAAACGAGTCTCGTCTGAGGCGTTTGGTTTTCCCGATGAGCTAAACGAGGCTCGTCTGGGGTGTTTGGTTTTCCAGATGGGCTAAACGAGTCTCGTCTGTGGCGTTTGGTTTTCCAGATGGACTAAACGAGTCTCGTTTAGCGTTCATTTTGGCGGGGTTGGGCGGGGCGGATTGGCGCAGTTTTGAATTTAGAATTGCCAAGACCAGGCGGTTTTTATAAATTCCCGGGGTAATTCATCCTTTTAATCATCGGATCAGTTTCCGGCGGGGGTGGATGCAAGCAACCATGCGGAAAACTTAGCGATCGTCTCACGTGGCCAAATTCGGACAAGCTTTCTTCGGTGATGGATCACGCTTCGGTGCTCAGGATATCCCGCGCTCTAAACCAACCAAAACTATGGCCTCAAATGCTCTGCCTAATAAACGTGACCGCCTGTTTGCTCAGGGCGATGATATGTGTGACGGTGCCCATGACCACGAGGTGGCCATCGACATCAAACAAAACACGGAGGCGGTGGTGCGACCGGCGCTGAATGCGGCACGCGCGGCGGAGTCCACTTTTGGTCAATGTCAGGTGCTGCGAAAGGCGGCGAACGCGGCGCTGACGACGGCAGATAATGCGGCCAAGCTTTTCATCACGCGTAGCAAGAAGCGCCTGTCTTTTTTCCTGGGAGAATCCTACTCCACGGAATGGGGCGCCGCAGGCTGGCCGAATAACTCGCTGGCCATGCCGACGACTCAGGATGAGCGCTTTAGTCTGGTGGACAGTTTGAAGCTCTACCTGACCACCAACCCCACGCATGAAAGCACCGATATGCTGGTGACGGCTGCCCTGGCTCTGGCCTGCCATACGACGCTGAGCAATGCCCGCACGGCGCTGGACCTGAAGGTGACGGAAAGCGGTCAGGCGAAAGCCACGCGGGATGCGGCGGAAGCCAATCTGCGCAAACGCATGACGGGGATGATCACGGAACTGGAGACGCTGCTGGGTCCTGAGGACCCGCTGTGGCACGCCTTTGGCCTGAGCCGCCCGGCGGATGCGGAAACGCCTGAAGCACCCAGCTTCACCACGGCAACTGCGGGCGTGGCTGGCAGCGTGCTGGTGGACTGGGACGATCCGCTGCGGGCGGACCGATTCCGAGTGTGGATCATGGTCGTGGGTGTGGACCTCGACTTCCGTGCGGTGGAGACGGTCTATGATAGTGATGCGACTCTGACTGGCCTGACCAGTGGCAGCACGGTGAAGATCCAAGTCACTTCGGCTAACGCCGCCGGTGAAAGCCTGCCCGGTCCTGTGGCCGAGATCGTGGTGCCGTAAGGCGCGGAGCGCCGTTTGCCGTGGTTGAGGCCCGCTGCGCGGGCGTTGACGATGGTTGGCGGTGGTTTCGCAAGCCACCGCCAACCACTGCAAACAACCGTCAACGGCGCGCAGCGCCCTCAACAACCGTCAACTCCCCACCCACACCCGCCATGCCCTATGACCCCCAATGGCCGCAGAACGGCCAAAACATCGACGCCGACCGCTTTCGCGGCCAGTTCAGCAGCCTGATCGACCTGATCAACCAAGCCGGAAGCATCACGGCGGTGGTGGTGGATTCGGTGGCTACGGTGCCAGCTGCGGACCCGGCATCGGTCAATCTGAGCCTGAGCGGCAGCACTCTGCATTTCTCCTTTGGCATTCCCAGAGGGCAGGAAGGTCTGCCGGGGGTGGCAGGGCTGGATGGCCAACCCGGCCCACCCTTCTCCCAAGCCGTGGTGGATGGCGTGACGACGCTGAACCCCGGTGACAACGCCACGGTGCAGACCAGCTTCGATGGTGCCAATGTGCGCTTTCAATTCGGCATCCCACGTGGCAGCAACGGCAGTGACGGTGCCCAGGGGCAGCCCGGAAACAACGGCAGCGACGGAGGCCAAGGGCCGCAGGGCGCTCAAGGCCCACCCTTTGCCAATGCGCTCGTCGATGGTGTGACGACCCTAAACCCCGGCGACAACGCCACGGTGCAGACGAACTTCGACGGCAGCAACGTGCGCTTTCAGTTTGGCATCCCACGCGGCCAGAACGGCAGCGACGGTGGCACCGGCCCGCAAGGTGCGCCCGGTGAGGTGACGAATGCTCAGCTCAGCAGCGCCATCGCCAGCACCAGTAACGGCAGCAATGGCGTGAACACCCTGGTCATGACCGTGAGCGATCCACCGACGCAAGGGGAGGTGCAAGCCATCGCCAGCAAGCTCGATGAGCTGATCCTCGCGCTGCGGCGGTAGAGATGAGAGGATGGCCGAAGAAAGAAAAAGAGGAGAAAAGAGAGATTCGTTCCAGAGCCGCTCTTTTTGAACTCTTTCGTTTCTTTCGGCCATCTGTTCCGACTTCCTCGCTAGGATTGGCGTGCGTAGATGAACGAGCTGATCACGGCGCTGCGGAAGACCCACGTCCCTGAGTCAGGTGCTGCCTCTTTCACCTAGCGTCACGCGGGACGACCACGATCGCATTCCGCACCGCCCAGCCCGGCTTCTCAAACTGCACAGCACCCGCTTCGTTTCGACACCACAGGCCGGTTGAAGGGCCACCGTCGAGATTCAGCGCACGTTTGACCTTCATCTCACTGATGATGCCCGGTGTGACGAGGATATGCGCGAGTTCGAGCAAGCCCGCGCGCTTGCAGATGCCAATGGCCCAACGTCCTTCGGTGTCCGTCATGATGAACGTGCGGTGGTTGCGTTGTTCCGGCTCCTTTGGCGATGGCACAGGCCAGACACGGCCATCGCTGACCAGCCACGGGCTGCATTGGACAAACTCAGTGATGTCAGGCGAGTCACGAAATTCTTCGCTCCACACCAGCGAAGCCTTCCCCTGTTTCACCATCAACCCGCCAAACCATTGGCCTCCTGTAAATTTGTCACTTCGAACCTCTTTGGCGATTTCCAACCCGGACGGGCCAAAGTCACCGCCCGCGTGGAAGTAACCGCCATTGCAAACAGCCAGCGCATTTTCCGTGAGACCGATGGCATCAAGTGTTCGTGCGGATTTGCTCTCTGCATTGGCGACCACACGCATCTGGCATTGCGTCTCATCGAAGACGACGAGCCTGATTTCCGCCTTGGCAGGCCCGATGACCTGTTTGACAACATAGACAGCTCCATGACCGACCGGTGCGGCCTTGGAGGATGATTCAAGCCGCCACGTTTGCGCATGCGCCGAACCGATCAGCGAGAGGAGCAAAAGAAGCGGTTTCATGGCGCATCACTGCTCCACCCGGAACACATGCATCGAGGTGCCATGCGGATTGAGGCCGACGTAATTGACCGCGCCTTTCCATTCGTAGCTCTGGTTGTGCAGAAGATCGGTGACTTTAAAAGGACGGCTGCCATCCAGGCCCAGCGCGGCAAGATCGAGATGCACCATGCCACCAGCGGGATGATGCGGGTCATGGCTGATCACGCAGAGGATGCGATTGCTGAAGTCAGGCGTGGCTTTGCTGTAGCAGAGGATCTGGCCGTGATCTGAGCCGTGGAATCTGAGATTGTCGTAGAGATGCAGCGCCGGGTTGTCCCGGCGGATCAGGTTCAGCATGCGAATGAAGGCCGTGAGGTTGCCCGGCTTGTTGTAGTCGCGCTGCTTGAGCTCATACTTCTCGCTGTGGTTGTACTCCTCCTTGCCGGGATACGGATCGTTTTCACACAGTTCGTAGCCCGAATACATGCCCCAGGTCGATGACAGGGTGGCGGCCAAGGCGGCGCGGATGCGGAACATCTGCGGCCCAGCGTTTTGCAGGTGGCCGGGCAGGATGTCCGGCGTGTTCGGCCAGAAATTGGCGCGGTAATACCAGCGCATGTCACTGCGCGTGAGTTCGGTGGCGTATTCGGTGAGCGCGTGGCGGTCCTCCCGCCAGGTGAAGTAAGTGTAGCTCTGCGTGAAACCGATTTTGCCGAGCACCTGCATCATTTTCGGCTTCGTGAAGGCTTCCGCGAGGAACAGCACGTCGGGATCTTTGCGCTGGATGGTGGCGATGAGTTCTTCCCAGAAGGCCACCGGTTTGGTGTGCGGATTATCAACGCGGAAGATTTTCACACCGAGATCGACCCAGTGCTGAACCACGTCGATCAGTTCCTTCCAGAGATTGCGCCAATCATCGCAGTGGAAATTGATGGGGTAGATGTCCTGATACTTCTTTGGCGGATTCTCCGCGTAGCGAATGCTGCCGTCGGGCCGCTTGTAGAACCACTCGGGGTGATCTTTGACATACGGATGATCCGGCGAGCAGTTGATGGCGAAGTCGAGGGCGATCTCAAGGCCGCGCTTCTTCGCTTCTTTGATCAACCACACGAAGTCTTTCTCGGTGCCGAGCGCTGGTTCGATGGCGCGATGTCCACCCGCAGGGCCACCGATGGCCCACGGGCTGCCCACATCGTCAACCTCGGCCGTGAGCGTGTTGTTTTTGCCTTTGCGGGCCGTGATGCCGATCGGATGGATCGGCGGAAAGTAGATCACATCGAAACCCATGTGCGCCGCATGATCGAGGCGGCCCAGACAGTCGCGGAAGGTGGAATGCTTGTCTGCACGGCCTTCGGCACCACGCGGGAAGAATTCATACCACGCTGAGAACCGAGCGCGTTCGCGCTCGACGATCACGCGCAGCGTATCCGAGGTGGTGGACTGATCGCGGTCAGGAAACTGATCCATCAGGCTCTGCATCTCGTCGGACAGCAGCACGTCCATGATATCGCCCGGCTTCATCGAGGTGAGCAGATCCGCGCAGTCCTCGAGCTGCGTCGCCGCCACGGCAACTCCGGCGGCACGGGCGCGTTTGCCTGCCTCGCGCAACAACCTAGCGCCTTCTTGGGCTTCAATGGGCACATCGGGATCTTTGGCCTGCACCCGCACAGCGAAGGTCTTTTTCCACGAGCGAAACGTGTCGCCCCAAGCCTCGACCACATACTCCCAGCGCCCGGCTTTTTCAAAAAAGCACTGTCCCTGCCATCGGTCATTCTCCAGCGGCTTCATCGGCACCTCAAACCAACGCCGCGTGCCCGTCAGCCGCCAGCGCAGCACTGCGGTCATCACATCATGCCCGTCCTTGAAAATGTCACACCAGACATCCAGCGGCTCGTCGATGACCCGCTTGACCGGATGACGTCCGCCTTCGAGGCAGGGGTAGAAGTTCTCGATGACGACCGTGGGAGCGTGGGAAGACATGGGGGAGATGTTTGCGGTGGTTGACGGTTGTTTACAGTGGTTGACGGTTGTTTTCAAAGAGCTTCCGAACGGCGCAATTGGGAGTCGCGGAGATTGTGGATGCGCACGGCCAAGTCATAAGCCTGATCAAGAAGCAGGTCAGAGGTTTCAGCAGATGCAAAGCCAAGATCGGTGGCGATGATCAAGTCTGACGCGGTTTCCATGAGCGAACCGTGCGCCTGGTTCGAGAAATGCGCCTGATCCTTGAAGCTCGACCTACCACAACCTTCTGCGAGGTTGTTGGCGACCGAGACGGCTGCGCGTGTCATCTGGCTGGTTAGGCCAAAGCGTTCCTCACGCGGAAAGCTCCGTGAACATTGATACACGCCGCCCACGAGCTTTCGCGCGTCTTGCCAAACTTCGAGCTTCTCGAAGGGAAACTGTTTTCTCATGGGGTTTACGATGGTTGACGGTTGTTTAGAATTGTTGACTGTCGTTTCCGAGCCAGCGGCTTCGCCGTTCTGAAACAACGGTCAACCATCGTCAACCATCGTCAACCACCGTAAACTACCGTCAACTCCCTCCTCAACCCAGCAAAGGCCGCAGCATCTCACAAATCTCCGGCACCTTCATAAACGGATCTTCCTTCGTCTCGAACTCGAGCGTGAACCAGCCCTGGTAATTGGCATCACGCATGATTTGGATGACGCGTTTCACGTCGCTGGCCTCGGCTTCCTTTGAGCCTTCGCGTTTGATCTCCATCTTGAGCTGCACATTGACCGCGTAGGGCGCGATCTTGGCGAGGTCGGCATACGGATCGGCGGTGTGGAAGTTACCGCTGTCGAGGTTGATGCCGGCCCAAGGGCTTTTCGCGGCCTGCACCATTTTGATGAGGTTGTCCGGCAGGGCGACGATGCCGCCGTGGTTTTCGAGGCCGAGGAAGACACCCTTCTTGCCTGCGTAATCGAGGCACTCTTGATAAGCTTCGAGGCAATTGACCACCGCCTCATCCTCGCTGAGGCTTTTCTCCTTCGCGCCAGCGAAGACGCGGATGTGGGGCGCACCCATCACGGCGGAATGATCAATCCACTTCTTCGTGTAGGCGATCTGTTCGCTCAGCTTCTCGCCCTTTGGCAGTGCGAAGTTGTTGCCGACGGCTGTTCCGGCGATCTGCACGCCACGCAGGTAGGCGCGACGCTTCACTTCGAGCAGGAAGGCTTCATCGACTTCCGGCGGGAAGAAGTAGCTTGTCACCTCGGCTCCAGGCACATTGTTGTCGCCGCACCAGTCGATGAAATCGAGGATACTCCAATGCGGACGGTCCCCCTTCGGCTTCTGCTCCTTGTCACGCATCCACTGGAAGTATTCGCGGAAGCTTTAGGCCGCGACGCCGAGCTGCATGCGGCTTTTGCCAGGGCGCTTGATCGGTTCAATGGCCGGAAGCGAGGTGACGGTGAGCGCACCGAGGCTGGTGGAAAGAAAATGACGACGTGAGATCATGGCGGGTGAAAGAACGAGTTGGAATCACAGGATTAACAGACTTCCAACCTCATGAACAAGCTTTCTCTTTTCGCTGCCGCGCTCTTTTTAACCGCCATCGCCCACGCCGAACCCGCCAAGGTGCGCCTCTGGCCGGAAGGCGCTCCCGGCGCGAAGGGCGACACGGACAAAGACCAGCCTTTCATCAATGTCTGGCCTGCGGCGAAGGAAAAAGCCAACGGCGCGGCCTTTGTGGTGTGCCCAGGCGGCGGTTATGGTGGTCTGGCGGCGGATCATGAAGGCATTCAGGTCGCCAAGTGGTTCAACGGCCTCGGTGTGTCTGCCTTCGTGCTGCACTACCGCCTTGGTACAAGCGGCTACCATTTCCCGACCCAACTCATCGACGTGCAACGTGCCATCCGGCATGTGCGAGCCAATGCGCAGCAGTACGGCATCGATCCGAACCGCATCGGCATCATCGGTTTCTCCGCCGGCGGTCATCTCACCTCCATGGCGGCCACCATGTTCGATGAAAAGCCCGCAGGCATGACCAACGACGCTGTCGATCAAGTCAGCGCCCGTCCTGATGTCGCCGCGCCAACGTATCCGGTGATTTCCATGATCCAGGACTTCGGCCACAAAGGCTCGCGCAAAAACCTCCTCGGCCCGAATGACAACGACGAACTCGCCAAGCACGTCAGCACCGAGACACGCGTCACCACCCATACGCCACCGATTTTCATCTTCCACACCGACGAAGACACCGTCGTGCCCGCTGAGAATCCCGTGGCGCTCTACCTCGCCTGCCGCAAACACAAGGTCCCCGCTGAGCTGCACATCTACCAGCCAGGTCCCCACGGCGTCGGCCTTTACCTCGGTGATCCTGTCCTTGGCACCTGGAGCGGCCATCTGCGCGACTGGCTGCGCAATCAAGGCTTCCTCAAGCCGGTGAAACGCACCGCCATCAACGGCAAAGTCACCATCAACGGCACACCCGTGAGCTGGGGCAGCGTGATCTTCACTCCCGAAGATCCCTCCGCGCCCGTCGCCTGTGCGCGCGTGATGCGCGGCAGCTTCAAGCTCGATGAAAAAACCGGCCCCATCCTCGGCAAAGTGAAGCTCACCGTCAGCTACAGCGCCGCCGATGTCCCCGGTCTCGAAAGTGCAGATGGAACGGTGACAACCAAAGAGCAAAAGCCCGGCGCGGGTGACTGGAGCCTCGAAATGAGTGGTGATAACAAGAGCCTGGATCTTCAGCTCTCTCGGTAACAGCCTTCAAAGTTCCAATGATCAACCCTCGAACTTCTTGATCAACAGCGCGGCGTTGTGACCACCGAAGCCGAAGGAGTTGCTGAGTGCGGCGTTCAGCTTGGCAGGACGAGCGGTGTTCGGCACGACGTCCACATCGACTTCAGGATCGAGATTTTCGACGTTGATGGTGGGCGGAACAATCTGGTCTTGGATGGCTTGAATGCAGGCGACAAGTTCAATGCCACCGGCGGCACCCAGCAGGTGACCGGTCATCGACTTGGTGCCGGAGACGAGCAGTCCATTACCGCTCTTAGCGTAGTCGCCAAAGACGCGCTTGATGGCGCGCAGTTCGCACAAATCACCGACCGGGGTCGAGGTGGCGTGTGCGTTGATGTATTGCACGTCCGTGGTGTTCAGCTTGGCATGACGCAGGGCCATTTCCATGCACTTGGCTGCGCCCAAACCTTCGGGATGCGGGGAGGTGAGGTGATAGGCATCCGCCGTGGCACCGTAACCGGCCAGTTCGGCATAAATCGTCGCACCGCGCTTCTTGGCGTGCTCCAGTTCCTCGATCACGACTACGCCAGCACCTTCACCCATGACGAAGCCATCACGGTCCTTATCCCAAGGACGAGAGGCACGCTCAGGCTCGTCATTGCGCAGGCTGAGGGCCTTCATGTTGGCAAATCCGGCCAGACCGCAGGGGCGGATGGAGGCTTCGGCACCGCCGCAAATCATCGCGTCGGCATCGCCAAACTTAATGATGCGCCAAGCTTCGCCGATGTTGTTGTTCGAAGTCGCGCAGGCAGTCACGATGACCATGTTCGGTCCCATGAAGCCGTATTCCGCCGCGATCATGCCGCTGGCGATATTGGTGATCATCGTCGGGATGAGAAACGGCGACACGCGGGAGGGCGATTTCGTCAGCAAAATCTCATACTGCGCCTCAATCGTGCTCAGACCACCGATGCCACTGCCGACCATAACGCCAACACGGTGCGGGTCGAGGCTGTCCGGGTTCAATCCAGCGTCCTTTGCGGCCATTTTCGAGGCAGCCATGGCAAACTGGAAGTAGCGGTCCGCACGCCGCGCGTCCTTGTGGTTGTTGAAAAACTTGGTGGGGTCAAAGTCCACCACCTCACCGCCGATCTTGCAGTCGTACTTCTCCGTGTCCATCGACTGGAGGCGGCGGATTCCGCTCTTACCGGCCACGAGGTTCTTCCAGAACTCCTCCTTGGTATTGCCGTTCGGGGAGACGACTCCCATGCCGGTGATGACGACGCGACGCTCGCTCATTGTGTGTGAATTATTGGGTTGATTTGAAAGTTGAGAGAACACGGTTTGCTCAGAGGGGCAAGGGAAAACATGGCAACGTCCTTTGCCACAGCACTTGTGACTTCATCGATTCTGGTCTCTGGGTGTCGCTGTGATTCGTTCGTTTCTTTTCATCGTGCTCGCCGCCTGTCTTTTGCTCCCGGCTCAAGCAGCGCCGGAAGCATCGTCGATTCCACCGGTGTTTAGAGATTGGATAGCGGCGCAAAAGGACGCTGGCAGCATGCGAGTCGCCTTCAAGCAGACGCGCACCACACCTGCGCTCAAAGAGGCCGTGGCCTCCAGCGGCCAGTTCTGGCGGATGGCGGATGGTCGCTTCCGCTGGGAACTGGGAAACCCCGCCACGATGATCCTCATCTTCGACAAAGAAAGCGTGCAGCTCAAAGAAGGTGCCGCAGCCCCCTGGCAGACCTTGAAGCCAGACGACAGCCGCGTGCGCATGTGGATGAAATTTCTGAGCGGTCGGGAGATGGACGCCGAATCGCTCACACAGAACTTCACACTCAAGGTCACGCAGCAGGAGAAGACCTTCGTCACCGTCGCGATGATCCCTCGACCGCTGCTCATCAAGAAATACCTCAAACAGCTCGACATGCAGATCGAACCGGGCGGCAAGCGCCTCCTCGGCTTCCGCATCGTGCAGGGCGATGGCTCCACACTGCTGATGAACTTCGGCCCGCCGGAGAAACCGGGTGCAGATGTGGAGAAGCTGTTTCGAGTTGAGTCTCAATAATCCCGGTTCAGCAGGTAATCCGAGAGCTGACGCAGCCGTGAAGAAGCCTCGCCAAACACATCCAGCGCCCGGTGCGAGACCTCAGTGAGCCGATGCGCCTCGGTGCGTGAGGCTTCCAGGCCCATCAGCGCCTGATAGGTGCTTTTTTCAGCAGCGAGGTCTTTCCCGGCGCTTTTGCCGAGTTTTTCGCTCGTCTGCGTCACGTCGAGGATGTCGTCGATGATTTGGAAGGCCAGCCCCGTCGCCATGCCAAAATCATGCAGCGCCTGCATCTGTGCCACGTTCGCGTTTGCACTCATCGCGCCGAGTTTCACGCTGGCGGTGAGCAGCGCGGCCGTTTTGCCTTCGTGAATGAAGCGCAGGTCGTCCAGCGGCAGTCGTTTACCCTCGCCTTCGAGATCCGCCACTTGTCCGCCCACGAGATGAAGGCTCCCTGCAGTCCTAGCGAGTTCGAGAACCATCGAGGCCGTGGTGTGATTCGCCGTGGCCGGGGTTTTCGTCACTAGTTCAAAGGCCAGCGCCTGAAGTGCGTCGCCCGCGAGCAGCGCCATCGCCTCGCCATAGACCTTGTGGCAGGTCGGCACGCCGCGGCGCATGTCGTCGTCGTCCATGCAGGGCAGGTCATCGTGAATGAGCGAGTAGGTGTGCAGGCATTCCGTCGCGCAGGCATTGAAAATCGCGTCATCCACCGACCCGCCACAGGCTTCTGCCGCCGCGAGGCACAAAATGGGCCGCAGTCGCTTGCCCCCCGCAAAAACACTGTGCCGCATCGCCTGGTGAAGCGTCACGGGGCGTGTTGCCGCGCTCGGGATGAAACGTTCGAGCGCCGCGTCCACGATCTGGCAGCGCAGGGTGAGGTGTTCTTTGAGGTCGGACATGAAACGTGACACTTGGAGCCGCCTGAGCCGCCTTCAACCTCATTTCTGGCCCCATTGCCGCCAAATGGGAAGCCAGCGTGGGCTTTGGAAGAGGCTGAACTACCCCTTGCCAACTTGAGAAGTGCCCTCATATTCTCGCCCCTTTTATGGACATCTTCATTGGAATCCTCACCGCAGTAGAAGTCATCGTCAGCCTTCTGCTCATTCTCGTCGTGCTCATGCAGCGCCCTCGTCAGGAAGGCCTCGGAGCCTCCTTCGGCGACGCCGCCGCCAGCCAAGTCTGGGGAGCGCAAACCACCAACGTGCTGCAAAAATTCACCGTCTGGCTCGCCGTGATCCTCTTTGGCCTGACCCTGCTGCTGGCCGTGCTCGTCAGCCGCACTCACACCACTGGCAAGACTGAAAAAATCTTCGGCGACGCCAAACCCGCCCCCGCAGCCCCTGCTGCTGCCACACCGGACGCCGGAGCCGCCAAGGTGCTCGAGAAAATCCAAGACGCTGTCAAAGCCGAGACTGCGAAGGCTGGCGCACCTGCCAAGGCCGCCGAAACTCCCAAAGCCGCCCCTGCTGCCGTGACTCCCGCCCCTGCTAAGGCTCCTGAAGCACCAAAACCCGCCGCTCCTGCTCCGACGACGACGCCAGCACCAACTCCTGCTGCAACGCCAGCACCCGCCCCGGCTCCTGCGGCCCCGGCCACGCAGCCGAAGTGATCGACTGATCTCACAAGTTCCCAACGAAAAAGGCACGACCTTGTGGTCGTGCCTTTTGATTTGAATCGAGGCAAGCAGCCGGGTTACGGCAGCTTCGGCTTGGTGAGCATCTCGAATTCGTCACTGCGGAATGGCGTGACGGGAAGACCTTCGACGCTAAAGAGATTGCAGACGGGGTTATCGGACCAGGCGTAGCGGACAGCGACGGGATTGGCGACGGCCTCAGAGCTGACTTCGACCTTGTCCTTGCCGATGATCTTGGCGGTGGCCCAGGTCCATTTTTTGTCTTCGCCGCAGAGGACGAAACCCTTCACATCGCTCACATCGACGGTGCGCAGTGCGCTACCGAAGGTGTCGAGCGTGACGACGGCCTTGCCTTTGCTGAACTCGGCAGCTTTGAACTCAGGGCTGCGATACGGGAGCTTCATGCCATAGTCCTTGGCCAGCGCCCAGCGGGCGAGGCGCTCGGCCACGTCGCGCTTGTTCTTCGGATGGATGTCATTGGCTTCGCCAAGGTCGATGATGACGGCCTGGCCGCCGTTTTGGATGGCGTTCTGGGTTTTCGTCTGGCTTTCGCGCAGTTCGGCCCACTGGCTGGCAGTGGCCTGCTCGGCGTCGGCTTTTTCGGCCATGAAGTCGGCGAGCTGCACCCAGTAGAAGGGGAAATCGCCTTGCTGCCACTCGTTGCGCCAGTTCTGGATCATGAAGGGAAAGAGGCTGGCGTATTCGTAGGCGCGGCCTGCGTTGCTTTCGCCCTGATACCAGATCGCGCCCTTGATGCCGTAGCCGATCGTCGGCAGAAGAGCGCCGTTGTAGATGTTGCCGGGACGCGCATTGCCACGCAGCCAGCCGTCGGGTGCTCCAGGAGCGCGGTTGGTGAAAGGTTTGCCCGCCGCCTTGGCGGCGTCGGCCTGTTTCTTCCAAGCGGCAAGATCGGCTTCGTATTTCTGCTTCGCGGCGTCGGAGGTGAGGAAAGCTTCGTTCTTCTGCGTGTTTTCCATGAGCAGCTTGAAGCGCGGGTCTTTTTCCAGCTCGCCGCGATTCACCCAGGCTTCAGCAGCACTGCCGCCCCAGGCGTTGTTGATGAGGCCGACGGGCACATCGAGCGTCTTGTGCAGCACGCGACCAAAGAAGAAGCCCACGGCGCTGAAGCCACCAACGTTCTGCGGTGAGCATTCGGCCCACGCGCCTTTGAAGTCGCTCTGCGGCTCCTGCGTGCCGACATTTGGCACGGTGATGAGGCGCAGGTTCGGATGCTTGGCAGAAGCGATCTCCAAATCAGCATCCCAAGAACTCTGCACGCTCCACTGCATGTTTGACTGGCCGGAGCAGATCCAAACCTCGCCGACGAGCACGTTCTTGAGTTCCTTCGAGCTGCTGCCTTTGATGGAAATCGTGGCTGGGTTCGCGTTGGCGGGCACGGGGTCGAGTTTCACCGTCCACTTGCCGTCCGCACCAGCCTTGCCGCTCTTGGTTTGACCGGCAAACGTCACCGTCACCTCGGTTCCGGGCGTGTCCCAGCCCCAGATGGGATTCGCGAGCTGCTGCTGCAGCACCATGTGGTCGCCAATGATGGCGGGGAGTTTCAATTCAGCACGGGCGGTGAGAGCCAGAGCGGCGAGGAGGGTGGTCAGTGACGTTAATTTCATGGTCGGATGGACGAGCGTGAACAAACGCACCCTCCCTCCGGTTTTCCATCAAACTTTCGTCATCACTCCTGATCTCGCCGTGAGACAAGACCACGCGGAACACTCAAAACGGTCCAATGCGGCACCGTGGGGTGATTCTCCAGGTCATACAAAACTGAGGTTACGTTCTCATCATCTGGGGCAAATCTGGCCTGAGGCTTACCGTCTTTGAACAGAAAAAACTGCCCATTTACGTTCCACCATTCATTGATCAGGCCTGGGATGAGTGAGACTTATCTTGAGCAGAACGCCTGCGTCTGGCAACTTTCGAGCCGTTGAGCCGTTGGTTCCTCGCTGATGCAAACGCGCCCGTCATTCAGACTCATCCTCATCTCGATCTTGCTCGCTGGGCAGGTGCGTGGTGAGGAGCAGCGTCCTAGGGCACCCAAAGCGCCCCAAACCGACCTCGCCACGCTGCGGCGCATTCAGACGGACGTGCAAAAGCTGCTGCCGCAGGTGCGTCAGGCGCTCGTCGCCATCCAAACCGGCGGCGGCACGGCCAGTGGGGTGATCATTTCGGCTGATGGCCTGTTGCTCACTGCCGCGCACGTTCCTGGCGATCCTGGCAAGGACATGCGGGTCATTTTGGAGGACGGCAGCGTCACCACCGCGAAATCCCTCGGTCTGGACAAAACGACCGACGCCGCGCTGGCACAGCTCAAGCAACGCGAAAAGCCCTGGCCCTTCGTGAAACTGAGCCGCGAGGTCATCAAGGCGCAGCCGGGCGAGTGGTGCTTCGCGCTCGGGCATCCGGGCGGTTTTGACAAATCTCGCGGCCCGGTGCTCCGCGTGGGCAAAATCATCAAGCAGACTGCCAACAGCCTGCACACCGACTGCGTGCTGATGGGCGGCGACTCCGGCGGGCCGCTGTTCAACTTCACTGGTGAGGTGATCGGCATCCACAGCCAGATTTGGGAGAACCGCGATCAAAACGTCCACGTCTCGATGACCCCCTTCCTCCGCTCCTGGGAGGCGATGCAGAAATCCCAGGTCATCAAGGTCTGGGGCGTCGGCGCGGGCGGCTATCTCGGCGTCGCCACCGTCATGAGCGACGACGTGGAGTTGGAGGTGGCTGATGTGATCGACGACTCACCGGCACAAAAAGCGGGCGTGCGCGCGGGCGATGTCATCCTCAGCGTCAATGACGACGTCATGACCGACCAGCAGCAGTTCACTGCCACCGTGCGCTCAAAGGCCGCGGGGGACACCTTGAAGATCAGGCTCCGCAGCGGCGGCAAAGAGCGTGAGCTGGCGGTCAAACTGGCCCAAAAACCGCAGGAGGATTCGGAATGACGAATGCTGAAACATGCGCTCGCGCGTCTGGCATCTCGAATGCGTCATTGGAGCTTCGTCATTCGTTCACCCTTCGGAAATTCGTCATTTGTCATTCCGCCGTCCTTCTCCTCAGCTCGTTTTTTGCTCTTGCGGACATGCCGCTTCCCACGCTGCCGCCGGAGCAGCGCACCAATGGCAAGCAGACACTCTCTGCGGTCTCCCCCTTGAAGCCGCTCACGCTTGACTGCACTGCCCGCATTGAAAGTGTGCTCGGGCGTCCCATCTGCACCGCCACCATCGTCGGCGCAGATGGTTATGTTTTGACGAAGGCAAGCGAGGTGCCCGATCTCGACAAGGCGCGGGTTCGTTTCGCCGATGACCGCACAGCGGCGCTACGGGAGGTGCATCGCGAGGCGCGGCTTGACCTCGTTTTGGCGCAGGCGGTCGGCATCACCGGTCTGCCGGCTGTTTCCTTGGGTGCGTCGAAGCCGCTCACGCTCGGCCAGTGGCTGTGCAGCACCACAGACGCGGGCAAGGAGCCGCGCATCGGCATCGTCAGCGCAGCTCGTCGTGCCATTCCCGGCACCGGAGCCGCGCTGGGCATCCGTATGGATGAAAAAACGCCGAAGGAGGTCAAAGGCGTGCGCATCATCGGCATCGCCAGCGAGAGCCCCGCCGAGATCGCCGGCCTTCAGGAGAACGACGTGCTGCTCAACATCGCGGGCGAGGCCGTGGCGCAGTACCGCCGCGTGCATGAGCTGGTGAACAAACGCCAGCCCGGCGAGGTCATTGAAGTGCGCTACCTGCGCAAGGACAAGGAGGAGACCTGTCGCGTACGCCTCGCCAGTCGCACGAAAGTGCTGCAAAACTGGGAGGGTGAGGACTTCGCCAACGGCGGCATCTCCCTGCGCTCTGACAATTTCCCCGAAGTCCTTCAGCACGACATCCCGCTCTACCCCAGCGACATGGGCGGCGCCGTCACCACGCTCGAAGGCAAGGTGGTCGGCCTCAACATCGCCCGCGTGGATCGTGTGACGACCTTTGCGCTGCCCGTCGAGGCGTTCTGGACCGAGGCCCAGCAGTGGATCAAGGCTGACCGCCATCCGCCGAAGGCCGTGCTGGTGAAGTAAAACGAATGTCCACATTCGTTTGAGCGCGCGCCGAACCTTGCAACGAATGTGGACATTCATTCTACCTTCCAATCATGCGCTACCAGACACTCCCCGCCGAACTGTTCGTCTCCAACCGCCAGCACCTTTACGCTAAGCTGCCGCCGCAGTCCGTTGTCATCGTGCATGCCAATGACGTGCTCCCCACGAATGCCGATGGCTCCCTGCCCTTCATTCAAAACAGCGATCAGTTTTACCTGAGCGGAGTCGATCAGGAAGAGACGATCCTCATTCTCTTCCCCGATGCCGCCGACCCGAAGCAACGTGAGATGCTCTTTGTGCGCGAAACGAATGAAACCATCGCGGTATGGGAAGGCGAAAAGCTCACCAAAGCACAGGCCACCGAACGCAGCGGCATCCAGCGCGTGCATTGGCTCACGGAATTCGAGACAAACTTCCGCTCCGTCATGTGCCAGGCGGACCATGTTTTCCTCAACTCAAACGAGCACATCCGCGCCACCATCCCGACGGAAACGCGCGAGACACGCTTCACGCACCGCTGCAAACAGGAATACCCACTGCACGACTACCGCCGCCTTGCCCAGCTCATGCACGAACTGCGTGTCATCAAGAGCCCGCATGAAATCACCGCGCTCAACGAGGCCATCCGCATCACGAGCGATGGTTTCGACCGGCTGCTGAAGTTCGTGAAGCCCGGCGTGCATGAGTTCGAGATCGAGGCCGAGCTGTCGCATGAGTTCATCCGCCAGCGTGGCCGTGGCTTTGCCTACACGCCGATCATCGCCACCGGCGGCAACGCTTGCGTCCTGCACTACATCACCAACCACTGCCAGTGCCAGGACGGTGAGCTGCTGCTGCTGGACGTGGCCGCCAACTACGGCAACTACAACGCCGACCTCACCCGCACGATCCCGGTGAATGGCAAATTCACCCCACGTCAGCGTCAGGTCTATGACGCTGTGCTCCGCGTCTTCAAACAATGCTGTCGGATGCTCCGTCCCGGCGTCATCATCCGCGAATACCAAGAACAAGTCGGCCTGCTCATGCAGGAAGAGCTTCTCGGCCTCGGCTTGATCACGCAAGAAGACATCGCCAAGCAAGACCCCGAGAAGCCCGCATATAAAAAATACTTCCCACATGGCACCTCGCACCCGCTCGGCATCGACGTGCATGACGTCGGCCACATGTGGAAGCCCGTGCAGCCCGGCATGGTCTTCACCGTCGAGCCCGGCATTTACATCCGTGAAGAAAAACTCGGCGTCCGCCTCGAAAACAACCTCTTCATTGGCGAAACCGAAAACATCGACCTGATGGCGCATATTCCGGTCGAGGCGGATGAAATCGAGGCGCTGATGAAACGCTGACATGTCGCTGCCACGCTTCCATCTCTCTGCCGCCGCATGGGCCTCGCCGCACCTGACGCTCACGCATGACGAGGCCCAGCATTGCAGCCGCGTGATGCGCAAGCAGCCCGGTGACCGCATCGAGATTTTCGACGGCGCAGGCCGCGTGGCTGTCTGCGAGATCACGCAGGTTTCCAAATCGGAGGTGCAGGCCCAAATCACCACCGAAACGCGAGTCGAGCCGTTTCAGACCGCGATTCATCTCTTCCCAGCGCTCATCAAAGCCGAACCCTTCGAGTGGTTGCTCGAAAAAGCCGTCGAACTTGGCGCTGCTAGCATTCAACCCGTCATCACCGAACGCACCGTCATCCATCTCGATGCGGCACAGACGGAGAAGAAGCTCACCAAGTGGCGCAGGCACATGATTGAGAGCGCCAAGCAGTGCCACACGCCTTTCGTGCCCGAATTAAAGGCTCCGATCGCTTTCGCGGCCAGTTTGAAGGTTCAGGCCGATATGAAGCTCATTCCCGCGCTCAGTGAGCACACGCGCACGCTCAAACAAGCCCTGCCAGCATCGAAACCAGCCAGCGTCGCCGTCTTGATCGGTCCTGAAGGCGATTTTACCAACGAAGAAGAAACGCAGGCATTCTCGGCGGGCTTTGTGCCCATCACGCTCGGTGCACTGGTGTTGCGTGCCGAAACCGCTGCCATCGCCACGCTGGCGATTTTGGGACATGAGCTGAGGTAACGCGGACAATCCTACGTGTCCTAATTCAAATCCGCTGGCGTGTTCACGTTGTGGAAGAAGGCAACCTCTTCGTCGCTCATCTTTTGGGTAAGGGCTGCTCCGGCATGCACGCAGGCTTCGATCACATGCTGGAGCTTGAGATTCTTTTCACTCAGCGCCTGGCACATGTGTGGCAGCATGGCGGGAACATACATCCCCGCGAGAGCTTCAGCACCATGCGAGCCAAGGAAAAACCAGCCTTGATCGGGATTTTCGTGCTCACTGAGCTGTTCACGCAGAAAGGCAGCGGTCATCCAGGGCATATCGACGGCGAGGACGAGCAGTGGCATTTGCACGCGCTCCAAACAGCGGGTGATCGCGCCCAGCGGGCCGTCATCCACACCGGCGGGGTCATGGATGATCTCAACACCGTCGCTCACGAGCAAAGCTTGCTCGCGGCGGCAGGAGAGCAGCACGCGTTCAGCGCCGAGAGATTGCAGTTTGTGCAACTGCACCTGCCACAGCTCCTGCCCATGCCATTGAAGCAACGCCTTGTCCTGCTTCATCCGAGTAGAGCGGCCACCGGCGAGCAAAACGGCAGCAAAGGGTGCGCTCATGACTTGCGCAGGATGCCATCGCTCAAAATCTTCGCACGCAGGCCGCCGTGGCCTTTGAGCGCCTCTTCCGCACCTTCGGCGAAGGCTTGGTTCATCCAATGGCATGGCGCGGCCTCCTGCGTGCCGAGGAAACGGATACCCTGCACCTCAAACTCGGTGCCGATGAGCGTGTTGAGGTCGATGCCCTTCGTGATGATGTTGCGACGAAAGGCGGAGGGTGGCACGCCCATGACGCTGAACTGTTCGCAGAGCCGTTCATACTGCTCGTGCTCGAAAAAGGTGATTTGGCCTTTGTAGTCCTCCTTCCAGCCGAAGAAACGATCTCCCACCAAGCCTTTGCCCGCCACGCACTCGGCTTCCGCCACCTCGATCTCTGGCGCGGTGCCTGCGGGCATGCCATGGTGGCCGTAAAAGTTGTGCTCGGGTGAAAGGTAGATGTGCAGGATTTGCATGCGGTGCTTGGATGTTGGCGCAAACGTGTCACGATCCATACGTCTATGACCTCCCCAGAGCAACCCATCCGCATCGGCATCATCGGGGCCGGTGGCATCGTCAAATCACGCCATATGCCCGGCCTGCGGGCGATTCCGAACGTGCAGATCACTCAGGTGACCAACCGCTCCCTGGCGAGCGCCGAGGCTTTTTGCCAGGAATTTGCACCGGAAGCCAAGGCGGTGGAACGCTGGGAGGAGGTAGCCTCGTCACCCGAAGTCGATGTCGTGTGGATCGGCACGCATCCCTACATGCACGCGGAGATGACGTGCTACGCGCTCCAGCACGGGAAGCATGTCTTCACGCAGGCGCGCATGGCGGCCTCGCTGCCAGAGGCAAACCAGATGTGGGAGGCGGCGATTCGTTATCCTGAGCTCGTCACGGGCATCTGTCCTGCCCCACAAGGCATGAAAGGCGGTGAACTCGTCAAGCAACTGATCGCGGAAGGTGCCATCGGCACACCGCATCAAGCGCTGCTGCACAGTTTCAACGACGCATGGCTAGACCCGAACACTCCCGCGCACTGGCGGCAGCAATCGGAACTGAGCGGCATCCAAATCCTCACGCTAGGCATCTACACCGAGGTGCTGCAGCGCTGGCTCGGTCACATCGTCGAGGTGGAGGCGCGTGGAAACGTGGTGATCCCCGAACGAGCAGGCGTCGAGGTCGATATTCCTGATTTCATCAATGTGATGGCGAAATTCCGCAGCGGTCTTGAAGCAACGATGCTCTTCAGCGGCGTGGCCGCGCATGCGCCGACGGACAAGCTGTGGCTCTTCGGCTCCGAAGGCACACTGAGCTATGATTTCGTCACAGACGACCTCCAACTCGGCAAACGCGGCGGCCAACTGGAGTCGATCCCGATTCCCACTGAGATGCAGCGAAGCTGGACGGTGGAGCGCGACTTCATCGCCGCCGTGCGTGATCCTTCGGCACCACGACCGAGGCCTGACTTCAACGAAGGCCTGAGCTACATGCGCGTGGTGCATGCGGTGTGGCAGGCGATGGGGGGCCGGGCGGTGGCAAGAGTGATGTGATCAAACCGCCCGGCGGCGACCCATGGCGAGTTCGTATGGCCGCCCCTACTGCATGGCCTCTTGTTAGAGCTGCAGGGTGTCCTTTCAGGTCAGGTGCTGGCACGAAAATACCGGAACAAGCGACAAGGTCGCAAGAAACCACCCCAACGGGGAGGTTTGTTCTTTCCCACCATGAAATCGCGCCTTCTCCTCCTTGCGCTCGGCACCTCTGCTCTCGCTGCCGACCCCAATCCCAAAGCGGATGACATTGCCGGCAACGAGGCCGTGAAAAAGATCATGGAGACCCGCCCCGGACGCGGCGTCATGCGCGATGACACACCTCCCACCGCGCCCCAGGAGGCCGTGAAGCTCTTCAAAACTCGCAGCGATGTCGCCATCGACCTCATGGCATCCGAGCCAGTCGTCGAGCAGCCGCTTTATGTGAGCTGGGACTCGAAAGGCCGCATGTGGGTCACGCAGTATCGCCAATATCAATTTCCTGCCGGATTGAAGATCGTCAGCTACGATCAGCATCTCCGTGCGAAGTTCGACAAAGTGCCGCTGCCTCCGCCGCGTGGCGAAAAAGGCGCGGACAAGATCACCGTCTTCGAAGACACCGATGGCGACGGCTTTTTCGACAAGCACGATGACGTCATCACCGGCCTGAACATCGCCAGCGCTGCGCTGCATGGCATGGGCCGCATCTGGGTGCTGAATCCGCCTTACCTCCTGAGTTATCCCGATGCCGATTTCGATGCCAAACCGGATGGCGATCCCGAGGTCGAGCTCAGTGGCTTTGGCCTCGAAGATACGCACAGCGTCGCCACCAGCCTGCAATGGGGCATGGACGGCTGGCTTTACGGAGCCAATGGCAGTACCACCACCGGCAACGTCTCCAGCGCCAACACCAAGAACGTGAAATGGGAAGGCCAATGCATCTGGCGCTACCATCCGAAAAAGAAGACCTTTGAAATCTACGCCGAAGGCGGCGGCAACACCTTCAGCCTCGACTTCGACAGCAAAGGCCGCCTCTTCTCCGGCACGAACGGCGCCACACGCGGCATGCACTACGAGCAGGGCAGCTACGGCATCAAAGGCTGGGGCAAACACGGCCCGCTCACCAATCCGTATGCTTTTGGCTGGTTCGAGCACATGAAGCACGAAGGCGATAACAAACGCTTACCCCAAGCCTTCACCATTTATGAAGGCGGCCTGCTCGCCAGCGCCTACGAAGGCAAAATCATCGCCCCGAATGCCCTGCACAACCTCGTCTATGTCAGCGAGCGCCTCCCCGACGGCTCCACCTTCCGCACCAAGGATGAAGAGCAACTCATCACCACCACCGACCGCTGGTTCCGCCCCGTCTGGGCCGGCGTCGGCCCCGACGGCGGCTTTTACATGGCCGACTGGTATGACACCCGCCTCAGCCACGTCAGCCCCGTCGATGACTGGCACAAAACCAGCGGCCGCATCTACCGCGTGAGGCCAGCGAGCGGTGCGCCGAGGTTGAAGCCGTTTGATTTGAGCAAAGCGAGTGGCGAGGAGTTACTCGGCTATCTCAGTCATCAAAACGAGTGGTTCAGGAAGCAGGCGGTGCTGGAGATTGCTTGGGGGAAGCAAGCGGAGCTAGCTCCCAAGCTATCGGACATGCTAGACGGACCCCATGGATTGGAAGCGCTCTGGGCCTTGGATATGCTGGATCACAGCTTGGAAGGTCAAAACAAATCAGTTCAAGACCTTCGCTACGCTGCCCAAGAGAAAGCGATTCACAGCAAGGACCCGTATCTGCGCCGTTGGGCCGTCAAAATGGTTGGAGACGCAGACGGACTGTCATTTTGCTCACTGGATAACCTTCATGGTGAAACCCACCCCGAAGTCCGTGCGCAACTCCTCGCCACAGCGAAACGACTGCCTGCTGTTTTGGCTCTGCCAAGGCTTCAAAGCGGCGATGCCGAGGATGAAAGCGGCCATCTTCCTCTTCTCGCTTGGTGGGCGCTTGAATCGAAGGCCGAAAAGGAACGCGAGGCCGTTTTTCATTACCTGAAGACCCATTTAGACTTCTTGAAGACCAAACTCTTCCGCGACCACCTCGCCGAAAAGCTCGCGAAACGCTACGCGATGGCTGGTGGGGAAGAAAACCTCAACTCCTGCGCCGACCTTCTCGCCCTCACCAACGATGAAACCCTGCGCGGCAAGTTCATCGCAGGCATCGCCGCAGCGTTTGAAGGCGCGGAGATGCCGAAACTACCGGATTCGCTCACCAAGGCTCTCAACGACTACATGGCGAAGCAAAGCGGCGGCGACCTCACACTCGCGCTGCGCAGCGGAAACGCCGATGCGCTCAAAAACGCCCTCAAACTGCTCGCCGACACCAAAGCGACCAATACGGCCCGAATCGCCATCGCGAAGACTTTGGCGGAACTGGGCAAGCAAGAGGCAGTGATGCCCATGGTGGCGATTTTGAAGTCCAGCGCGGCGCCGAGCCTCAAACGCGGCATGTTGCAGGCTGCAGCCAAGTTTGATGACAAACGCATCCCCGAGGCCCTCCTGCTCGGTTGGGAAGGCCAGATCGCAGGCGACAAAGCCCTGCGTGAAGATGCGCTGCGTGTCATGGCTGGTCGCAAGGAGTGGGCGCAGGTGCTCGTGAACTTCGTCAACGAATGGAAAGTGCCCGCCAAGCATTTCACCATCGACATCGTCCGCCAGCTCAGCCTGCACCAAGATGCCGACATTGATGCCAGCATCGAAAAGCACTGGAAAGGCCTCCTCGCCACCGGACCCACGCCGGAGAAGAAACGCGAGGCCGAGCGCATCAAAGCCGTCATCAAAACCGGTCTTGGCGATGCGGAGAAGGGCAAGATTCAGTTCATGGCGCGCTGTTTTGCCTGTCACAAGCTCTTCGGCGAAGGTGGCACCATCGGCCCCGAACTCACTGGCTATGACCGTGCCAACGTGGACTTCTGGCTCGACAACATTTTCAATCCCAGCCTCGAGATCCGCGAGGGATTCGGAGCCTACATCGTGAAAACCAAAGGCGGCCAAGTCCTCACTGGCCTCATGGACGCCCAGGACGCGAATGGCATCGTCATCAAAGACATGGCCAACAACAAAACCGCCGTGAAGCAGGCCGACATCGAAAAGATGGAGGCGTCACCGATCTCCCTGATGCCAGAAGGCCTGACAGCAGGAATGAGCGACTTGGATTTGAAGGACTTTTTTGCGTATCTGATGAAGAAGTAGAACGAGTTTCCCAACTCGTTCCGAACGAAGGCGGTCAACCGAACCAGCAACTCCAAGCGCAGGGTGGTCGAGCACGTCATTGGTAAAAAACCTTCTGTATCCTGGGCGAGCGCCATCTCCGCCGTCGCCGAGGTCTAATGATGTGCGCCACGTGTGTTCACATACAGCGAGTAGAGGCTCTGACTGGCGGTGATGAAGAGGCGGTTTCGTTTGGGGCCGCCGAAGCAGAGGTTGCTGGCGGTTTCGGGCAGCTTGATGAAGCCGATGAGCTTGCCTTCGGGATTGAAGACGTGGACGCCATCGTAGCCATCACCGATCCAGCCAGCGCTTGCCCAAAGATTGCCCTCAATGTCACAGCGGATGCCGTCGGAGTTGCCCTTGCTCTTGGGGTCAGCGAGCAGGCCTTTATTCGTGGCGAAAACCTTGCCGTTCTTCAGGCTGGAACCGTCCACGTCATAGACACGGATGTTTTTCGGAGCGCCGGTATCGACGATGTAGAGCTTCTTGTAGTCGGGTGAGAAACAGAGTCCGTTGGGTTTGGTCAAATCCTCGGTGACTTTGGTGATCTCGCCGCTGGGGTCGATGCGATAGACGGCTTCTTTGAGGAGTAGCTCACCTTTGTTGCCCTCGTAGTCCATCATGCTGCCGTAGCCAGGATCGGTGAACCAGATGCCACCATCAGGATGAACGACCGCGTCATTCGGGGCATTGAAAGGTTTGCCATCGAATGTTTCGGCAAGGACGCTGATCTTGCCGTCGAGCTCATAGCGCACCACACGGCGAGTCGCATGCTCACAGGAGATCTGGCGACCGTGATGATCGAAGGTGTTGCCGTTGCTGTTGTTGGCGTTGTTGCGCATGACGGAGACGTGGCCGTCCTCGGGCAGGTAGCGCATCTGGACGTTGTTCGGGATGTCGCTCCAAACGAGGTAGTTACCGCTGCCGTTCCAGGCAGGGCCTTCAGCCCAAAGCATTCCCGTGTGGAGGCGGCGGATGGGTGCGTTGCCTTGGATGAGTTTTTCAAACGCGGGATCGAGAGCGATGACGTCGGGATCAGGGTAGCGTTCGGGTGTCTGACCGCTCCAATCACGGGCGAGCAGGGTCGTGGTGGCAGCAGAGACAGCGAAGCTGGTGAGGAAGGTACGGCGGTTGGAGTTCATGACGCAGTGGTTGTAGCGAATGGAAAGCCGGATTGGCAAGAAATTTGGTCGTGTGATTCAAATAGGCGAGCGGAACACACGGAATGTCCCGGAAACCAGACTCTTGAGCACTGATTTGACGTGATGGTAAGCAGGCGGGTTTCGCTTTTGTTGGCGGGAGGCTTCGATTGACAATCGAAGCTACAAAAAAGCCCCGGCGCATGACTGCGACCGGGGCTGATGAGAGGCCGGGGTAAACGAGCGTTAGACGATCTCCACGGGTTGGAGGCCGAGCTGCGCGTAATCCTTGGCCGCAAAGCCTGGGATGGCGACCGGGTAGCGCCCTTCGGCGTCTGGTTTAACGGGTGGCTCGGACTCAAGGGTGATGATGTTGGGCATGTGCTGAACTTTGGAGTTCATGACTTCATCCCACTTCAATTCCTTGCCGGAGTAGGTGGCCATGCGGCCCATGATGGCGGTCATGGTGCTCTCGGCACCGTAGTAGGCGTTGTTGAGCGGCTTGTTTTCACGAATGGCCGCCTGGAGGGTATCATGCTCGGTCTGATACGGATCGGGATCGAGGCGCTTGGCAGCCTTGCCCTTGGCATCGCCGATGTCTTTGCCACCAGGGCGGTATTTCCAGATCGTTTCGCCTTTGTGATTGTTGGCGTAGCAGCGACCGCTGTTGTCGAGGTAGATCTTTCCTTTGGTGCCGGTGAACTCCTCACGCACGGCGTTGGAGACACCGGACTGATGGCGGCACTGGCTGTTGATGCGGACACCGTTTTCATAGGTGTACTCGACGTAGTGGTGGTCGTAAATTTGGGCGAATTTTTTGTCCACACGCTGCATGCGACCGCCCATGCCCTGAGCACTGACGGGATGACCACCGATGAACCAGTTGGCCACGTCGATGTTGTGGATGTGCTGCTCGTTGATGTGATCGCCACAGAGCCAAGTGAAGAAGTACCAATTATTGATCTGGTACATGAGTTCGGACTGGTCAGGCCGCTTGTCGCGGAACCAGATACCACCGCCGTTCCAGTAAACTTGGCCGCCGGTGATGTCGCCGATGATGCCCTGCTCTTTCACCTGGGTGAGAGCATCTTTGTAGCAGTTCTGGTAGCGACGCTGAAGGCCGACGACGACTTTGAGGTTCTTTTCGTCAGCAACCTTGGCCATTTCGAGCACCTTGCGCACGCCAGGGGCATCGACGGCGACGGGCTTCTCCATGAAGATGTGTTTGCCAGCGTTCACAGCGGCTTCAAAATGATACGGACGGAAGCCGGGAGGCGTGGTGAGGATGACGACGTCGCAGCTTTCGATGACTTTCTGGTAGGCATCTGGACCGGCGAAGATGCGGGAGTCATCCACCTTCACCTTCTCCGCGACTGCGGCAGACTTGTTTCGCAGGTTGCTGAGAGCGCCATCGGCTTTTTCTTTGAATGCATCGGCGACGGCGTGGAGCGTGACACCTGGTTGGTTGGTGCTGAGTGCTTGGCTGGCCGCCCCAGTGCCGCGACCGCCGCAGCCAATAAGGCCGACTTTGATTTCATCGCTGCCTGCGGCCCAGGCGGATTGGGCGACGGTGAGGGCGCTGGCGGCGGCAGTGGTGCCGATAAACTGGCGGCGTGAGGTGGCCGCTGCGGGTGTGGTGGTCGGTGTGTTCATGGATGGAATGGGTGTTGGACGTTGCATCAAGCCAGCGCGTTTTTGATGAGCGCGTAGCCTTCAGTGTAAACTTGTTCGGTGCTGGGGAAGAAATCGCGCCAGACGCGAGTGGCGGCGGCGAGATCAGGCAGGGCACTGCCGAAAGCCTCAATGGTCATCCAGCCGTCGTAGCCGATTTTTTTGAGGTGCTTGATTTGCTCGGTGATGTTGATGTGGCCTCGACCGGGTGTGCCACGGTCGTTTTCGGAGATGTGAACGTGGTTAAGCTTACCAGTGGCAAACACCGTGTCGATGGCGGCGAAGGGGTTCTTCTCCTCGATGTTCGCGTGGAAGGTGTCGTACATGGTGCCGAAGTTCGGGTGATCGACGCGCTTCACATAAGCGGCGGCCTGCTCCATGGTGTTGAGCAGGTGGGACTCGAAGCGGTTGAGCGCTTCTATGGCGCATTTCACACCTGCGGCTTCGGCCACAGGAGCAATGGCACGATGGACCTCGGCAGCGCCTGCAAGTTCTGCTTCGGAAGGAAAAGCACCGGTGAACTGGCCAAGCACCTGGTAATAGGGACCACAAAGGGTCTGCACACCAGCGTTGTGAGCGCATTCGAGGACACGTTTGAGGTGATCGATGGCTCCCTGGCGATTGGCAGCGACGGGGCTGATGGCGTTATGGGCTTCATCCGGCAGCACAGTGACGGCAGTGCATTCAAGGCCGTTGTCCTTGAGCACTTGGCCGATGCCTTTGAAATGTGCAGGATTGCTGACATCAAAAATCGGAACCTCAACACCATCATAGCCGGTGGCCTTGAGTTTTTCGATGACTGAGTAGTTCGCCTCGGTGACGTGGCCGGTGTAGAGAAGGAGGTTGAAGCCGATTTTCATGGGGTGGGACGACAAGCTAGGGAATGGCAGTCGAATTGGCAAGGTTTGTGTGGCGAGATTTGCCAGAGATGGCAAAAACGTGATCCACACAGCGCTATTTCTAGGATGTGCTAACAGCACAACACACGACGGATGACGGCAAATTAAGCATTGAAAAGGATGTGTCCGATTTCATTAGTGCGATGTCATTGCATCCTCCGGTTGGAAAACCGCACCATCTCCACCTCATGACCGCCCTCCGCACCCTCGTGCTTTCCACCATCTGCCTCGTGCTTGCTTCCTGCGAAAACACGAAGTCCACCAGCAGCGACCCCTACGCCTCGAACTACGGCAACGACGGCCACTACAACCCATATCCAGGCCAGAGCGGATACGCGTCGGGTTCGGCACCGACCTATCAAAAACCACCAATGCCAGCGGAGCCCGAACCGCCAGCCGATCCTTACGCCTTCAGCGCCACGAAAAAGACGACGCCGAGCAGCCCGTCTGACTCCACGACGAAAAAGACCACAGCATCGAGCAGCCCGGCAAAGAAAAAGTCAGTTCCCTCGAAATCCACAACCAAGAAATCTTCTTCAGGCTCCCGCTACACCGTGGCAAAGGGTGACTCTCTCTACGGCATCGCTTTGAAGAAGAAAACGACCGTCGCTAAACTCAAGGCTGCCAACGGACTCAAGAATGACCTGATCCGCCCCGGTCAAAGCCTGAAGATCCCCTGATTTCCAGACACGGGCACTTTTTTGCTCCAATGCGACTCTGAATCGAATTTCCTTCGCTAGAGACCGTCCATCCTCCGCCGTTTCTTTTCCATGCCCTCTTCAGCTGCGACTGACCCAGGCGAAGTCTCCGACATCGACTTGGTCAAACACAGCCAGGCGGGAGACACGCGGGCCTTTGACACCCTGGTGACAAAGTATCGGGGGAGGATCTATGCCATGACTTACCATTTGATCCAGAACGAGACAGAAGCCTGGGACCTCGCGCAAGAGGCCTTCATCAAGGCGTGGCGTGCGCTCCCGAACTTCAAGCAGGACGCGGCCTTTTACACTTGGCTCTACCGCATTGCCCACAATGTGACCTACGACTGGCTTCGGAAGAAGAAGATTCAGGCAGATGGTGAGTTCGACGACGAGCGCACCGAGCATCGTGTCGCCGCCGGAGCCGAGGCAACCCCCAAAGGTGATGCCGCCCCGGACACCGCCATGCGCAATGCCGAACTCGGACAGCGAATCCAGGAGGCCATCGCCCGACTTTCACCTGAACATCGGCAGGTCATCGTCCTACGCGAGGTCGAAGGGCTAGCCTATGAAGAAATCTCCGCGCTTATCCCCTGCTCGTTGGGCACGGTAATGTCGCGATTGTTTTACGCCCGTAAGAAACTGCAGGAACAACTCAAAGACGTTTATGAAACCACCCTCTGAAGACCACGAACTCATCCGCTGGCTAGATGGCGAGATGACTGACAGCGAAATCGCCGCTTTTGAAGCCCGGCTCAAGGACGATCCTTTGCTGTCGAAAGAGGCTGACGAGTTGCGTGCCTTAAGCTCGGCCATCCGCGAGCATCTGCCCGCCGAGATGCAGGTTCCACATTCAGACTTCTTCAATTCACAGATTCAGGTGCGCATCACTCAGATGGATCTGGATAAAAGCCGTCGAAAGGAGTCCGGAAACCAATCTTTGGCAGTGACTCTCCTCACTTGGCTGCGCCATCCTTGGTCCGCGACTGCGGGTGCCGTTGCACTTGCCATACTTGGCTTCGTCTTGATGCGCCCGGAAACGCAGAGCAGTGGCCACAGCCTAATTCTCAGTTCCTATACGCCGGGGCTTGGTGTTGAAGCGAGCACCTACCATCATATCGAAGCTGATGCTACCGTCCTCATTCTCGATGGCCTAGAAGACGTCCCCGCAGACCATAAAATCTCCGGCCTCAGTGTCCACAGTAGCGACAACCAGTCGCAAGTTGCCACGACCACACTGTTTGACGCCACAGGCTCTCCACTGCTTGTCATTTCACGCGATGCGTTCGGACATCCGCTATTTCTGACGAACACGACTCGCGGATGAAATCTCTTTTACCAGTCTTGTTGCTTTTGTTGCCTTTCCTGAGCCTGTTAGCACAGGAAAAGGCTACTTCGCAGCCGCTTCCTGCTGTCAAACCGGCTACCGAAGGCAAGGTCTGGGGAGCGCTTATTTTCGCCACCGACGATGCCTCGCAATTGATCGGCTCACAGGAGACAGCACCAGCGAATCTCGGGCAGTTCAATGCCCGTCTTGCCAAAGTGTTTGCCTTTAAGCACTTCGAAATTTTAGGCCAACATCAGCAGGATATTTTTCGTGAATACGAATCCTGGGTAGTCCCCTCGCGAGACATGTTTCTGAAAATCGATTCCAATGGACCAGCCGATAACGGCGGAATCAAACTGCATCTTCAAGTCTGGAGAGAACAGCAGGTGTTAGTCAAAAGCGACGCAGTTTTACGACCTGGAAGCCCGCTTTTCATAGGCGGCCCCAGATGGAGAAATGGCAGGCTTATTTTTGTGCTGTCACTGGAGCGTCGAAAGACTCCCAATTAACACCATGAAAATTGGGTAAGGGCAACGCACATGCACAAACAGTGCGAGTTGGTAGAGTCGAGAGAGTAGCTATTTGCTTTCCTCAGGCTGCTTTAGTTTCGTGAGGATGAGGTATTCGAAGGTGGACTATCACTAAAGATAATCAATCGCTGAGACGAGGTGGTCACGTAACGCGCAGGTGTGTTGAAGGTGTGACTGCGTGCGTTTAGTTTTTGAGGCTACAAGAGTGGGGAGTAACATATCCCAATTTGGAAGAGAGTATAAACGAAGACACCCCGCATCTTTTGGGATGCGGGGTGTATTTTAAACTGGCAACGTCCTACTTTCGCATGGCCTTTCGCCATACTATCATCGGCGCAACAGCGTTTCACTTCCGTGTTCGGAATGGGAACGGGTGGGGCCACTGTGCCATGGTCACCAGACTGCAAACCACACGGTTAAGTGTGTGATCTGAGTGTCTGGAGACACTTTGAGGAAACGGGAGTTCCCTGACAACTGCATATAGGGTTTGAACAAATTCTTTTGAGCCTTGGAACCAGGCTTCAGTTTGAGATGATCAATGCAAGACAAACGGATGATTAGTACCACTGAGCTGAACGCATTACTGCGCTTGCACCCGTGGCCTATCAACGTGGTAGTCTTCCACGATCCTTCAGGGAAA
>JAPLUL010000021.1:0-5200 GCA_026397635.1 Verrucomicrobiota bacterium | reverse complement strand
GAAGGATGGAGCAGGTTGTTGAGCCTTCGCTGCGAAAGCAGCGAGCAGCAGGGCGGTGAGGAGTGTGAGTGTGTGTTTCATTGTTGGCGTGATGATGGTGAGTTCTTGGCGAGCAACGGCAGGAAGGCCTCGGCGAAGCGTTGACCCAGGCCCTGCTGACCTGCGGTGTCGTAGTGGACCTCGTCCTTGGTTTTGGTCAGGCCGTCGGTGCTGATGCAAATGGCGAGCGGGTCTTTGGCCGGAAAGGAACGCTGGGCGTCGCGAACGTCATCCACGAAGGGAAAGGGCGAGACGGGCGTGACTTTGGCGGGGTTGATCTCGGCGATGACGGCTTTCATTTGCGGTGCGCCGAGATCGCGACGGAGCGCGGCCAGGAGGCGGGTGAGGTGCTGCTCGTAGTCTTTCGCCAGCTCGGACACGCGGGCGTCGGACTCGCCCTGCATCCAGAGGATGGCGGCGGGTTTGATGTCGCCTGCGGGGAAGGCCTTCTTCCACGCGACGATGAGCTGCGCGTAGGCATGGCCGACACGTTGATCGTGGCTGAGCTTCAAGCGGTCGATGCGTGCCTGGTCCAGCTCCGGCTGCCAGGCGAGTTGTGATGTGCCGCCGTGCGCGGCCTTGAAGAGAACGATCTGGCGTCCAGGCATGGCCCGCGCCAGCGCATGAGCCAGCGTGACCTCCGGGCCGATGCTACCCTTGGCGAGCGCTTGCGTGCGGCCCCAATGGATCAGCGTGACGTTCGGGGGCGGCGTGCGCCATTCGGCGGAAAGTTCTGCGGCCTTGCCATAGCCCGCCATGTTCGACTGACCGGAAAGGATGAGCACCAGTGGCGGTTCTACTGCGGGTAAAAGAGCGAGCGGGGCGAGCAGGAGGGTGAAGAATGTGAAGGTGGATTTCATGGTCGGCGCACCTGGGCTCAATGCATCTCCACAGCACAGCTTCCGAGGCCGCCACGGAAGTAGTTGAACTGCACGTTCGGATGGTCGGCGAGGAGTGACATGGGGACGGCGCTGTCGGCGAGGCGTTTGGAGATCATCAGCGCGGTGAGGCGCTGGCCGAGTGGGTTGTCATGCATGCCGGCCTGCCAGATGCTGACTTTCTCCGCCTGCCAGGTTTCCTTGGGGCCGACGGTGATGGCGGTCTTCGGCACTATGGTGATGTTGCCGCCGCCGGAGGTGCGGGCGTTTTGACTGAGTGTGATGGGATGAAGCTCGACGATGCGCGTGCCGAGCTTGCGATACTCGGCGGGCGGTGGCGGCTCGTTCTTCCATTTGCCAGCGCGGCGCAGTGGGTCGTTGAAGGCCCAGTGTTTGATGTCGCCCTGGCCGCCCTGCATGACGGCGCAGCGCACGCCGGAGTTCCACGTCTGCACATAGCTGGCGATGTCGGCTTTCGGGAAATGCAGGTGCTCATCCGGCATAACGAGTTTCTTCTGAATCCGGTCAAAGCACAGTTCGCGGTCAGCTTTTTCAAAGGAGAGCGGATGGCTGGATGGCACCTCTTTCTGCGTGACTTCATCATACCATTCATCCATGCCCCAGAAGTGCGCGTGCTTGAGGCTGAGGCCGAGTTCATTGACCAAGCGGGCGACGAGTGGGAGCTGCTCGGTGGGGCCGACAGGGCCGCAGATGCCGACGGGATTGTCCGCCGTGGCCTGCCGCCACGCGTGGATGTATTCGAGCGCTTCGGCGAGGTAGAAGTCCTCCAGCGTGTCATAAAAAACGACCTTGAATCCTGGTCGCGAGAGCTGGCGCAGGTCGCGTTCGCTGAGATGCGCGGCGTCGTTGATGAGGTCGGAGTCGAGCGTGGTGTAGTCCCACCAGTCGGGGGCGATGTGGCTGAGTTTGCGTGGCATAAGATGAGAGGGAGAAATGAGTGGGGGTGAAACTGGCGCGGCTATTTTAACTCACGCACATACACATTGCGGAACTGCACGAGTGACGGCGGGCTGGTCCATTGGCCGTCCTTCTTACTGCCGTGATGCTGGAGGGCGATGGGTCCACGCTCGGGAAGGCCGGGAATGGTGACGCCTGGGAGCACGGTCTTGCCATTGAGCAGCACGGTGACGGTGCTGCCGCGCACGGTGATGTCGAAGCGGTTCCATTTGCCAATCGGGTAGTCAGCTTTCAGCAATGGCGTGGCTCCGGCGCGGACTTCTGCGGGCATGGCAGCATCACGCCGCACGCCATACATTTCACCGGAGCCGATGGGCCAGTTCCAGATATTCACCTGATACTTGCTGCTGCCGCGCAGATAGATGCCGGAGTCGCTATCGGGCTGCGGATAAGGCTGCGGTTTGCCATCGGGGCCGAGTTCCTCGCTGCCATCGGGGAGGATGCGATAGACGCGCGGATTCACATACGGCGTGGCGGTGATGCGCCAGTCGGCGATGAGCTGGAAGTCGCCAAACTCGCGCTCGCTCCACAGGCTCTTGTCCGCTGCGATGGATTCGCTTTCAGCATCATAGTCGATGAGTTCTTTGACGACTTTCCAGTGGCCGTTATCGCCCTCGGGCGCTTTCCAGCCGCGCAGGTCGAGGCTGTTGAGCAGCGGCACATAGCCATCGGCTTCGAGGGCGATTTCTTCTGGCTTTGGATTCGTCGAGGGCAGTTCCTTGATGCGCACGTTGCGGAAGTGCGCCTCGCTGCCTTCGGACTCCAGCATGAGGTAGCCTTTGCGCGGCGAGGCTGCTTTGGCGATAGTCACTTCCTTGCCATTCACGCTGAGGCTGATGTCGCCATTGTTCGCGACGACGCGGTAGTGATTCCACTCGGGCGAGGGCTTCGTGCGTTCCTCCATGGGGAAGCTGCGCCTGCCATCTGGCGAGATACGGCCCGCTACGGTGAGCTTGGCACCATTCACGGCAAAGATGTCGCCATGTGTGCTGAACCGCTCGTTCTTACCTTTGGCATCGTAGCCGAGATCGAGAATCTGCACCTCGATGCCGCGTGAGAAGTGCGAGCCGGTGACCGGCAGTCCATCGGCCCAGATGAAGAGACCGGAGTTGCCGCCGGACTTCATGTGCCGCCAGTCGAACTCGATGATGAAGTTCTCATACATCTTCTCGGTGCGCAGCGTGCCAACGGGGAGACCGCTGGTGACGACCAAGCCATCCCGCACGGTGAAAGTCTCCGGCGCGATGCTGCACGGAACCCAGCCCGTGAGATCCGTGCCATTGAACATGGGCACAAAGCCCGGCTCATCCGCCGCGAACAAAGCGCGGGCAGTGAGACAGGCGGCGAGGAGGAGTGTGTGGAGTTTCATGATAGGTTAGAGGAACTTGGTTTGCCCAGGAATAGCCATCGGGGTGATGGGGAGTTTCATGTCCCAGGTGAGATTATCGGGAACGAGCTTCTCCTTGGAGTTCATCGCCATGTCCCAGGTGATGCGCTTGCCGGTGTAGGCGGCCATGCGTGCCATGATGGCAGCGAGGGTGCTATGAGCCATGCGCACGCCATCATTCACCGCTTCTCCAGCACGGATGGCATTGAAGAGATGGATGTGCTCGTTGTTATAAGATGGGCCGAGGCTGTAGGTGCTGCGCGTGCGCTTGCCATCCAGCGGGACAATGCCGCGTGAGAGGTCGATGGCGGCGCGGCCTTTCGTGCCGTGAACCATCATGACGCTGTTCGGATCACAACCGAGCACCTGCCGCTGCATGAGGGAGGCCTGCATGCCACCTTCCCACTGCCAGAGCGCGTCGATATGATCATAGATGTTACCCTCGTAGTTCGGGCTGTTGCGCCCGCCATTGGCGATGCAGTCCTGCGGTGGCACGTCCTGCATCACCCACATGATGCGGTCCACATGATGCACGGCCTGCTCCACGAGGCCGTCACCGGAGAGCCAGGTGAAGTTATACCAGTTGCGGAGCTGCCACTCGACATCGCCCATCTCCTTCGGGCGTGCCTCAGGCGGTGACATGGGCTTCACCGGAGTGCCGAGGCGGTTGTCTTGCAGGCTCATCACGTCTCCCATCTTACCGTCATGGATGCCTTTCATGAACTCCTGATGGGTCGTGTCGTAGCGGACGTTAAAGCCTGCCACGATGCTCAGGTTCTTCTCTTTCGCGGTGCGGGCGGACTCCAGCACGGAACGCACACCGGGGGCATCCGTTGCCATGGGCTTTTCGCAGAAAACATGCTTCCCCGCTGCGATGGCGGCCGCGAGATGTAGCGGGCGAAAGCCGGGTGGCGTGGTGAGTAACACCACATCCACATCCGAGGCCATCATCTTCGTGAAAGCATCCAAACCAACGAATCGCCTACTTTCGGGCACCTTCGCCCTATCAGTGAACTCAGGCTTCGTGCTGAGGGCTTGGAGCGTGATATCGATCTGGGTGGAGAATAGGTCTGCCAGCGCGGACACCGTGCTATTCGAGTCCGCGCCGAGCGCCTGCGCCAGTGCCCCCGTGCCGCGTCCGCCGCAGCCGACGAGGCCGATTTTGAGCTTACGACTGTCCGTCGCACCACGGAGGATATGGGGAAAAGCGAGCGTCATGGCCGCTGCGGCTGCGCTGCCTGTGCGGATGAATTCGCGACGTGAGTGGAATGGGAATGATGTGGGTGTGTTCATGGTTTCGGTTTGGTTGTTGGTTATATGGAAAGGGTCATTCAGCCGGCCGTGTCCGCGCGCCGGTCCTCTTTGAAGAAGAGCGCAAAAACCACGACCAGCACGGCAGCCATCGCAGCGGGGATGAGCCAGATGGCCTGCCAGTCATGGGTGCTGCCCTGCGTGTAGTGCTGGGCAACGATGCCCGAGAGCCATGAGCCGACAAACATACCCGCCCCGAGCGTGATGATGGCGTGCAACCCTTGCGCGGCACCGCGGATGTCTTCGCCCGCCCGCTTGTCCACATACATGCGGCCCATCACAAAGATGAAGTCGTAGCACATGCCATGCAGCAGGATGCCGGTGAAGAGCATCCACAGCGCGGAGGGGCTTTGATGGAAGAGAGCAAAGAGTCCGAAGCGCACGGCCCACGCACCGATGCCGAGCAGGAGGATGCCCTTAGCCCCGATGCGCAGCAGCAGAGCGGGAAGCAGCAGCAGGAAGACCACGTCCGAGACCTGACCCAAGGTCATCTTCGCCGCCGCGTTGGGAATGTTCATCTCATTCATGAAGACGTTCATCCAACTGAAGTAGAAACTCAGCGGCACGCAGATGAGGAAGGAGCAGACCATGAAGGTGTCAAAGGAAC
>JAPLUL010000207.1:0-10203 GCA_026397635.1 Verrucomicrobiota bacterium | reverse complement strand
GTTGGGCGATCTGTTCCTGGGTGCCTTCACCCCGGTCGCAGGTGTTGATGATGCGTTGACGTAGATCAAGGGAAAGTGCGGCCATGCTTAGCTATACACCGTCTGTCAAAATGTTCCACAATATTATTTAAAATGCTCTAGAATGGCGCGAGAGTTCGGATCCTATTTTTTTGCCGCCGATCTTTTTGCCATTCCTCTCTGCTGAGTCGGTCATGAACAGGGAAGCGGACGAGGGCGTCCGCGCTCCGTGCAGCGCCTGATGATCGGCAGGAGAATGATCCTATTTTTTTGCCACCCATGTTTTTGCCAGACGCAACGGCTGCTCCTGGGAGGTGGTTTTGATCCCAAGCCTCTCGCGTCTTCATGATCTCTCACGGTGCGCACTCAAGGAGAGGCGCTTTTCAAGCGCCTGGGCGGTTCCAAACCGCCCTTCCTTGGGTCTCGGAGCTGCACCGCCAGAGCTTAGGAAGGCGCAAGAGTTCGGATCCCAAGCCTCTCGCGTCTTCATGAACTCTCGCGGTGCGTCCTCAAGGAGAGGCGCTTTTCAAGCGCCTGGGCGGTTCCAAACCGCCCTGCCATGGGTCCCGGAGCTGCACCGCCAGAGCTTAGAATGGCGCAAGAGTTCGGATCGTATTTTTTGCCACCCATCTTTGTGCCATCCCTCTCGGCTGAGTCGGTTATGGAGAGCGATGCGGACGAGGGCGTCCGCGCTCCGTGCAGCGCCTGATGATCGGCAGGAGAATGATCCTTTTTTGCCACCCATGTTTTTGCCAGATGCAACGGCTGCTCCTGGAAGGTGGTTTTGATCCCAAGCCTCTCGCGCCATTTTGAACTCTCGCGGTGCGTCCTCAAGGAGAGGCGCTTGCCAAGCGCCTGGGCGGTTCAAAACCGCCCTTCCTTGGGTCCCAGAGCTGCACCGCGAGAGCTGAGGAAGGCGCAAGAGTTCCGATCCTATTTTTTTGCCACCGATCTTTTTGCCATTCCTCTCGGCTGAGTCGGTCATGAACAGGGAAGCGGACGAGGGCGTCCGCGCTCCGTGCAGCGCCTGATGATCGGCAGGAGAATGATCCTATTTTTTTGCCACCCATCTTTTTTCCATTCCTCTCGGCTGAGTCGGTCATGAACAGGGAAGCGGACGAGGACGTCCGCGCTCCTGCTTGGCGCTGGCGTTGATTTTTCCTCCTCCTGGAGCGGTGCGGCGGGCCTACTTGGCTTTCCGTGCAATGAACACGTCCACCTGCTGGCCGACGTAGAGATTCTCGCCTTTGGGTTTTTCGAGCTCGTAGATGATCTGGAGCACGCGGGTGTCCACGCGCTCAGTGCTGGCACCGGTGAGGGAGACCTTGGGGATGACGTAGGGCTCGATGCGGACGAATTTCACGGTGAACTTGCGCGTGGAGTCGCTCTTGAGCGACATGGTGGCGGGAAGGCCGGGGGCGACGCCCATGGCGTTTTGCTCATCGACGTCGGCGCGGACGTGAAGGGTGGAGATGTCGCCGAGGACAAGGGCTGGCAGGCGATTCTGCGGGGAGGCGTATTCACCGGCGCGGATGTTCAACTGGAGGAGGGTGCCGTCGCGCGGGGCTTTGACGGTGAGGCGGTCGATGAGCAGCGCGGTCTGCTGCACGTCGGCCTTGGCGGCGGCAAGCTGGGCCTCGGCGGCCTGCATCTGCGCTTTGGCGACGAGGACGTCGTTGCTGCGGTTGCGCAAATCGTCCTGGCTGATGGCGCGCTGGTCGGTCACGGACTTGAGGCGGTCCAGCATGTCCTGCACCTTGGCGAGTTCGGCGCGGCTGACTTCCAAGTTTGCCTGCGCGACGGCGATGGCGGCCTCCTGCTTGAGCTGGGAGGCGCGCAGCTCGCGGTCGTCGAGAATGAGCAGCGGTTCGCCTGCTTTGACCACCTGATTGACCTCTATCTTGACCTCTTTCACCAACCCAGCGACGGGCACGCCGATGGCGACGTTCTCCCCCTTCGCTTCCAGAATGCCGGTGGCGGCGATGTCATCCGGCGCGTTTTTTTGTGGGGGTGCCACGGGCGGCGGCGGAATGGCCGTCTCCTGGCTGCGGAGTTGTTGCAGCACCGATCCCATGGCCAACACGCCGGCGATGGCGAGGATGAAGGTGGAGTAGCGGATCGCGGTGGAGACGAGGTTCATGCGGGAGGGTAAATGACGAATGAGGAATGCGGAATGACGAATGTGCGCAGTTTACGTCTGGTGGGCGTGGGTGCAGGGATTACGGACCAAAGTCACGATGGAAACTGGTTTTGCGTCCCCAAAGAGTGAAAATGGAAGTTCAGGCTTTGACCCCAGAGACACGAAGAGCACAGAGGATCAGAAAACAGAAAACTCGGTGTTCTTCGTGTCTCTGTGGTCATTCAAAACGGTTTAATGCTCAATCATTAGTGGCTCATTACATCCATCAGCCCTGGTGCGGGAGGAGAGTCCAGGCTCCGCAGCTTGCACGATGAACAGTTCGCTCTAGGCTGCGACCATGGACCGACCCGCCGCTATCGCCCAGATCCGCGAATCCTGCAAAAACATCGCCCTTCAATTCATGAAGATTCATCCCGCCGTGCCCGGCCTAGCGGATGAGGAGACGCAGAAGGAGTGCTTCCGCTGCGTGCATGAAATGACCGTGCTGCTGGAGACGATCAAAAAGAAGATCGGCCGCCTGGAGCGCTCGGACGACAGCACCCTTCTCTGACCTACGGCTTAGTTGCCCCGCCTGCGACTCCCACGACCATTCCCCATGAAACGCCTGCTTTTATCCTGCCTTTTGCTGACCTTCGGCCTGCATGCTGAGGTGAAACTGCCCGCCGTGTTTTCTGACGGCATGGTGCTGCAGCAGCTTCAGCTCACACGCATCTGGGGCACGGCAGACGTCGGCGAGGAGGTCAAATTGACCTTTGGAGAGCAGACGCATAGCCTTTTGACCGACTCCACGGGAAAATGGTCCATCACACTGAACCCGATGAACGCGAATGCCGTGCCCGTGGACCTCGTGGTGGCCGGGAAGAACACGATCACGGTCAAAAATGTGCTGGTGGGTGAGGTGTGGCTCTGCTCCGGCCAGTCGAACATGCAGTGGACGGTGAAACAGGCGGGCAAGGCCGAGGCTGAGATCGCCGCCGCGAACCATCCGCAGATCCGCATGTTCAATGTGGAGCGGACACCGAGCCTGACGCCGCAGGCGGACTGCAAAGGCGCGTGGAAAGAAGCCACGAGCGCGAATGTGGGCGATTTTTCTGCCGTCGGTTACTTCTTTGGCCGTCACTTGCATCAAGTGCTCAAAGTGCCCGTGGGCCTGATCAACACCTCCTGGGGCGGCACACGCATCGAGGCATGGACGAGCACTGCGGCTCTCGAAGAACGTCCCTGCGCCA
The DNA here is from genome assembly GCA_026397635.1 of Verrucomicrobiota bacterium. Lineage (GTDB taxonomy): Bacteria > Verrucomicrobiota > Verrucomicrobiia > Verrucomicrobiales > Verrucomicrobiaceae > Prosthecobacter. The sequence continues at coordinate 6,816 of JAPLUL010000207.1, read as the reverse complement.
GCGAAATGCTCGCCGATTGGAAAGACCATGCCAGCAAGTGGGATGCCGCGAAGGAGCAGGCTGCGTTTGAGAAGCGCAAGGCTGACTGGCAGACGCTGGTGAAGCAAATCGACACGGAAAACGCCAAGCTGCCTGCGGACAAGAAGAAAGCCAAGCCGCAGGCCCCACGCCCGCCTGATGACCCGAACACGACGCCGCATCGTCCCAGCGTGCTTTTCAACGGGATGGTCGCGCCGCTGGTGTCCTACGGCATCAAGGGGGCCATTTGGTATCAGGGTGAGTCGAACCAGAAGCGGGCCTTCCAGTATCAGGAACTGCTGCCCACCCTGATCAACGACTGGCGCAAGCAGTGGGTGGACGGCTTTTCTTTCTACATCGTGCAATTGGCGAACTACGGCAATCGCCTGCCGGTGGCGAAAGACGCCGGCGTGCCGGACACCTGGGCCGAACTGCAGGAGGCGCAGACGCTCACGGCTCAGACGCTGGATAAATGCGGCATCGCCATCATCAACGACATCGGCGAGCAGAACGACATCCATCCGAAGAACAAGCAGGAGGTCGGCCGCCGACTCGCGCTCTGGGCGCTGGCAAAGGACTACGGCAAGAACGGCACCGAATACTGCGGCCCGCTGTACCTTTCCTCCGTCATTCAGGGCAACAAGGTGCGTGTGCAGTTCACTCACACAGGCGCTGGTTTAAAAACCCGCGATGGCGGTGAGCCGAAGCACTTCCAGATCGCCGGCGCGAACAAAAAATGGGTGTGGGCCAAAGCGAAGATCGAAGGCAGCGAGGTCGTGGTGTGGAGCGAGTCCGTGCCGCAACCCGTCGGCGTGCGCTATGCCTGGGCCGCGTGGCCGGAAGGCGCGAACCTCATGAATGCCGAGGGCTTACCCGCGTCCTGTTTCCGCACGGATGATTTCATTCCATCCACGATAGGCGTCGTCTCGCCCTTCAAGGAAAACACACCTGCTCCGGTGAAACCTTGATCGTCTGACTTGCTCGTGTCTCTTTTCCTCGCCGACTCCGATTCTCTCACGTTCCTCGCGGATGAACTGCGCCGCAGCGCCCCAGAAGCGGCGCAAACGGAGATCGTGGGCCTCGGCATCGCCGCCGAGGTGAAGCTGGACGGCCTCTGGCTCGCCTTTGCCCGGCAGACGCTGCCAGACGCGGTCGAAGTGAGCGCCGCGTCGATCAATGCCTGGGCGGATCGCATCATCGACGCCGTGGCCGGTCATTTCCCGGATGACCAGCCGTGGCGTCTCCACCTCTGGCCGCACTACGGCGAGGGCCGGGCAGGGCTGAACCGCTGTGAGTTGATCCGCGCGAGCGTGATCGAGCGCCTGAAGAAAAAGCGCCGGCATCTGCTGCGCTCTTTTGTGGATGCGGAATCTTCAGCCTCACGAACCTCCCCTCACCCTAACCCTCTCCCCCAAGGGGCGAGGGAATCAGAATTTCTCCCTCGCCCCGCTGGCGGGGAGAGGGCCGGGGTGAGGGGCTGCTCCGATTCTTCACCAGCTCCCTTCACGCCTCAAACCTCCCTCGTTCAATGCATCCTCACCTCGCCTGAGGCAGGCTGGCTTTCCACCAGCCTCGCGCCGCTGCCGCACACGCACCGCCAGCTGATTTCGAGCTTCCCACGCGGCGAAGTGCCGCTGGCGGATGACAAAAGCGCCCCCTCACGCGCCTTCACGAAGCTGGTCGAGTCCGAGCAGCGCCTGGGCCGCCGCATCGAGCGCGGCCAAACCTGCGTCGATCTCGGCGCGTCGCCTGGAAGCTGGAGCTACGTCGCGATCCAACGTGGCGCGCACGTTATCGCCGTGGACCGCTCCGAATTGCGCGAGGACTTGATGCGCAGCCCGCGCCTGCGCTTTGAAGCCGCCGACGCCTTCAAATACCAGCCGCCGCAGACCGTGGACTGGCTCGTCTGCGATGTCATCGCCGCCCCGCAGCGCAGCATCGACCTCCTGCTCGAATGGCTACGCGGGAAACGCATGCGGAACTTCGTGGTCACCCTCAAATTCAAAGGTCACGACGAATACCCGCTGCTAGAAACCCTCAAACGCGACGCCCCGCCGCTCTGCGCCGAATTCCATCTGACCCGCCTCTGCGCGAACAAAAACGAAGTCTGCGCTTTCGGGATCGTGTGAGGCTCAAGAATACTCCAGCAGCGCCTTGATCACCTTTCGCTCGCTCACGGCTTTGAACGCGTCAGCGATGCGGTCCAGCGGGAAGCGGTGGGTGATGAAGTCGGCGGAGGTGAGCTTGCCTTCGCGAATCCACTGGCAGAGCGCGGTTTGGGATTCCTTCTCGTAACGGCGTGTCGGCCACTGGTGGACGAGGAGGTTGAAGTTGAAGTCGGCCTTCGATTTGTCGATGTGCAGGACGCCATGCGTCAGCACGCCGTAGATGCAGTGTGATCCGCCGCGACGCAGCAGCGGCAGGCCCTGCTGCACGATGTCGGGATGGCCGACGGCGTCGATGACGGCATCGAGCTTCTTGCCGCGAATCTTGGCCAGTTCGCTGATCTCCAGATCACCGGGTTTGAAAGCCGCGTCGGCTCCGAAGGCGAGCGCCTTGGCCTGTTTGTCGGCGTGGCGGTCCACGATGCCGATCCAGCCGAGTCCGAACAAGCGACCGAGCTTCACGAAGCTCAAACCGACCGGCCCGGCACCGTAGATGAGCACGTCGTCGCCGGGTTGGAGGTGGAAATCACGAAAGGCGCCCAAGACCTCACGCCAGGTGCAGAGCAGCACGGCCTGTTCGGGTGGAATGTCGGCATCGACGCGGGTTTGAATCTCAAACACCTCGACCCAGCCATGCGCTTCATCGGCCACACCGTCGGCGACCATCGCGTCGTGGTCATTCGCCAGCGTGAACTCGCCAAAGCCGCCCCAGCCGGAATCCACGCCCTCTTTTTGCAGATCAAACACGAGTCCGCCCACGGCGCGATCTCCCACCTTGAAGTTTTTCACCTTCTCGCCGACCTCGACCACGATGCCGACGCTTTCATGGCCGAGGGCGAAGGGGAATTTGTCCTCCATACCCGGAAATTTGCCACCGAGCAGCTCGGAGTCCGTGCGATTGCACAGGCAGGCGCATTCCGTGCGCACCAGCGCCTGATACGGCCCGGGTTGCGGCTGCGGCGTGTCGAGGATGGCGAGTTCTCCGGGTGAAATGGCGATGACGGACTTCATGGGCGGCGCATCGAACACTTCGGCGGTGGGAGTGCAAGCAATGAGATAGGTTTCGCCATATCCGGGCTGGAATCCCGCCCGTTTCTTGCTTTGAAAAGACTGTCCATGCTCCGCACCCTGCTCGACTACCTGCTCTGGCCCCTGATTCTCGTCGCCGCCCTGATCCCGACCGGAATTGGCATTGCCAACGGTCATGGGCCGTTGGCCTTCAACCTCACTTATTTCAGTCTCGCAGCCTTGCTGTTCGTTCTGGAGAAGCTGCATCCGCATGAGAAGCAGTGGCTACACTCGGATGGGCAGGAAATTCCCGATCTGGCGCACACGGCCTTCACCAAGTCCTTCGTGCAGTTGCTCATCATCTCGATGACCTGGCTCGGACTGGCCAGCGTGGTCGGGGGTGATCAAGGCACCGGCTTGTGGCCGAATCACTGGCCGATGTTCTTCCAAGTGGTGCTGGGCCTCGTCGTCGCCGAGTTCGGCCTCTACTGGGCGCACCGCATCGCGCATGAGTGGATGCCGCTGTGGTGGTTCCACGCGGTGCATCACAGCTCCAAAAAGCTGTGGTTCTTCAACACCGGGCGCTTCCACATCATCGACACGCTCAAAAGCGCGGCCTTCTCCGCCCCGCTGCTGGCCTTGGCCGGTGCGCCGAAGGATGTGGTGCTCTGGTTCGGTGCCATCACGGCCTACATTGGCTTCCTCACGCACGCGAACATCCAGATGCGCTTCGGCTGGCTGAACTACCTTTTTAACACGCCCGCCCTGCATCGCTGGCACCACTCCATGGACCTGCGTGAGGGGAACAAAAACTACGGCGAGAACCTCATGCTCTGGGATTTGATCTTCGGCACCTTCTACGACGACGTGAACCGCCGCCCACCCGTCGAGATCGGCATCAAATCCGCGATGCCAAAATCCTTCTGGGGCCAGATTATGGAGCCCTTCCGCTGGAACAAATTCCAGGCCGCCGCCAAAGCGGGCGAAGTGAAGCGCGAATTGCTCTGAGCCGACATGGAAGAGTCTTGAGCTTGAGTGACGACTTCGTCACAATCAGTCTCGTGCGCATCCCCCCGGCCATGAGCGAGCAGTTCAGCGTCAAACAAACTATGAGCCATACACAATGGACGCCTGAGGTTCAGGCGCAGTGGGCGAAGCTGGAAAGTCTCCAGCTCGATAACAACAACGCGGTGTTCGATTTCTCGGCACGGCTAAGCAAAGAAAACGGCTGGACCCGGGCCTACACCGCCCGGGCGATTCAGGAATACAAACGCTTCCTCCTTCTGGCGATGCACGCCGGTCATCCGGTGACGCCCTCCGAGGCCGTCGATCAGGTCTGGCACCTGCATCTCGTCTATACGCGGTCTTACTGGCAGGATCTCTGCACCAACGTGCTCGGACGCCCGTTGCATCACGAACCCACCGCTGGCGGACTCGATGAAGGGGCGAAGTTTCACCTGCAATACGAGCGCACACTGTCCAGCTACCGCCGTATCTTTGGCACCGAACCTCCGGCTGACATCTGGCACACCGCCGAGGAGTGCTTCAAGCCCAAGCTCAATCGCTGGGTGGACGTCTCGCGCCACTGGACTTTGCCGAAGCCAGCATGGCTGAAGCGCCTGAGGCCACGCTACGTCATTCCTGCCGCTGCGGCAGTCGTCCTGGCTCTCACGCTGGCCGGTTGCAGTGAGTTGAACGTCTTCGACTATCGCGGCGAGGACTTTTTGCAGTTCTACCTCTTTGGTTTCGGTTTCGCTTTCCTTGCCTCGCTGCTGCTCCTACGCTACGCCCGCGCCGACCGGCAGGAACGGCTGAGCGATCAGACACTGATCGATCCGTATGAGATCGCCTTTCTCGGTGGAGGCGGTCGCCGCATGGTCGATGCCGCGCTAGCGGCCCTGTTCACACGCGGCCTGCTCAAGCTCGACGCGCCGAAGAATGCTCGAGCGACCATCGGTGCCGCACACGACGGCGATGACACGGATTTGCACCCCATCGAGCATCAGGTGTGGCGGGCCTTGCCCACCGGCAGCAAGGCCGAAGTCCAGCAGGTGCGCAAAGCCCTCATTCCAGTAGCCCAGGCCATGCAGGAGTCTCTTGCCGAGCGCGGCTACGTTTTCCGCCCGTCACAGCTCACGCGCCTGAGCTGGTTCGCGGCGCTGCCGATGCTGTCTATGCTCATCATCGGTGCCTACAAGGTCTGGGTCGGCATCAGCCGCGACAAGCCGGTGATTCTGCTCATCGTCTGCCTGTTCATCAGCGTCATCGTGCTTTGCCTGCGCATGTCCTTGATGCGCAAGCGCACCGCCGCAGGCAAGGCGCTCTGGGACCGGCTGCGTCACAAACAGCGCGTCAATCCGCTGGTGGAGCGTGATGGGCAGCATGTCCTCGATCCCACACTCGCGGCGATGAGTGTCGCCATCGCAGGCTCCACTGCGCTCGCCACGCCTTCGTACCAGCCCTTGCACACGGTGATCCATCATCAGGCTCCCGGATCGAGCGGCGGCTGCGGTACTGGTGGCTGCGGTAGCAGCAGCGGTGGGGGCGGGTGCGGAGGAGGTTGCGGCGGAGGTGGGTGTGGTGGCTGCGGCGGTGGTGATTGACCTCAGCACCGCGACATCCCGCTGAAAACGACTTGCCGCCTTACGCCGCTCATGCGAAGCATCGCCTCCGAACAAAGCGCCCGTAGTTCAACGGATAGAATGGTGGTCTCCGAAGCCGCATATCCAGGTTCGATTCCTGGCGGGCGCACCAGTCGAAAAACGGCTAAATCCTTTCGGAGCACTTCACTGGTATGGATGGGGGCGTGTGTTTTCATGGCGACGGAATCACGTTCAAGCCCTCATCATTGGCAGCAAGCCGCTGGCGATGATCAAAGCTCAAGAAATCAGCCGCTTCGATTTCGAGGGCGGTGGCGATGTGGATCAAATCCAAGCTGCGTGTGCCAGTGGCGGCCGTGTGCTTTTGCGTGAGTGCCAGCGTGCGTGCGAGCACGGCGGCATGGTCAATGGCGACGATCTGGAAACGGCCCGCGTTTCCATCGTCGGTGAAGTCCCGCCAGAGCTGCGCGGCCTGGACATGGGTGATTCGCCCATTCTTCACGGCACGCTGAAAGGCGTTGGCGATCTCCACTCGATGCCAGTCTGTCAGGAGGATGGGCGGCGGCACGGCAGCGCATGCAGCATCAGCACGGGCAGAATCAACCTCTGCCAGATACAACGCCACGATGAGGCTGCTGTCAGCGGTGGCACTCATGCGCCGCGATCTTCATTCACCAGTGCCGCTGCGGTGCCAGCGGGATGAACCATATCCCCGAACACGGCACGGCGGCGGGCGGCAAAGTCAGGCCAGCGTACGGGCGCGGCGGTGGGTGTGGATTGGGTCTGGGCTTCTTCCGGTGGCACCAACCGGGCCACTTCGCGCCCGCCGTCCATGATAGCGACGGTTTCACCCCGCTGAACAAGGGCCAGCCATGACGGGAGGCTCTGGCCGAATTGTTGGAGGGTGGCAACGCTCATGGCCGGAGAATACCCGGCGCATGGGAGTGCGGCAAGGAGCAAGTAAAGGCGGGGCTTGGGCATCGCAGTGCCTCATAAAAAAGGACACCGAGAGGGGAGAGACCGGG
>JAPLUL010000174.1:0-15103 GCA_026397635.1 Verrucomicrobiota bacterium | reverse complement strand
GACTGCCTGGACCAGCAGCTTTTCATCCTGGCGCGTGACAATGCGCTCAAGGCACTCGATCCGACGGGGGATCAGGCGAAGCTAAGCGGCATGGCGATGGCTGTCTTCGTGGCAGGCTGGGCCACTGGCGGCCTTATTTTTGGTGCCGTCGGCGACCGTATCGGCCGCGCGAAGACCCTGGCGCTGACGGTGCTCATTTATTCGGTTTTTACCGGTCTGTCCTCCTTCGCGACGAACGTGGATCAGTTCATGATTTATCGTGCGCTCACCGGTCTGGGCGTCGGCGGCGTGTTTGGCTTGGCCGTGGCGCTGGTGGCGGATTCTCTGCCTGACACTGCCCGCGCCAAGGGCCTGGGCATGCTCCAAGCGCTCTCTGCGGTCGGAAACGTCACCGCCGGCCTCTGTGCCATGGCAGTTTCTGACGTCGATCCGAACGTGTCATGGAAATACCTATTCTGGATCGGCTCCGTGCCCGCCTTCCTGTGCATCTTCATCATGCTGCGTCTGAAAGAGCCGGAAAAATGGATCGCCGCCAAGGCCGCGAGCCGCGAGGTCGGCGGCAAGGCCATGGGATCTTACTCAAGCTTGTTTGGCGAGGCACGCTGGCGCAGGCCGGCCCTGTTTGGCATGCTACTTTGCGTCTCCGCCGTGATTGGACTGTGGGGCATCGGCTTCTTCAGCAACAAGCTCACCGCGCCAGCCATCGCAGCCGCGCTGGCGGAGCAGAATGTGCCTGCTGACAAGGTGCAGGCCGCCAAGCAGTGGTGGGCAGCCGCGAATCTCATCGTGCAAAACGTGGGCGCATTCTTCGGCATGCTCTGCTTCAGCAAGGCGGCTTCCCACTTCGGTCGGAAGCCGGTTTTCGCCGTGGCCTTCATCGCCGCGATGGCCTCCACCATCTTTTTCTACCAGTGCTTCAAGACCACCACGGACATCTGGATGAGCTTTGTGATGGGCTTCTGCCAGCTTTCGATCTTCGCCGGCTTTGCCATTTACCTACCGGAGCTTTTCCCCACACGTCTGCGCAGCACAGGCACGAGCTTCTGCTACAACGTCGGTCGCTTCATCGCGGCCAGCGGCCCCATCACACTCGGTGTGCTGGCATCCAACCTGGCCAAAGATGCCAAGGCTGCGCTCCCCGCCATCCCTGAGGAAGCCGCGCGCAAAGTCGCCGAGGCAGCCGCCGAGCTAGAGGCCTTCCGCAATGCAGGCACTTGGATGAGCCTCATCTTCCTACTCGGCCTCTTTGCGCTGTTCTTCCTGCCGGAAACCAAAGGCCGCCCGATGCCTGAGGATTGAGGCGCGGGAAGTACCGATTGCCAGACCAAGTCGAAGTCGTTACACCACACCATACAAACCCAGTCTGAATCATGCCAGGAGACGAAGCTTATCAGGCGATGAAACCCAGCAAGTTTTTCAGCAGATCAAGCCTTGGGGCGCCGCCGCAAAACGAAGCATTGGCTTCAAGGCAGCCCTTGATGTTAAGGAAGGAGAAGGTGGTACAGATCAATCGTAGCCTTGGAAGCCCGCGGGTTTCGCTTCATAGCGCGAACTATCTCCGCCCTGCCGTCAAACTGGGCCAGCGATGAAATCTGTGACGCCTTGCCACCCAACACAAACAACGCAATTCTGGCCGAATGGAACGCATGCAACTGCTGCAACATTCCTCCCCTGCACGGTCCGCACTGAGAAGCGCGGATTATCGAAGGCTTCGCAAATGCCCTCAAACTATCGGGCCCCAAATGCAGTTTGATAATGCGAACGAATGCACAGAGAAATGCAAGTCGTTGGATGGAGAAATCTCCAGAACTTCATGCCTGTGAGTATAGATTGACCCGAAGGCCAGTCTGGCCTTGATACCAGCACTCCAGGCCGCCAGGTCTGAACGCAACCCACCAACAAACACTTCTTCTATGGCACTCTCCATCGGCTCCCAAGGTCCTAGTTTCACCCTCAAATCAAAATCCGCCTCCGGCCTAGCCGATGTCACTCTACCTGTGGCTGGCAAGAACACGGTCATCCTATTCTTCCCACTCGCATTCACCGGCGTCTGCACCCAGGAGCTTTGCGACATCACCGCCGGTCTCAGCAGCTACAGTGATCTGAACGCCGATGTCATCGGCATCAGCGTGGACAGCCCCTTTGCGCAAGAAGCCTGGGCGCAAAAGGATAAAATCGGCATCACACTGGTCAGTGACCTCAACAAGGATGCCACCAAAGCCTACGATGTGCTCTTCCCAGGTCTGGCAGGGATCGGTGACACCTCTGCCCGCGCTGCTTTTGTGGTGGATAAGAATGGGATCATCCAATACTCCGAGCAGACCGCCACTCCGAAGGATCTGCCCGATTTCAATGCCGTGAAGGCCAAATTGGCCGAGCTGGCTTGAAACTGCATCCGTTTAATATAAAAAAGGCGCGGGAAATGCTCCCGCGCCTTTTTTGTGTTCCTTCAAACTCAGGACTTCACAGCAGCAGGCTCTGGCGAGGCCGCAGCGCCTTTCACTGGGGCGTAGTAATAGCTGGCATAGTTATAATATGTATACTCTTTCAGGTTCGAACTGGAGCGATTGAGGATGACCCCACCAATGTTCACCTGGCGCTCATAGAGCAGGTCGAGAGCCTTGCCGGAGAGACGTGCCATGGTAGAAGACATGCGGACGACAAACAGCACAGCATCGAGTTTCGGCGCGAAGCTAGCGGTGTCGTCGGCGACAAGAACCGGAGCACTGTCAAAGATAACGTAATCGTATTCTTCGCCCATCTCTTTGAGCATCTCCTCGGCAGTCTTTGAAAGAAGCATTTCGGAAGTCTGGTCAAACACTTCGCCACGGGCTAGAAGATCTAGATTGCGTGTGCTGGTTTCTTGGACGGCATCACGCCAATGGAGTTTGCCACGCAGCGCCTCGCTGAGACCAGGAGTGGCAGGCAGCTTGAACAACTCACTCACACCACCTCGACGAAGGTCACAGTCGGCGAGGAGAACACGCGCTCCAGCAAGAGCCATGGTAACCGCGAGATTCGAAGTCACGGTTGTCTTGCCTTCGTTTGGCACAGCACTGGTGATCAAGATGGTCTTGGGTGGCTTGCCCTGCCAGTTCTTAAAGAGAATGGAAGAGCGCACGTTACGGAAAGCTTCAGCGTAAAGATGACGATCATCGTTGGGACGCAGCAGGGCCACATCACCGCGATTCCGTTGCTCTGGCACCTGACCCAGAACGGCTTCTCCGGGGAACAGGGACTGAAACTCGCTGAAGGAGTTCATACGATCATCCAATCGATCAAAAAGCAGCAGGATAATGATCCCAGCACCGATACCAGCAACCAGACCAACCACGATGGGCATCACCCAGTCTTCAACATTTTCTGCAGCAACAGTGGCAGGCTCCTGAATTCCAACATAGTCAGCCGAAGTATTGGCCGTAATGGTGAACTGCTCCACTTTCTCAAACATCTTCTCCCAAGACAGCTTTGCTGCTTTGGCTTCCTCTTCGAGCTGCTTATATTGGGCAAGTTTGGCTCCTAAATCGAGTGCTTCCTTTTCCTTTTCGATAATTTGGGCATCCAACACTTGGACGCGACGCTCCACGTCCGACATTTGGGCCCGCATTTCTTCCTGGATTTGCTGGGAATAAGAATTCAGAAGTGCTCTCTGAGTTGCCAGTTCCTCTGAAACATCCTGCACCATCGGATGCTGCTGTTTGAACTGAAGCTGCAGGGAATCCAACTTCGTGCGTAGCTCGGTGATTTTTGACTTGGTGCGCAGATAATCTTGTTCGGCCATCGTCATGCCCATGCCGCCAGGAGCGCTTTCTGATTTTACCCCACTCGGGGGGGCTGTTTCAGAAGGCACCGGAACTGCACCTGAAGTGGCAGCCGTCCCCGAGCTCAACAAGCGTTCGCGAGACTGCATCGCAGCATCAACATTCGCTAGCGCCAGTTTTAACTCGGCCAGCATGGTGCGCTGGCTTTCTCGCTGGGACTGAAGGTTGTTCAGAAACTGAGCGGCCGTGTTGTTGCTGTTGTTGATGGTGATGACATTGTTGGCGGCGCTGAATTTGGTCAGCTTATCATTGCGCTCCTCCATGACCTTCTGCTTGCTCACTACTTCCTGGAGGAACTGCTGAAGCACCTTACCCTGAGCCTGCTCACGAATGTTTTGGCGAAAGGCGATGAACTCATCCAAAAGGGCGTCGAGGAAGATCTTGGTGTATCTAGGTTCTGAACCCGTTGCGAGAATGTTGAAAATGGCAGACCCCTTGGTTTGAGCGACGCGAATCTCCACATCGGAATCCTTCAGATCGGGATGAAGCGCACGCACCCTTTCCAACGCCCTGCGCTTCATTTCTGCGCTTTCGACCGTTTCGATGATGGTGCCATAGAAATCAGCCTGCTGCTCTCTCCATGTGTAGTTGTCATTCGCCACCATCTGCCCGCCAGCCACGAGTTTAGCAAGAGAACGAAACTCCTGGGGGCGACCTGTAATTCGTAACGCTTGCACACAAACGCCGATGCTAGCGGTCAGCAGCAAAAACCACCAGCGGCGACGCAGCAGGATTTTGTAGCGCTGAAATTTAGCAGATGCTTCGTGAATACGGCTCAGGGTGCTAGACTGCGCCTGACCTGGGAGATTGAGAGTGTTTTCCATGATACCGTGGGAGTGAATAAAGCGAAAATCGACCACCGTCCTGTCCTGGATGACCAATAATCAGATTAGCTAGACGCGGAGGCCAAAGCCATTTGATTTTTAAACAGGCGACATGTTCGATTTTAGGCTGCCCGATGACAAAAGAAAGAGCAACCACAGTCGCTTTGCCTAAACAATTGCGTCAAACAAAGACCCGTGATCAAAAGTTCCAGTTCAATTCCTCAACAATGATGACGTCATCCTTTCGGATAAAAATGTCACGCTCCAAATCGCCCTTTCGCATGATGCCATCAACATTTACCAAGATGGTTTTGTTTCCCTGTGGCGTCTTGCGGACGATTTTCACCCGCTCCTTATTGGCAAACTGGGCAAAACCGCCGGCTCGCAAGATGGCCTGACTTATCGTGATGTCTTCGTTAGTCGGTAGATCGTATTTGCCTTGCCGGGCCACGATGCCAAACATGACATAAAACTCCAAGTCAATAGCACCTTCCGCAATCTGGTCACGCTCGTTGAGTTTGTCGATCGCGATCACTACGGTCGCTTTCGTGAAGAAGTTTTTCTCGAGTTCGTTTTTGATATTGTACGCAAGATCACGACAGGTTTTGCCTTTGGCGTTGATGAGACCCACGTAGGGAGCCTGAACTTCGCCTGTAACTGCCACTTGCTGCTGCAACGCCTCGCGGCGGTCTTCGATAATCTTGATGCTGATCGTATCGCCCACAGAAATAGGGCGGTTATTGTCCAACACGTCCATTGAGGTCAGAACTGCAGCACCTGCGTTAACAGAGCCCGTTTGAGTGGCTACCCGAGAAGATTTGGCAGCCTCCGGCACCCTAAAACCAGCATCTTGCGCATTAACTGGCGCTAGTGATAAGGCAAGAAAGATGGACGAATAAAATGTTTTCATGGATAACGTGAAGCCGGTGAGTCGTCAGTAGAGCAAAAAGCAGCCGGACCTCAGCTTAGGACAGACAGAATGTCCAAGTGTTAGAAATTGTAATTAAATCCAAGAATAACCCGGCTTTGAGTTGAATCGGTGTTGGCCCCTTTCGAGTCCGTGATGAAGTAGCGATAGCCAAAGTTCATGCCCGCTTTCGCAGAAATCGTATAATTCAAATCCAAGGCAAAACCATGCTGGTCGTTGTCCTGCCCGGCAGCCTTGGAATCTGATCGACCAAAGTGATATCCAGCTCCCGCTCTCCACTTGGAGGAGATTTGGTGACTGTAGTAAAAATCATAACCATACTGACTAACATCCGCCTGAGCCCCTGCGAAAGCAGGATTGAAGAAAGAAGGCTCAGCACGCTCAAAGTAACCTGACAATGAGAAGCGGCCACCTTTCCAAGCCACCATCGACAAGCCATAATTGACAAAATCAGCCGTGACAAAATTGGAGGAGAGATTGATGGAAGACTCATGTCCAACGGTCAGTGTGTGACTGAATCTGGCATTGAGTTGATTGGTGATGCTGAAATTGTAGTAGTAACTGTTCAGGTCGGTATTGTCTTCGGGGCCAAGGGGAGCCTGTACCGTCGGATCATCAAATTCAAAGATTTGCAGGCCTCCCGACAGCTTAATAGTTGTCGATTTACCAATCGGCATACTCACAAACATGCCCCAATTAAACAAACTGGCACCATTTAAGGCCGGCTGCACATAATCAAGAAGAGAAACACCGCCCTCCGTTCCCAAGATCCAGGTTGCTGTGGGACTGTATGTCAGTGAAGCATGCAAAGAGTTCATGGTTCGGTCGAATTGTTCGTTATTTTTGCCCAAAGCATTTGACCATGTGTTGGTGTAATTCAGCAAGAGCGCCCAAGCAGAGTTGATCTGCCAGTTAGCCGCAATACCAAAATCATTCTGAAAGACACCAAAACTTCCCGTGTTAGTCCCGCCAACGAATGCATTATTCGTAGCTGGGCGAACTGAGATTCGGTCATAAATGGTGATATAGACAGGTCCAGCTTTGACATCAAAAGCCAGCGTGCTTCCTGGCAGGACGCTCATTAGATAGCTACCGTTACCGTAGGCCGCGAATTCTGGATGATCAAAATAGTGATCCACACCAATACCAGCTGTCACACTCAGGACGTTGTGTTGACTAACCCTGTAATTGGCACTGACATTGGACATTGTGCTGCTGATAAAATCAGAAACAGGCTCCGGAGCACGCTGCACATTGCTGTTGTATTCAAATCCCTGATAGAGTCCCAGACCGATGTTTACCGGCCCCAGCTTCATGTTTCGCTTGCCAGAAAGAAACGGGTCCGAGGTGTAGGATGGGGCAAAGTAGCTTAGTGCTTGAGAATACTGGCCAGAATACGTTGTGTAGTCACCCACGGAGCGTGCTGCGAAAGCCGAACTCCCGCTGCGTATGGACGGCTGGGATATTTCGCGGTCTGATTTAAGGAGTTGCTGAAGGCTTTGGAACCCCTCCTGGTCCTCCTGGCTTTTATAAGCACCGCTTTCGTAGTCATAAACCACATCACCACTCCGTGGAGCAGGCGCAGATGCCTTCATCTTGCTGGAGCGACCACGGAAATCATTGAAAAAGTTGCTGGTCTGGGAAGGAGAGACGCCAAACTGTGCAGATGCAGTCTGGGGGAGAAAGCAGGCTGCTGTGATGGACATCACCAGCGACAAAGCGCCGATAAAAGTGCGGTTAGAGTGAGTGATCAGCATAACAGAGGAGTTAAGGCGAGACATTAAAGTGCGATAGAAGCAATTCCAAGCACGCTTGTCCATCCTAAAATTGATTCCTTTTTGCCCCATTTGTTACTTGAAAGTCCATTATTTGCGCCAGAACCGCGGCAAAATTTCTCATTTTGTGGCGCTCCGCACGACAATCATGAGCGGTGACGACTGCGAATATCTCTCCGAGCACAGAGGTCGAGTTCCAACTGAATTTCACGAGCGGCAGCATTTTCCCATGATCTCCGAGGACTGTCGAAAGGAGCGGGCAAAAGAACAATGTTGCGTAGCTTGCCGAGGAGCTTCTGAAGCGGAGGAGTGCGGGAATAATTAGCCATTACAGAATTAAAATACTGTTCAATATAACATGTTCAATTGAATTTTACACTTTCATCTTCCCTGACTTGAGCATTACTTGACGCTCCTCATCCCGAACGCCACATGCGGTAATGAACGAAGAAAATAGTTGGGCACCTTCCGCCAGCCGTCTGTCCATTCCCGAGTACGCGATGGCCCTAGCCCATGTGGCTAGCCTGCGTTCTGAAGACCCGTTTCGCAAAGTTGGCGCAGTTGCCATCGACTTTGACAACCGCGTCATCGGCACTGCTTACAATGGCCTCGCCCCAGGCTACAACGCCGACCCCGAGTTTTGGGCGGACCGCGATGCGCGGCGGAAATACATGCTGCATGCTGAAGTGAACCTTTGCAGCTTATTCACGCGTGGTAACGTCCGCTTGGTGGCGTGCACCACCAAGCCCTGCACAAGCTGCATGCAAATGTTGTGCGCCTATGGCGTTAAAGAGGTCTATTTCCGCGAAGATTACCCAGAATCGGAAGCAGATGCGATTGCAAAGCGTTATGGAATCCAGTTGGGACAACTGACAAACTACCCTCAGATCATTCCAGCAGGTGAAACCCTTTCCTAATCGCTGTCAAAGCGCGATGACAACTCCCTTGGCGTTCGATTCCAGCGCAGCGGCAAAGATTGACTGGGTGCTGACCGCTTCTTCCACTGTGGCACAGCCGAAACGAGCGCTCAGCTTGCCATCACGCTCCGTGAGATAGGCTGCCCACATTTGCTGGATCACATCCGGGAATCCAGGTTCGAAAATTCCTCCGGTAACTGCCTTGAAAGGCATGCCAAAGCCGAGATCGGTCTTTTTCCAGAATTGCTCCTTGCCGTTTTCGAACATCCACAACGTCTTCGGCTCCTTGGTGCTGTAGCGCACCCCGCTCTCGGTGCCAAGCACCTCAATAAACCACGTGTTCGTCTCTCCAGGGGCCATTCGCTTCATTTCCAGGCGCATCGGCACTTCTTGGTCTCCAATCCTCGTCCAACAGTTCAGCAAAGCGTTGTCCCAAGTGTCGCACACCGCTATTCCGCCCCTGCCATCAGGACGCTGCGGGTAACCTTTCTGCAGTTGGGCAAACAATCGCTCCGGATGCCAGCCCAGACGAAGTGGAATATGACAGGCGTGCATGCCCAGATCACCGAGAACACCGATCTCACCACAAAATGCTGATTTCCGCTTCCAATTCGCAGGTTTGCTAGCGTCTAAATCACTGCTGTGGTGGAACCCAGAAACCACTTCGAGGATTCGGCCCATTTTACCTTCGGCGACTGCTTGAATCACACGCTGAGCGCCGGGCATGAAGGGAAACTCTGAGCTGCAACGCACAAACCGCCCGGATGCCTTTGCCGCGCCAGCGATGCGGCATGCCGAGGCCAAGTCGATGCCGAAGGGCTTCTCCGCAAACAGATCCTTTCCCGCTGACAACACATCACAGTAAATCGCCTCATGCAGGTGATGCGGCACCGCCACATAGACCACATCCACCGCCGAATTGGCCAGCAAAGCTCGATAATCCGCCGTGATCTGCGCACAGGAGGGGATGCGTTGGAACCAGTTCCGCACATCCTCCACGAGGTCGGCCACCGCCACTAGCTCAGGCTGCACTTCAACATCGGTCAAAGAGCACCAGCGCGCGAAAGCACTGGCCATTTCACGGCCCATGAGACCACCACCGATGATACCAATGCCAATCTTTTTCATTTCTTCTCAGTCAAAAAATTCCCGATCAGTCTACGCCCTTGGCGTTTTTCACTGCCAGTTCGTGCTGTGCCAGCTTCAAGTCAGCATCCACCATGATTTTGACCAGTTCCTTGAACTTCACTTTAGGTTCCCAGCCCAACTTCCTGCGGGCCTTGGTTGGATCGCCAATAAGAAGGTCCACTTCAGCTGGGCGCTCGTAGCGTGCGTCATAATTGACATACTTCTCCCAATCCAATCCAAGCAGGCCAAAAGTCTCCTGCACAAACTCTTTCACACTGTGTGTTTCGTTTGTTGCGATGACATAATCGTCCGGCTCATCTTGCTGGAGCATCATCCACATCATCTCCACATAGTCCTTGGCATAACCCCAGTCTCGCTTCGCATCCATGTTTCCCAGAAGCAGCTTCTCCTGCAGGCCCACTTTGATGCGGGTCGCAGCACGGGTGATCTTCCGGGTCACGAAAGTTTCCCCCCGGCGCGGAGACTCATGGTTGAAAAGAATCCCGCTGCTCGCATGCAGTCCGTAGCTCTCGCGATAATTCACTGTCAGCCAGTGGCCGTAAACCTTCGCGCAAGCATAAGGCGAGCGGGGCCAAAACGGGGTCGTTTCCACCTGCGGCACCTCCTGCACCTTGCCAAACATCTCCGAGGATGAAGCCTGATAAAATCGCACCTTCCCAACCAGCCCAGTCTCGCGGATCGCCTCTAAAATGCGCTGGGTACCTAGGCCCACGATGTCCCCCGTCGATTCTGGCACATCAAACGACACCCGCACGTGGCTTTGCGCCCCCAGGTTGTACACCTCATCGGGCTTCAGATCGTACAGCAACTTCACCAGCGCCACCGAGTCCATCAGATCCCCGTAATGCAAGTGTAATGGCTTGCTCGTATCCTGGTAGATGTGCTCCAGCCGCCCCGTATTGAAGGACGATGCTCGGCGAATGATCCCATGCACCTCATAGCCTTTCTCCAGCAGCAGTTCCGCGAGATATGAACCGTCCTGACCTGTGATGCCGGTGATGAGTGCTTTCTTCATGGTTGAAATTCGATTGGCGATGAGACAATACCGACCCCAATTCCGCAAGGGGAAAACCAGGAACATATCAGTTGCGCCCTGCCCTGCTTCCCTTATTCTCCCTCCCCCAATCCCAGACCCCGTTTCCCTGCCATGAGAGCTGACCTCGTCGAACAAGCCGCGCAAATCATCAAAGACCCGCCCATCCTCATCAACATGGTCTCAAAGCGCGTCCGCCAAATCGCCCAAGGTCATGCGCCGCTTGTAGATCGCCGTCCCGGCTTGCGTGAGGCCGATCTCGCTTTGCTGGAAATCATTCAGGGCAAAATCACCGTGCAGACTATCAATAGCCTCTGATCCAATCGGCAGTCTGATCCTTTTGTGGGTTCCATGCGACACATGGAACCCATTTTTTTGTACCGAGAGCCCCTCCGCATGACCTCCATCGAGATCGCCACCAACCGCAAAGCCGCGCGCGATTACCACATCCTCGAAAAATACGAGGCAGGTGTCGAATTGCGCGGCACCGAGGTCAAATCCATCCGCCTCGGCAAACTCAACATCTCCGACGCCTTTGCCCGGGTCGATCGCGGTCAAGTCTGGCTCTACGGCTGCGACATCCAGACCTATGACAAAGCCAGCCACGAGACTCACGAGCCACGCCGCACCCGCCGTCTCCTCCTGCACAAGAATGAAATCATGAAGCTGCTCGCGCAGACGCAGCAGAAGGGACTCGCCCTTCCCGTTCTCCGAGCCTACTGGAAAGGCCACCGCATCAAATTTGAGATCGGTCTAGGCAAAGGCAAGAGCCATGGCGATCAGCGCCAAGACCTCAAAGAAAAGGCCGAAAATCGCGAAGCCGCCCGCGTCGTGGCCCACTTCAACGACAAAAACCGACGCTGAAACACGGTCTGATCCGCTGGCTCAATGCGTCAGCGCATAGAAGATGATGTTGATGCCTAGCGGATAGGCATACTTCTCGGAAAACTCGCGGAAGTACCACGGATCGGTGCCTTCCTGCTCCCAGCCTTCGCCAGTGTCCGTGTTCCAGCAGATGATCATCATCAGGCGACGTTTGTCGTCGAACACACCACGATAATGGACATGCTCGGAACCAGGCTTGTCGAACTCCCAGGTGATGCCTTGCTGGATGACATACTCGGCATAGCGAATGTGCGGGATTTGTGGTTTCACCTTCAGAGGGAAGACCATGTGAAAGATCTCGTGCTCTAGGGGGATCTCCTCGATCTTGCGGTCTGGCCAGATTTGCTTCAGAGCGACTTCGAAGTTCTCCCAGGCCTCGGTGCCCCAAAAATCATCGACCATGATAAAGCCACCGTTGAGCATGTACTCGCGCATCGTCTTGGCCTCTTCGTCAGCGAGTTCGATGTGGCCCACCTCAATCATGTAGAGAAAGGGATAGTGGCGCATCTGCTCAGGGTCGATGTCCACCACCGCACCGTTCGGGTTCACCTGCAGCGAAGTGAGTTGTTGCAGGCGGTAGGACATGTTGAGGTCGGAATCGGGGTAATCCGTGGACCACTGACGACCACCTCCGCGACCGCCTCGACCACCGTAGGCAGAATTGTAGCGGATGCGGGCAAAAGTGAACAGGTCATTCGGCATCTCCTTGCTCACAGGCCAACTGGGATAAACGTCATGACCGTTGCGGCGGAACTCACGCGGATTCTCCGGCATGCTTCCATCCTTGATGCCGAAATTCGTGGGAGTGCCGCCGGGGCTGTCATGATCCGCCGCCCAGACGAGGCAACCGACGAGCACAAGTACAGCGACGAGGGTTTTCGCGGCTTTGTGAGCATTCATGAGGGTGCGGAGGAAGAAGGAACCCACACTGACAGGAGAAGCAGTTTTGGCAAGACATCGAATCGCCACCGCCATGCAAACAGATTTCCCTGTCCGGTTTGCCGGGCCGGTGTGAGATAGTCTGAAACCATGAACTCCGCCGAAACCCACGCCGCGCAGGTTTTCCTCGCCCATCACGACTTTGTGAAGGGCGTGGCGCTCAAGTATGCCCCCTGGCCGGGGCTGATGGAGGACATCACGCAGCAGGTCTTTCTCGAGTTCATGGCGAAGGAGTCGAAATGGGACCTCAGCAGCGATGCGCGGCCGCTTTTGGCCACGATGACGCGTCACATCGCCATGCGGCTGTGGCGGGAGCGCACGCGGCAGCAGCCGGACGTGGTGCAAAAGCTCGCCGATCACATCCGCCTGCTCGCGGAGGAGCACGAGACGCCGCCGCGCTACGAGGACGAGGTCCGCGTGCTGCGCACCTGCCTGCAAAAACTGCCGCCAAAGAGCCGCGAGCTCGTGGAGCTCTATTATTACGACGATGTCGGCACGCCGCAGATCGCCGAGCAGATCCAGATGAAGGCCGACACCGTCTGTCGCGCCCTCTCCCGCGTGCGGGAAAAACTGCGCGACTGCATCGAACATAACCTCAACCAAGGAGGCCTCGCCCATGCCTGACGCCGACACGCTCATCCAGCACTACCTCGAAGACACGCTCACCGATGCCGAGGCGGAGGAATTGCACACGCTGTTGCAAAACGAACCGCAACTCGGCGCCAAACTGCTCCAGCACTTCGAAATGGACGCGATGCTCCGCGCCACGAAGCCGCTCGC
Source organism: Verrucomicrobiota bacterium (assembly GCA_026397635.1). Classification (GTDB taxonomy): domain Bacteria; phylum Verrucomicrobiota; class Verrucomicrobiia; order Verrucomicrobiales; family Verrucomicrobiaceae; genus Prosthecobacter. The sequence goes on along the minus strand of JAPLUL010000174.1, from coordinate 2,052 downwards.
CGTGCCTGGAAAGATCATCCAGCACGCTTTGGTGCCGCGACGTCGTTTCACCTTCGCCACCGTCACCACCGTGGCGGCGATGGCGGCCTGCATCACGCTCATGGGCGCGTGGCTGGCCATGTCGTGGCTGCAAAACGACGAGGAAGACACCACCGCCTCCGTCGCCGTGCTCACGCGTGGTGTGAATCTCGAATGGGAATCCGCCGCCATCGCGCCGGGTACACCGCTTTCGCCGGGGTTGCTCAAATTGAAGTCCGGCATCGCGCAGATCGAGTTTTATCAAGGTGCCCGCGTCTTGATCGAAGGCCCCGCCGAGCTCCAGCTCATCTCCAGCGGCGAGGCCACCTGCACGCGGGGCAAGCTCAGCGCCAACGTGCCGCCCCAGGCCAAAGGTTTCCGCATCAACACCCCGAAAGGCACCATCGTCGATCTCGGCACCGAGTTCGGCCTCGATGTGAGCGATGCGAGCGCCGAGGTCCACGTCTTCAGGGGCGAGGTCGAACTGCACAAGGCCGCCGAGTCGATGCAATCGCTCAAAGAAGGCCAGGCGATGGCCTTCGCCGCCGAATCACAGATGCTCCCGGCCAATCTATCGAACTTCGCCTCGCTCAGCGATCTCGATTCGCGCACCGCGGTGTCGGATCGCACGCAGCTTGACCGCTGGCGTGCCGCTAGCGACCAGCTCGATGCCGATCCGGCGTTGCAGCTGCATTTCAACTTCCAGGACGACGACAGCTCGCGCTCGCTGCGCAATCACGCCTCGCACGGCGAGGACGGCAGCATCGTCGGTGCCTCTTGGACCACCGGCCGCTGGCCAGGCAAAGGCGCGTTGGAGTTCCGCAACGTGAGCGACCGCGTGCGTCTCAGCGCACCGAACGAGGTCAAAGCGCTCACCATGGCGATGTGGGTGCGCATCAACGGCCTCGACCGCTACTTCAACTCGCTCTTCATGTCCGAAAGCTGGGGTGAACGCCGCATCCACTGGCAGATCGTGCGCGACGGCCGCATCCGCCTCGGCATCGCCGGAGGTGCGGGCCAGCATCATCAGGACTGCGATACCGAGGTCTTTTTCACGCCCGAGCGCTTCGGCCGCTGGATGCACCTCGCCGTCGTCTTTGATCCGCAGAGCAAAGAAGTGCGTCATTACGCCAACGGCTCCCTTCTGGCCAAAATCGCCCTCAAAGACCCCTCGCCACTCAAACCCGGCATCGCCGAGCTCGGCAACTGGAACGACCGCCGCACCACCGGTGTCGCCATCCGCCATCTGAGCGGCACGATGGACGAGTTTGCGCTTTGGGACCGCGTGCTGAGCGAGGCGGAGATCAAGGCGATGACGAAGTGATGACCTCACTGACTTTGATGACGTCATTGACGTCAAATCGGCCGCAGCCCTTTGCAGTCCGGATACGCTGAGCAGCCCCAGAAATCTCCTTTTGCGGACTTTCGGCGGCGCATGGGCTTTTCGCACTGAGGGCACGCGGGAGAGGGCTCCGCATTTCGCTGCTCCTCACGCACCTCCAGCCTTCTCGCCGTCAGGCGTTCGCTGAAGCCGCCGGTTTGTTCAAAGGCTTCGCCTTGCGCGGCGATTTGGCTTTTGAGCATGTTCAGCCCCCGCCCGAGGATGATCAGCATCGCGTTCGCCACCACCACGGGGTCGGCGGCATCCAGCCAGCGGGCGTATTTGCGCCGCTGCTCCAGCGCATGCTTCGCGGACTCATGCACCATGTCGTCAGAAAACGCCGCCGCGTCCAAAGAGATGGCGTTCACGGCCTTCGCCTCGGCCGAATGAACCGACCACGGAAGCTCCCCGCGATCCAGAATGAACATCTCGTAGTCCCCGCGCAGTTCGCTGAGGCTGGCTCGGGCCACATCGGTGAGTTTCATCTCCGTGTCCTTCGAGGTCGAGGAGCGCTCCGAGCCTTCGATGATGTTCTGGCGTCCGCTGCGCGCCGCCTGGGTCATTTGGTCGTATTGGCGGCCTTTCGGGTCGTAGAATTTGTCGTCGGCCTCGCGGTGGTCGTGCGTCAGAAAGCGGCGGCAGAAGCGCAGCGT
>JAPLUL010000196.1:0-5284 GCA_026397635.1 Verrucomicrobiota bacterium | reverse complement strand
TGGCCACCGCTGTGGGTACGTTGGCATCCCCGCTGAACACCCGCTCTACGGCGTTGGCTACAGCGAGAAGGCTCCTCTTCTCAAACTTGATCCTGACCGATCAACAGAGAAGATGAGTCCGATTCAAATTCTCTGTGGCGCAGGCAAGAGCATGGACGAACTCAACTCGCCAGAGTATGTGTTCGAGGTGCATGGTGGGCTGACCTACTCGGGCACAGGCAAGGGCAAGTACCCGGTCGAGTCGCATCTCTGGTGGTTTGGGTACGACTGCGGCCACGCAGGTGATGCGCCTGCCCCCGGGTCTCGCATGGCCGAGTACGGCATCCATGAGGGTGACGTACACCGCACACTCGAGTATTGTGAGAGCGAGTGCGAATCATTGGCAAAACAACTTTCAGGGGTAACAGCATGAACACCGACCACATCATTTCCAACAGCCAGACCCAGCGCATGGAATGTCAGCACTGCGGTTTCACGCAGGCCGTCAAGATGCCTGTGCCACTGGACGACCTCTTGTCGCAGTTCGATGCCTTCATGGACGCCCACAAGGACTGCAAGCGGCCACCAGCCGAGGCGGTGATGTCTGAGTACATTCGAGGCTTTGACGCTGGCTATGCCTATGTCCTGCACGAGATCGAGGTTTACATCAAGGACTACCCTAGCGAAGCGTTCGTGTTGGCCGAGTTGCTGGCCCACCTCAAAATGGAAAAAGAGTCAACTAGGGAAAATACTTAGAAAATATTTTGATGGATGTGTTGACATCGTTTAATTTGGTGTTAAACTTCCAATCACTGACCAACAAGGTGTTGATCAGGTAACCAAACGAAAGCGAGATCACCATGTACCGTTACAGCACATCATCAAACCAAGCCTCTTTCCGCTCTACTGCTCCTTTGAGCAATGACGAGATCGCCCGCTACGCTCCAAGCGTATTGGCCGAAGCCGCTCATGAGTCACGCGGTGAGCGTTACACCTTCATCCCTACCATCAGCGTTATCGATGGCCTGCGTGGTGAGGGCTTCCAACCCTACGAAGTTCGCCAGACCCGTGTGCGTGACCAATCGAAGCGCGAACACACCAAGCACCTCGTTCGCCTGCGTCACGAGTCCAGCATCACCAGCGCCGAGGAAGTGCCCGAGATCATCCTGATCAACAGCCACGACGGCACATCGTCCTACCAGTTGTTGTCCGGCATCTTCCGCTTCGTTTGCTCGAACGGCCTGATCGCTGGCGACGTGTGCAGTGACATCCGCGTGCGTCACTCTGGCAACGTGGTGGACGACGTGATCGAGGGCGCGACACGCATCCTCGAGGACACCGAGCAAGTCATCGACCGCATCGGCACCTACAAGGGCATCACCTTGTCCGATCCAGAGCAACAGTTGTTTGCTAACGCGGCCCTGAGCCTGCGCTGGGACGAAGGCCAAGCCCCCATTCAGGCTGACCGCATCTTGCGCCCACGTCGCTGGGCCGACAACAAGTCAGACCTCTGGACAGCGTTCAACCGCATTCAAGAGAACCTGATCAAGGGTGGCGTACCCGGCCGCTCTGCCTCTGGCCGTCGCGTCTCTTCGCGTGCTGTGGGTGGTGTGAGCGAGAACGTCAAACTCAACCGCGCATTGTGGACACTGGCCGATGGCTTGGCCCAGTTGAAGTCCAACACCATCGACATTCAAGAGTTGATCGCGGCATAAGGGAGGGGGCGAAAGCCCCTTTCCCATTTATTAGGGAAACTACCTACAAAATATTTTCAGAAAAGTGTTGACGACGTTTAACTTTGTGTTATACTAACCTCACTGACACAGCAATACCGCATAGTCAGTTAAAAGCGAAAGAAAAGCGAAATGAAAAAAGCAATCAAACTCAAAGACATCCGCCCCGGCCAACTGGTTGTGACAAGCGATAGTCCAGAAGCCCAAGTGCGTACCGTCGAAAGCGTTGACGGTTTCCAAGTCACCCTGACTTGGTACGAGGGCACAAGCCAGTGCATCCAAGGCGTTGACTACTCCCTGCTGGGCGTGCCCACCATCGCTCAGATCGAGTACAGCATCAGCAACTACGGACGCCTTGCGAACCTGCAAGACGTCGAAGACGTGGCCTTGTTGATCGGTTAAACCAACGGGGGCTTCGGCCCCCCATCAAAAGCGAAGGACAGCGAAATGACCACCTCTTACATTGCCGAAATTGAGACCCGCGTTGCAGGCATCCCTTGCATCATCGGCGTGATCGAATACTCCAGCACCGCAGGCTCCTACTCCTACAACGCGGCCAGCGATTGGGACTACTACGGCCACACCGACTGCGACTGGGAAGTGTGCGACAGCCGTGGTCGTCCTGCCCCATGGTTGGCCCGCAAGGTCACCGACAAGATCACCCGCGAGATCGAGCAAGAGATCGCTGAATACTTCAACTGAGGAGAACACCATGGCAACGACCGAAGACCTGCAAACACGCATCACCACCCGCGACGACAACCGCACGCTGTTCGTCGACCATTACGACGACGGCGAGGTGTGGGTGTCCATTCAACTGCCCGGTGGCGGGGCCAACTGCGTGCTGAGTCACGACCAAGCCCGCGAGATGATCGCCGCTCTCAACCGCGTGCTGGAGTCAGCATGAGGTTGGCAGGCATCACAGCGGCCCTGTTTTGCGCCCTGTACGCGCTTTTCTGGGTGGTGGCGGTATCAACCCCTCACCCAGCCCCTCAAAACGCCCCAGAGGCCCGAGAAACAAATTGGAGGACATGGACATGACTGAGGCACAACTTTTGGTCATGCTGGGCACCATTTGGGTTGCCCCTCATGTTTGTGGTTGGTACGGCAAGACCATTGGTTGCATCATCTTGATCGCGGCCGCTTGCAAAGGACTGGGGTGGATATGACCGAAGACGACTTGGCGAAGACATACGAGCAGGCCACCCACAACGCCTTGGTCTACGGCACTGGTTTTGTAAAGGTCGCGCTAGTCAAGGGCAGGCTTGAGGTGTCCGTGGTTGACCCAAAAGACTATCGGTACATCGAGCCAATCGAGGCGGAACAGTGGGGCGCGTCTTCGATGGATCGGCCAGAGTACATCGCCGAGCAAGAGGCAAAGACAAGGGCGCTCCGGCTTTTGATGGATCATGGTAAGGAGAAGTCATGACCCCGTTAATTCGCGAGACTATCAAAATGGCTTTTGATGGAGGGTTAGACCCTACCGAAATTCAGTGGTTTGATTTGTCTGGTTATGTCGATGACAGAAGTCATGCCGTGACCGAGCCGCTCATGAAGTATCGACCACCGTTTGAAAAAAATATTGTGGTTTGGCGCGGCAAGACCAAGAGCCATGTTTCTTACGACACCATTTTCATGGTGGTTGGCACTGATCCTGAAGAGGGTATCGTCATTTCAACATGGAAGGGTATAACAGGGCAGATGCCTACCAAATTCCCACCAATGGTTTATTTGATCGAGGGCGATATGTTGCGGTATGGCCCTGTAGATGAGGGTCAAAAAATATCTAAAGAGATGGCGGAGACGTTGTTGGGTTTTTGTGGCAATTGGCTGGAGTCATTGTCTCGCTCGGTTCAGTCGCACAAGCCAACTGCTAAACCCACCTTCACAAACCAGCGCAAAATCAAAGAAGGAAAGATGCCCACTTACGACTGGACTACAGTGGTGGTGGAAGCCTCTAAGCCCAAAAATGAGCATCAAGGGGGCACACACGCAAGCCCCAGATTGCATGACCGTAGAGGGCATTTGAGGCGTTTGAAAACGGGAAAAACTTGCTGGGTCAAGGCGCACAAGGTTGGCGATGTGACCAAGGGCGTTGTGTTCCACGATTATGTTATTGAAGCCAAACTTGAGGAGAAACTATGACAGTGATTGTGTGGGACGGTAAGGTGCTTGTTTCAGATAAAAAGGCAACTCAATCAGACATGGCCCGAACGGTGACAAAAAGTCGCGTGATTCGTGGACATTTATGCGCCGTTGCTGGTGACTGGGACTTGGCGCAAGAGATGTTTGAGTGGTTCAGTCAGGGGGCAAAGCCAGCCGATATTCCACCGTTTTTTCGCAGTAAAGAGGATTGGGTTGCATTTGTAGTGATCACGCCAGAGAAGCGTGTTCTCAAATATGAGCGCAGTCCATATCCGATGGACTTCACAGAGGCAGTTGAAAGTGACGGCTGGTTTGTGTTTGGGTCTGGTCGTGATTTTGCCGTGGGTGCGTTAGCCATGGGTGCAAGTCCCGAAGAGGCGGTTCGGGTTGCAAGCAAATTTTGCTCAACGTGCGGCAATGGAATTGATGTACTGTATTTGCCCAAAAAACGAAAGATAAAAAAATGACCAAGCGAGAGATCATTGACGAAATACTGGCGGGGGTTGCATTCGTGCTGTGCGTGGGTATACTCTGCTTCATGTAAAAAGCGAACGTGTAGCGATCCTACAGCGAACCTAAACCGATTCGGTAAATCAAGGGGTGGTGCCCCTCTACCAACACCGGAGACCCACCACAAGTGGGTCTTCCTATTTGTGGGGGAGGTGGTATAATTTCCCCTACAACAACACCCATAAAACCTGAAGGATGAACATGGCAACAGCACAACGCATTTACCTCGTGGGCACGCCTGATGGCAAGACCCGTTTGATCAAGGCCAGCCTGCGTCAGCAAGCCCTGAGCCACGTCGCCAACACCATGCTGACCGTTCGCGTGGCATCGCAAGATGACCTCGTGGCCGAGTTGGGCAAGGGCACGGCAGTGGAGCAGTACAGCAACCCTGACCAGCAAGAATTGATCGAGACAAGCGAGTCTCCAGCGAACTGATAGCGAATCGGTTTCCCCGCCCGATACAACAAAACGGGGGCCATCACGCATGGGGATTGGCGGCGGGTGCGAACTCAGCCTTAATGTTGGGCCATTGTGAGCCACACCATTCCCCAGCCGTGTTGGTGTGGCGCAAGCCTGAGACCGTCAACCTGCGATAAAGTTCAAGGCAGGACACCGACAACCTATCCTAGACTGGGCCAGTTAAGCCCCTGATCAGGGTCTGCGGCAAGAGCATTCCTTCGGGTTGAATGACTTGGTCGCCCCGTAACAGTAAGCGGGAACCTATTGGCACACCAAAAGCGAATCGATTAAACTGCGCACATCAATCAATTCGCCAAGGAAGGAATAGGGGTCATGCCTGAAACGCCAAAGAAGCCGCGCAAAGCGGCCAAGAAGCCCGAGATAGCCCGTGAGGCCGACAAAGCCATCACAAAGGCCAAGGGAGAGCCTACGCCCGCAAAGAAACGCATTGGCGCACC
>JAPLUL010000214.1:0-4080 GCA_026397635.1 Verrucomicrobiota bacterium | reverse complement strand
CTGCGAGTTGAGGCACCGTTTTGCCAAGATTGAAGAGATCGACGATCTGAGCTTTGAAATCACTGCTGTAACGTTTTCGGAGGGTTGTTTTCATGCTGCTTATTCCCTTATCCCCTGGTCCAACATTTTAGCGCACCTCAGCCTTTCTCCCACAAAGGTGAGCCTTTTTCCCGCGAAGGCTTGCCTTTCTCTCACAAAGGTGAGCCTTTTTCCTACTCGAGCCTGCTGCTGGGATCTTTCTGTCCTCCCTGGTGGGGGAACCGCGAGCCAGATGTTTAAGGATGCCCCCCATGGGGCAGGAATGCTTCCATGCCTTTCCAGGGCGGAGCTTTTGTCTTTCCCGCAGGCCGCCCGGACGGCGGTTGGCCTGCTTACCCCCCCGGCGTTTAGACGCCGGATGCCGTCGCAACATGAACCGTGATTCAGCAACCTAACCCAGGAGGGAACGCCAGTGGCTCGATTTGACCAGCACGTGCGCTTTGATAGCCAAGTCCGGTTTGATACGCCGCCGTCTCCTTCCACATCTCAACGCAAACCTATGGCTAAAGTGAAACTCGAATTGGATGGTAAGAACGGCCAAGAGGTGGTGAACGCCTCCAGCGCCCACATCGCCGCAATGGCGACCCCGGAGGGCCTGGCCCTCTTTTCCAACCCGGACCCCAGCGTGGTGGATTACCTCGAACCGCACAATGCGCTGGCCGCCGGCGTGAACCAGGTGACTTCCCTGGAGGGGCAGCTCATCGCTGCCCGGGCGGCGGTGCCAGGCCTGATCACTGCGCTGAAAACGGCGATGGAAGCCCGCGCCGTGTATGTGGAGACGACCACGAAAGGAGATCCCTCGAAGATCCCGGTCTCGGGTTTCTCAGTGGCGAGCACCACGGCGCAGCCGATCGGCCCGCTGCCACGACCGGAGAACGTGAAGGCGGCGATGGCCTTGATGCCGGGCGTGATCCGCGTGAGCTGCGAGCCGATCAAAGGCACGCAGAGCTACCTCATCGAGTTCCGCGAGCATGTGGAAGGCTCGACCTGGCAGCAGGTGAAGGTGAGCACGAAGAGCCGCAACGACATCACCGGCCTGGTGAGCGGGAAGAGCTACGCCTTCCGCATCGCCGCCGTCGGAGCGGCGGGCCAAAGCCCGTGGAGCGATGAGGCCGTGTGCATGGCACCGTAGAGCCGGAGGCGCGGAGGCTCGCTGCGCGAGCGTTTGCGGTGGTTGGCCGTGGTTGAGGGCGCTCACGCGCCGTTGACCGTGGTTTGCCAGACAAGCGCTGCGCGTCAGCTCCTACTCCTACTCCTACTCCTACTCCTACTCGTCCTCGATGCTGCGACGTCGCCAGCGCCCCAGCAGCCAAGACCATACTGAAGCTCCTTTTCACGCTTCTTGATCCTGCAGGCTTCGGTTCATGCGTCCTGATCGAGGACGAGTTCGAGGACGAGGACGAGTAGGAGGACGAGGACGAGGACGAGCCGGAGGCGGACTCACGTCCGCTGCGACCGCCAACCATTGCAAACCACCGTCAACCACCGTCAACCACCGTCAACCACCGTCAACCACCGTCAACCACCGTCAACCACCGTCAACCACTGCCAACTGGCGCTCCGCGCTCCCCGCCATGCCCTACGATCCCACTTATCCACCGACGAACGCCGAGATCGAGTCCGCGCCGCTGCGGGGCCAGTTCAACGGTCTGAAAGCGCTGATCGACGCGATTCAGAGCATCACCGCCGCGCAGGTGGATGGCGTGAACACGTTGCCGCCGGGCAGTCCGGCGCAGGTGAATGTGGGCGTGAGCGCTGGCACGCTGCACTTTAGCTTCGACATCCCGCAGGGGCAGGAAGGAGTCGTTGGCCCGGTAGGCCCGCCGTTTTCCACGGCGGTGGTGGATGGCGTGACGACGCTGAATCCCGGTGACCCTGCCACGGTGGGCGTGAGCTTTGATGGAACGATCGTGCACTTCACCTTTGGCCTCCCACGCGGGAACGACGGCAGCCAAGGCCCGCCCGGAAACAACGGCAGCGACGGAGGCCCAGGAGCCCAGGGCCCACCTTTTGCGCAAGCGGTGGTGGATGGCGTGACGACGCTGAATCCCGGTGACCCTGCCACGGTGGGCGTGAGCTTTGATGGAACGAACGTGCGCTTCACCTTCGGCATTCCACGCGGCAATGATGGCAGTCACGGCGGCAACGGCAGTGACGGTGCCCAAGGCCCGCCGGGGGAGATCAGCCTAGCCCAACTCAACAGCGGGCTGCAAAACACGCTGAGCCAAACGAGTGCGAACACCAACGGCGTGAGCACGCTGGACACGGGCTTTGCCGATGCTGACCTGGAGGCGCTGCGGCAGAAGCTGAATGAGATGATCCTCAACGGGCGGCGGTAGCGGAAGTCGTCAGACTTCCGACGGTGCGGTGGATGACCGGAGGCACCGTGAACTCGATGCTGGAACTGCGATGGCTGCGGTTTGTTTGAGAGAGGGACGATGAGTTGTCGTCACTTCATCGAATCCAGAGGCTCCGCGACACACGACGCACGAGCAAGCGAGACAGACTGCGGCTGGCAGCCCAAGGGGTGAGAGAATCGAATCAACGAGGACGAGGTCGCCTGAAGCGGACGAGGGCGTCCGCGCTCCTTTCCAACCAAGTGCCAAGAACCCAGAACTAAGAACCCAGAAGCTCCGCACCACACTCCGCACGCCCTTTCGAGGACGAGTTCGAGTAGGAGGACGAGGACGAGACCGGAGGCGGAGTCACGTTCGACGCTAGCTCCTGAAGCGGACGAGGGCGTCCGCGCTCCTTTCCAACCAAGTGCCAAGAACCCAGAAGCTCCGCGCCACACTCCGCACGCCCTTTCGAGGACGAGGACGAGGACGAGGAGGAGGACGCTGCTACCTGAAGCGGACGAGGGCGTCCGCGCTCCTTTCCTACCGAGAACGAAGAACCGCGAACCGCGAACCGCAAAAGTGGTCAGTTGCCCGCATGTAGCCATAGAAAGGGCCAATGTTGCGGGACAGAACCATCCATTTCCCGAGTTCGAGTCGGTGCGCAGGAAGGGCTACTGACCGAGGTCATGCAGTTCGATGCGAACCCGGAAGAAGCGTCCTGGCTGGCCGTTCTGGAGGATCGGGAACGGCAGTCTGACGCGCTCGACATCGCCTTCATCAGCCATGAAGGCGGGGATCTCGCTGCTTGGGGTCCAGTCGATGAGGTTGCTGCTGAACTCCACGATGTAGTCAATGCCTGCGGTGAGGTGGTCCTTGCGACGGCGGAAGACGGCACGCATGCCTTCCTGCTGATTGGGGGGGGATTCAGCTCGGGTGCCGGCATCGCTGCCCGTTTGGGTGGGATTGAGGCCGAAGGCGAACTCGGCGAGGTTGCTCAGGCCATCCCGATCCGGATCGGCGCTGTCGAGCGCGGTGCCGCTGGCCTGGCTGCTGCCGAAGTAGGTCTGGCGCCAATGCTGTGCGCTGCTGGCGGCTTGGACCTGGAGCGTGAAGGGTACTGTGGCGCTGGCCCCGGCGGGGTCGGTGGCGACGAGCCGCACCAGGTTGGCACCCGGGGTGAGGGGGCTAGTGTCACAGGTCCATTCCAAGTCACCGGTGCTGTCATTGCGGCTGATCTCACCAATCTGCTGCCCGCTGCCAACGTGTTCGGCGCGGATACGGATGCCGCTGTTGCCGTCGCGGTCGAAGAACTGGGCGCTGAACCGTGCGCGGTCGCCCTGGATGACGCTCAGGCTCGGCCCGGCGTTGAATATTTGAGTGGCCTGTACCGGGACGCTCAAGCTGAGGAGCAGAATGGCCAGGGCTGCCTTGAGAGAGTTTTTATTCATCGCTTTGATGGGTGCCATTGAATGAATGAAAGGAGGAGATGTGAGAGACTAAAAGGCTGGAATATGGCGCAACATGAGCACTTCCTTTTGTCCGCCACTGCTGGTGGCTGAACCTGCCATCCAGACGTTGCCATTGGGGTCAGCAAGGACCTTCTTGACGTTGTCGTTTTTGTTGTTGGCGCCGTCAAAAGAGCGCTGCCAACGGAGGGTGCCCGGGCCTTTGTTGTGCTTGGCCAGATACACGTCGGTGCTGC
>JAPLUL010000040.1:0-11803 GCA_026397635.1 Verrucomicrobiota bacterium | reverse complement strand
AAGCGAGGGATTGGACAAGCCGCGCCACCAGCACGGCTTGCCGTTCATCGACCACCTCCACAGTCGCACCACCCGGCAGGCGCACGAGCAAAGCCGAGGCGGGTGCAGTCTGCGCCGCCACCTGCATAAAACGCACCGGCGCGTGGACATTAGACTTCCCTGGGCCGCGCTTTTGCGTCAACCCATGGCATTGCAACCAGTTCCAAAAAGTGTTCTTGGAGATACCCGCCATTTTGGCAAAAGCGGAGGCAGAAAGCCCGCTGCGCCGAAACTCGGCAACAGCCTCCGCCCGTGCCTCAGCCGTGCTGCGCACACGGCCGCGTGCGTCCCGTTTCAAAATCGTGAGTTGGTTGTCCATAACGTGGGACATCCCTGCTGCCCCACGTGCCCCTCTCCAAGCTCGATCCCATGGTCGTTACCGTGACGTTTACCAGTCAACGGCACTTCGCGCTCCCATGATGATGAGCGCGAATGCGGCGACTACTTCTTCTCGGCATCCACACGCGCCTTGGCAGCGACAGCTTCGGCCTCGGCTTTTTGCTTGTCCGCATCGAGTTGGGCCTGGGCGGAGACCTTGCTGGCCTCGATGTTGGCCTTGTCGATTTCGGCGTTCGCATCCGTGCGTGTCAGCGCCTCCTTGGCGGCGGCGTTCACAGCTTCCTTTTGATGATCGATCGCGTTTTCTGCGGCGTCCGTGCGGGCGTCGATGGCGGCTTTCTCTTTGTTGCAACTGCTGACAGCAAGAGTCGTGAAGGCGAGGAGGGCGAAGGCGGTGAGTTTCATGATGGTGGTCTGGTTGGGGTGCCTGCTGGCCGGAGGGCGAACGAGCACAGTCGTAGCGTGAACCATCCGCCCCGTGTCTGCCATGGGGTGAAGTCCTACCTGTCACCCACCGTGGAACCACCGCATGATGGCAGCACCAAGATGAAACCAAACTCAACTCTGCTTCCCATGGCCCTGGGTCTGCTCGCCTGCGGTATGATGTCGTGCGACAAAAAGGCAGCGGAGGCCAAAGCCAAAACGGCCGCGCAGCATGAAGCGGATCAAAGAGCCATCGCGATGAGGGCTGCGGCAGACAAAATCATCGCAGATCAAAACGCAGCGGCAGTTCTCAAACCCAGTGCGTTGAAGAAGTCGGTGGCCAAGGAAGACACCGCGCCAGCGAAATGACACGGCTCACTTCGTGCCAAGCGCGGCGTTACGCTCAATCTGGTCCGTGATCTCCAGCGCGATGCGCACCGCCTCCGCGCCTTCTTGGCCGGTGACGACCGGGCGGCGGCCATGACGGGCGCATTCGACGAAGGCGGCGATCTCGAGCTTCAGCGGCTCGCCTTTCTCCACCTCCACCTCCTCACGCACGATCTGCATGCCGTCCTTGCGGTAGATCCAGCCGCTCTGCTCCTGGTAATCAAGGCTGAGGTAGCTCTCACTCTGGAAGACGCGAATTTTGCGCATCTTCTCCGGGCTGATGCGGCTGGCGGTGATGTTCGCGATGCAACCGTTGGCGAATTTCAACCGCGCGTTGGCGATGTCCTCACGTTTCGTCAATACAGGAATGCCCACGGCATCCACCTGGATGAGCTCGGACTTCACCAGATGCAGCACGATCTCGATGTCGTGAATCATCAGGTCGAGTACGACGCCGATGTCGATGCTGCGGTTCGGGAAGGGCGAAAGACGGTGCGCCTCGATGAAACGCGGGTTGTCCATGCGCTCCTCAAGCTGGCGCAGCACCGGATTGAAGCGCTCGATATGCCCAACCTGCAAAATGACGCTCTTCGCCTTGGCCAGTTCGATCAATGACTGCGCCTCAGCGTAGGACTCGCTGATCGGCTTCTCCACCATCACATGGATGCCGTTCTGCATGAGTGGCTCGGCCACTTTGCGATGAAAAACAGTCGGCACGGCGACCGTGGCGGCATCGACGCGTTGGGCGAAGTCTTCGAGGTCGCTGGCAGCATGCGTGTCGTATTGAGCGGCAAACTCGGCGGCACGGGCGGGGTCAGCGTCATACACACCGGCGAAGGTGATCGCGCCATCACTCAGCGCGGCGATCTCCGCCATGATGCGCGCGTGATTTTTGCCAATAGCGCCGACGCCGGCGACTCCGATGCGAAAGGGGGTGTTGCTCATGTGGGTCTCGTGAAGATGAATTAGAATTTACCAGGGAACTTCATGCCCGGTGGCAGCTTCGGCATCTTGCCACCGCCACCGAGGCCACCGAGCAGGCTGCCGAGTCCGCCCATGCCTCCCATGCCGCCGCCGCCCGCGCCCCCCATCATGGCGTTGGCCATCTGCATCATCGCCCCCTGGTTTTTCATCATCTTCTTCATCATCTCGAATTTCTTGAGAAGCTGGTTCATCTCCATCACCGGCCTTCCGGCTCCGGCACAGATGCGCTTGCGGCGCTGGCCGTTGATGATTTCGGGGCGCTGGCGCTCTTTGGGTGTCATGGAGAGGATCAGCGCCTCAGTATGCTTCATTTTTTTGTCGGCGTCGGGGCCGATGGCGTCCTTCATCTTGCTCATGCCGGGCAGCATGCCCAGCAGGCCGCCCATGCCGCCGCCGGAGGTGAGCTTCTTCATCATGCGCATCTGCTGAAGCATGTCGTTGAAGTCGAATTTATTGCTTTGCATGCGCTCGGCCATCTTCATGGCCTCCTTCTCGTCGATCTCCTCCGCCGCTTTTTCCACGAGGCTGACGACATCGCCCATGTCGAGGATGCGCTGGGCCATGCGGTCCGGGTGGAAGACTTCGAGCTGGTCGATCTTTTCGCCCACACCGAGGAACTTCACTGGTCGGCCTGTGACCTGGCGCATGGAGAGCAAAGCACCGCCACGCGCGTCGCCATCGAGCTTCGTCATGATCAGGCCGGTGATGCCGACCGCGTCGTTGAACTTCTGTGCCACGCTCACCGCCTGCTGGCCGGTAGCGGCATCGGCCACGAGCAGGGTTTCGTTCGGCTGCACGATCTCGCGGATTTTTTTCAGCTCGGCGAGCAGTTCTTCGTCGAGATCCTGACGACCGGCGGTGTCAAAGATGGCCACGCCGCTGCCCTGTTCCTTGAGCCAAATGAGTGAGGCCTTCGCGGCCTTCACTGGATCGGTCTCGCCTTCCGCCGGGGCAAATACCGGCACATTGAGCTGCTGGCCGAGCACCTGGAGTTGCTTGATGGCTGCCGGACGGTACAAATCCAGCGCGAGGAGCAGCGGACGACGGCCTTGCTTCTTGAGCCAGGCGGCCAACTTCGCGGAAGTGGTCGTCTTGCCCGCGCCATTGAGGCCGGTCATCAAAATGCGCTGCGGCGGATCGACATTGAGCGCCACCGCCACGCCGAGAATCTTCACGAGTTCATCGTGGAAGATTTTGACGATCTGCTGGCCGGGAGAAACGCTGCGCAGCACCTCCGCGCCGACGGACTGAGCCTTGACGGCCTCGACGAGTTCCTTCGCCACTTTGAAATCCACATCCGCCTCCAGCAAGGCCATGCGGATGTCCTGCATGGCGTCGGAGACGTTGGATTCGCTGATGCGGGCCTGGCCGCGCAGCTTTTTAAAGGCGAGTTCGAGTTTTTCGGTGAGGGAGGAGAACATCGGAGGATCAGATTGGGGCGCTGGATAGTCAGCAGATAGCGCCGCAAGGCAACTGCGAAGCGCTGGGGCGCAGGCCAGCGCGCCACCGCCATTTCCTGCCGCCGAATCTGCCCCCGAAGCCGCTCATGCCGCCTGATCTCCCAGCCCTCGCCATGCGATCCGCCGGGCTTTTCCCATGATCCTCGACCCGCATGCGCCACCGGTTTCTTGAATCTGTGGGAAATCAACAATCATGACGGCGCATGGCACATGAGGACTGGACACTGGTGGCGAACCTCACGGAGGCGTTATGATCCTGCCATGAGTGCTTTAGCCCTCGAAATTGATCAGACCTAAAAGCAAATCGACTGCGCCACGGCCTCCCGGCTGGAGCGCTTGGCGCGAGAGGCCTTGGCGTTGGTGAAATCACGGCCTGTATTTCCCACATCGGAAATCAAGCGGCAGGCTTGCTTGCAGCGTTTATCCGCTGGAGTTTTGGGCCGCGGTGAGGTGAAAGGAATACCACGATGTCGTGGATCGCTTTTTTGTCTTCCTGCAACATCGCAGGACTCATCGGTTTCGTATTTGGGTCAGCCATGACGGTTGTTAGGTTGCGAACCGCCTCCGGCACCGGACCATCCCAAAAAAGCCCTTCCATATCCCACGATAAACGTGAGTCATCCCATCGGGCTGCTTCTTCCTCTGTTGTCTCCGGCACTGGCATATCGGTTTAAGGTTGAGCTGCTTCAGACCATCGACGGCAAACGGCATTTAAACTTTTTTTATTCGCCTTTTCGCTTCATCCCAGGCCGTTTACCCGCCGTCCATTCGCCTTGGAAAACCGTCCAATGACCTGTTTGAGCCACGCATTCGACTTCGACGCCAGTCGTATTGAGTTAGACGATCATCCAACTCAAATAGACGACCATCTAACCGAGTTGGACGCTCATCATAATTCAATGGAGACAGGGCAAACCTGATAGCGCTGCCATCCAAGGTCGCCCTTGCCACGGCATTGACGCAGGCGTGCTATCCAGCTTCAATAGGAGGCATTATGCTTCGCATCGGCTCACGCGTTTTTGAACTCGTCCGCAATCAGAGCGGACTGCACGCCACCCTTGATCCCCACGCGGCGGCGCATGAGCGGCAGCAGTGGCGGATCGAGGCGCATTGGGTGCCAGCGGATGAAGATCCCGGCGCAGACTGGACGGACAGCGCGGGCGGCGGCTGGGAATACGGGCGGCTGGCCGTGAACCCCATCATGGACTTCGCCGTTTCTCATTGGCACGAACTGGACAAGGCGGTACTGCTGGACGCCGGAGGCGAGGTCACGAACCTCTGCTTCGCCTCCTGGCAGAATTTGATCCACCTCGGCTCCGGCGAGAATCCGGTGCAGGATGTCGTGATTGGAGGCCTCCGCATCATCCAACGGGACGGTTATCTTCTCACCCTGGAAATCGACGGCGAGATCAGTCCCGTTGAGGACTCGACCGTCCATGGCGATTTCTCTGCCATGATCGAGCTGCCCTTCGCCACCGTCACAGTCGCCGTGCCGCTGAACGCCGCCGATCCCCTCGCCACCGCTCAAGGCATCGCCCGCCGCGAACTCGGCCTCACTACCTGCGCCCGCCGCCACGTCCGCCGTTACGACCCCGAGCGCCCCACCTCCCTCAAACCCCACCGCAACAGCAAGCACCGGGTGATGCTGGAGCTACCGTGGCGGGGAGAGTCTAAGTGACTGGAGCTGGAGCAGCTAACGAAACAGAAAACAGAGGTGTTCCGCACCGCATGAGGCGAGCCAGCCGCTGAGATGAAAGGGAGAAGCCTCGGCCGCGGCAGTCTTCCTGGCTCTGGAGGTGCCAGAGTTCGATCTTGGCAAACTGGGCTTGTTGCATAGCCTTTTCCAAGATGATCGCGGCACTCAATATCCTCACTCCTCATGGTCCACAGCCAGTGCAGATCGACTTGGGAAACAGTAGCGATGAGATTGCGATGCGGTCGTGGCGCAGATTCAGCCAATCAGAGGATTTTAACCGCTGATAAGACACTAATTTGACGCTGATCAATTGGTTTGGAATTAGCGTCTGATTAGCGTCAAATTAGCGGTAAAAGAATCCCAAACATAGGCGAAACGAGTCCACCACCAGTCACCCTGAACTGATCTTTTCATCCATGAAGAAACCCTGCGGGCGCAGGCGATAGAGCTGGCCATGAGCGGCCGAAAGTTGGTGAAGGCGGTTTGAGCGTGGAAGGCCTCCGCGTGGAGGACGGGACGGTTGGATGCCGTCCGAAGCGAGCCAGCCGCCGAGATGAAAGGGAGAAGCTACGGCCTCGGCGGTCTTGCTGGCTCTGGGTGTGCCAGTGTTAGCCACGGCATCCGAGGAGGGGCGATGGTCATAAGGTTGCTCCCTGACGACATTTCCTTTGGCCAGCATGTTTTGCGCTCGATTCTTTCTGCTTCACAGTAGTACTGTCCGGTTAAGCATGCGCCAATCCAGTCTGCTCTTGTTGTTGTTTGTATTCTTGTTCGGCCAAGCCGCTGCCCAGGCGGATGTGGACGTAAATCTTGCCCATACAGACCGGGTGTATGATGCCGCCACGGATCGAGTTTTCTGCCTTACAGAAGGCAGCATCACCCCGGTGAACCCAGCCACCGGCGTGGTAGAGGCTCCCATTGTCGTGACGACGAGCACGACCTTGAGCCAGATGAAATTATCCTCGACGGGCAGCCAGTTGTTTGTGTCCCACGACAGCAACAAGAGGCTGGCGCAGGTGGATCTGACCTCCAGGACGGTGGTGGCGGACTGGCCGGCCGGTGCGGATGCGAATGGTGCAAAAACGTTCTTCTCGTTTGCGGCATTGCCCGGGATGCCTCAGCGGGTGGTCACGTCCACTTCGCAAAGCGGGCCGGACGTCTTCGAGGTTTATGAGAACGGCACCCTTGTCGCCTCGACGGCGCAGCCTTCGAGTTCGTGCCTGCTCGTGCCGGGAAATGAGAAAGGGGAATGGTTCGCCATTGAGTCCAAGCTCAGCACCCCATGCCAGATGCAGCGCCAGCAGATCACGGGATCGACGATCTCTGCAGCGGTCCCGATGGGTGGTTTTCCGACTCCGAATGGGAGCAGCATTTTTCAGCGCAAAGGCCGCCTGCTGTTGATCGGTGTTTACTGGTTCGACGCGATCACGCTGCTGCCAAATGGCACACAGTATAATTACGCGACAGGCTGGGACTACGACGAGGCTTCGCAACGGCTCGTGCTGGCCGTCGGCAACAGTTCCAGCGAGGAACGGGTAGTGGCGATGGATGCACGGACCATGGCCGCGGTGGAAGAACGAGATCCGCCTGAGGTTGGAAGCTCGGACATCGTCTTGTGCGGGGATCGTCTGGCACTTTGCAAGGCTGACAGCATCCGTTTTCGTGACTGGCGGATGACCCCCAAGGCGGATGAGGCTGACCTCGTGGTGCGCCAGATGCCCGGACCGTCGTATCTCACCCCTGGTCAGCCCGTTTCATTCTCCGTACTGGTGCGCAATGCGGGACGAGCCACGGCAGCAGGCACGCAGCTCACCTGGAGCGGCATTTCTGTGGCATCCGCCGATCAGGTGACGACCACGCTGGGCAGTGTCCAAGTCTCAGGCGGGAATGTGAGTGTGAACCTCGGTGATCTGGCTCCAGACTGGCAGGCCACAGTGACGATTCATATTCCTTCGCAGCCATCCGGCTCTCTGGTGGTGACCGCGGCTGCTAACTGCGTCACGGCGGAATCCAGCACGGTGAACAACACGCATGCGCTCTCACTGAGCAGCCTCGGGCATGGATACAACACCTGGATGGCCCAGCAATTCTCCCGCAACATGGCTACGCTCTATGACAAGGCAGGACGCAGGTTCTTTTCGATTCTCGGTGATTCGGCGCATCTTGGCAATGGATGGGATGGTCGCGTCAGCTTCTGGGCTGGCCAGGTGATGGAGATGCTGCCGGAGCAAAAACGCATTGCAGCGTTTCACGCACTGCCCGCAATGGGAAGCTGCATTGCCGTGAAAGACGGCCGCCTGCACACAGGGCTGGCCAATCGAGGCACCGTCGTGAGCAAGAGCCTCACCGATCAGGCATGGGGCATGCCCGTGCCGGTCGGCACGAATGCCAACGGTGTGCCCTGGCAGCCCATTAGCCTCGCCGTAGCCGAAGGCCCCCCCTTGGAGACATTGCTGGTGGCTCGCCGCGATTCGCAAAGTGGCGAACCGACCACGCTCGCCGCCTGTCAGGGGGGCTCTTTGCTTCCAGATGTGGCGGCGGCATGCGATCAAGTCATCAGCGCTGGGCCGGGGCGGGTGGCAGCGACGCGATTCGTGGACTACCAGACCATGAAATTCATGCGCCACAGTCTCGGGGCGACTGGGTTGAGCCAGGTCGGGGAGCTGACGCTTTCGGGAACCTTCTCCGGCGTGATGCATTATGCGGCCGACACCTGCTTTTATAACCAATACCGCATCTCCATGCTTTCGAACAGCGCGGGGCTCTTATACGGCACCCCGCCGCCGTTGTTCGGCTCTGCTCAGCCCGAGGGGGCGGTGCCGGATCCTGCGCTAAACCGCTTTTACTGGCTGGATGCCTACCCTGGAAAACTCACCACCGATGCCATTTCCCCCAGTTCGGGCATTCTTCAGAAGAACTGGTTCAACGGCAGCCAGCGCGGAAGCGCCTACCTAGGCACCTTTCGCTGGGGTGATTATGGTCTGGCGACGGCTTCCTTGACCGAATTGGTGCTCAGCGAGCACACCGGATTCATTCCTCCTCCACCCGTGAGCGTCACGCTGCCAGATGTTTTGGCAGAGAACGCTGGGACTCAAGCCGGCGCAGGAAGGGTCAGCATCCCGAGGCCGGAGGCTTCAGCTCTCACGGTGAACCTCGTGTCATCCTCCCCATCCACCATGATGGTGCCGACCAGTGTCACCATTCCTGCCGGTGCCTTAACGGCGGTGTTTGACATCACGCCCGTCGCGGACGCGGCTCTCACAGGCCCCAAGAAGGTCACGGTGACAGGCTCGGCCACGAATTTCAGCGCTACCACGGCCAATATCTGGGTGGCAGACGTGCAAAGCACGCCCATCACCCTGACGATGCCCGCCACACTGGCTGAAAACGCCGGTTTCCTGTCCAATGCAGGTAGCGTGAGCATCGGGCAGGCATTGCCGGTAGCACTTGAGGTGCTCGTCAGCTCCAACCACGCCTCGGCGCTTGGGATCAAGTTCTCGAACACGCCCAGTTCGGTGATCACCATACCCGCCGGGCAGACGACCGTCAGCTTTGACCTGACCGTCATCGGCAACGACTTGCTGGATGGCGACAAGAATCTCACCGTGACCGCCAGCGTACCCGGTTGGCCCACAGCCTCCTCCGTTCTCACCCTCGTGGATGATGAATCCCCGGTGCTGAGCTTCAACAACGACCCGCTTGATTATCGTGAGCGGGCAGGCTCCGGCTTCGGAGTCCGCATCTATTTCGGCGGTCGGCTCATCGCGCCACTCACCCTGACTTTGCAAAGCTCGGATGAGACCGAGCTGATCGTGACGCCCTCCGAGGTGGCAGTGCCTGCCGGGAGCATCTCCGTGGACATGATTTGCTGGCTCGTCGATGACGACCTCGTGGACGGTGCGCAGAACCTCACCCTCACCGCTTCCGCGACGGGCTTTGCCAACGCCACCAAGACAGCCATCGTCCGTGATAATGAACTCGGTCAGTTGGTTTGGGACCCAGTGCCTGCTTCTGTGGTCTCTGGCAGCGTCATCAACACGCAAATTCGTGCCCGGACGATGGATGGTGATCCGCTGACCTTCACCGGCCAGATCTCATTTAGCGCTGGAGGCAAGCATTTGGCACCCTTGACCAAAACAGGCGATGGAGCCGTCGCGTTGAGACTATTCCAGGCGGGCAGCGCCACGGTCACCGCCACCTCCGGCGGCATCAGCGGCAGCACAGGCCCCGTCGTGGTGGAGGCCGGTCCCGCCGCCTCGTTCCAGTGGTCCCCGCTGCAGGCCACTATCCTCCAAAACAACCCGTTCTCGGTCCAACTCAGTGCCTTGGACCTCTTTGGCAACGCGGCGGCCAGTTACAACGGAACGGCCAGCTTGAGCGCCGTGGCACCCTTCAATGGAGCGCAGGTGGGCAGTAGCACCTCCAGCACCAACGGCGTGCTCAACACGGCCAATTCGCAAGGCCGCACCCAGTTCCTGCTGCGAGGGAATGAAGTGGGTGGAACGGGTGGAGGCCCGATCACTGCCATCGCCCTGCATCTGCCGAGCCTACCACCGCGTGCCTTTGACGACCTCACCATCCGCGTGAAGCATTTCAATCTCTATTACCCGCCCACCTCTTGGGAGTCCACCGGGTGGACCGTGCTGCGCTCCGGCCCTTGGTCGCCGCAAACCACCGGCTGGGTGGCGATTCCCGCCCAGAACCCTTTTGCTTACGATGGCATCTCCGGACTTCTTGTGGACATCAGCTTCATGAACGATTCCGTCTCCGAGGCTTTCTTCTGCAACGAAACCCTTTACTCCGGGTGGTCTGCGTGGCAGTCGGGCGCAGGAACCGAGGCATTCGGCCCCCCGACGACCTGGTCGGGCAGCAGTCCGGATCACGCCCTCCGTCACCGGCAATTTTGTGAACGGGGTATGGAGTGGCGTCATCTCGCTTGCCGGGACAAGCGCAGCCGCCGCCTTTCTACAAGCTTCAAACGGTGCCATCACCTCTCGGAGCGCCAGTTTTGAGCTTGGAAGACTGCCTCTGCAGCCTCCGAACATGCTGACGGAGCCAGGTTTTACCTCCGGCCTATCCAACACGGTGGCCTGGGGCAGCGTGGCTGGAGCCAGTGAATACCTCGTGCAGCGTGCCACGGACGCCAGCTTTGCCGTGGTTCTCGCTGAAAGCGCCTGGATCACTGGAACGAGCTACTTTTTTGACGGGCTCTCAGATGACACACCCTACCACTACCGCGTGAAGAACCGCCGGGCTGATGATGCCTCCGTGGAGAGCACTTGGAGCGAGCCCGTTTCCTCCACGCAGGATGACAATGCACCATCCATCACCATCTCTCATCTCAATGCCCAGAATGAGATTCAGTCGAAGCGCTCTCAAGTCACCCTTCAAGGCACTTACACGGACCCGACTTCCGCCGGTAGCGTGAACTGCTCAGCCACGGTGCCAGGCAGCGCCGCTTCCATGCAGTTGCTTTTTACTCTGGATGGTGCTGTCGATGGCACATGGTCCACCACCATCGACCTGCCGACGAGTGGTTCTGCCACGACCACTGTCAATGCCACGGATGCGGCCGGGCATTCTGTCCAGCACACCATCACATTGGTCAGGCTCACCGATGTGGGCGTTGACGGTCTGGCGGACGAATGGCAGCAAAGCGCCGGTCTGTTTTCGGCAGGCCTGCCGACAGCTGATACGGGGCCGCTCGGCGATCCCGATGGCGACGGCATGAGCAATCTCATGGAGCTGGCCAGTGGCACCCCTCCGCTCGTGCCCGGCAGGAGCAGTCAGTTTTTCTCTCGCCAAGTGATCGTGCCCATCGGGCCCGTCTTGATTGGGACGAGCAGCATGAACAACGTGCTCTCCTTTGACCGGCGACGTGGCGCAGCCATCGATTTCGCCTTCCAACCTCAAAACAGCACGACACTCACGAGTTGGTCCGATGTCACCTCCTTCACGGAAACCGTAGTTCCGAACCCTGATGGGCTCACCGAACGCGTGACGTGGGCCATGCCTGAAAGCTCCGGCCCCGTGATCATCATCTTCGGCGGACTCGGTGGACTCGGCGGCTTGGGAGGTGCTTACACCACCCCAAATCAGAAATTTTTCAGAACCAGAGTTTCCATTTTGCCACCGTTGCCTCCGGTCGTTCCCCCAACATGGTGATACTGGCTCAGTGTTTTTGCGCCTGAATCGACGTGTTTTGATCGAAGATGAGGACAAATTCTGACTCTACGCCCTCTACCCTTCGCTCTACGCCTCAATCATACTTCACCAGCCCATCCTTCCACAGCGGCTTGAGTTGATCGAGGGGTGAATCGATCAAGGTGGCGCCGTCTGAGGTGCGCTAAAATGTTGGACCAGGGGATAAGGGAATAAGCAGCATGAAAACAACCCTCCGAAAACGTTACAGCAGTGATTTCAAAGCTCAGATCGTCGATCTCTTCAATCTTGGCAAAACGGTGCCTCAACTCGC
>JAPLUL010000182.1:0-2141 GCA_026397635.1 Verrucomicrobiota bacterium | reverse complement strand
CTGCGAGTTGAGGCACCGTTTTGCCAAGATTGAAGAGATCGACGATCTGAGCTTTGAAATCACTGCTGTAACGTTTTCGGAGGGTTGTTTTCATGCTGCTTATTCCCTTATCCCCTGGTCCAACATTTTAGCGCACCTCATCCCATAATCTGCAACATAACGCGGGGAGAGGTTAGGTGAGGGGGGCTGATGCCGCATTCGTCAGGCAGGACAAAAACGGTGCACCCACTTCCGGGATGAGCCGCAGATTCAGAGAGGCCCACCAATGATGTCGGAAGAAAATCTGCGGGCCTCCATGAATCTGCGGGAGAAACAAGCGCTGCTGGATTCAGTTTTCGATTTCATGCGTGGGCCCTGGGAAAACAGAAGCCCCCCTTTTTTACCCGCAATTTTTTACCAACTCGTTATCCAGAAAGCTAACGCAAGCCGAAGTGATGTGGCTTGTGGATCCAAATCCGATTTCAAGGAGCCCCCCACCCCGTGGAGTCTTCACTCCGCCCCCCAGCGTCATTGCAGACCAACGGTGCGCAGCGTGATGCGTGCGGGATGCTGACCCAACAAAAAACCCGGTCACGCCTCAAAAGACGGGACCGGGCTTAAGGTGAGGAAGAGGCCGTTTACAAGGAGCCGATGCGGCGGCGGCGGCGGAAGAAGAGGCCGAGGAGGCCAACCATCAGCAACAGCATGCGAGAAGGCTCAGGGACGACGACCAGCACACCATGGGAGGCAAAAGCGGAGGTGTCCCAGAAGAGTTGAGATGCAAGAGTAGGCAGATCAAGATCTCCCCAGACACCGCCATTGGTGAAGAAATTGCCTCCATTGATCCCGGTGAAGGTGCCGCTCATGGTGACACTCTGCCAATCGAGAAGATTGAACACATCCCCCTGGACACCGGTGTAGCCGCCAAGGCTGGTGATCGAGACCGTGCCACTGCCCAAGGTGCCACTGGAACGAGTTCCCAAGGAAATCGAGCCGGTGGTGAGATTGAGGTAGTCATGATTGCCAGGAGTCACTCCCGAAGTTGCCGCCCAGGCAGGGGTGGTATTCGTGATGTAGTCCGAAGCACTGACATAGCTGGCCGCAGTCAAGGCACCCAAGATGCCCGCATCAGCCGCGACGGTTGCCGTGGTGATTCCCATCTTAATCTGGGAACCA
Organism: Verrucomicrobiota bacterium; assembly: GCA_026397635.1. Taxonomy (GTDB): domain Bacteria; phylum Verrucomicrobiota; class Verrucomicrobiia; order Verrucomicrobiales; family Verrucomicrobiaceae; genus Prosthecobacter. Next base: position 986 of record JAPLUL010000182.1, on the reverse strand, counting down.
CTGGCTACTGTCAGAGCTGTTCCGGAGGACGTCAGGGTCAGAGTGCCAATGGCGGCAGGGGTGGCACCTGGAGCGAGGATACCGACGCTGTTGAGACTGCCGATGCTGGCAGATCCGTTGACGGTGCCAGTGGCTGCCAAAGTCGCTGCATTAGCAAGCGTGCCGCCACTCTCGCCGACTGTCACGGAACTGGTACCGTTCAGCGTAGCGCGGAGTTCGCCATTGCTGACGAGGGTGGCACCAGTGTAGTTGTTCCCTGCGGCGGTGAGAGTCGTGGTGCCTGAACCGTTCTGCTGAACGGAGCCTGTTCCCGTGATCGTCTGTGCGGCGTTCACAGCATAATCATCAATGCGATTGATGGCGAGCACTCCATTGTTGGTGATGGTGCCCGTCGTGCTAATGGTGCCCGTCGTGCTACCAGCGCCCACTTGGAGCGTGCCAGCGGATATGGTCGTCGTGCCGGTGTAGGTATTGGCGGCCGAAAGGATCACGGTGCCTGCCCCGACTTTCGTGAGGTTCGTGCCGGTTCCGGAAACGATGCCGCCGAGGGTCAGGATGTCTGTCACACTCGCGGCTCCAATGGAGCTGTTGGTCGCAAGGGCCACTGTTCCAGTGACTGCAGAAGTCCCCGTGCCAGCCAAGGCTCCTGTGGTGGCAACTCCTGTGCCGTTCAGGGTCAGGTTTTCAGCAACACTAACGCCATTGATGTTCAGCGCAGCGCCTGTAGCCGTCACGGTCGTGGCTCCTGCGGTGGTTCCCAGGCCGGTTGCGTTGGTGACGGTCACTGTGCCAGCGTTGATGGTGGTGGCACCGGTGTAGGTGTTAGCGTTGTTCAGGCTCAGGGTGCCTGCGTCATTCTTGATGATCGTGCCAGCCGCGGTTCCAACGATGCCGTTGATGATGGTATTACCTGCCCCTTCGACGGTCAGCGGGAAGGCACCGGTAATGCCGCCGTTGATGTTCAGTGTTCCTGCGTCGGATTGGAC
>JAPLUL010000122.1:0-14630 GCA_026397635.1 Verrucomicrobiota bacterium | reverse complement strand
GCACCCGTTCGCCACTAAACATCACTTGTATTGCTACTCATAATGTTCCGTTCGACTTGCATGTCTTATCCACGCCGCCAGCGTTCGTTCTGAGCCAGAATCAAACTCTCCAAAAATATTTTGGCCAACCTGTTAAGGTCAGCCCGTTGACTGTGCTTGTTTAAACCACAAGCACCTGCGCATCTATTCGCGCAGCGCACAATTTAGCCTTTTGTTTTCTAACAGCATCGCTCGGTTTTCACCTTGCTTCTGCTGCTTTTGTTTTCTGAAAGATCGATTCTGATTCCTAGAAAATTAAAGCTGCTGTTGCCGCTCAAACACTCTTCTCGTCAGCCGCTGTTTTTCGCTAGCGGATAACTAGATTAGTACAACTCCGGCCCCCTGCAACTCTATTTTATATGTTTTTATTCAAAGACTGAACTTCAGGCTGAACCTTCTTCGATTTCACGGCTTCTGACGAGTTGACATCTCTAAATTTCTTCAACTACGCCCCTCCGGATTAGCGCTGACAAAGCTGCTGTCCTCTGGTCGCTCCCTGAATCGCTTCTAATCATTGGAGCTCACGCGCCACGCTGCTTCTTCATCACGCGGTAAACCAACCACGCAGCGATGTTGATCACCGCCATCGCGGCGAGCAACTGCGCAATCGTCTGAGTCAAGCTTCCTTTGCCAAGACCGCTTCCCACAAGGCTGAATGCCACGTTCAGCGGCATATAACCCATCAGGGTGCCAAGCAAAAACCTGCTGTGCTTCACGGGTGTCATGCCCAGCAGCACATTCAACACTAGTCCGGGGACCATGAGTTGCCGCACCCAGAACAATCGCATGATCGAGGGCTTTTTGAGCAACTTCTTGAGCCATGGCCACTTCTCCGCTCGTGACTCAGCCGCGCGCCGAAAACCATGACGCGAAAGCACGAACGCGCCATACGAACCGCATGTTGACCCTGCCAGCGACAGTGCCAGCCCCTCGCCAAAGCCAAAGATTAGTCCTGCGACCGCGCACAGGGGCAGCCGAGGTACGCCAAGCATCACTACTCCTGCGCAAGCTGCCACAAACACCGCGTGCGCTCCCCAGCCAAATTCACGCACCAAGTTCTTCCAGATTTGCACATTCGTGATCCACGCCTTTAGCGGCGTGAAATGCGCCAGCGCCATGAACGCGGCCACCAGCAGCACCGCCAGTAGCACCTGGCGGGTCTCCTTGCTCAACGCACGCGAGGTTTCCTGCTCGACCTGATTTGAGATCGAGATATCAAGCTCCTCCGGCTCATACGCAGGTTCGTCAGACATTGGCATTATTGCACCTTCCAGAGCTTAGAGTCACTGCGCAAATAGATCGCGCCATCCGAGATCGCCGGCGTCGTTAAAACAGACTCTTTGAGCTCGATTTCTTGCGCCACCTTGCCCTCCGGGGCCTCGGGGTCGATGGTTTGAAAGATACCTCGTTCATTCACAATGTGGATGCGCTTCCCAGCCGCCACTGGCGATCCGCTGAAGGGCCCTTTCAGGCGCAGCTTCCACAATTCATCACCGTTCTTGAGGCTCGCCTTGATCAGCACTCCAGCGCCATTCACCACATAAATGTAATCCCCCAGCACGAGCGGACTCGCCGTGCCCGGATTCAGCTTCTCATTGCGCCAAAGCTGCGTCACCGAGTCCTTCTCAGGGGCCAGCGCTGTGATGCCATGTGACACCGCATACAGCACCTCACCCGTCACCACGCTTGAGGGTGTGGTGCTCGCGCCATCGCTGTAATTCCACACCGTTTTCCCCGTGTTCGGCTCCACGGCCAGGATGCCTTTGCTCGACTGCAAGGCCACCGCGCCCTTCCAAAGCGTCGCGCTCGACCAATTGGCAGCCTTTGGTCGCTCCAGTTTCCACTTGTTCTGCCCGGTGGCCACATCCAGGCCCGCCGCGAAAGACTCGCTGTCATTCTCACTCTGCACCACCAGCGTCCCGTCGATCACCACCGGCGACTGCGCCATCCCCAGGCTGTTGCTCGCGTTTGGATAATCAAACGTCAGCCCACGCAGCCAGAGCAGATTTCCGTCGAGATCGAAGGCGAAGAGGTCATTCGACGAAAAAAGCGCGAAGACCCGGTCACCATCGCTGCAAGGTGTGTTCGCGGCCACGCAGGTCTTGTTGTGAGACATCGTGCGCCCCGTGGCACGCATCGCACGCTCCCAGCGCTGCGATCCATCTGCCGCGTTAAAGCAAAACACATGCAGCGTCTCCTGCCCAGGGCCGCTGGAGCACGTCACAAACACACGTTCGCCCACCACAATCGGTGCCGAAAGTCCTCGCCCAGGCAAATCAGCCGTCCAGGCGATCTTCAATTCCTCTGCGGGGACTTTCGCTTCCGTGGAAACCGCTGCCGCGTTTGGCCCGCGAAATTGCAGCCAGTCCGCCTTCGCCACACCCGTCGCAAGGCACATCCAAACACAAATTGAGATAGTCTTCATGGTCATTGTTCGGTTAGATCATCACTTCGCTGCCAGGATCGCCGTTCCCGTCGCATCGCACATGCGCAGTTGGAATTCCCATTCCACCGTCCACTGCTCCGTCTGCTCGTTCTGGCAGCACTTCACGAGGATCGTGTTCTTCCCCTTCTTGAGCTGACAAGGCAGCTTGTACTGATCCAGTTTCGCCCCGCGGTGATACTCATCCCGGGCAAACAGCAACTCACCGTTCAGCCACACCTTCCAGCCGTTTTTACAGCCGATGCGGATCTCAGCCGGACGGTCGCTGTCGCTGAAGAAATCCGCTGCCGCGTAGCCCACCGCGCTCTTTTCCATGCCGAAGGGCTTGTTGAAGTCGATCTTGCCATACTCGTCTTTGCTGGTGAAATCGACCCACTCCACCTTCTTGCTCTTGCCTTCGTAAGAGGCATCAAAATGCTGCTCCTTTTCCGGGGGATACACGGTTTCAAAACCCGCCCGATCCGCATTGCTGAACGGCGCCATGAGCTTCCAGCTCATGAGGAACCCAAAATGCTTCGGCAAATCCACCGCCTGCCCCAAGTCACGCAGTTTCTTGGTCAGCGCCTTGATCTGATCCTCATCACGCGCACCACTCAGGCCCTTCGTGAAGGCCGCGATGGCCGTTTCTTTGTCTTTTTTATCCAAAGCTGAATCCCCCGCCTCGATCAGCTTCGCCACCGGATGGCGGCGCAAGTCACTGCTCACGTCATTGAGAAGTGTGGGCGTCAATTCCTCCGCCAGCTTCGCATCCGCGCGTTGGATCAGATCAAACGCCACCACGCGAGCGCCAGGACTGTTCTTCGTGTCCTTCAAAAACGACACCAGCGTCTCCACCGGCATCTTTTTCGCCTTGAGTGCCTCATCCGCGATCACGCCAACCGCCGCGCGCAGCCAGTTCTCGGCCAACGGGTTCGCCCCGTTCATGCCCTTGAGCACCTCCGGCAAATTCACCGCGTCCGCCTTCACGATCTCCTGCCACGCCTTCCCTGCCGCCTCGTTCCCCTGCCCCTCCTTCTGCACGCTTCGCAGTGCCTCGATGGGTTTCGACAAATCTCCCGCCGCAGGCAGCGGCAGGCTGGTCAGGACAAACAGAGAGGCAAAATGGAGCTTCATGGCGTGAGGATTCATGCTTTCACACAGAACGCGCCCCGCCAAGCTGGAGTTTCGCATGTCAGCCAACATGAGAAAAACAGCCAATGTATCCAATGAGATGATCGACGTTCATCTGTCTCGGCTGTGACAGCAATCCCTGGTGGTGACCGTTCACGGTTGGTGGCCGCCATGAAGTGCCCTCACGTCATCCATCCCGTCCCGCTCATGCGCCTCACCTCCGTACTCACGCCGCTCAACGATCATCCTCTGGCCCTCGCGGCCCAGTGCGGCGTGGAGGAGATCACGATGAGGCACCCAGGCCCGGAACTGGAGTCCTTGCGGCAAACCAAGGCGCAAATCGAGCATCCCTTTGTTTCTGCCAGGGCACCGTTGTGGCCATGGGTGGCGATATTCCCGCCACCCTCCGTCGTTTCGGCTCCCACCTCCGCTACGTTCACTTTCGCGATGTGCTGGGCAATGCCGAGGCTTTTGCAGAGACATTTTTTTATGGGGTGATCTCGTTCGCCATTTCCCACCAAATCTTCTCCTATTGATCCACGCCATGTCCCGCATCACCGCCATCGAAACCGCCATCCCCTCAGGCATCATGCCGAATCTGCTGCTCGTCCGCATTCATACGGAAGATGGGTTCGTCGGCTGTGGTGAGACGTATTACACCCCGCATGCCATCGCGGCTTTGATTCACGATTGGATGGCAGCGCGTTTGCTTGGAGCCGATGCACTAGCCATCGAGGCGCATTGGCGCTTCCTCTATGAGCGCTGCACGCCGTTTGGGCATCCTGGCGCGGAGATGCGGGCGCTTTCGGCCATTGATCTGGCGTTGTGGGACATTCTTGGTCAGACGTGCAATCAGCCGGTGTATCGACTGCTCGGCGGGCCGGTGCGTGATGCGATTCCGGTCTATAACACCAGCGGCGGACCGAGCTACGGCGCGGTGGCGGGCACAAGTGATGCTCCACGTCATCCAGGATGGCCTGGCTACGGCGACATCGGCTCCAAAGGCCCGCTTCAAGACAACTGGGCCTCGCATTTCGCCGCTGGCGATCTCGCCGAGGAATTGCTCGCCGAAGGCATCACGGCGATGAAGCTGTGGCCGTTTGATCGTGCCGCGCATCGGAATGGCGGTCTGCACATCTCGTGGACGGACGTGGAAGAGGCGATGAACCCACTGCGCGAGATTCGCGAACGCGTGGGCATGAAAATGGACATCGCCATCGAAGGCCACGCGTTTTTTCAATTGCCCGCCGCCCTGCGTATTGCGGAAGCGCTGCGCGAGATCAAACCGCTGTGGCTTGAAGATGTGCTGCGCGTCGATAACACCGCCACGCTGGCCGATTTCCGCCGGCGCAGCGGACTGCCCATCGCCGCGAGCGAGATGCTGCTCGGTCGCAAAGAATACCTGAGCGTGCTGCAAGCCCAGGCCTGCGACTACTGCATGGTCGATCCGACGTGGAACGGCGGCATCAGCGAAACACGGCGCGTTATCGACATGGCGCAATCTTTCAACGTGCCCGCCACGATTCACGACTGCACCGGCCCGCTGACCTTGTTCAGCGGTCTGCACCTTGCCGCTTCATCCGCCAATGTCGTCTTCCAGGAGACGGTGCGGGCGCACATCCGCTCGTTCTATGACAAACTGGTCGATACGCTGCCGGTCATCACGAACGGAAAAGCGCAATTGCCCACCGGCAGCGGTCTGGGCACGAAACTCAAGGACGAACTGTTCCAAGAAGGCATTAACAGCTGGCGGAAGAGTGTGTTGAAGGCGTGAATTGTGCCGGGCAAGCATGTTTGAGCGTACTGCCGCGTTGGTGTGCCATGCCTCCCTCCAAGCGCCTTCTATGCACCGTTTTTATCGTTTCTGTTGCGTCCCTTCAGGCAGACGACATTCGCTGGCTCGTGAACTACGATGCCAAAGCGCTGCCGGCCGCGCCGTGGTCCACGGCGGGCACACCGAAGGCCAAGCTCGAGGCCGACGGCCTGCGTTTGACCGATGATGACAAGGCGTTCGCGAACTTCCGCGCGGCTTGGAAGCCGATCGCAGATGAGGAAATCATCGTCGAAGTCGTGGCGAAGGTGTTTTCGACAACAGGATCGCAAAAGAACAAAACCTCCGCCTCGCTGTGGCCGTGGCGGGATGGGGCGCCGGTCTCCGTGCTCGTCAGTGATGGGCGGCATCAGGAAGGACTCGTGCTCTTCGCGAATCAAGCGGCGAGCCACACGGACCGCTTCATCCCGATGGACACAACGAACCGCTTCCACACCTACCGCCTCGTCATTCGCGGCACGGACCTGGAGATGTGGCTCGATGGCGTGAAGAAGGTGGAAGGCCAGGGCGCGTTCTGGAAGCCTGCGGACTCGCCGGAGGCCTTCATCCAGTTCGGATCGAGCGCCAAAACCGCCACGGGCGAGGCGATCTGGCAGTCGGTGAAGCTCGGCACGCGCAAGATAACCGCGCCTTTGCCGCCATCGCCGATCAAGCTCACCCTCAGCGAGCCATGGGACATTCCACGCGACGACATCCGCCAGACGCGGCCTTATCTTTACGACATGGGCCGCGGACTGCTCCTCATGAGCGTCTCCCAAGGGCCGGATGCCTTCTATGAGCCGTATGGGCTGCTCAAATCGACCAACGCAGGCAAAACATGGACGCCGATCCCCGGACTCGACCAACTCGACACCACGCCGCTGCCATGTGTGCGCCGTCCCGATGGAAAAATCCTCGCGGTGTCACGCTGGACTCGCACGCAGCCGGACGGACGCGTCACGGGCAAAACGGTGCATCTCAATGCCGATGCGACGAGCTTTGAGATGATCGACAACGAGATCCGTTTGCCGAAAGAGTTCACCAACGAGTCCAAAGGCGATCAAATCATCTGCGAGCGCCACATTTGGAACGATGCCGATGGCGGCGCGACGATGGTCGTGTGGAGTCGCAAGGCCGTGAAGCTGCCCGATGGCCGCAACAACACCGTGCGCATGTCCCACCTCATGCGCAGCACCGATGAAGGCAAGACGTGGACTTACTTCAGCACCATCGGCCCCGGTGGTGAGCCCGCCGTGTGCCGCCTCAGCGCCACCGAGCAAACCGCCGTCATTCGCGGAGATCGGAATAGCCGCATGAAGCAGATGTTCTCCCACGATGCCGGCAAGACTTGGACCAAGCCCGTCGAACTCGAAGTCGGCCGCGTTTTGCCCGATCTCGTGCTCATGAGCAACGGCGTGCTTGCCTGCAGCTACGGCCGCCCCGCAAGCTGCCTCATGTTCAGCCTCGACGGCGGCCAAACCTGGCCAGTGCATCACGTCATCAGCGAAAAAGTCGGCTTCAACTACACCAGCATCCGCGAGGTCAGCCCCGGCAAGCTGCTCTACATCCACGATGCGCCGAAATTGAATGCGAGGGTGATCGATGTGGAACGGGTGAAGTGAGGATAGCACCTCTGACATGGACTGCGGCAGCCGCAGTCCATGTCACGCTGGTGTTGATGGAAAGCGCATCACCCATGAACATTCTTCAGTTCTCCTTCACATCCCCGTGCTCGTAAGTCTTCGGCAACGTGTCGATCCAGGCTTTGAGGCGGGTGGTGAGGTCTCGGACGAGGTCGGGCTTTTGTGAGGCGAGGTTGTGACGCTCGCCCAGGTCTGTGGAGAGGTCGTAAAGCTCGACCTCGCCGCGAGCACGGTGCGGGACGTGGAGCTTCCAGTTTTGCCAGCGCATGGTGGGATCGGCTTTCTCGGAGTTCACTTTCCAAAACAGTGGCTGCGTGCGGACGTGGACGCCGCCGAGGAGGGCTGTGGAGACGTTTTCGCCATCAAAGTCAGTCGCGTCGATGGTCACGCCGGTGATAGCACACAGGGTCGGCAGCCAGTCGGTGCCGCTGAGCACGGATTGGGCGTCCACGCGGCCTGCGGGCACTTTTCCGGGCCAGCGCACGATGAAGGGCACGCGCACGCCGCCTTCGTAGTCGCCATGTTTTCCGCCTCGGACCTCGGGACCGGCGTAACCGAGTAGATGATGCGCGAGACGGGCTTTTTCAGGGGAAAGCGGCTTCTTGGCGGCATTCGCAGCGGTGCGCTCGCGCAGCACGTCCTGCGGCGATGACGGGCCTTGATCGCTGTTGAAGATGACGAGGGTGTTTTCAGTGAGTTTGAGTTCGTCGAGCTTTGCCAGCAGGCGCCCGATGTCCTGATCCATGGAGAAGGCCTCGCCGAGGAAGCGCCGCATGGATTCGTCCACATCGCCGCCGTGTTTTCGCACCGTGGCAAATTTCTCGCGCTGGTAGGCGGAGAAGTCGGCGTCCTTCACCTTCAAACTGGCGAATTCATCCACAAAACGCTGCTGCGGCTGGATGGGATGATGCGTGATGTGGCCCCACACATTCATGTAGAAGGGCACGTCCTTATGCTTCTCCAGAAAGGCGATGGCGTTGTCATAGATTCGCGTGTCCTTGCCTCCATCGACAGGCTTTGGTGCCGCATTTTCCTCGTCGGAGCCGATCACGACGATGCCATACGTTCCCGGTGTCTCGCTCGGCCCAATGTGCCATTTGCCGAAGTGTCCCGTCGCGTAGCCGGCCTTTTTCATCAGCTCCGTGACCGTCACGCGATCCCCAAAGCCAAAGCTGGCCGGATACTTCGCAAAGGTCGCCGGACGTTTGCCCGTCATGAGGCCCGTGCGTGCCGGGCAGCAGGTCACGCCAGCGGCATAGAACTGCGTGAACCGTGTGCCCTCCCGCGCGAGGCGGTCGATGTTAGGCGTCTTCGCATACGGATGCCCGTAACAAGCCGGATCCCCCCAGCCATAGTCGTCCGCGAGGATGAAGATGATGTTTGGCTTCGATGCCCCATGCAGCGAGCATGTGAACCAGAGCGAAAGAAGGCAAAGCACGCGAATCACGGGGAGGATGAACGTGATGATGGCGTGCTGTTTTGCCCGAATCAACCTGATGAGTTACCGACTTTGCAGCTTCTGCCGAATGGCGGGCTCGCGCTGCTCACGGCGCACACAAAGAACCATTGCCGTCTTTACCTCTCCGCTGATGGGAATGGGAGCAAGGCGCACGTTTTGGCGAGTCTCCGCGGCGGCAATGCAGGCATGACATCGGTGGGGAATGATTCGCTCGTCGTCATCACACCCGCGAACCGGCGTATTGATGCGTGGCGCGTGGCGCAAGATGTGTCGGCGCCGGCGGATTACGCAGACACTGAAGTTCTGTCCCTCGCCAGCATCGCGATATCAGGGCAAAAACTCGACCTCAGCCGCCAGTTTTTGATCGGGGCGACGTATGTATTCGAGGTCAGCGCCGTGGACGCGAAGGGACGTGTGTCCGCTCCGGCTCGGAGTGCTGAGTTTATGAATCGCTGAATGTCATGCGCTGCCTCCTGCCATGCTTGATGTGGATCGTCCTTCCTGCGATGGGCGCGGAGGTGCATTGGTCTCTCGTTCCGCCGAAAAAAGCGGCGCTGCCACCGGTGAAGGCGAAGGACTGGCCACTGCGAGATCTGGATCACTTTGTCCTCGCGAAGATGGAGCAGCAGAAGCTCACGCCAAATCCTGATGCGGACGCTGGCAGCCTAATGAGGCGGCTCTCGTTTGATCTGACCGGCCTGCCACCTGCGGAGGTGCCTGGAAAAGCTGACTTGCCGCAGATCGTAAACGCTCTTTTGAAGAGTCCTCAATTCGGCGAGCGCTGGGGGCGCCATTGGCTTGACTTGGCACGTTACGCCGACAGCAACGGCCGCGACCGAAATGTAATGTTTTACAACGCGTGGCGATACCGCGATTACATCATCGCTTCATTCAATAACGACAAAGCTTACGATGAGTTCATCCGTGAGCAGATCGCCGGTGACTTGATGCCCGCTGAGAATCTGACGCGGCGAGATGAGTTGCTCACGGCCACGGGTTTTCTTGCGCTGGGCGCGAAGGCACTGGAGGAGCAGAAGCCGGAGATCTACCGCATGGATGTGATCGACGAGCAGATCGAAACAATCAGCCGCAGCGTGCTCGGCCTTTCCGTGGCCTGCGCACGCTGTCACGATCACAAATTTGATCCCATCCCGACGGCGGACTACTACGCGCTGGCGGGCATCCTGCGCAGCACGCAGCCGCTCCACGGTTACGGCCCGCGCGGCATCAAGGCCACGGCGTTTCATCACACGGAATGGCATGCGCTCGGCGCGGATGCGGAGAAGCTCGCACCGGCGGCGTTGGGCTATTTCAAGAAGCTGGATGCGGACATGCTGGCGATGCATGAGGCCCGCTCGGCTCGCTACGGTGTGTCCAAACGCATCCCCGAGAAGAAACGATTGCTAGCGACGCTGAAGAGCGAAGAGAAGGACAAACTCGCCGCCGAGATCGCTGAGATGGAGGCGAAGGTGGCGGATTGGAATGTGAAAGTGACTGCGCTAGAAAAGGGGGTGGAGGAACTGCAAGACGCCGCGCCACCGCAACCCGCGTGGGCCATGGGCGCTCGTGACCGCGACAAGGCGGAGGACAGCCGCATCCACATCCGTGGCGAGACAACGAACCTCGGCGACAGGGTGCAGCGCGGCTTCCTGCGTGCCATTTCCATCAAGGATGTGCCAGCACCGTCTGCGAAGCAAAGCGGACGTCTCGAACTCGCGCAGTGGCTCACGCATCGTGACAATCCACTCACCGCCCGCGTGATGGTGAACCGCGTGTGGCAAAAACTCTTTGGCCGCGCGCTCGTCACCACGCCGGATGATTTCGGCATCACGGGCGCGCGTCCATCGCACCCGGAGTTGCTCGATTTCCTCGCGGTGCGGTTCATGGAGGAAGGCTGGTCGGTGAAGTGGCTCATCCAAGAAATCGTGCTCAGCCGCACCTACTGCCAGTCATCCGCACGCACCCACCATGCGGACCCGGACAACGTCTGGCTCTCCCGCATGACGCCACGTTTGATCGAGGCCGAGGCGCTGCGCGATGCCGTGCTCGCCGTGAGCGGCCAACTCGATCCGTATCCGCCGCAGAAACCCTTTCTGGATCGCTATCATCCGCAGCGGGACGCCGAGCTTTTCACCTTCAAACCCTTCATGACCACGGCAGACATCGTCGATGATCATCGCAGCGTCTATCTGCCCGTCGTGCGCGGCACACTGCCGGAAATCTTTACCCTCTTCAATTTCGCACCGCCAGAGCGACCCGTGGCGCAGCGTGAGGAGAGCACCCTGCCCGCACAAGCACTTCATCTCATGAACAACCCGTGGATCATCGAGCAAGCGGGGCATCTCGCACGTCGTGTGACGACGGGCGGCAAGGATGCGCCCTCGCGTCTCGCGCGTTTGTATGAGCTGGCCTTTGCCCGAAAGCCCACCGAGATCGAGATCCACCGCGCTTCCATATTCCTCGGCCAAAATGCCTCCGATGAACGCTGGACCAGCCTGTGCCAGACCGTGCTGGCTTCGGCGGAGTTTCGGGTGCTGAGATAGATTCCCTTTCCCACCATGCCCGCCTCTCGCAAATCCAAGCGACAAGCCCTCACCCAGCCGCCTGAGCGTCGTTCTCGTGGTCGAGCCCGTGAAGAGGCACGATTCACCGCCGTGGCTCCGAAGGGTGACATGCCAGAGGGCTACGGCAGTCTTCTGGGCGAGATCAAAAGCCGCCTCACTCAGGCACGTCTGCGCACGGTGCTGGCGGCCAACGCGGCGATGGTGGTAGCGTATTGGGATGTGGGCCGCTCCATCTTGGCCCGCCAGCAGGCCGAGGGCTGGGGCGCGAAGGTCATCGACCGCCTTTCAGGGGACCTGCGCCAGGCATTCCCAGACATGAGCGGACTTTCGCCTCGCAACCTCAAGTACATGCGTGCCTTTGCCGCTGCATGGCCGGACGGGGAAATTGTGCAAGAGGCTCTTGCACAAATAGGCTGGTATCAAAACCTCGCCCTGCTCGACAAGCTCACGACTCCGCAGGAGCGGCTGTGGTATGCGCAAAGAACCGCGCAGTATGGCTGGTCGCACTCCATTCTCAGCCTGCAAATCGAAGCCCAGGCGCATCGGCGCGAGGGCAAGGCGCAGAACAACTTCCAGCTCACTCTGCCGCCAGCGGACTCCGATCTCGCGGCGCAGATCTTCAAAGATCCGTATCTCTTCGATTTCATCGGCACGGGTGATCCGCGACGCGAGCGCGAGGTAGAGCAGGCGCTCGTCGATCACATCCAGCGTTTCCTGCTCGAACTCGGCGCGGGATTCGCCTTTGTCGGCAAACAGCTGCATCTGGAAGTAGGAGGCCAGGATTTTTATCTCGACCTGCTTTTCTATCATCTGCGGCTGCGGCGTTATGTCGTTGTTGAGCTGAAGAACCGCGAGTTCCAGCCTGGAGACGCTGGGCAGATGAATCTTTACCTCTCCGCAGCGGACGATCTACTCCGTCACGCGGATGATCAGCCCACCATCGGACTGCTTCTGTGCAAAGGCCGGAACAAGCTCGTCGTTGAGTATGCGCTGCGCGGCATCGAAAAGCCCATCGGCGTGGCACAATGGGCCACACAGCTCGTGGAAAACCTGCCAGCCGAGTTTAAAGCCAGCCTGCCCACCGTGGCGCAGATCGAGGCGGAACTCGCCAGCCATGTGAAGCCAAGCGCCAAGCCTCGTGCCAAAAAATGAACTCGCCTTCCCTCCACACCCGTCGAGACTTTCTCCGCCACACCAGCGCCGGATTCGGTGCTTTGGCCTTTTCGGGTCTCGCACATGCGCAGGGGGCACATTTCCCAGCAAAGGCGAAGCGCGTCATCTTCCTCTGCATGCGCGGCGGGCCGTCGCAAATGGAGACGTTTGATCCCAAGCCGGAACTCACGAAACGCACGGGCCAGCAAGGACGACGAGGCAACGTGAAGCTGCTCGGCTCGAAGTGGAAATTCGCCAAACATGGGCAGAGTGGTATCGACGTGGTGGAGCTGATGCCGGAGATCGCGAAGCACGCGGACAAGCTCTGCCTGCTGCGTGGCATGACGACGGATAACGAAAACCATCCGCAGGCGCTGGAGCAACTCCACACCGGAAGTTTTCAGTTTGTGCGACCCTCCATGGGCGCGTGGGCCGTGCACGGGCTCGGCACGGAGAATGCCGATCTGCCGGGATTCATCTCCATCAATCCCCTCACCGCGCTCGGCGGCCTGCGCTACTACTCGAGCTCGTTTTTGCCCGCCGCATGCTCCGCCACGCTGCTCGGCGATGCAAACCGACCCGGTGCCAAGCTCACGCTCGGCGACATCACCAATCCACGCCTGCAAAACTCCGCGCAGCGTGAGCAACTCGATCTGCTCCAGGCGATGAATCGAGATCTGCTCACCCAAACCGCCGATCCTCGTGTGGAAGGCATCATCGACAGTTATGAGCTGGCCTTTCGCATGCAGGGCGAGCTGCCGCGTGTGATGGATCTCAGCGGCGAGAGCAAAGAAACCCTCCAGCTCTACGGCGCGGACAAATCGCCCACGGAGACCTTTGGCAAACAATGCCTCCTCGCACGACGTTTCGCCGAGGCAGGCGTGCGCTTCATCGAGATCAGCCACCTCGAGTGGGATCTGCACGGCTCACTTTACAGCGGCATGATCCGCAATTGCGCCCAGATCGACAAACCCATCGCCGGACTGCTCCAGGATCTCGATCAACGTGGCTTGCTGGATGACACGCTCGTGCTCTGGGGCGGCGAATTTGGTCGCACACCGGACGATGCCAGTCAGGACGGGCGCGGGCATAACAACAAAGGCTACACCATGTGGATGGCCGGTGGCGGCGTGAAAGCCGGCCACATCCACGGCGTGACCGACGAGCTCGGCTACGAAGCCGTCGATGGCAAAGTCCACATTCACGATCTCCATGCCACCCTGCTTCACCTGCTCGGCCTCGACCACGAACGCCTCACCTTCCGCCATGGCGGCCGCGATTTCCGGCTCACGGATGTGCATGGCAAAGTGGTGAAGCAAATCCTCGCATGAAGACGTGGCTGTTTCCTTTTTTGCTCGTCACCTCTGCCCTAGCCGAGCTCACACCCGCTGAGCGTGAGCTGATTCAACAACTCGGACCCGACACGCCTGAGCCCATTTTGCTTTGGCCTGACGAGCCGCCGCAGTTTCTCGAAAACGCCGCGCCGGAGGTCATCAAGGATAACCAGATCATTTAGAACGTCTCGGTGCCCACAATCACGCCGCATCTTTTGCCGAACGAAGGCATCCAGGCGCTCACTTTGCTCGATGCGAAACGCGCCATGCCCATCGAGACCGCCACTAACATCATCGCCGACCTGAAAAAGCTCGGCGTCCCCGCTCGCCTCGATCTTCACGAAGAAGGTGCCCACGGCGTCGGCAACCTCAACACGGCCTAAGGTCTTTCCGGCTTCAACTCAATCTCGCGGAACTCCGCACTTCCCGCTGGCAGATGCACTCGCACGTGGATGACGCGGCCAGTGGTCGGGATTTCGAGGGTGTGGGTTTGCCATTCGGGAGTGGCTTGGAGGAGGAAGGTGAGGCGGTTGGCGGGGAGAAAGTCTTTGTCGCCGTCGATGCGCCAGGCGATGGCACCTTGGCCGGTAGCGGCGGTTTTGAGGGTGAGTTTGGCGGTGACGGGACCGGCGAGCTTGAGCTTGGACTTGGTGATGAAGGTGGGTCTGTCGGCTTTATCAGGTGTGAGGATGAAAAGGCCGTCTTTGGCGGTGAGCTTGCCGTTGCGGGCTTCCCAGCCTTGCGTTTCCGCGGCAGTGGCGGCGGGTGCTTCGACGGGTGGAGCTTTGATTTTGCCTTCGAGGTAGTGATCGAAGTAGTCGTTCCACGTCGCGGCCATAGGGCCGAGTGCCATGCCGGGTGGTGTGAGGCCGTCATCCCAGGTTTTGAGCTTCGCACGGAGTCGCGTGGCGATCTGCGGGTGCTTCGCGGCGAGGTTGTGCTTCTCCTCGCGGTCGGTGGCGAGGTCGTAGAGGTATTCGCGATCGCCACCACGCAGGAGTTTCCAGTTTCCTTCGCGAACGGCGCTCTGGGCCATCCAGCGCCAGTAGAGCGCGTCGTGCGGTGGCGCTTTGTTT
>JAPLUL010000054.1:0-7121 GCA_026397635.1 Verrucomicrobiota bacterium | reverse complement strand
AGCGGGGTATGCCGCGAATGGTTGCGCGCCGAAGTGCTGCCTGTGCCTGACAAGCGAGCGATGCTCGAAAAACTCCTCCATCCGCTGGTTCTCGCCAAGTTGGAAACCGCCCGGGAGCAGGCGCAGGCATCCGGCTGCAATCTTTTCCTTGCGGAAGTCCCCCTGCACTATGAGATTGGCGCTACAGTTTCAGCAGACTTCGTCATCGTGGTGGCTTCCAGCCCGTCGGTGCAAGTCAGGCGGATGATGGAAAAGCGGGGGCTCGATGAACACACCGTTCAAAAGTTCCTGCAGGCCCAATGGCCCATTGAAGCCAAGGTGGAAAGAGCGGACGCCGTCATTTGGAATGATGGCAGTCTGGCCTCTCTCGAAGCCCAGGTGCTGACTCTGGCAAGTCCACTCTTGCAAGCATGAATGACCAACCCATCGAATCCCCTGTAACGACCCCGGTTTCCGCTGTCGAAGAGAACGCGCCCGACGCTACCGTGGCTCCTGCTGCCCTAGATGGCAGCGGCGCACAGCCTGAATCTGTGCAGCCGCCAAAGACAGATGGCGCACAAGCACCGTTTCCGCAGGAGGTATCGATCAATGACCTGCAAAACGCCACGCTGACCGAGTTGCTCGAACTGGCGGAAACCGTTTCCTTCCGCCTGAATGCCAGCCGCACCAAGCATCAGCTCATTTATGACTTGTGCTCCTGGATGGCCGAGCACAAAACACGCCTGAAAGTCGAGGGGGTTTTGGAAATTGGGGCCGACAATTTTGGCCTCATCCGCTATCCAAAATACAGCTTTGCTCCGCTGCCCGAGGATGTCTTCGTCCCGCTGTTCCTGGTCCGGAAATTCAATCTGCGCCCGAGCCAACGCATCACCGGCTACGCCAAGGCCCCCAAGGACAAGGACAAATACATCGCCATCGACCGCATCACCGAGGTGGAAGGCATGTCCATCGAGCAATGGGATCCTCCGGTCGATTTCGACAAACTGACCGCCACTTTCCCGAATCAGCGGATCATTCTCGAAACCGCCAAGCCCTGTGCGGTCAGCTCTCGCATTCTGGACATCATCGCACCCCTTGGCAAAGGCCAGCGCGGCCTCATTTGTGCCCCACCGCGCTCTGGCAAGACGATCATCCTCAAGGACATCGCCAAATCCATCGCGCTCAATCACAAGGAGATCACCCTGATCGTGCTGCTGCTCGACGAGCGCCCCGAAGAAGTCACCGATTTCGAGGAGACCGTGCAGGGCTGCGAGATTTACAGTTCCACCTTTGACGAAAGTCCGAAGCGGCACAGCCAGGTGGCTGAGATCGTCCGTGAGCGTGCCTGCCGCCTCGTTGAGATGAAAAAGGATGTCGTCATCTTGCTGGACAGCATCACGCGTCTCGCGCGTGGCTACAATTCCATGCAGGGTGGCAAGGGCGCCGTCATGTCCGGCGGTGTCGGCACCAAGTCGCTGCAAAAGCCCAAGAAATTCTTCGGCGCTGCTCGCAATGTCGAGGAAGGTGGCAGCCTCACCATCATCGCCACGGCACTCATCGAGACCGAGAGCCGCATGGACGAGGTCATTTTCGAGGAGTTCAAAGGCACCGGCAACATGGAGGCCACGCTCGACCGCGAAATCTCCGAGCGCCGCATCTTCCCAGCCCTGCATGTGCTCAAATCCGGCACACGCCGTGACGATTTGCTCTATCACCCGGATGAGTTCCGCCGCATCACCCAGGTGCGCAAGCAACTCGCCGCAGTCCCTGCGGTTGAGGCCCTGGAGACGCTCATCCGCAACATCAACCGCACCAGCAACAATGCGGAAATCCTTCTCATGGGGCTGAAATGATCATACCAGCACCAGATCAAACGGACCACGAGTTCATCGACACGCCGGAGCATCTTGCGCAATGGACCGCCCAAATGCACCAGTGGCTGGCGGAAAGCCCGGACAAGCGCTGCTGCCTCGACACCGAGGCCGACAGCCTGCATCACTATCATGAGAAGTTATGCCTCTTGCAGGTGAACTGTGCCGGGCGCTTCGCTTTGGTTGACCCGCTGGCGATCGCTGATGTTTCACCGCTCCTCGAGCTGCTTGATGCGCACGAGTTGTGGTTCCACGGCGCTGATTACGATCTCACCATGCTGCGCCGCAGCTACGGCTGGAGCCCTCGGGTGATCCGCGACACGCAAATTGCCGCCCGCCTTCTCGGCGCTCGCCAGTTTGGTCTTGCCGCCCTGGTGAAGAACCATTTCGAAATCGAGCTCTGCAAAGCTTCCCAAAAAGCCGACTGGAGCCGCCGTCCGCTGCCACCGAACATGCTTTCCTACGCCGTTGATGACGTGCGTTACCTGCTGCCACTGGCGGACAAGTTTGTCGCGCAATTGCGTGAGAAGGGCAGGGAAGACTGGTTTCATCAGAGTTGTCTCGCCCTGCAAGAGGACGTGGCCGCGCGAGACAATGCCGCGCGTGAAGATCCCTGGCGCGTGCAGGGCTGTGGCCGTTTGCAGCCGCGTGGCCTGGCCATTTTGAAGGGCATGTGGGAATGGCGTGAAGGCATCGCGAAAGAGCGTGACACGCCGTGCTTCAAAATCATGTCGAACAAGCAGATGGCCGCTTACGCCGAGCAGTTCGAGGCTGGTCAGCCGCTGAATCCGCCGAATGGCTGGCGTCCACGCTGGAAAAA
The DNA here is from genome assembly GCA_026397635.1 of Verrucomicrobiota bacterium. GTDB lineage: Bacteria > Verrucomicrobiota > Verrucomicrobiia > Verrucomicrobiales > Verrucomicrobiaceae > Prosthecobacter. The sequence goes on along the minus strand of JAPLUL010000054.1, from coordinate 4,451 downwards.
AGAGTTTCAAGACATCATTGTCGCCGTCACTTCCTCTGATCCTGCTTCATGGCCTGTGCGCCCTAAGAAGACCAAGGGCCGCCTCAGCGATGCGATGCGAGATCAGATCGACAAGCTCTGCGCTCATCGTGAAAAAGTGGCGCTGGAGCTGGAGATCGAGCCTTCACTGCTCGGTTCACGCAGCACCATCGAAGAACTCGTCATTGAGGGGAATCCCGCCAATCATCTCATGAGCTGGCAGCACGATCTGATGGCGCGTGGCCTGGAGCAGGTGCTTCAGACGGAGTAGCCTGACCACGGCGTTATTTCTGCTTCAACCAGTCCGGCAGCACGATCTCCGCGCTTTTCACCGGCTGGGTGTCGCCCTTCCATGCGAAGCCTGCTTCCTCAAAGCTGGCCCGGTTTTCGCGCAGGAAGGCTAGCAGGCGATGTCCGAGCAGCTTATTCGGCGAATCATGCCGCACAGCGAAAGGTTGCACCGCCTTTGATTTGTCGGCAGGCAGCGCCACGGCGTCGAAATGCTCTGGGGCAGACTGGATGTTGATCCGATAGACCACCGCCGCGTCGAGCGATCCCGTGCGCATCTGGTTCACCAAAAAGTCGCCCGTCGGCACCTGGGACGAGGCATTCTTGCTCACACTTTCCCAAAGGTTCATCGACTTCAGCATCGAGCTCGTCAGAAAGCCCAGCGTGGACTGCTCCGCGTTGCACAATCCCACACGCAAGCCAGGACGCGCTAGATCCGCCAGCGTGCGGATGGCTTGCGGGTTACCCTTCGGCACGGCGATCACGATCTCCGCCTCCGTCAGCATCACCGCCTCCGGGAAATGCTCTGCCACCGGCGGCACGAAGCACACGTCGCACGCATAATACACATCTGGGAACTTCGGGTTGCTGCTGTCGCCCATCGTCTTCATGGCCGCGCACAGGATGCCGCAGCCGTTGTAGGTCGTCGTCACGCTGATTCCTTCCCGGCTGGCAAATTTTTGCAGCACCTTCTCGATCGCCGGACGGTTCACGCCACCGCTGTAGAGAATCAAATCCGGCCGCAAAGCCCATGAGTCGCCCGGCATCGCCTTGAAGCCATGCTTCGCAAAGATCTTGGCACCTTTTTCAGGCGCAGACAGATAACGTGCAAATCGCATCGCCTCTGCTGGTTGCCCGCAGGCATCCAGCACTGCGGCGGTGGCAAATTCTTCGTGCTTGAACAGCTCAGGCAGCATCACCGCCTCCAGCCCCGCAAACTGCGGCACCGTCGAGTCCCACACCACCGCCGCATCCACTGCTCCCAGGGATAAATCCGCCGCGATCTCCGTCACCGTCGGCTTCATCACCGCCGCCTTGGCCGCCAGCGCGTCCCATTCGGCTCCGAGCAGTTTTTTTGTCACCCGTCCGATGCTGGCTGCCTCAGGATTGGGCAGCGCCAGTTTGATGCCATCCGCTTTCAGCGCCGTTAGACTGTCAATTTTCTTGGGATTGCCCTTCGCCACCGCCAGCACGGGCTGTTGCTTCGCCAGTTGAAACTCCTCGCGCGTCACGCCCAGCTTCTTCGCATCTGCCAGCGCCCCGTCATCAGCGGCGATGAACAGATCCCCCTGCTTCGCGATCCGGATCTGGCTCAGCAGCGTCCCGGTGCCGCCGTATTGCAGTCTGACCTCCGTTCCGGTCTCTTGCTGGTACGCCAGCGCGATCTCCTCCACCGGTTTCTTCAGTCCTGCGGCGCAAAACACGGTGAGAGGCGCGTTGCCACCCTGTTTCGGCTGCAAAGCCATCCAGGCGGCTCCAGCGAGCGCTCCCAGGCACAATACAACGGCAAATTTCTTCATCATGGTGAACGATGAACGTGCCGCAGTGCCTGCATTGCTCAACTTTTACGCGATCAGCTTTTCGATCACCTGCCCACCGATCTGGGAGAGCTGCTTGAAGCGCCCTCCGTGGTAGAAAGTGAGTTTGTTGTCGTCGAGGCCGAGCAGGCGCAGCAGCGTGACGTGCAGGTCGCGCACATGATGCACCTCCTCGATGGCCTCCATGCCGCGATCATCCGTGGCGCCGATGGTGTGACCTGCCTTGCAGCCGCCGCCGGCCATCCAGAGGGTCATCGCCTTGGGATTGTGGTCGCGACCGTAGGCAGTTCCGCCGCGTACGCCATTGTCCGGTGTGCGGCCAAATTCACCGCACCACACGATGAGCGTGTCATCGAGCAGGCCGCGTTGTTTGAGGTCGGTGATCAGCGCGGCGATGGGCTGGTCCACGCCGCGGATGAGATTGCCATGCGCACGCTCGATGTAGTCGTGGCTGTCCCAGGTGCCGTTGTAGAGCTGGACAAAGCGCACGCCTTTCTCCACGAGCTTCCGGGCGAGCAGGCATTTGCGCCCAAACGCGTCCGTGGCGTCTGTGCCGATGCCATACGCTTCCTTGGTCTTGGCATCCTCCTTTTCGAGGTCGATGACCTCCGGCACCTGCAGCTGCATGCGGAAAGCCAGCTCGTAGTTGTCCATACGGGCCTTCAGCTCGTCATGCCACGGATGCTCCTCGGCATGCTTGGCATTCAGCTTGCCTAGCAGGTCCAGATTCGCCCGCTGATGCTCCGGCGTGATGCCCTGCGGAGGCCGAAGATCGAGAATCGGGGACCCTTTCGCACGCAGTGCCGTGCCTTGGAACTGCGCAGGCAGGTAGCCATTCCCCCAGTTCGCACTGCCGCCCTGCGGGTAACTGATCTCCGGCAGCACGATGAAGCCCGGCAGATCCTGATTTACGGAGCCGAGACCATAATTCACCCACGACCCAATCGCCGGATCGCCGCCAAAGCGGTTGCCGCAGTTCATCTGATACATGGCCGTTGGATGATTCACGGAATCGACCTGACAACCGCGGTAGAAGCAAAGCTCGTCCGCCACTTTCGCCAGGTGCTGCCACGGCTCGCTCATCCATGCGCCGCTCTGGCCATGCTGCGCAAACTTGAACGGTGACTTCACATAATACCGCTTCCCACTCTCCATCGCGGATTTCATCTTCCCTTCGCGGGTGAACTCTTTGAGATGAAACTTCTCCAGCATCGGTTTCGGATCAAAGCAGTCGATGTGGCTTGGCCCGCCCTCCATCATCAGAAAGATGCAGTTCTTTGCCTTCGCGGGCACCCTCTGCGGCTTGGGAGCGAGCGGGTCTTGGCCTTCTGCGGCCAGCAGTGAGGTCAAAGCCACGCTGCCGAGCGAGGTGCCGAGTCCATACACAAACTCACGCCGGGTCGGGGCATGAAAAAGGTGGGAGCCTGCGCAGGGAAAGGGAGATGCATTCATTCGGGGTAGTCAGATTCATGACCTAAACGTCCGTCAGTGCTGAAAATAGCCTGAGTCGCTTCATGCCCGGCATAGCGTTTGTCGGACACCTCCGTCAAAGTAGCCATCTTGCTCCGCCGAGATGAGCTGTGCGCTTGGCCGAAGCGAAAACCGCTCAAAGGTCGTTCGGTGCCTGGGGCGCTTGCGATGCTGGTTTGCTCCTCTCGCGGAGCGAGAGGGCTACTTTTCCTCCAGCACCGCCACTCACTGAGATGATTCGGCTAAAGCCGAAGCCACTTTGGAGAGCTTGGCCAATTCCTCCGCTTTCAGCGCCTGGTCAAACACGGCCACACCGCCGATCCAGCCGGTGAAGCCGACGCCGCGAGAGCTGTGGATGACGCGGCCGATGGTGAAGGGGCCGCCGCTTTGCGCGTTCTTCGGCTTGTAGAGGTCATGCGGATACCACCAAGGGTTCAGGCGCAGCGCCACGAGGTCACGCGACACTTCTTTGCCGCCACGCAGGGTGACTTCGATCTTGGTGAAGCGATGTTCGCGCAGCTCGACGCGCTCATCGGCGGACTCGCGCAGTACTTTCACGCTCAGCGGCTCGCCTTCGGGTGGGTTGTAGTATTGATCCTTCGGGAAGCTTTCGTCTTCGCCCTCCTGCTTGCCCGGTAGCTTCGCGAAGTGGCCCTGCATGTAGGCGATGTAGGCGGAGGAGATGAGTTTGTCCTTCTTCGGGTTGTCGAGCCAGCGGTCACCTGAGACGCCGTTCAGCCAGCCGGTGAGTTCGTCTTTTTGATGATTGAAGGTCATCGCAAAGCACTGCCAGGACTTGTCCAGCATCTCGGCGGGTGAATCAGCCGGCACTTCAGGCGATTGCTCGACGGAGTTGCACTTGTGCAGCGCGTATTTGTTCAGGAAGGAACTCGCTCCATTCTCTGACACATGACCGCAGGCACTGCCTTGCTTGTTCAGGCCGGCAAAGAGCGCGTATTGGCGCTGTCCGCGTTCGACCTTCGCGATCGTTTCGGTCGTCTTCTCTTCTAAGTCGTTGCCCTCATGCCAGATACCGGCGAGTGCATGGTTGCCGCTCTAGCGGATGGCCCACACAACTAGGGTGAGGGCCTTGCCTTGCCCCTTGATGTCTAGGGGGGTGTCGTGAAGGCGAGTGGG
>JAPLUL010000143.1:0-12559 GCA_026397635.1 Verrucomicrobiota bacterium | reverse complement strand
TTAGACTTGAATTGAAGCCCTTTTGTTATATTTTTTATAACTGTTATGTATTCCAGTTTTTTTTAGCCTCAACCCATGGGATGCGCGGCTCGATCCGCCTCGGTGGGTTCTCGCTGCTCGAACTGGTCGTCACCATCGCGCTGATTGGAGTGGTCGCGTCGGTGGGTGTGGCTCTGATTGCTGACGACTCCGGCTCCGCCAAGACGGCCAAGCTGGAGTCTGACATCGCGACCCTGAATCAGATGGTGGCCTTGTACACTGCCGATGGAGGCACCGTCGCAGGACTCACCAGCCCGCAGGCGATTCTCGACAAAATGAAGCGCATCCGCCCCCAAGCTGAATGGCAGCAGCATGTGGGCGCGGCCTCCGGTCGGTTGATTGATGTACGGCTGCGCGCCCGCATGACCTCCCAGCCGTCCCCGGATGGCACCCCGCGTGCCGTCTGGAACCGCACCACGCAGCGGTTTGAGCTCACAACCGGCCCCGGCAGTGCGGTTTCGGACTTCTATTTCGACGAAACATTGGCAGGAACGGACTTCGGCTCCGAAAAGCGTGCCAAATCGAACGTAAGCTTCAACAGCGGCTCCAAAGGCTGGGTTTGGGGAAATTCGACCAACGCACCCGCTGGCAGCTATCTCAATCCGCAGCCGTTCCAGCCTGCCGCCCCGGCGGAGGGGTTTAATCCAAACGAAGCCGCGCCTGCTTCCCCCGATCCTGAGGTGAACGATGGTACGGGCGGTGGTGACCGCAGTGACAACGCAAGCACACCTCCCACGGTGACCCGGCTGCCGCAGCCCACCATCACGCCCAGTGGCAGCACGTTTGCCTTTGGCAGTTTTCCCTCCACAGCCACGATCACCCGCAATGGTGCGCCATCCGAGGCCTCAAACTTGATGTATTGCATCAATTCGGGCGCTTGGACTATCTACAACGGCGGTCCCATCCCACTCGCGCCTTCCATGAACCTGCAAGCGCGCAACGTGAGCACGCGGCCAGCGGAGTATTCCGACAGCACCACCGCTTCGCAGACCTACTACCGCCTCACCAGTGGCTTCACCGGCACGGGCGACGGGAACTGGGGCAACGCGATCGGCGGCAGCAATCTCGTCACCGACATTCAAAACAGCAGCGACAGATCCACCTTCAAGCACGGCAACACCAAGCTCGAACTTGGCAACGGTGAATACCTCGACGCCGGGCTAGAAAACGTGATCAGCTTCACCCCGAGTCATTTGACACCATCGTCCCGAACACCTGGTTCAAGTTTGGAGAGATGATGATGCGTAACGGCACCACCTTCTACAACAGCGAGGCCACGGGCGTCACGCTCTCGGTGAATCTGAATCTGTCTCAGCCATCGCTGGACTTCATCACCCACATCGACCTGGGACTGACCAGCACGGAGAACACCAGTGACCGTCTGGCCAGCGCCGATGTCGTTGAACTGAAAAATCTCACCACAGACGTGCGCGTCACCATCGACGGCGTCGAATACCGTCTGGAGTTGGCTTGGACCACACTCGATCCGAGCGCCGGCGTCGTGCAGGGGCACCAATTTCTCATCTTTGAAGGTGCCACCGCCAAAGCGGAACTGCGCGCCCGATTCACCAGCAACCGTTGACACCATGGAAGACATTCACGAACGCAGTCAGCTCGGCTACCGGATGCTGCATCTCTCGAAGGACTCTGGAGTGAGCGACTTTTACGTCACCCCGTGGGAGCCGCTGACCTACAAGCGCAACGGCAAGCTGTTTTACGACTCGTTTCTCTACCAGCCCGAACGCCCGTTGGAATTCACTGCCGGGTGCATCGACTACGCGCTCCAGCTCGGACCGCGCCGCTACCGTGTGAATCGCATGGTCACGCGCGGACGCCCGCGCTGGGTGCTGCGCTTGCTGCCTGAAAGCATCCCAGACATCAGCAAGCTCATGGTGCCACCACCGGCCATCAAAGCCTTCCTGGAGGCCAAAAACGGCCTGTTTTTGGTCTGCGGGGCCACGGGTTCCGGTAAATCGACCACGATTGCCTCCATGATTCTCGAACGCGCCAAACGCCGCCAGGAGCATGTGCTCACTTTCGAAGATCCTATTGAGTTCGTTTATCCCTCTGGCATCCCTTCCCTGGTCTCACAACGAGAGATCGGCACCGACGAGTTGGACTTCAACAAATCCCTGCGCGCCGCTCTACGTCAGGCCCCGGACGTGATTCTCGTGGGAGAAATTCGTGACGGCGAAACAGCAGAGATCGCCTTGCAGGCCGCTGAAACTGGCCACGTCGTCGTGGCGACGCTGCACACGTCCTCAGCCGCGCAAACCGTGCAACGTTACTTCCGTATGATTCAGTCTGCGGGATGATCCGGCGGGGTGAGTTCAAGAACCTCGATCAGGAGCTCGAGGCGGGCTTCACACGCGGCATGGTCAGCTTCGAGCGCTGCCTGAACATGCGTATGGCTGACGGCTGGAAGCCTTCCACCGCACGCAAGACCGGCTACACCGAGCATGAGGTGTACGACTTCCTTTCCAAAGAACAACTCACTTCCATTTATGCTGTTGGATGAAATCAAATCTGTCCTGAGCTTCGCCGCATTCAAAGCCGACCCCGACGACTCTGCCGTCCCCTGGGGAAAACGCTACGAGGCGCGCAAGTCTCTACTCATCAACGTCAGCCGCGGCTCCGTGAGCTGGCGTTCGATCAACAAACGTGGCCGCTTCGAAGAAGGCGGCATGCAGGAGGGCGAGATGGCCGACGCCGCGCCGCAGCGCGGTGACGAATGGCGTGGCATGTGCGAGGGCGGCTGGTGCTCCGTGTCCGTGAACCATCGCTTCATCATCAGCCTGGAAAACAACCTCATGCGTGGTGACAACTGCGTGAGCCTGCTGCGCACCAATCCTCGTGCCGTGCTCGGCCCCAAGTATGACCGTGGCAAGCGCTACGCCATCTGCCATCACCCGGAGACCACCGCCAGCCTGTTGCTCGCCGTGGAGGAGTCCTTGGTCAAAGTAACCGAGGATGTGCTCAAGACGGTCAATCTGAAGCCCGGGCGTGTCTGCTGCGGCCTCTTTGCCATGCTGGAGCATGCCATTTTGAGCATCTTCCGGGCGAGCGACGGCGGCACACCGTCGAACTTCGTGCTCATCGCCGAGTGCGAGGGCTCACTCGGCGTGCTGGTGCAGCAGGAAGGCCAATGGCGCGACGTCCGCTGCCGCAGCGGCCTCGGCCCAGAGGCGGTGGAGACCGCGCTTCAGATCGTCAGCCCGCTGCTTTCCAAGGTGCCGGAAGGCAGCCCGATCTATTTCATCGGTGACGGCCACGACAACAAGTTCCGCACCGAGATCATGCGGCATCTCGACAAAGTGGACGCCACCGACCTCACGCAGGATGACCTGCTCTGGACCATCATCGGCGAGCATTGATCCCCTTCCCCACCTTCCACCACCATGAGCGAATACCTCTGCCACGACTTCAAAACACCGCGCACCGACACCTCGCGCCGCCTGCCTTCGTCGTTCCGCGCCATTCCGGTCATCTTTTATGTGGCGCTGGTCGGCAGCGCCTATGTGATGACGATGGACTACTTCAACTACAAGAAAGCCCTCACGCAGAAGACCGAGGCCGAGGAGCGCAAGAAGCTCAGTGAAAGCCAGCGTGACGCATTCTCATCTGAAAAGGCAGACCTCGAATCTGAGGCTTTCAAGGCAGAGAAAGTGGCGGAGTGGATGGAGGGGGCGCGGAACATCCAGCCCATCGCCGTAAAGATCGCCCGCGCGGTGCAGGCCGAGACACGCATCACCCAGGTGGCGCTTGAGCGCAGCGAGCAGGTGCCTGCGAACTTGGCGCTCACGATCCATCTCAACGGCTCAAAGGTTGCCAGCGAACTGTCAGCCATCGAAAACGCGCTGGGCCAGTTGCTTTACAACTCCTACTCGCCGCAGCAGACGAAGAACGGCGAGGTCGTCGAATACCACTCCACGCTCGTGCGCCGATCCGAGTAATCTGCTCTATTTTATGAATCCCAAGCAACTCGCCTGTGTCATCCTGCTGTTGGTCATCGGCGGCATGACCTACACTGCGCAGATCATTCACAACAAGGTGACGACGACCCGCACCGAAGCTCAGGAGGCCGAGGACAGCGCCACCACCGCCGAGCAGGAGCGCCAAACCGCCGAAATCCAGACCACCGTGCTCAAAACTGACACCGAGGATGTGCGCCGCTTCTTGCGGGGATGGCTGCGCGCCATTGAGCGCGTGCAGACCCAGCAGGAAGCCGAACAAACCATCGAGCTGAGCCTGCGTGAGCGCGGCATCAACCTCGTGCGCTCCCGCAAGACCGAGCTGAGAGTCTCGACCAACAACAAGATCATCCCCAGGTCTGTTCTCACCACGCTGACCATTGAGGAAGAATACGCCAAAGTGCTCAACTGGCTTGGCGACATCGAGCGCCGCCTGCCCACGGCCCGCATGAAGGTCGTGCAGATCACCGGTGGCAGCACCGGGCGGCAGTTGAAAATGGATGTCTCGTTTGAGACTCCGATTTTCCACCTCGCCGCCGCTGACGTGGAAAAACCCAGCGCCAAATAATTCCCAGTCATGCATCGATCTCACCGACACCTCATGCTTCTGAGCCTCGGCCTTGTGGCCGTGGCCCTGCCGCTGCGCGCCCAAGAGGCGCTGCCGGAAGAAGGGGAAGCAGGAAAACGCGTCCAATACCAGCTCGTGCTGCCAGAGGAAAAAACGCCGGAAAACGTCAAGCCAGAGGAGAATAATCCCTTTGAATCCGAATCGGAAACACAAAGCCGCCTTGCTCCTGGAGATACAGAGGAAAACCGTGTGCGGGACAAACTGCTGAAACTGCAAGTCGTAGGCACAGTGCGCCTGCCTGACGGGCGCATGAGCGTGCTGCTGGGAAACATCAAACTGGAGGCGGGAAAGGCCGTCCCACCCGTGCTGCCAGACCAAAGGGTGGAACTGAAGGTCAAAAACATCACCACGGAGTACATCGAATTGGCCTGGCAGGAAAAACGCGCCACCGGCCTGCCGCCGAAGCTCATGGTCATTCCGATCAATATCTCACCCAAAGTGCGCTACCAGATGCTCGGACAAAGCGAGGAAGACACCAAGTCTGGCAACGTGCCTAATGCCACCATGGACCTCTCGACGCGCCAAATCGCCAAACAGGAGGAAGTGCCTCCAGCAGCGCTGCCCGTCACGGAAAACGACTCAGACCTCGATCTTCTCATGGGCGTGCCCAAGCAGCCCGCGACCGCCATCACTTCAGCACCGCCCGCAGCCACCCCAACGCCACCCGCCCTGCCGCAAGAGTCGGGAAAACCAGCCCAGGCCGCGCCTCGGCCTGCTCCTGCCGTTGAGTCCATGGTCCGCATGTTCTTTGGCAATCCAACGCCCACGCCCAAATGAACCGTCGCGTCCATCAGCCAGGGGGGTTCACCTCCGTGGAACTCCTGCTGGTGCTCGCGCTCTCTGCCGTAGTCCTGGGTAGTGCGGTGGTCATTTATGGCACGCTCGTGCGCAGCCAACCCAGCGCCTCCTCCGTCGTCACCGTGCCGCTGGGACTGCAGCGCATGCAAAACTTCTACGGCAGCAGCGCCACCACTGTCAATGTGGCCATGGCCCCGCAGTATGGTGCGCTTTCGCTGGCGGAAGAACTGCGTGAGCAGTTTGTGACGGACACCCTGAGCGCCACCGCCGTTTTCTGTCTGCCGCGGGACGGCGTGAACACTTGGCGTCCGAGCCTCATCGCCCACAACCCCGCACTGCATGACGAAATCGACACGCCGCAGAAATTCCGCGCCCACATCGTCACCCATGCCAGCGTCCCGGCCACCCTCTACCGCGACTACCGCAATCCGCTCAATAACTCCGCCGCCGTGCCTCAGAACGCCAGCATCTTCGTGCTCGGCTTCAGCAAATGGCCCGGTTACCTCAAGGTCAATGCCATCTACGACATCGACCTCGTGCGTTTCACGGCTGCCACGGAGCCCAACGGCTTCCACGCCTCAGTGAAGCGCTATGCGGACGCGGTTTCAGCGCCGACTTCCGCCACGCTCAGTCATACCGGCGGCTATGAGGTGTTTTACTCTCCCTCCGTGCCAAATCCGACCCACAGCACGCAATGGGCCACCGACGGCTTCGCGCCCTTGTTCATCACCTTCGAGCGGGCGGCCCGTCTCGCCCTGAGGGAGACGCCAACCACCATTGAGCGCTTCAAACGCGCTGCCGAACGCCCCTTTTACTTCATCTGGTGGCCGGACCCTGCCGCACGTCATCTCGGCCCGGTGGCCAACACCTTCCCCTCCAGCGATCCACGCCAGGCCTACAACCAGATGGCCGGGCGCACGGCCTTCATGTTCACCGTCCCGATGTTCCCAGCTCTTTGAACCTACGTCATGCGCATCCCACGACACCATCATCGCAGCACGCTCGGCGCCCTCATGGCGGCAGCGCTCATGCTCATGATTGTCGGCGGCATTTTTGTTTCCTCCTGGGTCACGCTGATGAGCACCCGCGCCATGCAGGTGAGTTTTCTTGAAGAAGTCTGCAAGCGCCGTGTCGGTGTGGAAAGTTCCCGCCTGCTCGGCTGGCAGCTCATCACCGACCGCGGTTTCCAGCGGAATGGCAGCAAGAACGCGAATGAAATTCTGAGCCTGGGAGACGGTCTCGGCAGCCTCAGCACGGCCAATGGCTGGAATAACCTCAACATTTACACCTCCACCAGCACGGCCGGCGGCATGAGCACCGTCTTCCCCTACAATCACACCGGACTGCGGCCAGGAGACTCCTACATCACCGTCGAGCAGCTCACCCGCCCGTCGTATGACCTGTCAGGCAACATCGACAACTACAACGGCTGGCAGTTCCTCAAAACCATGCCTCCCGTGCTGAATGGCGATGTGTTCTGCGTCTATCGCAAGCCGGATGGCGTCATGACCGAGCTGGACATCTACCGTGACGCCGGCTCCGGCAGCAGCGGACACAACGCCAACTGGACGGTCCGAGGCCGCACCGTCGTGCGGCACCCGCCCTCGTTCTTCGTCAGCAGCACGCCCAGCCCGCTGCAACTGCCCTTCCTCACCCAATCGCTCTACATCCAGTCCTACGCCGCCGCAGAGCCGCCGAACATCCCCTACCCCGTGTATGGCACTGATCTTGATGGCGACGCGCTACTCCCCTCCAACATGCCGGTCGTACCCAGCACCACCGGCCCTATCGGCGGCAGCGGAGACCGCAGGCACCACGGCTATCTGGATGTCGTCCGCAACGATGACAACCCAGACAACTCACTCTGGCATTTTCAGGACCGCGAGGCCGCCGCCGGGCGCACCGCCACCGTCACCATCGACGTCGCTGGTGTTTTCAACTCCGCCACCGAGGCTTACTGGATCGCCGAGCAGAAAAACCCCACTTACACACCGCCCGGCTGGCCCTCGGGTTACGATGACAAGCTACGCGTCCTCTTCATCAAGCTCGACAGCGCCTTCCTCAAGAACATGCGCATCTACGGTGTCGTGGATCAGATCATCTTCGTGGGTCAGAGCAGCGCCGCATCCTTCACCAAAGCCGCTCCCCTGAAGCCGGTCATCATTACCATCATGCCCAACGGCTCCCGTGGCCGCTGGGTGCGTGACATCCGCTTCGAGCGTGAGAACAACCGCCGCCATGTGCTCGCCTTCCAGGATGACGGCGGGCGTCCCGTCGAATTCTCTTGGGTGAACAATCCCATCAGTGGCAACGAGTTCCGTTGGCGCGGCGTCCTCGTGAACGAACACCAGAGCCTCATGTTCAACCTTCCCAGTCCGATGACCCGCACGGTACGCTGGATCGGCGGTGTCATGACCAACTGGACGATCAAACGCCGTGCCGCTGGCGGCAACAATCCCAGCCGCCTCCTCTTTACCAGCGACAGCGACCCCGCTGTTCCCGCAGCCACCAATGTCGGCCCCGCCTTCGCCACCTTCCTCCCACGCGATGCGTGGCTGGAGACCTATTTCCTTCCTGTCGCACCGCCATGAAGATTCCAAGCCGTTTACCATTGTTGACGGTGGTTGACCGTTGTTTGCGGTGGTTTGCCCAACCACCGTCAACGCCGCTCAGCGGCCTCAACCACCGTCAACCATCGTCAACCGCTCGAAGAGCGGGTTACACCCTCATCGAAGTGCTCGCCGCTGGGGCCATCGTCTCTGTGGCAGCCACCGCCATGGTCAGCCTCTCCTCCACACTCATGCTGCAGGAGGAACTCGCCACGCGAGTCGCCATCACTCGCAACTTCCAGGAAAACATGACGCGTCTCTGGCAGCTCGGCCTCTCCCCCGTGCAAATCAACAGCCTGATGCCCGCCCAGGCGCAGAACATGCTGCTCCAGCAGGCGGTGCATGGCACGCCAGCCCTGGTGGAGACAGGCCTAACCACCCTCAACGGCGTCGTCATGGAAACCGCCCGCAGCACTGCCGCCGTGAACATCTCCCGGGATCCACGCAACGAGGTCGAAGGTGCCAGTTTCACCCTCACCGCCTACCGCCCGCGCCTCATCACCGCTCTCCGCCCGCCACCGCCGTAACTCAGAGATTTCAGATCCCATAAATCTCCCCTCCTTCTGCTGTCATGCTCAAAAAAGTCAAAATCACCAACGTCCACTCCGGCAAGTCCAGTGAGGCGCTCGTCGAGACCGACACCGATGAAAAAGCCCTCATCGGAGCCGGCGTGGCGCACAATGAGAGCACCAGCGTGCAGACCATCACCGGCATCGACGAAAGGCTGCACCGCCTCACCAGCCCCAAGCCCAACACGGACGACAGCGCTGCCTTCTTCTCTGGCCTCGCCCGCTGCTTGGAGCGCAACATCTCCCTCACCAAAAGCCTCCTGCTCCAGACCAACCGCGTCAAATCCGCCACCTACAAGGGCATGATCGCGGAGGTCATCAGTGCCATCGCCACCGGAGACAAGTTCAGCGATGCCATCACCAAATTCCCCCGGATCTTCCCCGATGACATGCTCTCTCTCATCATCGCCGGTGAGGAGGCGGGCCAGCTCGCCAAGGTCTGCAAGCGTATCGCCGTTTCGCAGAAAAAATCCTCCAAGATCATCAAGAAGCTCAAAGGCGGCCTCATTTATCCTGCCGTCGTCATCGTGCTCGGCGTCGTCGTCGTCATCGCCATGAGCTTCACCCTCGTGCCTGCCATGGCCAAGCTGTTCACCGCCTTCAAGTCGGAGCTGCCCATGGGCACGAAAGTCCTCATCGCCCTCTCCGATCTATTCCTTCACAAGCCCTACATGGCCGCCGCGCCCTTCGTTGGCCTTTATTTCTTCTTCTCCAACTGGGGAAAGATCAGCTCCATCCGCGCCATGCAGGATCTGTTCCTGAAACTCCCCGCCATCGGCGTCATCGTGCGTAAATCCGCCGCCGCCACCGGCTTCCGCACCCTTGCCATGCTCACCGAGTCCAACGTGCGTCTCTCCAGCGCCCTGGACATTACCGCCCAGGCATCCTGGCACTACCATTACAAGGAGCTCTTCATCCGCCTGCGCGAGCACATCGCCGTTGGCCGCACTTTGCACGAGGCCTTCCTCATGGAGGCCCACTGGCTCGGCCCGGATGCTCGCAACCTCTGCGGTCTCATCGAACTCGCCTCCGAAACCGGCTCAGGCACCGAAATGCTCGCCGAAATCGCCGACGACTACGAGGAGGAGCTCGACAACCTCGCCGCCACTCTCGACAAGATGATCGAACCTCTCACCATGATGATTCTCGGCGTCATGGTCGGCTTCCTCATCTACGCCATCTACGGCCCCATGTTCAGCCTCGGCGATGTCATCCTGAAAAAGAAGTAAACGCAGCACCCACGCCTACGACGCCCATGGACGCCCGCGTCAGTTGGCTGATCCAGGCGCGGCACTGCTGTGAGGCTGGTTTCAGGTCACGCTGCGTTTGACATGACGATTCGGCAGTCGATAAGCCTTTTTCATTCCCATGCAGCCCGCCACCCCAGAAACCTCTTCCAAACCCGCCGCCACGGCCGATTTGGAGATCAAGGATGCCCAGCTCATCTTCAATCACGTCTGGAATCAGCTCGAAGCCGATTATGGTCGTGAAAAGCTGCGCTTCCCGAAGGAACTGATCCTCCTCGGTGGTGCGCCGGGCGCGGGCAAGGGCACGAACACGGACTTCATCCGCCAGGTGCGAGGCATTGATGCGCAGCCCATCGTTGTGAGCGCCTTGCTCGACACGCCGGAGGCCCGCGAAATCAAAGCGCGCGGCGGCATGGTGGGAGATCGCGAGGTCGTGGGCATCCTCATTCGCAAGCTGCTAGAGCCCGAACAGCAAAATGGCGCTATCCTCGACGGTTTCCCGCGCACCAAAGTGCAGGTCGAGTGCCTCAAGATGCTTTTCGACAAGATGGTGCGCCTGCGCCGTGACTTCCTCGACACACCAGACGCTGCGCACTTCAAGCAGCCCATCTTCCACATCATGGTGCTCTTTGTCGATGAAGCCGAAAGCATCGCGCGACAGCTCAAACGCGGCCAGGAAGTGCTCACCCACAACGCCGAGGTGCGCAGTTCCGGCCTTGGCGAGCTGTGGGAGGAACGCGCCACCGACTTCGACCCCGCCCTGGCGCGGAATCGCTACAAAGTCTTCAAAGAGAAGACCTACGACGCGCTCGTCTCGCTGAAGGAGATCTTCCATTACCACTTCATCAATGCGCAAGTGCCGTTGGAAGTGGTGCAGGAAAACATCATCAAGGAGCTCGAATACCAAAGCTCCCTCGAGCTCGATCCGCGCACCTTCGACCTCATGCGCAAGCTACCGCTCGCCAGTGAGATCATCCGCCATGCACGGCAGGACCTCGTCCGCCGCCTGGATGCCTACAAGGTCGAAAAGCCCCAGATCATGGACGATGTCGTCACCTTCATCGAAACCAAGATGATGCCCATCATCGTCCGCCACGCCATCTCCGGCCGTGCCGACATCAATACCGAGGACAAGCTTTTCCACGACCCCGAAGCCCTCGTCATCCTCATCGACATCTTTTCCGAGCGCGGCTTCCACGCGAAGACCGATGTTCATGTCATCGAGATTCCTGATCGCTTCGACCTTCAAACCGGCAAGATCGAGTGCCGGAAAAAGAAGGTTTTCCGCATCGCGGTGCAGTTCAAAGGCTCGGAGATTCGCCGTGGGTGATGATTAGTTAGGATGCGGGGGGTCACCACCATCCTCCCACACCACCGGACGTGTATTTCCACATCCGGCAGTTGGGTTTAGAATTTGTTTTCAGGTTCTTTTGATAACGTTGGAGGCGCTCACCGAAACAGATGAGTCGGCGCTGGCGGGAGGAGCTGACGACTCACTTTGCCGGGTTCGAGGTGGATTTCAGCCAGGCCCTAACGACCCAAAAACAACAAATCCGAACATTGCTGTTCGGGTTCGTCGTTTGAGTCGTTTTCGCGGTAAGATTAGGCGAGAGCTTCGGTGAGGATGCGACCCCCATTGACGATGTCGATAGGACGAGCACCGTCGGACATGATGCGCTTCTCGGCGTTGATGCCAAGGAGGCGGTACATGGTCTTGGCAAGGTCTTCCGGGCCGACCGCGTCGCGATCAGGTTCGCCACCGAGAGCATCGGAGGCACCGTGGATGTAACCTTCTTTCATGCCGCCGCCAGCCATCGCCACGGAGAACACGCGCGGCCAGTGGTCACGTCCATTGGTGCCGTTGATCTTTGGCGTGCGGCCGAATTCGGAGCTGACCATCACCAGCGTGCGCTTGAGCATGCCGCGATCCGAGAGATCGGTGATGAGGCGGGCAAAGGCTTGGTCGAAGTTCGGAGCCTGACCTTCGAAGGCGCTCTTGATGTTGGAGTGGTGATCCCAGCCGCCATAATTGACAGAAACCATGCGCACACCCGCCTCGACGAGACGGCGAGCAAGGAGGAAACGCTGGCCAGCGGTGTTGCGACCGTATTCGTCACGCAGCTTGTCGGATTCTTTGGTGAGATCGAATGCCTCACGCGCCTTCTGGCTGCTGATCAAGCCGTAGGCAGACTGGTAGAAGCTGTCCATAGCGCTGATGGCGTCGGATTTTTCGGCGGCCTTGAAATGCTCGTCCACGGTGCCAAGAAGGTTGCGGCGGCGGTCAAAGCGCTTCTCATCCACGTCTTTCGGAGTGAGGAGGTCACGCACGGTGAAGCCTTTGTCAGCAGGATCGCTGCCGAGGGCGAAGGGACCGAAGGCGCTGCTCATGTAGCCGGTACCCTGGTCAGGAGCGACCATGTTTGGCACCACCACATAAGGAGGCAGATTGTTGCGGCTGCCCTGCTCGTGGGAAATGACGGAGCCAAAGCTTGGGAACTTGATCGCCGGGCTTGGACGGTAGCCGGTGAACATGTTGTGAGTGCCACGCTCATGAGCGGCTTCACCGTGGGTCATCGAACGGATGACGGTGAGCTTGTTCATGATCTTGGCGATGTTCGCGAACTTCTCACCGACGTATTCGCCGGGGATGGAAGTCTTGATCGGGGTGAACAGGCCACGATAGTCGGGCGAGGCAAAA
>JAPLUL010000162.1:0-4262 GCA_026397635.1 Verrucomicrobiota bacterium | reverse complement strand
AACGTCGTCCCGTGCCCACCGCTGCCAGCGATGGCAGGCGGACACGCCGCCACATACTTCCGCGCCCTGCCGATGATGTCCCCTCCAGTCATGCTAGATCGTCTCCCTTCGTTGATTTTTTGGTTGTTTTCTCCCTGCCTCAATCACGTCCCGTCAAATCGGCCCCACCCCTATCGCCTTCGCCACCTCACTGATCACCTTCATCGGCTCATTACTCGAGTCGCTCTCCGCGCACAGCAGCAGCATCAGGGCGCACCGCATCGGAGCGCATTGCTTCTTGTCACCGCGCATCCACTCCATTGCCGCCTCGCGGTCGGTGATGCCACGCCAGGCCTCCAGTGCTCCGGCATCCACATCCGTCGTGAGATGCGCCAGAAACTCACGCAGCGGCTCCCACGGCGCACTCGTCATCACCAGCGTCGGATACTCCAGCAGCTCGTCGTAGATCGCGCCCAGGTTCGTGCGCAGCCATTGCCGCAGTTGCTCCACCACCTCCATCGCCTCAGCTACCATCGGCATCGTGCTCACCAGCGGCGGCAGCACCTCCGTTGTCGTCTCCTGCTCATCATCAGAGTCATTGTCGCGCACCTCAGTCGGCGGCTTCACACTCAGCGCATCGCGCATCATGCTCGAGTTCACCAGTCGCACATGTCCCTCCGCATGCAGCGGAGCCGCCACCACATACACTGGCACGCCGATCTCTAGTGCCACCTCTTCCCAGGTGCGCCCTTGGCGATCCTTCGGCATCACCACGTCACCGAATTCAAATTCCGGCTGCGGTTGCCCACTCTCGCCCATCGCGAATTCACGCCGGTCCGCCCACTCCACGAAGTGATAGCCCTTCGCCACCTTGTATTTCTTCCGCAGCCCGACCTCACGCGCCAGCCACTCCTTCCGCCGCTTCTCCGGCAACACATAATGCGCCTGGATGTAGGCCTTCGCCTGTCCATGCGCCATCGGCTCACCGGTCTCAAGGTCCTTGAGGATCATCTGCGTCGCTGCACGTCGGTCCTTCGCATCCAGCACCTCCAGCAGCAGCTCCGCCGTGTTCATACTCAGTCTCCCATCGCTCAGTGCCGATCTCGCCGCCTGCGGCAGTTGCTCGCCCATGTCGAACCATAGCTGAGCACGTTCGGCAGACACCCCCAGACTCGGAGCCAGTTCATCCGTGCGCATGCCTAGCTTCACACCGTTCTCCACTGCCACGATCTTATCCTCCGCATCCAGCGGGTCGTTGTGACCGTGATCTTCCAGGAGGAAACGATACGCTGCCGCCTCGTCCTCGTAGTGGTGCACCACCTGCGCACACTCCGTCCAGCCCAGCGTGGTCATCGCCTCAAAGCGTCGGTGGCCTTTGAGTAGATAATCACCATCCACGCGCTCCCACACATGGATCGCGTCTTGCAGGCCCTCACGTGCCAGCGACGACACCAGCTCAGGCATGCCGCGATAATTCGAGCCACGCGGATTCCATTCCCAGAATTTCACACGCTCCAAAGAGCGCACCACCACTTCATTTTTACTTTGTTCGTTCATCGTTTTTCTTATTGGTTAAATTCCCAGCCGTCTTGCCTCTGCCGCCTCGTGCAGCTCATTGAGCACACGTCGCCGTTGCCGCTCATCGAGCCGCGCAAATGCCTGCTTCATCGGCACGCCCTCATAGGTCTCCGCTGCCTCCTTGGTCCCGCCGGTGCGGTTGTGATTCCCGAGTTGGACCGACTCATACACAGCCCGCGCCTCTTCACTCTTTTCAAACCAGAATCGAAAGCCTCTCGGCAGCTTGCCCGTGCGCATCATCTCCTCACGCAGCTTGTTCATCGCGGCACACACGGCACTGCGTTTATTCTCGGCTCTCAGTTGCCACAGCAGGCCGATGCTCTCAAAGCTCGGTAGCACCTCACGCACCACCACACCCCGATTCAGGGCATAGGCCAGCAGCGTCACGCGGCGTCCTGTCTCCCAGGGCGTCTGCGTCCCCAGCATGAGCAGTTCAAACACGGCCTCCGCGTCCGACGCTCTCGGCAGTGCCAGCCCACCATTGCACCGCACCGCGATGCGCTGCATCTCCCTCACCATCGCCGCCGACATCGGTGGACAAGCCACAAAAAAGCGCAGCGCCATGATCCACACGCGATACCAGATCTCGGTCAATGTTGGCCTTCCAGCCACCGCATTATTCGTCACCACCGCAAACAGCGAATCTTTCGCCAACGCTTCCTCTTCATCACGACGCCCTTGATGCAGCGCATCAAAGCTCAGTCCGCTTTGGCTGCGTAGCGCAGCGATGTCGTGATGCTCATTGCTCAAAGCAGCCACCCCCATTTCGTTTGCAGTTGCTTCACGCTCGCCTTCGCGCTCAGCTCACAGACTTGGATGCCATTCACACAGGCCATCGCGTTGCACGTCGCCGTCTTGAGCTCACTCAGCAGTTGCCGCTTGTCTTCCAGGCTCACCAGACTCGGCTCCATCGCCAGCAGTTTGCCGATGCCGTCGATGATCCCCGCCCACTTCACTAGGCCCGTGTGAAACTCTGCCCGCGCATGCTCCGGGTGCTTGGCGATTTGTTGCGTCAGACTCATCTCGCCGCCCTCCCCTCATCGTGAGACAGGCTGCCAGCATGTGCTTCGGCATGCGCTGCCATACTCGCCGCAAACGCACATTCCCGCATCGCCTCCATCGCCTCACGCAGTCGTGCGATGGCCTCCGGCAACGTCAGCACCCTCGGCATCTCACACACACCACCCTGGAAAGCCTCCTCCTCAAACTCAAACACCCGCACCTGCGTGCGGCGCGTCCCCACCTCCAGGTCCACCACAAAGCCATGCTTCGCCGGTTGCAGCACTGCACTGGTTATTCTCTCATCGCTCATGCCGTTCTCCTTTCTTTGTTAAGCATCACGCCGCGGCGCATCTCGCGCGAGATCGCCTCAAACACCGTCTCCACCGCGCAGCGCAGTTGCAGCAGTCCTGGTCCCGTCGTGTCCGACTGCGCCGCCTCGATCTCCGCCGCCAGTTGCGGCACCGTCATGAAGGCCTTGCCGCTGTGTCGAGCGGATAGCCAACCATGCAGCCCGTGCAGCGTGATTTTCCGCACCAGCTTCTTCTCGCACGGAAGTTCCACCACCGGCAGTCCATCGTCGCGGATCATCCGCGCCACCTCCTGCGGCCTGGAGCCAAAATAACGCGCCACCTGCGCCACGGTGTAAAGCCCCGCACTCATGCCGCCACCTCCTTATGCTTCGCATTCCACTCTCTCATGCGTCGGTTGTTATCCTCACGGCACGCGTCACAGCGCGGACCATGATTACTCAATGCGCGGCGGCAGTCCCGGCACTTTCCTTGGGCCTTCAGCACCGCCGCCCGCGCCGCAAAATAAGCCGGATTAGACCGACCATCCGGCAGACGACTCGGGGGTAGGTCGACATACTTTTTGTTGCCCTCACCCGCCCGCTGACTCATTCGCAGACGCTCACACACCCTTGCCAGACTCAGCGTCGCATGACTCGCCAGCACCGCCTTCGCATGCCAGCGTGCTTGACGCAGCAGCCAGGGCCGCTCCAGCTAGGTCTTGCGTCAGACTCTCCAGCATCGCCGCGCCCAGCAGCCAGCCAGCATCCTCCAACTCCGGCGCCAGTGCCGCGCCAGGCGTCACATGTCGCGCCGTTGGCTTCTCCACCTCATAGTGTCTGCCTATCTGCATCCGGGTCATGACAGCACCTCCTCGCGCGAGCGCATCTCGTGATATTCTATGATGCTTTCAGTCTCTTCTTCATCGGCTCCGTCCTCCACCACATGCATCGCAAGATCACGCATGCCGCCACTGACATAAGTCATCGCCAAAATCTCACGCGCCTGCTGTTTCACTCTCCGCTGGCCATCGGAATCAGCGAATTTTTTCATCTCGGCTAATTTCTCTTCGAGCTCCTCCAGCTTGCGATTCAGCTCATCAAGTTCGTCCTCCAACTCATTGATGTCATCGCAGACCGATATCATCTCACGCTCGACCCTCCACATAGCATCAGTCCGAGCTGAGGCCGATGTTAATTTTAGCAGCGCACTCATGACCGCACCTCCCCGCCGCAGCGCTCTAGTAGTCCATTCAAGCAGCCGATGACCTGGTGCAAGCCTCCCAGCGCCTCCGTCGTGCGCCCCTTCCGCACCAGCTCCCGCGCCTCGCTTGTCTCGACGATGAGCGCCCCCACGATCCGCCGCAAATCCTCCGCCGGCATAGGAGCCGTCAAAATTTCCGTATCCGGCTCGTTA
>JAPLUL010000102.1:27990-32167 GCA_026397635.1 Verrucomicrobiota bacterium | reverse complement strand
TGATCGCCGGCGGCAAGAAATTGCCGGAACTGGAAGCCCTCGAAATGTGCTCCAACGCCATCCAGCAGGGAGCCAGCGGTGTCGATATGGGCCGCAACATCTTCCAGAGCGACGCTCCCGTCGCCATGATGCAGGCCGTCCAAGGCGTGGTCCACGGCGGCCTCACTGCCGAGCAGGGCTTCGCGAAATACAACGACCTGAAGGCTTCCGGCGTGAAGTAAGTCACCCAATCCAAGGAGGGGGACCATCCTGGTCCCCTTCTTTTTGCCCACAAGCAGAGGGATTATCTTGATCCCACCGCCCATTAATGGGGATCATGATGATCCCCTTCCTGCCGTACATTCCGCATGAACACACCCCTGTTCTTGAATCGTCTGGCCGACATGGAGAAATCGGCGAACCACCTCCCGCATTGGGAGCAGCCCGGCAGGTGTTATTTCATCACTTTCCGCATGGCCGACTCCATCCCCGCTGATTTGCGTCGCGAATGGACCAATGAGCGTGATCAATGGCTCGCCGCGCATCCCAAGCCGCACTCGCTCGAAGAAACCGAGGAGTATCATCAGCGCTTCACCGCTCGCATCGAGCGTTGGCTTGATTCCGGACACGGCTCCTGCGTTCTGCGTCGGCCAGATTGCCGCGAGATCGTGGCAGACGCGCTACGATTCTTTGAT
This sequence comes from Verrucomicrobiota bacterium, assembly GCA_026397635.1. GTDB lineage: Bacteria > Verrucomicrobiota > Verrucomicrobiia > Verrucomicrobiales > Verrucomicrobiaceae > Prosthecobacter. Next base: position 31,493 of record JAPLUL010000102.1, on the reverse strand, counting down.
GACAAGCGCTACCACCTTTACGCCTGGGTTCTCATGCCGAATCACGTCCATGTCCTCACGTCTCTGGATGAAGGTGAACTGCTCCGCAAAATCCTGTCGAGTTGGAAAAGCTACACCGCTAACCGCTTGAACGAGCATCTAGGCCTTCAAGGCTCCTTCTGGCAGGAAGACTACTTCGACCGTCTCGTGCGCGATGCGGACCACTTCGTCCGCTGCGTGCGCTACATTCGCCGCAATCCCCTCAAAGCCCGGCTGCAACCAGACGAATACACTCACTATGAAGACGCCCTCTCCCGCCAATGGGCACCAGGAGAGGGATCATCCTGATCCCTCAGCCGAATTTGGGGGATCAAGATGATCCCCCTCCTCGAAAATCGCTTTCGCCGTCTCTCCAACCAGTGCTAAGGCACACTTTCTCGATGAAAAATCCCGTCTCCTTCCTGCGCTCCGTCGCCTTGCTTGAAGCCATTTCGTATTTGGCGCTGCTGTTCATCGCCATGCCGCTCAAATATGCGTTCGGCATGCCTATGGCGGTCAAAGTCGTCGGATCGGTGCATGGCGGGCTGTTTGTGGTGTTCGGTTTTGCGCTCCTTCGGGTGCTCATGACCACAAACTGGCCGTTCAGCCGTGCGGTGCTCGTGTTCGTCGCTTCGCTGCTGCCCTTGGTGCCGTTCTTCATCGACCGCCGCATGCGTGCGTGGGCGGGGGAATCCCCTCAGACTCCGGCGTGAAGAAAGTCGTCATCCATTCCGACGGCGGCTGCCACGGCAACCCCGGCCCCGGTGGCTGGGCCGTCGTGCTGGCCTACGGTAAGCATGTGCGTGAACTCAAGGGTGGAGTTCCTGCCACTACGAACAACCGCATGGAGTTGCAGGCCGCCATCGAAGCCCTGCGCATCCTCAAAGAGCCCTGCGAGATCGACTTCCACACCGATTCGCAATACGTCCGCCAGGGCATCAGCCAATGGATCGCCGGATGGAAGCGCAACGGCTGGCGCACCAGCGCGAAGCAGCCCGTCAAAAACGCCGACCTCTGGCGCGAACTCGATGCCGTCACCGCCCATCACAAAATCCACTGGCACTGGGTCAAAGGCCACGCCGGTCACAAGGACAACGAACGCTGCGACGAACTCGCCAACGAAGCCATCGCCGCCATCAAAGCCAGCCACACGCCGCAGCAGCTCAAGGCGCTGCTGGAGGAGTTCAAGTCAGAGGCTGAAGCGCAGCTTTTGTGATGCTTTCACATGTCAGCAAGCATCAGCGAATTGGATAAACATATTGCGCGAAGGATGTAGTTTTCGAAAACTGGCCAGATCGTCAATTTTCCTCTTGAGCTAGTGCTTCCGTTCAATGCCACAAAGAGGCGCATAGAGTTATCCTGGCATCACGAACGGCTTCACCTCATCTTCTGCGTTTTCGTTCGGGAGGTTGCGCGCTTCGGAGCTTATAGCTCAGAAGTTTTTGATCATAGAAGTCAGGGTTTAATCCAGCATCCCCCGAAACTCCGCCTCGGTGACGATCTTCACGCCAAGTTTCGTGGCTTTGTCGAGTTTGCTGCCTGCGTCTTCGCCAGCGAGCAGGTAAGTCGTTTTGCCGCTGACGCTGCCGCTGACTTTGCCGCCGTTGGCGCGGATGGTGTCGGCGATGGTTTCGCGGTCTTCGCTCAAGGTGCCGGTGATGACCCAGGTGGTGCCGTTGAGCTTGTCGGAGGCGGCGGTGACGGTTCGTTGCGCGAAGTTGAGGCCCGCTGAGCGCAGGCGATCAAGCAGGGCGGCGTTGTGCTCGTCGCGGAACCAGGCGTGGATGCTCGGTGCGACGATGGCGCCGATGTCGGGGCATTGCGTGAGGTCTTCGACGCTTGCTGAAGCGATGGCGTCGATGCTGCCGAAGTGCTCCAGCAGCTTGCGGGCACCGCCTGCACCGACATGAAGGATGCCGAGGCCGAAAACGAGCCGCCACGGGTCCTGCTGCTTGCTGGATTCGATGGCTTTCAGGTAGTTGTCGATGCTCTTGGTGCCGACACGTTCAAGGCGGGCCAGCAGCAGCTCGTTGAGTGCGTAAAGATCGGCCACATCGCGCACGAGTTTGATTTCGACGAGCTGGGCGATGACGGATTCGCCCAGGCCGCTGATGTCCATGGCGGCGCGGCTGACGAAGTGCTCGATGCGGCGCTTCACGACTTCCGGGCAATGCGGATTCGGGCAGCGGATGACGACTTGCTCTTCATCGCGATGCACGCCGGTGCCACAGACGGGGCAGTGCGTGGGGGCAGTCACGACGGCTTCATCACCACTGCGATGCTCTTTCTTCACGGTGACGACGGCGGGGATGATCTCACCGGCTTTTTCGATCACCACGATGTCACCGACGCGGATGTCTTTGCGCTCAATCTCCTCGTAGTTGTGCAGCGTGGCGTTACTGACGGTGCTGCCGCTGATCAAAACAGGTTCCAGACGCGCCACGGGTGTCAAAGCGCCGGTGCGGCCGACTTGGATGTCGATGGCGAGGAGTTTCGTCTCCGCCTGCTCAGGTTGGTATTTGTAGGCGATGGCCCAGCGCGGTGCTTTGCTCGTGGCACCGAGTTCGCGCTGGTCGGCGAAGCTGTTGACCTTGATCACGGCTCCATCGGTCTCATAAGGCAGTGATTTGCGCTTCTCATCGAGTTCGCGGATGGCTTTGAGCAAGCCTTCGGCGCTTTCGGCCTGCCAGATGAGATCGGCTTTGCGCAATCCGGCGGCATCGAGCAACGCGTACACTTCAGTTTGCGATTGCACGTCGGTGGCTTCGACGAGGCCGTAAAAGACGATGTCGAGCGGACGTTTGGCGACGGTTTTGGGATCAAGCAGCTTCAAGGTGCCTGCGGTGGAGTTGCGCGGGTTGGCGAAACGCGGCTCACCGGCTTCGTCGCGTTCTTCATTCAGCTTCGCAAAGCCAGCCTTTGGCATGAAGACCTCGCCACGCACTTCAAAAGTCTGCGGACCATCTTTGGGCAGTCGCAGCGGCAGTCGCTTGATGGTTTTGAGGTTGTTGGTGACGTCGTCGCCGGTTTGGCCGTCGCCACGCGTCGCACCGTGTTTCAAAACACCGTTTTCGTAGCGGATCGTGATCGCCACGCCATCGACCTTCGGCTCAATGACGCAGTCGATCTTCTCGCGGCCCAAACCTTTCTGTAAACGGGTGAAGAAGGCGGTGAGTTCTTCCTCCGAGTAGGTGTTGTCGAGGCTCATCATGCGCACGCTGTGCGTGATCTGCGTGAAGCCTTCCAGCGGAGCGCCGCCGATACGCTGGGTGGGGGAATCGGGTGTCAGCAGGTCGGGAAACTTCGCCTCGATGTCCTGCAACTCACGCAGCAGCGCATCGAATTGCTGGTCGCTGATTTCGGAACGCGCCTCAATGTAGTAGAGGCGGTTGTGGCGGTGCAGTTCGGCACTGAGAAATTCAGCGCGGGCAGCGGCTTCGGCGTGGGTCATGGTTGCGCTTTGAATAGCTGCAAAGAGACGCGAG
>JAPLUL010000102.1:0-27955 GCA_026397635.1 Verrucomicrobiota bacterium | reverse complement strand
AGCGGCTCAAAGCGCTTCGGTGAAGGCTTCGAGTGTCACGCAAGCCTGATCGAGCATACCGCGATGGGTGCCGGGCTTGATCGGTTTGTGCTGCGGCACGACGACGGTTTTGTCATCGCGGCGCATGATGTGGTGCGGGCTTCGACGATAAAGATGATTTCGTCGTTCATGGGGAACAGCCAGGGTGAGCGAGGCAAACACGAAGGTGTCCGCGTTTCGCCTCCGTGGGGTGGATGACGACGTTTACGCCGCAGATCAGGGCCGCGCCCTCGTCTGGTTGTAGCATGCCGGTGAACATTTTGAGGGTGGTGATCTTCCCAGCACCGTTTGGGTCCTAACAGACCGACAATCGTGCCCTCGCGACATCCAGCGTGAGGAGATCGACGGCAGTTTGAGCGCCGAAGCGCTTCGGGAGGCTCTGGATGGAGATCATGGGCTTGGATGTTCCGCCAGAGTCGGTTTAGCGCGAGAAATGGCTGTAAGGTATGAATTTTAATAGATATTAACTAAACCCTTGCTGTGAGTGGCTGATTTGTTATACTCAATAAAATTTCAGTAACATTATGCCGCATTACTTCTCCCCATTGCCCAGCCGTCTGCGCCTCGCCGTGCTGCTGGTGCTTATTCTTCTGGGTGCCAAGCACGCTTCGAGGGCCCAGCAGCCAGGATTGGGCTCAACGCTGCCGCTGCCACCCGCGCAGGCGAACACGGGAGGCTATGTGCCGGTGGGGGAGGGAGCCTCGATTAAGGTGAATTTTCCCAGCGCTCCGATCCAGGCGATCATCCCGTTTTATATCCAACTGACGGGTAAAAAGCTGATTCTGGATTCCGCGTTGCAGGGAGAGCAGCTTCGCATCGTCTCGCCGCAGATGCTTACCAAGAAAGACGCCATCGCCTTCATTGAGGCGACCTTGCTGCTCAATGGGTATGCCATTATTCATGTGGATGCATCCACGGCGAAGCTGATCAACCACGCTGGTGGCAAAAGCCCGACTGCCGACGGTTTGAAGGTGTACAACTCCTTGCGCGACCTGCCGGAGAGTGAGGAAATCTGCCACTACGTCCTGCCTTTGCAGCACATCTCCGGCGAGGATGCCTCCAAGGCCTTCCAACAGGTGATCAAACTGCATGCTTACGGCGCGATGACCCCGATCTCGAACGACTCGGCCCTCATCATCACCGAAAACAGTGCCACGATCCGTAGCATCTGCGAGATCGCTCAAATCGTCGATGTGCCGCCTGCTGAGATCGCGAATGCCCATGCCGGTCATGAATCCTGCTGGCAGCACCAGCACCTCTGCCACCAATCCCGCTGCCTCGAAGGTCAAAATCTTCCCCTACCGCCGCACCAATGAGCTGCTAGTCATCGGCCGTCCTGTGGACATCACTTACATCAAGGGGCTGGTCGAAAAACTCGACAAGCAGGAAGACGGCACCAACTACCTCAAACGCCGCCTCAAGTGGATGGACGTGCAGGATTTCCTACCGGTGGCTTACAATGCTCTGGCCAAGGACACTGACATCCAGAGCAACGATGGCGCTGCCTCATCCGGCGGTGGACGCAGCGGCGGCAGTGCCAGACGCAGCAGTGGTGCCAGCTCGAACTCCCCCTCCACAGACGCGCGCAATTCCAGCAATTCCAATCAAGCCTTTGGCTCAAACAACAACTTCGGCGGCAGCAGTGGCATGAGCACCGGCTCCAATGCCAGCCGCAGTGCGCTGGATGCACCCGAGCAGGTCGGTGCGCCGGAATCCATGATCGTTGGCAAGACGCTGCTCATCGCCGACCCGCAGTCAAACAGCCTGGTGGTTTCGGGTTCGCCTGAGCACATTAGCCGCATCGACCAGCTTTTGAAGGAGATGGATGTGAAACCGCAGCAGGTGTACATCTCTGCCATCATCGGCCAGCTCACTCTGGGCAAAGACTACAATGTGGGCTTCGACTTCCTGAAGGTCCTCAATGACTTCAGCCTGAACCAGACCACGCCTGGGACCTCGACCTCCACAGCGGGCGGTACTGTGCAGTTCCCGCTGAACCTGAACAATTTCTCGGTCAACCAGCTCAACTTTTATGGCACCATCGGCTCTCTGAGCAACTACATCAAGCTGGCCGACGGCAATCGCGATTTCAAGGTGCTGGCCACGCCGAGTGTGTATGCTAAGAACGCCGCAAAGTCCGTCATCTCCTCCGGCCAGCGTATCGCCGTGCCCGCCCAAATTCTCTCCAACGGCGGCTTCACCGCCGGTGTGGCGAACACCAGTGTCAGCGTGGAGTATCGCGATGTTTTGCTCAAGCTCGAGGTCGTGCCTCTCATCAACTCCGATGACGAAGTCACGCTCAAAATTGCCCAGATCAACGACAACATCGTCGGCTCGCAGACGATTTCCAACAACACCGTGCCGACCATCGGCACGCAGGAGTTAGTGACCGAAGTGGCGGTGAAAAACGGTGCAACCGTGGTTCTTGGCGGCCTGATCACCGAACGCGTGACGAATAGCGAACGCGGTGGAGTTTTTCTGCGCCGTATCCCGATCATCAAGCACTTGTTTGGCACCACCAGTAGGGAGGCTATCCGTGAGGAGTTGCTCATCTTCATCCAGCCGCACATCATCAGCTCCACCGACTCCAACGACAGTCCCAACCGCATCGAGGCCGGGCGTTCCGAACTTTACCAGGAGTCGATGGGTTTCAGCAACCCATCGCTAGAGGACATCCCACGGGCGCTGCCGGCTCGGTGATGTGTGGAGTTAGAGGTTAGAGCTTCCGTCTGTCGTAGCTCTGCCTCTCGCTTATTAATCTACCACCCTTCATTCCTGAGCAGGGCAATCAGAGCAACGCCTCATGGGCGCGGCCGTCCTTGGCCTCGCAGTAGAGGATGAAAGACTGGTTTGCCACGGAATAGCCGCCAGGGGTGGGGTAGTCGCCGCTGAAGTACCAGTCTCCGTATTCGGCCCCCAGAGCCTGATGGAGGCCGGGAATGGTCTGGTAGATGACCTCAACGGAGCCTTGCCAACGCGTGTCCTCGGGGCTGATCATCTGAGCGATCTTGCCGGAGATCTCGTCGTCGGTGAAGGGGGCGTAGATGGCCTTCACGGCATTCCGCATTTCCTCCTTGGGCTTGCGCATCTCGGCTTTGCAGGCTGTGTAGGTCTCTCGCACGATGTGGGACATGCCGCGCTCTCGCAGCAGCGCCACGGCAGCCTGGAAGGCGATGAATTTGCCCAGTTCGGCCATGTCGATGCCGTAGCAGTCAGGATAGCGGATCTGCGGGGCGGTGGAGCAGACGATGATGCGGCGCGGATTGGTGCGAGCGAGAATGCGCAGCAGGCTTTTCTTCAAAGTGGTGCCACGAACGATGGAATCATCAATGACGACGAGATTGTCCTTGGGGGTGACGACGCCGTAGGTGATGTCGTAGCTGCCGGAGACGAGTTGGTCACGCCCGGTCTCCTGGGCGATGAAGGTGCGCATCTTGATGTCCTTGAGCGCGATTTTCTCCGCTCGGGGCCAGTTGCGCAGCACGAGGTCGTCGAGTTTGGCCTCGTCAAGTTCGCCCTTCTTGAGCATGTCCATCAGTGCTTCCTTCACCACGCCGCGGCGGCTTTTGCGCAGCCCGTCGAGGAAGCCGAAATACGCGGTCTCGGCAGTGTTCGGGATGAAGCTCAGCACGGTGTGCTCGAAGTCGTTTTCGATGGCTTGCACGACCTGCGGCACGAGCTGCTCTCCGAGTGCCTTACGCTGGCGGTAGATCGTCGAGTCGTTGCCACGAGAGAAATAAATCCGCTCAAAGGAGCAGGGTTTGAACTCACGCGGCTCGGTGAAGGGCTTGATGGTCATGCCGCCGTCGGCCTTGATGACGACGACGTGAGCGGGTGGCACTTTTTTGACCTCGTTCTCGCTGACGCCGAACACAGACATCAAAGCCACACGCTCAGAGGCGATGGTGAAGATCTCGTCGTTTTCGTAGTAGTAGCAGGGGCGGATGCCGCTGGGATCGCGCATGGCGAAGAGGTCGCCATTGCCGATGACGCCGACGATGGCGTAGCCACCGTCCCAGCGTTTCGCGGAATCCTGGATCACGGTGGTCACGTCGAGCTGCTCGCTGATGTGCTGCGGGATGTCCGTGCCGGGCATGCCTGAGTCACGCAGCTCGTGGTAGAGCTTTGTGTGCGCCTCATCAAGCTGGAAGCCGATCTCCTCCAGCACGCTCTGCGTGTCTGTGCCGAAGACCGGGTGCTGCCCGCGCTGCATCATGATCTGGTTGAGCTCACGCGTGTTGGTGAGGTTGAAATTTCCCATCACCATGAGGGAGCGAGTGGGCCAGGTGGTCCGGCGCATGTAGGGGTGCAGGGCACCTTTGCCGAAGTCGCCGCTGGTGCCGTAGCGCAGGTGGCCGATGTAAATCTCTCCCGCCATCTCAAATTCGCGCTTGATGGCGTCTGGGTCTTCCTCAAAGGAAATGAACTCCTTACCCTCCTGGTCACGCTCGTCCTTGCGCTGCTTGTCGATGCGGCGGGCGATGCGTTTGAATTCCTTGCGCTCGTCATCGAAGACCTGACCGATGTGGTCCACGCTGTCCGTGCTGCGCACGCGGAACATGTAGGGCAAGCCTGGAGGCATGCCGAGCTTGCTGCAGCCGATGCCGAAGCCGTCCTGGCCGCGGTTACGCTGTTTGGTCAGCAGGGCCTGTAGGGCGTCGAAGCCGTAGAGGGTGTTGCCATATTTTTGATAAAAGTATCCAAGCGGCTTTTTCAGCCGCACCACGGCTATGCCGCACTCGTGCCGGATCGGGTCGCTCATTCTGGAAGGGAGCGCTCATTCATGGCAAGTGACGCGGGGAGTGCAACCGGTGGTATCAGTTTCTCACTTTATCACCTCCGCCTTCACAGGCTCCCGCAGCTGAAACTGCTTCTCCTTGCCGAGGTTCTTCGTAATCGTGGCGGGATAGTCCCAAGCGTCTTTGTTGCCGGAGTAGATGACCACACGGGTGCGCATAGCGGCCATGGCGGCGGCCTGGGGGAGGTCGAGATGCTTGAGGACGTTCAGCATCGCGGGAGCGACGGCTTGAGGATCACCCGCGACGGTGCCGTTGTGGGTGAGGGGCAGGTCGTGGAGGTCGAGGCGTTTGATGTTGTCCTCAAACAGTGAGGCGTAGAGCGAGTCCACCGCCATGTCACGGTGCGCTTGAATCCACAGCGGGGTTTCTTCGCAGCCGGGGATGGCGCGGATGGTTTGCAAAGCGCGGCGGATGTCCCACACGCGCATGCCATCAAGTGTCTGGCCCAGCAGGTAGAAGCGGCGCAGGCGCTGTGTTTGCGCCTTCGGACTGCCGCTCCAGGCCGTGGGGCCGACTCCGCGAGGGCAGACGTAGGCCATCCCCCACTTGAAGCTATCAAACATCTGCTTCTCCTGCACGAAGGCTGCCTCGTCATCCGGTGTGCCGGGAAAAACCTCGATCAGCTTGCCGAAGCGTGAGTGGTAGGTGGCGCAGAACTCATCCCAGCCCGCCTCATTCAGCACATTGAGCGCGATCAGCTCCAGATCCTGCAGACGCAGTCCCTCGCGATGCACGATGTGAATGCGCAGGCGGTAGGGCGACTGGCTCTCAAAGTCGTAGGCCGTCATATGGATGCCGTCGCGATCTGCCTGGCTTTCCTTGTTCGGATTCGCGGCCTTCGCGTCCTGCGGCCAGCCGGCGAAGACTTTTTCCTTCAGCGCCTGCATCCAGGCATCGCTCTGCTTTTTCCAATCGACCTCGTTGGTGGCTGGGGCGGGTGTTTGGGCCATTGGCACAAAGGTCTCGTCGATCTTCGTGTTCAGCTCGTCTTTCGGCAGCTCGGTGAAGACTCGAAGTGACGTCTGCTCGATGCTTTTCTTCGCGCCTTCGTCGAGCACCGCCATGGAGTCAGCGTTTTTGAGGAAACGCTCGAACCAATGAAACGCGCCCATGTTCAGCGGCTGCAGGTCCTTGTGCGGTCCTTCGGCCACTTGGAGGCCGATGTGCGCTTCCTTGCCGAGGAGTTCGTAAAGTTTGCGCACGTTCTGGTAGATGCGGAACACGCCGTCGATGGGGAAGATGCTGTCCTTGTCCGTGTTCACGATCAGCAGCGGACGCGGCGCGGCCAGCGCGACCATGCGCTCAAAGTCCCAGCGGTGTGTGTTCACGAAGAACATGCAGTCGCAGTGGCCCTCCACACAGCCGTCGATGATCTGGTTCCGCATGTCCGTCACACCGGCCGTCGGTGCGCTGGCCTTGATGCGCTCGTCGATGGCCGTGATCCACCAGGAATACGCCCCACCGCCACTGCGGCCGGTCACGCCAAAGCGGGCCTTGTCCACCTCGGGGCGTGTTTCGAGATAATCCAGAGCGCGGATGCAGCTCCACGCCTCCAGTCCTGCGGGCGTGTAACCGCGTGAGAACCACCACCAGCGGTTCTTGCTGTAGGTGCCGTGGTGCTCGCCACGGATCTCGCCGAGCTGCACGGTGTCGATGATCAGGCAGACGTAGCCGTGTTTCGCAAACCACATGCCGTGATGCTCATAGCCGGCCTTATTGCCCAGACTCACGCCATCTTTCACCACGTTCGCATGACCGCAGACATAAAGAATCGTCGGCAGCGGCTTCTCCACCTTCTTGGGCCGGTACAAATTCGCCGTCACATACAATCCGGGCATCGACTGGAAATGCAGCTTTTCCACGATGACGCCCTCATGCTTCAGTTCGCCGGTCTTTGTCGTCTTGAGATCGGTTTTCTCAGGCATCGGGTCCAGCCCCAGCATCTCCAGCAACTGCCTTCGATACTCCGAGGCTTTGCTCGTCCATTCTTCCGACTTCTCGATGTGCCCCACGCCATTGCTCACCGCGATCTCGCGCGTCTGCTCCGCAAAGTAGCGGTCCAGCAGGCGATTGCCCGCAGTGTCGGGTGTCTTTTCAGGATAAGGCGAGGCTGCGGAGGCAAATGAAGCGAGCAGGCAGAAGAGCAGGGGAGAGCGCATGAGTGGAGCACATCCAAACGATCAGCCAAGGCAGGATTGATCGTTTGGCATGCGGAGGCGGCAAGAACTTTGCAAAAAGTGAAATGAGCGGTTGCATTAAAATCGAAGCGTCTATATTCACGGCCCCTGTTTCCACAGACCCCTCGCTCGGGTGGCGGAATTGGTATACGCGCAAGACTAAGGATCTTGTGCCGAAAGGCTTAAGGGTTCGAGTCCCTTCCCGAGCACCATGTGGCACCCCTCAAACGGGTGCCACCCACGTGATCCAACACGCGTGGCCGTCCGATTGTGAACAACTTGGTTTTTCCATCTTGACACTCCGGCCAGTCCCCCTACTATCGCGGCCCCTTTCCTCCCGCCGAGGAACGGCCCGCACACGAAGCATTCCATGAAGACGTTTTCAGCCAAAGCCCAGGAACAAAATCCCACATGGTGGGTCATCGACGCCAAGAATCAGATTCTGGGCGATGTCGCCGTCGCCGCCGCCAATCTACTGCGCGGCAAGACCAAGCCCACTTTCACCCCGCATGTCGATACCGGTGACTTCGTGGTCGTGCTGAACGCCGCTGAAGTTCGTCTGAGCGGCAAGAAGGAACAGCAGAAGATTTACACCTCGAAAGCTGGCTACGTCGGTAATCAGAAGGTCGAAAACGTCGAGCGCGTGCGTGCCCGTCGTCCTGAGCTCCTCGTCGAACGCGCTGTGAAGGGCATGGTCCCGCACAACAGCCTTGGACGCTCTGTGCTGGGTAAGCTCAAGATCTACAGCGGTGCTGAGCATCCGCACGAGGCGCAAAATCCAAAGCCCTTCGCCGTCGCTTAATTTTTTCAACCATCCGCATGAGCAAGCCCCTCAACAACGCCACCGGCCGCCGCAAGACTGCCATCGCCCGCGTCTTCATCACCGAAGGTGCCGGCAGCATCACCGTCAACGGACGCGACTTCGAGGAATACTTCCCGACCGTCGCTTTGCAGAACCAGATTCTGTTCCCGCTCGCCCTCACCAATTCTCGCCAGACCTATGACTTCAAGGTCAACGCCTCCGGCGGTGGTAGCACTGGTCAGGTCGGCGCTGTGCGTCTTGGCATCGCCCGTGCGCTCATTAGCGTGAATCCTGAGCTTCGCCCCCTGCTCAAGCAGAATGGCCTGCTCACCCGCGACTCCCGCAAGAAGGAACGTAAGAAGCCCGGCCGCCCAGGTGCCCGCAAGCGCTTCCAGTTCTCCAAGCGCTAAACGAGCGTCTTCAATCTCAGCTCAGTGTGTGTTTGCAAAGCCCCGCGTCATGCGGGGCTTTGTTCTTTTCACCGTCGGCGCGCTCAAGTCTGGCGATAGGCTTGAATTCGTCACCCGCGACGGCATCGAAGGCGGTATTTCTCGTTACTCGTGCTTCGGGATGCCTTTCGCGAAGCTGCGCCTTCCAGACAACCGGTCGATGGGCCTGTGGTCTGGATTGGACTGTGCGGACCACATTTTAGCGCCACTCATGCTTCGGATACCGTCCGCGAAGCTGCGCTTTCACCGCCGGATAACCTTCCCGCCAAAACCTACCGAGGTCTCCCGTCGTCTGAATCGGCCGCTGAGCAGGTGAGAGCAGATGCACGGTCACGCTGATGCGTCCTGCGGCCACTTTGGGGTTTTCGTTCACGTCGTAGAGGTGCTGGAGCACGGCGCTGACGGCTGGGGGCTGCTTTTCGTCATAGACGATGCGGGCAGTCTTGCCGTTTTTGAGGGCGTAGCGCTCGGGGGCGTATTTCTCCAGCATCTCGCGTTGGCTGTGGCTGAGCCATTGGTGCAGGGCAGGGAAGACCTCGCGGTCCTTGAGGGCGCGATACGTCGTGCAGCCGTGGCAGAGTTGCTCGATGAGGATGTGGCTGTCTTCTTCGCCGATGGGCGTGATTTCAAGGTCGGGCATCCACTTGGACAGGCAGTTCACACGGGTAATCCATTGCTCGACCTTGTCATTCCACAGTGGCAGTTCGAGGCGTCCGGCGATGACTTCGGCGGCGAGCAGGCTGGCGGCCTGCGTTTCATCCGGCTCGCCGCGTTCCTTGCTGGCGAGAACGAGGGTGCGAAAGCGCGTCTCCTCCATGTTCATCACACGGCGGTTCACGCTGTCGTAACGGGCGCTGCGTCCGGCGCTGCAATCTTCCGGGAACATGTCGCGCAGCCATTCCTCCTCAATGCGTGTGACGTTGTTGAGCTTCACCGTGAGCGCCTTGCCCTGCACCTCGACGATCTCGGAGGCGACGAGCAAGCGTGGGGCTTTAATGTGTGCGTCTTTGTCGAGATGGCCGGTGTAACCGCCTGCGAGCCGGTAAATACGGCTGCCGGGACTCGTTTCGACGCCGAGGTGATCGCTGAATGCGGCAAGCAGGGTCTTCGCTAGCGCTTCTGCATCAGCCACCTCGTCATTGATGCTCAAACCGGCCCGTTTGGCGAGTTGGAGGAACTGGTCCGCGCTGCGTGCGGCCTCACGCGAAGCCATCGCGTGCATGCCGTAACGGGCACAGGCATCGGCATCAAAGTTCATGCCCTCCGCACGTGTGAAAGCCCGCAAAAGAGCCTGGAATTCGCTGATGTCGGTATTCTCCCAAAACTCCTCATTCTTGTGCGAGGCGTTGTTTTTGCCCACGAGCAAGATGTCACGTCCCTGGGCCACAGCAGCACACAAAGCGGCCTCGCGCAGGCAGCCGAACTCTCCCGCCGCCAGCAGCATACGGGAGAATCGCGGATGCAGCGGGAATTTGGCCATCTGGCGGCCGATTTGCGTGATCTGGCCGTGCGTGTCGATGGCACCGAGATCATGCAAAAGCCCCTCCGCGCGAGCCAGAGAAGCGGGTGTGGGAGCTTCGAACCACTCGAGTTCAGAGCCAGGCAGGAGAATGGGGGCAGAAGAATGATGTTTTTCATTCTCCTGACCCCATTCTTCTGCCTTCTTCCGGGGATTGGAAAAAAGCACACGCAGCGCCAGCAGTGCCTCGCTCAAATCGAGTCGTTGAACCTCGGGTAGCTCACTTTCGGCGCGTAGAAGGTGCTCGCGTTGGGTCCAGAGCCTCACGGCGATGCCGGGGCCGAGTCGTCCGGCACGACCAGCACGTTGCTCGGCCGAGGCGCGGCTGATTTTGTTCACGGTGAGGGTGTTGATGCCGCGACGCGCGTCGTAGTTTGCGATGCGCGCTGTGCCGCCGTCGATCACGGCTTTCACGCCTTCGATGGTGAGCGAGGTTTCGGCGACGTTGGTGCTGACGATGATCTTCGCTTGCTCACCGGGGGTGACGGCGGCGTCTTGATCCTGGGGTGTCAATTCACCATGCAGCGGCACCACTCGGCGACCGCGTGCAAACGCACGGCCTTGGATCGCTGCCATGGTCTTGCGGATCTCGTGACCGCCAGGCATGAAAACGAGCATGTCCCCGTTGAAACCGGGCGAGTTCGCGAGGTCTTCGCAGGCGCGGGCCGCCTGATCCCAGATCGGCTCGGGGTAGCCGGTTTTGAGCTGCAACGGAGCTTGATAACGAATTTCGACCGGAAACGTGCGCCCCTCGGATTCGAGCAGCTTGCAGGGCTGCATGAAATCCACCAGCGGCCCTGGGACGAGCGTGGCAGACATGACGATGACCTTCAAATCAGGCCGCTTGCGCTGCAAACGCCGTGCAAAAGCCAGCACGAGATCGCCATCCAAATGACGCTCATGAAATTCGTCGATTACGATGCAGCCGACGCGATCCAGCATCGGGTCTTCAAGCAGCATGCGCAGCATCACGCCTTCGGTGACGTAGGTCAGCCGTGTCTCGCGACTGGTGATGTTTTCAAAGCGCACTTGATAACCGACTTCCCCACCGAGACGAGCATTGCGCTCACGTGCGACTCGTTGAGCCAGCATGCGGGCGGCGATGCGGCGTGGTTGGAGCACCACGCAACGTTTTCCCTCAGGCAGGATGCCTGAATCGAGCACGAACTGCGGAATCTGCGTCGATTTGCCGGAGCCGGTGGGCGCTTTGATCAGCAGATTCGGCAGCGCTGGATCGAGCAGGGCGGTGGTGAAGGTCTGGCGGAGTTCGAAGATCGGAAGCGGGGCGGACATGAATGAAAGGAACCATGCGGAATGCAGAGTCAATGTCGTTAAGTTGAGGCTTGGCGAGTCAAAACTCTTGAAACGGAGAGCGCACGGGAAACGCAGAGACCCGCCCCAGTCGTTCCAAACCGCGCACGCTCTGAACCCATGGTCTTTCGTCCTGAGCATGCAAAAACCTGTGAAGGCCTTGACTTAACCACGTTGAGTTGTCATTCCACATTCGTCTTTTCCCATGTCTCCTGTGCTCCAAACCCTTTCAGACCTCGTCCGCATCAATAGCATCAACAGCTCGTACGAGGGCGGACCGGGTGAAAAGGAAGCGGCGGCGTATGTGCGGCGTTTTTTCGAGATGAGAGGCATCAAGGTCTGGGAGCAGGAGGTATTTCCAGGGCGCAACAATGTCATCGCTTGCATTCCGGGGCGTGATTCGTCCCGCCGCATCGTCTTTGAGGCGCACACGGATACGGTCTCGATCAAGGGCATGACGATTGATCCCTTTGACCCAGTGATTCGTGATGGGAAACTGCACGGACGCGGCTCCGTGGATGATAAAGCCGGCTTGGTTGCGATGATGCACGCCTTGGCGGACATTCATGCCAGTGGTGAGCTGCCGCCTTGCGAGGTCTGGCTGGCCGCCGTGGTGGACGAGGAGTTTTCCTTCCGAGGCGTCGTCAAACTTTGCGAAGACCTCAAAGCGGACGCCGCCGTGGTCGCGGAACCCACGGAGTTCAAATGCGTGATCGCCAGCAAGGGTTGCCTGCGCTGGCGCATCCGCACGAAGGGCAAAGCCGCGCACAGCGCGAAGCCGCATCTCGGCATCAACGCGATCACCGCTATGTCTCGCATCGTGCTGATGTTGAACGAGGATCATGAGCGCATGCGGCAGGTGCAGCATCCGCTGCTGGGGCCTGGCACCTGCAACGTGGGTGTCATCAAAGGCGGTGTGCAGGTCAATTTCGTGCCAGACGAAGCCGTGATCGAGGTGGATCGACGTCTGCTGCCGGGTGAGGAGGTGGAGACAGTTCTCGCGCACTATCAATCGCTGCTGGACGAACTCGCCCAGCGGCATCCCGATGTGATCGCCGAAATGGAAAAGCCGATGCTGCAAGACTGGCCGTTTCAAACGGACGCTGACACCTCGCTCGTCCATCTCTCACGCGAGGTGCTGCGCGAGATGAGTCGTGATGACAGCGTCAGCGGCGTGCCGTTTGGCAGTGATGCCAGCAAGTTCTCACGCCTGGGCATTCCCACGATTCTGTTTGGACCCGGCAGCATTGATCAAGCCCACGCCGCCGTCGAATACGTCGAATGCGCCGAGGTGGAGGCCGCGCTGGCGTTTTACACGCAGATCGCGCGGCGTTTTGTCTGAGTTTACTCAGGTTTGGACAGAACACCCGCCGCCGCATCCTGAAACGCCTGCCGCATCGGCGAGGCATCGCCGTTTTTCAATCCGGCGCGTTGGATGAGCATGATGTAAATCGTCTTCTTCACCGGATCGATCCAGCCCTGCGTGCCATGCGCACCGCCATGGCCAAACGTGCCCGGACTCAGCATCGCCGTGACGCCCACCGGCTCACGCACCACTTGAAACCCCAGTCCCATGCCCATGCCATCGGTAAACCCGGCCTTCAGATCGCCGGTTTGATTCGCCGTCATCAATTGCAGCGATTTTTCCGAGATGTAGCGCTTTCCGTCCGCCTCGCCGCCGTTCAGCACCATCACATAGAGCTTCAGCAAATCGTCCGCCGTTGAGAACAGCCCGCCTGCGGCCAGCGGCGCACGCTTTTTGTTCGAGAAGGGTGGCGTGAGGTAACGAATCGTCGTGGGCTCCAGTCCTTTGCCATCTGCCGTCGGTTTGTAGCTCGTGGCGAGACGTGCGAGCTGCTTCTTGCTCGGCCAGAACGTCGTCTCGCGCATGCCCAGCGGCTTGAAGAGGCGTTTCTCCAAAAACTTCGCGTAATCCTCACCGCTGACGACTTCCACGATGCGGCCCAGCGTGTTGATGCCTGGATTGCAGTAGGACCACTTCGAGCCCGGCTCGAACTGCAACGGCGACAGCGCATAAGTGATCACCGCTTCCTTCAAGTTGAGCACGTCCAGTGCATCGCCATCCAGCGGTGAGTTGCCCACCAGTCCGCTTGTGTGCGTGAGCAGGTCCTTGATCGTGATCGGCCGTGCCGGCTTCACCAGCACCGTTTGCTCCGCCGTCTTTTCCTTGATGAGCATCTGGCCTTTGAACTCCGGCAGATGCTTCATCACCGGATCGTCGATGCTCAGTTTGCCCTCGTCTTGCAGCATCATCACCGCCAGAGCCGTGATCGGCTTCGTCATCGACGCGATCCAAAACAAGCTGTCCTTCGCCATCGGTGTTTTCGTTTCGAGGTCTTGAAGGCCGACGGCTTCCTCGCTGACAATTTTGCCATCATGCCACAGCAGCGTCACTGATCCCGAGAGCGATCCATCCTTCACCAGCGCCTCCATGCTCTCGCGGATCGCTTTCACCTCCGCGTGAAGGCTCAAAGACAGCGAAAACAGCAGGCAGATGGAGAGACGGAGCATTTTCATGGTGATTGCAGCATACGATCAAACCCCGGTGCTCTGTCAATCTCTTGCCATCGCGCAAGAGGACGCTATATCGCCCGCATGTTCAAAACCGGCCAGCAAGTTGTCTGCATCGATGATCAATTCGATCCCTGGGTCTTCGACCTCTACAAGTCTCTGCCCAAGAAAGATCAAATTTACACCGTGCGCGCTCTGCGTGCCGGGCGCTCGAACCCAAAGTTCACCGTCACCGACGACGCTGAGATCAAGCTGGCCGACGCTCAGTTCGATCTCCTGCTCCTGCTCAAGGAACTCCACAACCCTGACGATCCGCATTCCAGCGTGAAGCAAGAACTCGGCTTCCGCTCCGAGCGCTTCGCCCCGCTCCTTGAACAAACCGAGGAGGAAGAGGATGCCGAACTCATCGGCGTTGGCCACGGCGAGAAAGAGTGGGCGCCAGAGCCAGCCTGGTCAAAGTAGTCGAGAGCTTTAGCTCGTCAGTCTGAGTTCGTAGTTCGGGCTTTAGCCTGTTCTGCCTTCATTGTGTTTGCGTTGAAAACTTGGCATCCTCGCCGCTGTTTGATAGGGCACTCATGAGCGCCTCTTCCGACCTTCCGCCGTCTTCCGCCCCTCTCAACGAACGCCAGATCGTCGAATTGCTCGCCACCGCACGTCAGCGGCTCTTCAATGAGGTCGGTAAGGTCATTGTCGGTCAGTTGCATGTCATTGATGAAATGCTCATCGCCCTCCTCTGCGGTGGCCATTGCCTCATCACCGGCGCACCGGGCCTCGCGAAGACGCTGCTCATCAAAACCGTGGCCGATGTCTGCCACCTCAGCTTCCAGCGCATCCAGTTCACGCCCGATTTGATGCCCTCCGACATCACCGGCACCGAAATCCTCGAAGACAGCCCCGAGGGGCGCAAACTCGTCTTCAGCCGCGGCCCTGTCTTCGCGAACATGATCCTCGCCGACGAAATCAATCGCACACCGCCGAAAACCCAAGCCTCCTTGCTCGAAGCCATGCAGGAGCATCAAGTCACCGTGAATGGCAAAACGATGCCGCTGCCGGAGCCCTTCTTCGTCCTCGCCACGCAGAACCCCATCGAGCAGGAAGGCACCTACCCGCTCCCCGAGGCCCAGCTCGACCGCTTCATGCTCAACATCGTCATCGACTACCTCAGCGAGGACGATGAAGTCGCCGTCGTCACCCGCACCACCAGTGGCAAAGGCGAGCCCGTGCAGCGCCTCTTCACCGGCGAGCAACTCCTCGCCTTCCAGCAAGTCGTCCGCAAAGTCCCCATCGCCGAAGACGTCGCCCGCTACGCCGTCCGCATCTCCGCCGCCTCTCGTCCCGGTCGCGAAGGTGTCCCCGATTTCGTCAATCAATGGATCAGTTGGGGCGCCGGCACCCGCGCCAGCCAAAACCTCGTCCTCGGCGCCAAAACCCGCTGTCTCCTCCACAATCGCACCCACGTCACCGCCGACGACATTCGCGCCATGGCTTTGCCTGTGCTGCGTCATCGCATTCTCGTGAATTACAAAGCCGAGGCCGAAGGCGTGACAGTGGAGAAGGTGATTCAGCGGCTGCTAGAGCATGTGAAGAGCTAGAGAGGGAAAATGACGAATGAGTAAGCCCGAATGACGAAATAAATCCGAACGCCGAAATCCGAATGAGTGCCGAGAGCGATAAACCTTATGACCTCGAAGAGCGCACGGCGGTTTTCGGCGAAAGGGCAATCGACTTTGCCAAGGAGGTGCCAAAGAATGAAATCACGCGCGCTCTCATCAGTCAGATCGTCCGTTCGGGGACCAGTGTCGGAGCCAATTATTGCGAAGCCGACGATGCCGTTTCAAACAAGGAATTCCGCAACAAGATCGCCACCTGCAAGAAGGAGGCCCGCGAGACCAAGCACTGGTGCCGGATGATCGTCCGCGCTACCCCCGAAATGCGCGATCCCGCCAAATCCATCTGGCAAGAAGCCAAAGAACTCCACCTCATCTTCGCTGCCATCCTCCGTAAAAACCCTCCGAAGTAGCCCCAAGCACTCACAGTTCGTCATTCGATCTTCGACATTCTTTCGTCATTCGGATTTACTCATTCGTCATTCCATGTCTGCTTTCCTCGACCCCGCCGCGCTCATGCGCATCAAGTCTCTGGAGCTTCGCGCGAAGGTCGTCGTCGAGGGACTCTGGAAAGGCATGCATCGCAGCCCCTATCACGGCTTCTCGGTCGAGTTCAGTGAATACCGGGCCTACGTCCAAGGCGACGATCCACGCTACATCGACTGGAAAGTCCTCGCTCGCAGCGACCGCACCTACATCAAGAAGTTCGAGGACGAGACGAACCTGCGCTGCCAGCTCGTCATCGATCACAGCAAGTCGATGAAGTACGGCTCGCAGAGCTACACGAAGGCCGATTACGCCGCCACGTTGGCAGCGACGCTCGCGTCGTTTCTCATGAAGCAGGGTGATGCGGCCGGTTTGACGACCTTTGCGGATGGAATCGAAGAACATATGCCGCCGCGTAATCGTCCAGGCCATCTGCGCCGCATCATCACTGAACTGGAACGCCCCGCAAAGGCCGCAGGCACCTCGCTGGATCTCTCCGTCGGCCAGTTAGCCGATCTGCTGCGCAAACGCGGCATGATCTGCCTCATCACCGATCTCCTCGCGCCCATCGAGCATTTGGAGAAACAACTCGCCCTCCTTGGAGCGATGGGTCACGACCTGGTGCTCTTCCACCTCATGGACCGCGCTGAGATCGACTTCACCTTCGAAAAAGCCGCCCACTTTCGCGATGCCGAAACCGGTGCCGAGCGTTTCATCGATCCGCAAATCGCCCGCGAGACTTACCTCAAGCGGCTGCAGGCTCATCGCGACACGATCCAGGCCGCAGCTGACCGTCACAACGTCGAATACCACTTCTGCCCCACTGACCGGCCGCTCGAAGAAGTCCTCTTCGACTTCCTTTCCGCGCGACAACATAAGAAAGCCGCCAAACGCCTCGCCGCATGATCACTCGTCATTCGTCATTCTGAATTCGTCATTTCCGCATGTCCTGGCTCTTTCCACTCTACCTCGCCGGCGCCGCAGCGATCATCGCACCGATCCTGCTGCACCTGCGTCGTCGGCCGCCGCAGGATCGCGTCGAGTTCAGCTCGCTGCTCTTCCTCGACGCACAGACGCCCGTGCCCGTCAGCAAGCGCCGTCTCGAAAATTGGCTGCTGCTTCTTCTGCGCTGCCTCGCGCTCATCCTGCTCGCGCTCATGTTCTCGCGGCCCTTCATCCAGAGCGAATCCACCGCCGCCGCATCGCCCAACAGCGCCACACTCATCCTACTCGACCGCAGCGCCTCGATGCGTCGCGCTGACTTGTGGAAGCAAGCCATCGCCGAAGCCGAAGAGCAGCTCAAAGCTGCCAAACTCACCGACCGCATCGCGCTCGCCATCTTTGATCGCGAACTCACGCCGCTGTGGAGCTTTGAGGAAGATCGCAACACGCCCGCGAACCGCCTCACAGCCATCCAAACCCGTCTCGCAGCCCTTTCGCCGACTTGGAATGCCACACAACTCGATCGCGCCCTCATTGCCGCTGTGCCGAGTTTTGACTCCAGCACCACCTCGCTCAAAAAACGCATCCATCTCATCTCCGATCTCCAAGAAGGTACCAAACTCGACGCCCTCCGCACCATCGCCTGGCCCGCCGAACTTACCTTGAGCGTCCATCGCCTCGATCCCGCCACGAACGACAACCTCAGCATCGCCCTCGCTGCCCGCGAAGACGACCGGAGTGCGGACGCCCTCGTCCGCATCCGTCTCTCCAACACCCGCGACTCCGCCCTTCGTGATTTCACCCTCGCTTGGCAAAACGCTCCCCAAACCGATGCCATCACCGCACAGATCCCGCCCGGAGCCTCTCGCATCCTCAATGCACCGCCGAATTCCACCAACGCCACCACGCTCACCCTCAGCGGCGACACGCACGAATTCGACAACCGCATCTTCATCGCCCCGCCGCAGCCGCGCACCGTGCGCATTCACTTCCTCGGCAAAGACGCCACACGCGATGAAGCCTCCTCGCCCCTCTACTACCTCGCTCGTGCCCTTCAACCGACCGCCACGCTCGCGCCGGTGCTCACTGCCGATGAAAAACTCCCCACCCAGCCCGCCGACATCCTTTTCATCGTCGGCAGCGCCACCGCAGAAGGCTTGCGCGATTACATCGAGCGCGGCGGGTTTCTTGTCGCCGTGCCTTCGGACGCCACATGGCTCAAAACGCTCACCGGTCTCGACCTCAATGTGACCGCTGACATCAGCGACGAGTATCGCATGCTCGCCGAAGTCAAAGCCGAGCACCCATTGCTCAAACCCTTTGCCGATCCCCAACTGCGCGACTTCACCAAGCTCCGCTTCTGGAAGCATCGCCACATCGAGATCAAAACGGCCAATCCATCGCTCGAAACTCTCGCTACCTTCGACAACGGCCATCCCGCCATCCTCAGCGCCCACATCGGCAAAGGCACGCTCATTGTCCTCGCCTCCGGCTGGCATCCCGGCGACAGCCAGTTCGCCCTCAGCACGAAATTCGTGCCGCTCCTTTACGGCTGGCTCGCCGCTGCCGGTTTCAGCCACGATCCCGCCGCCACGCTGCTGGTCGGCGATGCCTTGCCGCTCGACGCCGCTCAGACGCACACTATCACCGATCCCGAAAACAAGACGCACAGCCTCAAACCCGGCGAAACCTTCACCACGAGCCAGATCGGCCTCCACAAGGTCCAAAACGCTGCGCACACTCAAATCATCGCCGTCAATCTCCTGCCCGACGAAGGCCGCGTCCTGCCTCTGGAGCCGCAAAAACTCGCCGAATACGGCATCAAACTCGCCACCGTTTCTGACACCTCCGCCACCAGCGAAACCACCGACCAGCGCCTCACCTCCACCGACACCGAACAACGCCAGAATCTCTGGTGGTGGTTCTTGGTCACTCTTTTGGCCGTCCTTTTGCTGGAAACAGCTTTGGCTGGCCGCCCAAAATGGTCCGCACAGTCCCCTGTGCGGCGCTCCGCCGCGCCAGAGACCTCCGCATAATTTCAGAGCCTTCTCTCATCCATTCACGCCTAACCCCCATCGACACGCCGCACAGAGGACTGTGCGGGTGATGGTGTCCTGAGGTCCATACGTAAACACTCGTATCTCCAAGATTTCCTGCAAAGGGAATCGCGGGTGCAGATGCATGATTTCGCAATGTGGTGAGCGTCAGTTGTCATGTTTTGTCATGTATCAAGGTCTTCACGATGCAATGAGTTGAACCGATCCCGATGTGTTGTGACGCAGAGGGTTTTGAATGACATGCGAGCAATTCAGCGTCCATCCAATTTGCAAACCTTCACACCCATTGCCTGAAGCAGCACCTTTCCCATCTGGCGGGTCTTTTCGTCCACGGGTTTGGGTGGCAGCAGGCCGGCAAAGCGGCCGCTGAAACTGTCGGCGGGCATGGCTTCGGCGTCCCCGAGGTTCCAGAACTTGCCGTTGTCGAGTCGATGGATGGGCGGCAGATGGGGCATGGCGGGTGGCTTCGGCGATGAGGTCTTGAAGCTGCATGGTCCACGATTACTGCCAGTTTTCCGCCTCCTCTAGCCAGGCAATGGCGACCTGCCGTCTTGGCATGCGGTCCCCATCGAATGCCACCGACACACTGTCCCGTTGGGGGTCGTCAGGGTGGCACCAAATGTCCTCGCTGATTCCGTAAACAAGCGTGCCCAACTTGCCGGTCAGTTGATGGCCCTCCCGATTGAACATCGGAGTGATCTCGCCAGGCGGAGGCCCGGAAAAAACTACCCGAACACCTTTGCGGACGTGGGATGGTAAGAGTACCATGCGTTGATTCGATTTGAGCACAGTTGAAGCAGTTGTCGATCATCGTTGGCGACGGTAGGGCCAGAGTTCATGGCAGCGGTGTTGAATCAAAAGGCAGATTGAAATACTCGAACACAGCCTTGGTTCGCTCGAAGATGTGGCGCTCGCTCATTCCGGCACGCTCACACATTTCGTTCATCGGCACAAAGCCATCACTGATGAACTGCACGACCGCCAATGGGCTGATGGTCACCTTGACTTGTTCCTGGCCTTTTACCTTCAGGGCGTCCAGCGAGTCTAGGCAGCACATCACCATCATCATGAGGTTTTCGGTGTCCAGATTGCAGAAATAGAGCCAGTAGGGCCAGCGCCGCCAAAGCTGCTGATAAAACTTCCTGACTTCCGGGATGGCGTAGATTTCCCGTGGATCGTCGTCATAGCCTTCGATCATCAGCGCTAGGCTGTTCATCATGGCCCCGAGTTGCTTCCCCACTGGCAGGCGTTGCTTGCCGAATCGCGCATGCAAATTCTTGGCGTCGCCAATCTCCACAAGGTCGCGGCTGAATTGATAACAGATGAGGTCGGACATGGCTGTCACTGGCCCATTCTGCGCTCAATTCAAATCCGCTTTGCCCAGGCCGCGGCTTCACGCACATGCGGCAGTTCGGCTTTCACGTCGGCGGTGATGCGGGCATGGAGTTTGCGGTAATCGTTCAGCACACGCAGGGCATCCTCACCCATCTCCTGCCCGGCAAAGAGTTCCGGGGCGGTGTCGGCGAAGTTGAGGCCCAGTTGCACGCCTTTACCATGGACCTCAGCACCGAGTTCGTAGTTGGTCAGTAGCAGTCGTCGCTTCGGGCTGGTCGTGACACCGCAGGAATCGAGGAACCAGGTGGGTGATCCGGTGGAGTCGGCATGGAGCAGTACCAAGAGCTTCTTCTCGATGTGCCAGAGATCCCGCAGCGTCTCTTCGGTGATCGAGAGCGTGCGCAGATGCACCACCGTTTGGAGAAAGGCGAGATAGGCATCCGAATAACCAGCTCCGTCAAAGGCTGGAATCTCAAAGCGCGATTGCAGGCCGGAGAGATACACCGTGGATCGGTTCAAGGCTTGGGCGAAATCGGCGAAGGTGTGCATGATGGTCGCAATAATCTCAGGGCAATCGTGAACGAACAACCTCAGACATCCTCTTCCAGCATCTGCCCATTTTCCTTCAGCCACCCCTTTGCTTTTTCGGTTGAGGGGGCCTTGGCGCGGACAATGTTCCAGAAACGTGGAGTGTGGTTGGCTTCCAGCAGGTGGGCCAATTCATGAACGATCACATAATCAATCACAAAAATCGGTGCCTTGATCAATCGCCAATTGAAATTCACATGGTCCTTCACCGTGCAGGAACCCCAGCGATACCGGTTGTCCACGATGTGCGCAGCGGCCACCTTCACGCCTAAATCACGGGCTCGGAGATCCACTCGGGGGAGAATCGTTTCACTTGCCCGACTGAGATACCAGGCTTTCAAAACATCCTTCCGTTTGGCTTGATGACCTGGTGGGATCAAGAATCGACGCGTGAATTCTACATTTCCGCTCGCTGTCTCAGTCACTTCGATCCGGTATTCCCGTCCGAGATAAGGGGCTGATTCGCCGTTTACCACTTCCTTTCCGGGAGCGTGGGGTTGTTGATATTTCTGGGTGTGATTCACCTTGTCAAACAGCCACTGGCGCTTGGTCTCCACCACCCGACGAATTGTCTCTTCGGCGGTTTCTTCAGGGGCATGGACCACAATAGAACGATCCCGCTCCACGGTAATCGTGAGCTTCTTGCGCTTCGCTGAGCGGACGATCTGGTAAATCAGCTCCATCAGGCAGCGTAAAGAATAGTATCGTTGTTCTTTTCGGCGATTTCCATCAACCGGCTGATGATGTGTTTCCGGTTGGTGACGAGGCCTGGAAGCTTGGCGAACTCAGGTTGAAGCAGTGCCTTCTGCAACTCTGCTACGAGCTTGTTGCGGGCGGGAATGCTCTCCCAGAATCCTGTGAGGTTCAGTTCCCGCTCGATCTCGACATAAAGGTGTTTGGTCAGTGCCACTAGATTGCTGATCCTTTCCTCTTCGCTCATGCCGTATCGGCCAGGTGTTTCCGCCAGACCTGCGGGTTCCTCTGCAGGCACATCACCGAAGATCTCACGGCGCAACATGCGAAAGATCGGCATCTGCTTTTTGCGATGGAGGCCATACGTCGGCTCCTTGCCCGCATTCACAAGCCGTTTGCGAAGCTTCTCCAACTCCTCGTAGATCTTCTTCCAGTTGTTGGCAAACTCCTCGAAGATCTTCTTTAATGCATCAGCGAACGAAGCCTGGAGTTCGGGATCATCATCCAGATCCACCTCCAAGTGGTGACGCACGGCGTGTTCGATCTCGGCCGCTTTGGTTTTGTTGCGGTCGTGCTTCTTGACCTCCTTTTCGAAGTCCTCGTCGAGGATCGATATGGGCTCCACCTTCACATTGATGCCACGCGACTCCAGGAACGCATCGGTGATTTGGCGCAGCTTGGGCGGGATGCCTTTCATGCTCAGCCGGGCATCGCGGAAGTGCTTTGCCGCCATCACGTTCACCTCCACCAGCGCTTCATATTCTCTCATATAATCCAGCGCCTCCTTGGCGGGATAGACGAGGTTCAGATTCTTGGTGAACTTCTTGAAGAGGCTCATGAACTCGAAGCGGAGATCCTCATCGTAAAACACGTCAAAGAACGCATCGTGATCGGTCAGGTCGGTCAGGCCATGCTTTTTCAGCAGGGCATTGACAGCGTCATGGCTGGCTTTCAGCTCGCGTAGCTCTTCCTCGGGGAAGCTCAGTACATCAAGGACTTCCTTCTGCTCCCGCTCGTCGTAGGTATCGAGCGCCTTTTTCAAGTGATGGCCGATGCCGACATAATCCACCACGAAGCCCTTGTCCTTCGCATCACCCGCCACGCGATTCACGCGGGCGATGGCTTGCAGCAGGCCGTGGGCGACGATGACTTTGTCCAAATACATCACCTGCTCCACGGGCGCATCAAAGCCCGTCAGCAGCATGTTGTTCACGATCACGATGCCCATATCGCCATTCACGCCTTGGTCTTCTTTGCCAAAAGGCAGTTTGAAGCTCTTGATCGTCGTCTCATGCTTGGATGCATCCGTGTAAGCCTTGAGGTGCAGTTCGTCGTTGTGGCTGCCGGATATGATCACGTCGCTCTTGAGCCGTCTCAGCACCTCTAGCTCAGGGGCAGTGGGGGACGTCTTCTCTCGTTGGGCAATGGCTTCGAGCATGGCTGCGTCCACATGCTTCTTGTAGCGCACTGCGGCTTCACGGGAGGTTGCCACGATCTGGGCTTTGTAGCCGTTGGCGAAGACATGGGTGAGGTAATGTTCCACCATGTCCTTGGCCTTGGCTGCGATGGTCGTATCAGCTTCCAGGTAGGCATCGCGTGAGCCGTAGCCCAGAATCTCAAGACGCTGCTTCAGGTTATATTCGCTGAACACATCCGCAAACTTGGCATCCATCCCTGCCTTGTCTGCCACCTCAGCATTATGGGTGCGGCCTTCGTAGATGATCTCCAACGTGACGCCGTCCGCGATGGCCTGACGCATCGTGTATTTGTCGATATAGTCGCCGAAAACCCGTTCGGTCTTGTCGATGGGTGTGCCCGTGTAGCCGATACGACTCGCGTTGGGGATGCCTTTGTCCAGATTGGCTGCCAGCTTGGAATACTGGGACCGGTGCGCCTCATCAGTCATCACGAGAATGAATGGGCTGGTATTCAGCTCTGGGAAAATCTCAGACAGGTCCGCCTCGCGGAATTTGTGAATCATCGCCATCACCAGATCCGATGCATCACTGGCCAGCAATTCCTTCAGCTTCTTGATGCTGTCTGCCACTTTGACGGTGAAACCGATGCTTTGGCTTGTCTCGCTCAGTTGGTCCTCAAGCTGGGTGCGGTCTGTAACGAAGATGATCTTCCATTTTGACAGAGACGCATGCCGATACATTTCCCGCACCATGAACATCATGGTCAGCGATTTGCCTGAGCCCTGCGTGTGCCAGATGATACCACTACGTTCTCTCGGGTTCTTCCCTGCCAGAAGGCGCTTCACCGCCTGCTTTACGGCGCGGAATTGCTGGTAGCGGCCCACCACCTTGATCAGCTCGCCTTTATCATTCGTGCTGAAGAGCGTGAAGGTGCGGATGATGTCCAGCAAGTTGTCATGGTCCAGCATCCCGGCAACGAGACGTTGCTGATCGTTCGGGCTGCTACTGCCGTGTTCCAGGTCATTCAGCGTGCGGGGAAACGGGTCCGACCACCGATAAAAATGCTTCTCGTTGTGGGTCGTGATCGTGCCGAATTTCGCCTCCTGGCGGCAAGTGGTCACGAGGAACTGGTTGAAGTAAAACAGCGGAGCACTGCCTTCACCTTTGGCCCCACGTTGCTCGCTGTAGCGCAGCAGTTGGTCAATGGCTTCGGGGATTGGTTCCTTTGCCTTGGGAGATTTGGCCTCGATGACCACCACCGGCAGGCCGTTGAGGAAAAGCACAATGTCCGGGATGATGTGGTGCTCTGTGCCCAGGATGCGGACCTTGAACTGGCAGACTGCGATGAACCGATTGTTCTTCCGTTGGTTGAAATCAATGAATCGCACCGTGGGGCTTTTCTCGCCCGTCTTGCGGTTCTCACTCACGCTCGTGCCTTCCAGCAACAGGCGGAACACATGCTGGTTGTTCTGGAGCAGGTTGCTGCTGGGGAAGCTGGCTGTCAGTTGCTTCACCACCTCCTCCACCTGATCGTCCTCAAGCCATGGCTGGATCACCTTCAGTTGCTCCAGTAGCACTGGCAGCATCACCACCTCGGTGAAGTTCGTGCGGTGGCTGTCGCTGGGATGCTGCTTGGCGTCCAGGTCGATGATCTCCCAATCCAGACCCTTGAGTTGGTCAAGTAACGGCTTCTCGACATGATTGCGCTCGTCGAGTTTGAGATTCTGGGCTGTGGTTGAGGCGCTCATTTGCCGGTCATGGGGTGGGTGCCGAGATCATCTGGAAAATCGTCAAGCCTTTGTTTGCAACGCTTGGTCAGGATGACATCTCCTGTTGTCTTGCGCGTGGTCCAGTAGATGCCTTTCAGATTTGCGACAGGATCACCGATAATCTCCAGAACCAATGTCCCATCGTGTGAGGCGCTGCGGTCTTGCACCCTCAGCCCTGGCGAACTGGTGTAGGAGTATCCCAACTTCCGGATTTGTTCGTCTGTATCGAGCCAAAAATCAGCGAGGTAGCTCCAACTGCTCATCTCGGCAGTCCGCATCACGCAGCTCACTCGACCGAAGGATTGTTTGATCGTAAGAATAACTGGTATCGGCCCAGGAGTCTTGCCTTCCGCGTCTTTCCATGTGGTCTGGATCGTGCCTTGCCAGGTCCCGTCGAGGTCGGGGAACGCGACCAGCCAATCTTTGAAGACTCTCCAACGCCAGGCGAAAGAGGCGAATGCCCCATAGAACAGAATGATGATGGGAACGGTTTTCCAAGCTAAGTGGAGAGCACTTCCAACATCCGTGGGCGAAGTCCCGGTCGCCAACGCCATGCCAATGAAGCACAGCGCGAAAATGCCAAAGAAAAAGAAAGCGAAGGGTCTGATTTTGAGGTTCTTCATTTGTAGCCGATGTAGTTCCACGCCCGTTGCAGGAAGGCGTGAGCTTGTTCGTGAGTCCAAGGTTGGGTTGTGCGGAAAAGGTATTTCAACCGGCTAACCTCGACGTAATCCTTGCAGGTCTCTGCCGACTTGGTCGCCTGCCAGAGCTTTATGATCAGATCCCGAATCACTGCCGTGTAGTCGTCATGGATGAACACATCAAGAGGTGCGTTATAGACCATGCATTCGATGAGGAAAGACGACATACCGGATGCTTCCTGCACTTGCTCAGCCTGCATTTTATCTCGCAGCCGTTTCATGATGCGGACGACACGTTTGTGGGTGCGCGCTGTTTCAGTGTTCCTGCTCACGCCGTTGTCATAGACTTGCTGCGGCCAGTTCTTTACCAAGGCTCCGGCATCCGGCTGAAACGCAACTCCCGAATAGAAATGGTGTGTTCCGTTTGGATTTTGACTGCCAGTGTAGCGCCGGTGTTCGAACGTCGGAACCACATCGGCGTCAATCCGATAGCTGTTGGCGTGTACATCGAAAGCCTTGTTGCCTCGCGTTACACCGTCCCTTCCAAATCGGTTTTCCAAAGCCTTCTGCACCAAGTTCTTGAAATCAGCGAATGGCAACATCCCATTAACATTACCGAATGTCTCATTCGCTGTGCCAGGTGGATACTCGGGGAAGAAACTTCCGTTGTATCGCACGCAAATGTCCACATCGCTGTTCTGTCGGACATTCGTCCGAGCGCGATACGATCCTTGCGCAAACACTGAGATGTCTAGGCCTTGCAGTGCGCTGTCAGCGTCAATCGCCTTGCGCACAGCCGTTTCTGCATTCTCGCATTTAGCGGTCTCCGTTACTGATGGGCCTTTCGACCACGAGGTGAATGTGTCTTCGGAGATGTTCATGGCTCCAGTGATGTTTGATCTGCTTCCAATAGGGGCGTGACGCGATTTCGTCCGGTCAGCAGGTCTTGCATCAGGGCAGTTTTCAGGGCGTGGAGTTTGTTGAGACGCTGCTGGAATTCTGATGCCTTCTGGGTGCTTGCGTCAAGGATCAGGGATATCCGCTGCTGCTCCTCAAGCTTCATTTGTGGAACAAGAAGATTTTTGATCGTTGGGAGATTCAGGCCGGCTTTCGCACCAGATTCATTCAGCTTTTCGAATTGGGATTGCCCACTGCGGCTCCCAAGAAACCATCCGATGAAACGGGGGTCGACCTCTGTCTTGATTAGCCGGATCAAGGAAATATGCTGGTTGACGTAAGCTTCTTGAAACCCTTCTGGAATGACGCCAATAATTCCAAGATCGGCGGTAATTGAAATCAGCAAATCGCCGGCCATGACTGATGTTCGTTTCCCTTCTGAGGAAGCTGGGGGATTCACCCACACGACATCGTCAAAGCGCATGTTGATGTGGTGTCGCGTTAGGTTTCCAATCCTCAAGAACAAAGCTCCTTCGGTTGCGTAGTATTGTGCCCAGCCACGCGAGCCGCTTGTAACAAATTCGGCTACACTCTCCAACCTGTCCACCTCCCACTCCACAGGGATGCGGCCGAGGGGGGAGTCTTTGAAGGGGTGGGTGGATTCGGAGCGGAGGTTGCCGTTGGCGTCGATGCCTCGGGTGAGGAGATCCTGCATCAGGCCGGTCTTGAGGCGCTGCTGCTTGGCGATTAAGGCCTCCGTCTGTTCAATCGCCCGGTCCACCGTCGAGAGGATCTCGGCGATTTTGGTTTGTTCGGGTTTTGGGGGCGTGGGGATCTCAATCTTGTAAAGCAACTCACGCGACAAGCTCGGCACGCCGGTGGCCTCATTCATCTGCCGCAAGTCGAGCGTTTGAAGAAAGTAGTAAAGCCAACGTGGAATGGATTCACCAAACCCACTCAGGTAGTAGGCAGTGTCGATTGTCCAGAATCTCCCAGTCGCAAAATGCACCCGATCAATCGTTCCCTTTCTGCCAAGGATGATGGAGTCGCCATCGTGCAGAAAATCCATCCCTTTCCTCTCTGCCCCGCCTGTGCCAACCACCGGATAGTCTCCGTCATTCGCCAAGATACCAGCGGGTGAGCGCCCGTAATTAATCGTCGCCAACTGGCGAAGTGATTGAGTTTGCCAATCGTTAGACGCACTCATTTCAAATACCCCAATCCGGTGAGGAACCCATCCAGCGCCAGGAGGGTCTTGTTGCGTTCGGATTCCAGGGTGCGGCTGGAGACGGCATATTTGTCCCAGAGGTTTTCGACCGACTGAACCAGACTGCGCTTGGCAGCGTTGAGGTAGCGGTTGAGTTCGTGGGTAGCGAGGTCGTGAAGCTTTTTCAGGATGAGCGTTTTGGCTTCTTCATCGGTGAGCTTGCCGCCAATGGCTTTGAACATGGCATCGGTTTTGTCGAGACGAGCTTCGAGAGCTGCTTTGTCCTTTTGTAGTGCGGTGATCTGCTTTTTCTCTTCCTTCTTCGACTCGTCCAAGGTGGCAATCTGGCCTTCCACCTGTCTCAGCAGTTGCTGACTCTCTGCCTTGAACTCATCGGCACCGAGACGCTTGAGCTGGAGCTTGAGTTCGAGTTCATCGGTCAGGATCTTGAGCTCAGCCTTGCTGTCTTTGATGGTCTTTTCCAAAGCCGTGATGGCCTTTTCGTGAGCTTGCAGGGCTTTCAGTTCCTTTTTAGCGGACTCGCCAGAGCTGTCCTTGAGGTCTTCGATGAGTTCCTTGAGCGCCTTCTTGATAACGGCGGCTGTAACCGTTTCGTCCTCCTCTGGCTCATAGGCGGCAACCTCTTGGGCGGCTTCCACGGCCTCGGCGAGTTCACTCTGGGTTTCG
>JAPLUL010000203.1:0-31705 GCA_026397635.1 Verrucomicrobiota bacterium | reverse complement strand
CATTATAATCGACGTTCAACGACTTCTCGCAGTCCGCCATCGTCAGCGTGTCTTCGGCAAGCCCCACGGGCTTGCGCTTGTCGGTGCCGTTGAAGATGACGTCGGCCCTCTCATCGCCACGCAGCGCCTTGGCAGACGTTTCACCCAGCACCCAGCGGATGGCATCGACCACGTTCGACTTGCCGCAGCCGTTCGGGCCCACAATGCCAGTGACGCCTTTGTGAAATTCAAAGTGGGTCTTGTCGGCGAAAGACTTGAAGCCGTGAAGGGTGAGGCTTTTCAGGTACATGGCGTTAGAAAGTGAGGCGTGAGAGGTGAGAAGTCAGAGGTGTGCGGTGCTGAATGCGCAATTTCACAATGAATGACGAATGACCGGGAGAATGAATGCTGGGAAGGACTGAACCATTCCACACGCCATCCCCGCAAGACCGAACCCTTTTTTTTACCCTATCTTGGGCTTTGTTAAGATAGCCGTAACAAGATGTGGGATTTTTTAACGCCTAAAAGCTGTGAATAAACTCTGCGGCTGTGAATAATGTTTCAGACGAGAATTGGAAGGTGATCTGTCTTCCGGTGGTTTCGGCGAAGCGTGGCCCCATCGCTGCATGGCCAGCAGCAGTTCAACAGACGCTTGCCTCAATGATTCGACCTCGTGAGAGAGCGCAGGTTGTGTTTAGCGTGCTTTCACCGTTGCGGTTTTTCATGATGGTCGAGAAAAAAGCACGGGCAGGTGGTGGCCTGCCCGCGCTCTGTGGCGGTGCTTTAAGGCACCGTCTTGATGGCTGGGTCACTCCACGGCCCGGGGCCTTTGGCACCCACGGCACGCACACGGAACCAGCAGCGTGTCGCGCTGGGCAGGTCCGTCGCATTGCTGCTGGCCTTGGTGCTGGAATCCAGGTTCACCCAGCTTGCATTGGTGAATGGATCAGGGCTGCGCTGGCGCTCATAAACTTTGGCCCCCTTCACCGAATCATGACGGAGCAGGATCACACCGGGAGTATCACCCGCTTTGACCTCCAAGCCCGTCACTTGCGGCATCGGACCAGGCGGCGTGGGCTTGCCACGCACGCCCATGCCGGCCGAGAGGATTTTGGTCTCCTCGCCACCACTGGCGCTTTCCACATAGGCCATCAGGCCAGTGAGCAGCGCATCCAGTTCCGTGACGAGGATTTCCTGCGTGAGGTTGTGTTGTTCGAGCTGCTGTTCCGTGAGGCTGATCTGGCTGATGATTGCCGACAGCGCATCACTCTTGGTGGTGAGCGCAGCCAGCGTGGGGGTAGGAGTGATGAAGTGCGCGTTGCCCGTCATTTGGGTCACGATTTCATTCACCAGTTGCACCTTGGACAGAGGGACGAGCCCTTGTAGATTGAGTTTCGGTTTGGACATGGATTTCATTCTTGATGCCGCCCCTCGTTCTGACAGGTCATAAAAAATCCCCGGTGCGTCGTAGCGCACAGAGGGGTCATCAAATCGTGCCATGGTAGGAACAGCGGTTGTTTCAGCTGCACCGTGTGGCACAGCCTTGTTCACTTCGACGCGGGCAGAAATAAGACGTTCAAGATTTATTCGGCGGACTGCCAGAATTCATGCCGCGTGGTCGTGCGTTCACTCCAGCGCCCGCAGGATTGCTGTAGCGCTGGCGGCAACTCATTTTGGCTCGCAGTCAATCCATCTTCGCTGCGAATGAACTCATGTGAGCAGAAAATGAATTCATGTGAGCGGAAAATGAGTCCATCTGGGCCGTGGCTGAGTTCAGTTCCAGCTCAGATGAATGATTGTTAGCCTGAAATGGTTTCATGTTCAGGTGGATGGACTCCTTTTTGGATGTGTCCCGGAAAGACTCAGGGTTATTCGTAGCCATTCGGCTCTAATTTGTGCCCCCTTGGATGATGAGCCGTTGAACCAGAACTGAGGGGGCAGCACGCTCATCTTTTGAACGGATCATGAATGACTTGTCGGCCGCCATGGGTGGTAGCGACAGATCTGTCGCCGGTTCGAAGCGAAGGGCTTCGACTGCCGCTGTCAGCAGATCCAAGGCTGAAAAGGTAAAACTGGAGATTAGGAATGGCAGTCTTTGAGGTTAAAACTCAAAAGACATTGGCACGGCAACCTCGCCTACTATCCCCACCGCATCACCACCGCCGCTACCGAGTCCATCCACCGCATCATTCCAAAGGCACGCCGTCGCGCCAGAGGCTTCCGCAACTTCGAAAACCTCAAAGCCGTCTGTGACTGGATGACCGGCCGTCTCGACCTGCAAATCCCTTCAGCATTGACCCACCCACCATAGCGAAGCGGCAATAAAATGGTCGTCAAGCCTCTGGTTGGATCTACATTGGATCATGTTTCGGTCTCTTTTCCCCAAGCTACCTCTTCTGGCTTTCTGCATCATGACTTCATTGGGGCACGCGCAGGAAAAGACCTCCGTGGCCAGCAACTCTGAAGCCAAGGGGGACGATCTTGCTGAACTCAAGGCAAAGGCAGCCCAAGGCGCCCCTGAGGCGCAGGTGGCGCTTGGGGAGCTTTATGCCGAGGGTGATAGCACGACCAAGAACCCGGTTGAGGCCGTCAGGTGGTGGAAACTGGCGGCAGCGCAGAAATACGCCCCCGCCTTTTACCACCTGGGTAACGCGTATTTAAATGGCCTTGGTGTGACCAAGGATGCCGCCATGGCGGTGACCTGTTGGAATGTGTCCGCCGAAATGGGCCATGTTCTTTCACAGACGCTTCTGGCCACCGCCTATGCCACTGGCGAAGGCAGTCCGCTAGATTTGGCCATGGCGGTGCAGTGGAATCGCCGCGCTGCCGATCAGGACGATGCCATCTCACAGTTGATACTCAGCTCTGCTTATGCCAGCGGCGAGGGCGTTGCGCAAAACGACGCCGAGGCGTTCAAATGGTGCCGCAAGTCTGCTGAGCAGGGCTTTGTCGAAGCGCAAAACCAACTTGGTTTCATGTACGCCAGGGGCCAAGGCGTGGGTAGGGATCTCACCGAGGCCAGCAAGTGGCACCGCAAGGCAGCCGATCAGGGTAACAGCGAGGCACAGGATATTCTGGGGATGGCCTACGCCGAAGGTCAAGGCGTGCCCAAGAATGCTGTAGAAGCGGCCAAGTGGTATCGCAAGGCCGCTGATCTGGGCAACCCGATCTCGCAATATCATCTCGCCATTGCCTATGCCAGAGGCGAGGGCCTGACTGAGAGTCATAGCGAAGCAGCCCAGTGGTTCCAGCGATCGGCTCGGCAAGGCTTCGCCGAATCTCAGTACCTGTTGGGAATGATCACTCATGCGGGCCGAGGGTTGGACCCGGACCCGGTGGAGGGACTCAAATGGATCCTCGTGGCCATCGCTCAGGGACATGAGAAGGCAGAATCAATCAGACCACAACTTGAGGAGAGCATGAGCGCTGAGCAAATCAAAGACGCCACAGCTCTAGCCAAGAAATTTGTGCCCAAGATCGAGCTCAATTAATGGGTAGGACTCCAGCACCGAGTTTGAGAAATCAACAGGGTGCAGCTCCTGCCTGCAGTCGATCGCTGTGGAGGTCATTCTGAAGACCTGAGTGAGCAATCACCCCACACAAAACCCATTCCTCCGTTTCGACCCTGCCTTCTTTCCCGAGTGCTCAGACTTAGCCTTCTTCACTTCGGCAGTCTCCCGCTCCAGCATCTCCTGCGTCACTCTCCAGTTCACCGGGTCCGCATCCGTGCTCTCCGCATGAAGGGCGTGCGCTCACACATTCAAGATGTCCCCACCGCTCAGTCACCTATATAGCTCCGCGAGAACCGCGTAATCAGCTCCCACGTGATCTGGGTTGGCAACATGAAGAGTAAAGAGCATAAAGGGATCGCCACCCCAGTCCGTGCGGGTATTGAGCGGCTTGATAGTATGTTTACGACAGTAGCCGAACTGTTCGCACAGCACGTCAATCATGCGCGTGTGGTAATGGTCAGTGTGCAACTGGCTGACAAATTTTGCGAAGGCATAATGCTCTTGGAATAGTCAAGCAGTTGCGCCTGACCCCATTTACACGGCTTGACGGACACTTACGTCGGGTTGTCCGCCTAGCCTCATACAATCATCCCCACCAGTTTATCACTGGTGCGGGATTTTTTTTAGTTATCATAGCTTCAGATGAATTGGCGGGGCGGCATCAAGACAATGCTTTACCTTGATGTATCTAATTGGCTCATCGATTCGGATAACCTTGGCTTTTTCTGTCGCTATCTCTGCTGCATTGCTTTATGAGCATATATAATCCAGCCGCTGAAACAGTCGAAAAACCGGAAAAGATACTACTTAAAAAATTCCTTCGCGAGCCTTCAGAAGGCTTTGGGTCTTGTTCTCCTTGGTTTAATGATTCTTGTCTAAGCTTGTTAGGATCAAAACCTTTCATGAGTGGTCTGTAATTAATGTATGTGAACAATAGTTGATCTGTGCTTTGATTTTGTGATTACCACAACGTCGTCTCTCTTTAAATTGGTCGAGTCGCTGAACTCACACCAACCAATACTGCAAGGTCCTCCTGGCGGCAGTTCTTCAAGCTTGTAAGTTGCGCCGTTACACTTGGTGAAAAGTAAATTATCTATCTTTTTGGATGAGCCATTGTAAAGCTGGAGAACTTTGCCAGAAAATGTTCCATCCCTAACAAAGACAGCTAATGGCAAATGCGGCAGTGGTGTTCCTAGCAGTGCATGATTAACTTCTATTGTGCAGCCATCATCTTCT
The DNA here is from genome assembly GCA_026397635.1 of Verrucomicrobiota bacterium. Lineage (GTDB taxonomy): Bacteria > Verrucomicrobiota > Verrucomicrobiia > Verrucomicrobiales > Verrucomicrobiaceae > Prosthecobacter. The sequence goes on along the minus strand of JAPLUL010000203.1, from coordinate 26,978 downwards.
TGGCCAAACCAAGTAACCTTCAAAAGCATGCCGTCTTCCACTATAAAACCCAAAGTGATCTGATCCAATTCAATCTCTTCACCCGCTTCCAAAACAGGGATGTAGTTCGGCATGCTAACAGTGAAAGTGGATCCATCATAAGCGCCCGCGACATCGATGCGATTAAGGGGTTGGTTACTGATATTATTCACAAACAGAGAAGGCATTATCTCCATGTGTGAGTTGTTCATGATTTGTTCCAACTCATTTTCATTGCCAGCGGGTTGGGCAAAAACAACAACACCGACTTCATTCCAGCCAATAGATAACTCCAGATGTTGCCTCACAAATGAGACGCCACTCACCGGAGGTGTATAGCTATGACCTTCTCTTGTAGGGCCAGGTGTAATAAATTGCCCTTTGCCTTGACATGCTGGGCAGTTGATTTTGAATTCGGAAGAACTACGGGTCCTCAAGACTTGACCAGCACCGCCACACGTGGCGCATTGTGTTTTGGTTTCTAAAGGTTTTAGCTTAAAGTCATATTGCTTACGTCGAGAACCAATGGTCGGCTTTTTGGTGGGCTTTCTTGGGAGGGTGGAAGCAATCTCGCCAACCACAATATCCTTGCCACAGTGAGGGCATTCATATTCACCATCACCAGACACCTCGACGAGTTCCTCACAGTGAGGACATACGACTTCATATGAAACCTGCGTTTCCTTGTTTGCAGCCCAAATAGTAGCTGCTCCGAGAGCGACGGCTGTTTGGGAATTTTCCCAAGGCAGTGTTTTGAGTCCCAGATCTGCCTCAATCTTTTCTTTAACTACAGGCATGCTGCTCGACCCGCCGACCAGAAGAACATTTTCCGGATTAATTCCCTGAGCTCGAACCTTGTTCAACTGCTTTCGCAGGCACGCGATTGCCTGGTCTGTAATCGCAGTTGTGAATTCTTCTAACTCACGACGAGTCCAAACAAAATCCTGGGGTCTATTGTATGGAAGACGAAATTTGTGCTGCGCCTTCCGGGAAAGCAGTTCTTTGCCCTCCTTTAAGTTGCGCCGGATATGCATCTGTTGTCCGTCTTCCTGGTCATCAATACGGCCGTGGCTTTTAGCATATCTACGATCAGCCTCTTCGATCATAGCGTCGTCAATGTCCTCCCCACCAAGGTATTTCTCACCTCCAATCCAGTCGTGGTTGAGCTGAAGCTGGCCATCTCGCTGCTCCACTAGCGCAAGATCGAGAGTGCCGCCGCCCCAGTCAAAAACCAGCACATGATCTCCTAGACTAGTGCCAACCTTTTCGTTCAAAAAAGCCCGACCAGCTGCCACTGGTTCATCCACCAGCTCCACGCTTTTGAACCCAGCCTTTCCCGCCGCATCCAGCATTTCGCTTCTTTCTGCCGGACCATAGAGCGCTGGCACGGTGATGATGGTATGGTCGATTTTGCCGTGAAACACTTCTTTCTCGATCCGCTGCCGCACATAGACAAGAAAGCGCGAGACCAAGTTCACGACCTTGTAAGATCTGCCCTGCAAAACAACCGCAGCCCCTTTGCCCAGATCTCTTTTAATTCTCCCTTTCCAGCCTGCTGCGTCTAGTGCACGCATGTCATCGGCGTCCTCACCAAATTGAAACACGCCCTTCTCGTCGCAGTATAGAGTGGTTGGGATTGGGTCCGATCCTCGCCCCAGACGAATAGTCCGAGCAGCTTTGGCCCGTTCATCCCAGCGAGCTGCGAGCGTTTTGGTGGTGCCAAAGTCTATGCCAAGAATGTTCATGGATGCTCGGGTAAATAAACTGCTTATCGGTTTCGGAAGTTAGTTGCCAGAACAGGAGCGAAGCATGGGTAAAACAATGCCAAAAAATAACAACCCCCATACAAAAGAGGGAACACACTCAAGGCTTCGAAAGCACGAACTGAGCATTGAAGTTTGTGCTGGCTTACCCTCACAATATTCTTTCGGCAGCTTGGGTGGTAATGTGGTATTGCTGGTATTGTCCGGCTGAGGCGTTGAAGATGAAGAGGGCGAAATTACTTCCCTTGTGTATTTCTTTGGAACCTTTGGTGGGCGGTTTGTATCACCAAAGGCGATTGACTGAGAAGTAGAATACGACGGTGCTGAAATAACTTCTCTGGAATACTTTTTCTGCACTTGTGGTGGGGTTGCCCCTCTGCCAGGGCTAACCGGCTGAGAGGGGCGGAATGAACGGACGGCATGAGTGGCCGCCCCGAGAGCCACGGCTGTCTGTGAATGCTCCCATAAGATCGGTTTAATACCCATCTCATCCTCGATGCGTCGTTTGATCACGGGTATGGAACTCGACCCTCCTATCAGTAACACCTGCTTCGGCTTGATTCCCTCAGCTGTCATTTTGCGAAGCTGCTCACGTAAGCAATCTAGCGCTCGGTTCATAGCGGTTGCCATGAAAGTCTCAAACTCCTCGCGACTCCATTTGAATTCAATGGGCTGCTTGAATCTCAAGCGGAAAGTGTGCTCACTGCGGCGCGAAAGCAGTTCCTTACCTTCCTTGAGGTTTCGTTGGATGTGGAGACGCATTTGGTCCTCCTGTTCATCAACCCGCCCATGCTCCTCGGAGCAGAGAACATCGACGCCCTCAATCACGGAGTCGTCAATATCCTCTCCGCCAAGGTTTTTGTCGCCCCCAATCCATCGATGGTTGACCTTGAACTCACCGTCTTGGCTTTCCACCAATGCTAGGTCCAAGGTGCCCCCCCCCCAGTCGAATACCATTATGGCGTCTCCAAGTTCGGTGCCCGTCTTGTCATGCAAAAAAGCGAGTCCTGCGGCGACTGGTTCGTCCAGTAGTTCAAAGGTTTTAAATCTGGCTTGGGCTGCCGCCTGTTTAAGCTCGTCTCTTTCGGCGGGGCCATAGAGGGCTGGAACGGTGATTACAGCACGATCCACTGGCCCATGAAAGACTTCTTCCTCCGCACGTCTTAAAATGTAGTAAAGGTAGCTAGCGACTAGATCAACGACTCGGTATGAATGGCTGTTTAGAACAACAGAACTGCCTTTTCCCAGGTCTCGCTTGATACGCCCTTTCCACCCAGCGCCATCCAGGACGCGCATGTCGTCTGCATCCTCGCCGAACTCCAACCTACCGCACTTGTCGGCGTAAATTGTGGTTGGGATGGCATCCCCGCTTCGTCCAAGCCGGATGGTTCGTGGCATCTGTGTCCGGTCATCCCAGCGAGCCGCGAGAGTTTTCGTCGTACCGAAGTCGATGCCAAGAATATTCATTGTCTTTAGAAAATGCTCCCCTCAATCCGCTGCCAAACTTTCTGCAACCGGTCTGTGATATGTTCATAATACCTTTGCTGCTTTTTCGGAGCTTTGTTGGCTTGCATTTGGTAATAGTTCAGATGTTCTGTGACAGTTTGGAGCGAAGGAAGCCGCATGCCTCCCAGCTGAGCTTTTCGTTCTGGCGATGCAAGGTGGTCGCAAATAGTCTCGATGATTTTGCGGTCAGATGGGCGAATTGCTGGAAGAAGATCGAAGTTTTGCATTAACTCCAAGTCCATACTAAGAGCAGTAATATTGTCTTTTTGGATATTCCATTCACGATCCAATTCTAGCAGTTTTGCCAAACCAGTATCATGGAACTTGGCGAAGCGATCAGCCTCAGCGCAAAGCCATTTGGCAAGGTCGGGCCTGTGTCCTGACAGGCAATCAGAAGACTGGCGAGCAAGGGTTGAATCTGCCTTCCACTTTTCGCATTGCGCCTGAGCTTTCAAGATTACCGGTTGTAGCACCGACTCCGCTCTTCTCAGGCATTGAAACTGCTTAATGATGCCAGTCTTTGAGAAAATCCGATTACGAAGGAAATTTTCAAGATTGCCGAGTCCGCTTTTGAAAAAGCATAGTTTTCTCGCCTCATCGGCGGAAGATATTTGGTGTTTACGCAGTAGGATCAGAATCAATCTAAAGCTGGCCCAGGGAAGATCAAAACTTTTGCGTGTCTGCGCACGTTTAGGGTCGCGATCCCATCGTTCATCGTATTTAAGAGCCGAGTGAAAATCCTTGTCTGGCATCTGGCAAGATTCGATCAGATCAGAGAAGAAAGAATCAGGGGCAGTTTTCGCAGTCAAGGCCAGAGGTGCGCTGACCGGGATGACTCCCATTACGTTACCACTAATTTGAGAAAACAGTTTCTCGGCTTTAAGCTTCGCTCCCTCGCTTGGGTCATCAGACAATTCTGATTCTAATCCATCCCATTTGTGCAGCACGCAGACGCTGTTGTAAGGACTTGAGTTGGCGATACACCCCGAGCTGAACAGTTCTAAGGTCTCCTTATCTTTTTCACGACCAACCGGTGGGACTACATAGACAATGGCATCCGCCTTGTTGCCCGCACTGATGGATTCATCAATGGCTTCTGGATTTAAAAATTCGCGGGCAATCTCATGCTCGCTAACTGCACTGCCGGTGCCTGGAGTATCGATCACTTGAATCTCCTTTAGGAATTCATCCTCCGAAAAAAACATCAGCCGCAATGTTCGTCTGACTCTTTCCAGGACTTCAGGAGATTTTCCAGTCCAATCAGCAACACGCTCAATCGGAAAAGGCTCGCTCCTTCCGTCTTTCCAATGGGCCACAAATTGCCGTGTCTGTTCTCCAGATCCATGGCAGATCCAATTCAGCGTTGCGGTTGCTTCCTCGACATCACTGATTGCTAGTTTGCGGCCAATAAGGCTGTTGATGAGAGTGGATTTTCCAGCCTTCATGCGGCCAACTACAGCAATACTGAAGGGCTCTCGCAGAGTCTGTAGAATCGCTTGTATCTGCGAGTATTCCTGCTGAAATTGACCTTGTTCGGACAAATAAGCTGACGCCTTTTTTAGAAAAGACTCCAGAGTGCCTGAATCGGAAGCCATTCAACATATCTCCTTTCCGTAGCTATCCAATTGCGAACTGATTTTCGCTAATTCCTTCATTTGCTTTTCCAGACGATCACTCTGTTCCTTCAGAGTTTTCTGATCTGTATTTCTGCGCTTTTGTAAATCTGACCGCTGACGCGCGAGCCGCTCCCTGGTTTGGTTGATGATTTGCCGGATGGCTTCTTCGGCTTTCGTTCTGAGCGTAAAGTTGGCCTTATTTAGCTCTGATGAGGCTTCAGCGAGAATGTTGCTTAATTCTTTATCAATTACCGCCATGACCTCCTTGCGAGCGAGTTCCTTGTCCTTCTCCGCTTTCTGATCGCAGGCCATTATGGCTCCCCAAACGCTTGCTACAAGCATTCCGCCAAAGCTCCCAATTATTGTGCCAACAACTGGAACAACTGATCCAATTAGACCTCCTGCAACGGCAGCAATTCCTGCTCCTGCGCTCAGCCCCATGAAACCAGTTCTTGTCGTGTCAAAAATTTTTCCATCCTGTGATTTGCTAGCCAAATCTCTGAGGCTACTTTCAACATAACCACCCAGTTGTTTGCCGACAGCTTGAACACACAATTGATGTGATAGCTGCGCACCAACCTTTTCTGCTAGAGCTACCAACAGCTTTTGTGACTTATTCTGCAACGATTCGGAACTTCTCAACAGAGCCTCGGAGCATTTGGCCCGCACTTCTTCGATCAAATGGGGTGCCACCGCATAGATTTCGTTTGCTGATGCTTTTCCAGCCGCATTCAGAAGCTCTGAATTACAAAACTCTGAGATGCTGCCACCAGGTCGAATTCCCAAACTGAGGTGGGTCTGGGTATCTGAATTGATATTATTCATTTCCAAGGTGAATTCTTGGATCAGTGAAAGTGCTTTACCCGCCTCCCACTCCTTGAGGCTCAGGCTAGCTGCTTCGATCTCATCGCCTAGCGCTTTGATCTTCTCCTCGTTGTCAGAGTCAAGGATCTGCTTCCGCTGCTCAAGCTCCGCTCGAATATTCTCTGTCTTTGACCGTGATCTAGCGATAGCAAGAGCGGCAATGTTATAATCCTTGCTAGGCTTCAGCCCTCTTTGAATGAAAGTAGTCAGATCCGGATATCCACTATCTCTTAAATCATCGAGGTCGTGAGATTTGTCTCCTTCAGTTTTAAGCTTAGAATCGACTACAAAATAAGCGATTTTATCTTTTGGAATGCCGACCTCATTTTCCAAAATGGAGATATTATTCTCCATGCGCTTCTTGCGTGCCTCAGAATCAGCTGATGCTGCTTTAGTCTGAACAAAATACACTAGACCAGTGGTTCTTCTAAGTTCTCTGAGAAAGCTCACTTCATCTGCACCGATTGGTGATTCCACACTGTCCGTGACAAAGAAGATGGCATCAGCTTTTGGGGCATAACGATAAGTAATGTCACGATGCTTCTTGAAAAGTCCGCCAACACCAGGAGTGTCCACTAGGATCAATCCGTCTTTAAGAAGTTGACTTGGACCTTCGACAGCAATGAAGTCCACTTTTTTGATGTTGTCTGGATTGCCAGATTCAGTGCCATAGTCATGGATTTCTGAAGATGTAATTTCCTTCTTGGCAGGGTGACCGTTCGAGTCTTTTTCTTGGAAGAAAACGGTGTATCGCACCTCTTTGCCATAACGGATTTTAAAGACCGTCGATGTAGCCACGTCTGAGTGCACAGGGACAAGTCCAGGCTGGGCGCATAATGCGTTGATGAACGAAGATTTCCCTTTCTTGATTTCACCCATGACGACGACCCGGAATAGTCCCAGTGCGGTCGTTGTAATGGCACTTTTGAAGTCGTCATCGATGGCTTTTTCTGTGACGTCCTTTTCCAGGCCCGCCACACGCGCCATTGTTTCCGCGATCGCTTTTAAATTGATAGGATTTGAACTCATAAATTAAACGGCTGTGATGATTTGATCCCAATCGATTTCATTGCACAAAGTGTGAACGAATTCACCAGCCTGAGTGGCAAGAACGATGTCGCTAGTTGCTCCTGCCACAACCAATGTGGTTCCGATTCCAAGAAAGCTTCCGATGTCAAAATCCGGAATCACTCCACTTGGGGGTGCTACATCCGTCGCGACATAACGAAAATCACTGTTCTGCCAGGCGTCCGCAAATTCATCCAGAGGATAACTCTTCCCCGCACCATCAGCGACACCGGAATCATTAATGATGATTTGAGGATTACTAGGATCGCTCATGTCGATTCCTGTGACACAGATCGCATGGTCGGCCGGACTGAATTGGGGTGTGTCGAGGCCGAACGCTTCCTTAACCCAGTTCCAGAAATCGGCTTGATTACCTTGTTCCCACAACTCTGAACTATTGACGCCCACCATAACACGATGGCCTTGCTGCAATTCGTGTGCAAGATCCAGGATGGTGGCGTTTTGGACGTGGTGAACTGGAACGCCCGCAGCTTCCAAAAGATTGCCCATATCCTCAGGACTTGTGCCAGAGCCGGGGGTATACCATCCGTTTTCATAGGCAATGTAACATGCCTCCTCCTGAGTGATGTCGACTCCAAATTGTTCCAATATGGTAGTCTGAGCAACTAGCGCACAGTTATCGTTAAAGAACTGCTGCTCCCAGTGATCTGTCTGAAATTCAGGATCGCCTATGTAGTTCATGATGTTTATTTAGAGATGATGACTTCTTCTTTTCTAATGATTTTTCTGCGATAAGAAATGCCCGTTCTAACGGAGGATAAAACTTTGATGCCAGAGCCGTCTTGCGAAGCAACTTTTACTGCGCGTTGTTTTAAAGCGTCCCACAAGGGTTCGTGAATGAGCAAGACGTCGACGATCTCCATTTTGTTGATCAGCATCTGTCTGAACTGTTCCGCGCTGGGTGTATGGGCAGCTTGGTCTGCGGGCAATTTGAGCTCGTCACAAAGGTCGGTCAGTGTGCCAATCAAACTATAGAAATCGCTGGTCGCATCATCGGGCTTGTCTATCGGGGAATCATTTTGATCATTTGGTCTCTTTTCCGAGCATTTACCTGCCGGAACTGGCTCTGGCGAAAAGCCTACTCGAACACTCGCTTTTGGGGTGTCGTGCTTCGGCCGCTTCCTGCCAAATAAACCGGCAAGCATTCGCATCAAAACTTTGAAAAATGAATTCATGGAATTTTTGTAGCAAGCCGATGAAGGTATTCCCAGCGCTTTTCAATGTGCCGGGTTTGCCATTGAGCCGGCATATTGCCGCGATGCTTTACGAAGTGCATGAAATTCTCCGCAAAGTCTTCCATCGGTTGGGTGCATGCATACGGACTGATGTGCCGGGTAGGGCAGTATTCACGCACAGGCACGCCGCGATCGTGAGAGCCATCAAAGGCCTGCCGGAACTCCCGGGTCGCGACCTGTTCATGATGGTGATGGGAAAGGGCGTGAGCCCACTCATGGCGAAGCAGTTGGCGCAGGGAGCACCCCTCATTAAAGCCGAATTTGGCTAGAAGACGAGGACCTGCCACCGCAGGGATGTGGATGTCACCGGTGGAACCGTAATCCTGCCAGCCGAAGCAACCGACAGCAAAAGGACGCAACCACACCTGAACTTGGGCCATGGCATCACTCCAAAAGCCAAGTGACTCCAACTCACACAGCACATGCCGGTGAGCTCGGTTCAGCCTAGGTAGCGTCACAAACCACATCACTGCTAAAAAGAAACGTCTTCTGGGTTGATTGGGTTCATCCGGGAAGTGGGTGTGGTGCTCGGGTGCCGATGACTATGCCTTTTGACTCATGGAGGGCGTCGTGCGCAGATGAAGGCAGTCCCCGTCGCGGTCGCCGGAGGCCATGCGTGTGGGAATGCCGATCTTGTTGTGGATGGCCTCCATCATCCCGGAGCTGAAGGGATGGTCGAAGTAGCCGAGCCAGAAGAAATCCGCCGAATGAAGCGTCCCACCCGAAAGCGCGGCCCCCAGGCGGGCTGTTAAAGAGCCCTTTGAGGCATTGAGATGCTGCCGGAGGGAATTGGATCGAGTTCGATGGAACTTGATGCTGCAATGGGTGTGGATCATTGGGATCATAACTCAAACCATGCCTTAAGCCGCACATGCGGCGCAGGCAATACTTATTTCACCCCATCGGTTTGTGGCTGCATTGCAGACATTCCAAGAGATGCCTCAAGGCAGTTTCAATGCGCTCGTAGGCGCTGGGTGTCATCCCATCCGTTGATGTGGCAGCGGGCGGCAGCATTTTTTATTTTAAAAATCCGCGTTTTTTGTCTGGATCAAAACAATGGCTCATCCGGGAAGTGGAGGCGTGCAGCTTTTGTCCCGCCTGACGAATGAGGCATCAGTCCCCTCACCTAACCTCTCCCCGCGTCCTGTGGCAGATCATGGGATCACCCATCGCGGGGAGAGGGATTGAAAAACACAGCGGTTTCGATGCAAGAGCGTCTCTGACAGCGTTGCCTAGCTGGAAGGCCTGCTTTCAATTCCCTCTCCCCGCGCACAGCCTGCGTTGGGTCTGTTATGCCTCTGCGGGGAGAGGTTAGGTGAGGGGAACTGTCACCATTGTCATGCATCACCAACGCACTTACTTCCCGGATGCCCCCTTTTGCCAACACTCCCCGTTTTGCACACCAACTACCCGGATGGACCGTCTTTCGGAGCATCATAAATGCTCTGGTAATGGGCAAGTGATTTGCTGGAAATCAGACTCGAATGCTTCTGCCTATGTCGGCAGCTGCGGGGCTGATGAGGCTCTATTTCTGAGTGGGCTCAAGGCTCAAAAACAACCAGTTCAGGCCATGCGGGCAAGACCGGATGGTCAGGCAGGAAAACTCAATACACCGCTTTGCGATGAAACAGAAAGCTCTCCAGCAGCAGCAGTGCGAGTGCGAGCCAGATCAAACGCTTGGGCCAGGTGCTGAAGGCGGAGGCGGTGATGAGTGGGGCGGCGGGCGGTGTGGAGATGGCAGCGTCGTTGGAGTGCTTCGGGAGATTGCTCTCAGCATCGGAGATCAAGGCGCAGGCACCGCTGCGGTCGCCGGATTCCCAGGCACCGATGCGTTGAAGTGCCAGCAAGCCGTTGGCGGGATCGTCGGAGATTTCGATGAAGCGGTCGCCATCCCAGGCATGCCATTGCACGAGGCTGCTGGCATGCAGCATCTCGCCGGTGTGCAGCGTGCGTATGTCGGCGAGGGCGTCGCTGTTCTCGGCGCACCAGTAGAGCGCATTGCCGAGAATGAGCGGGAAGGAGGGCAGCAACGCGAGTTGCTCTGACTGCGCGGGTGAAAAGGCGGTGACGACGAGCCGCTGGCCGTTGAATTCACCCGCGGCGAGCACCGGCTCCGTGCCTGCGATCCACAGCGGCTCCAATGACGCGGGCAGATCGAGCACGGTCGTCTGTGTGACGGCGATGCGGCTGCTGCTGGCGCGAAAGAGCACGGGATGATCCGGCTGCACGGCACGCACGCTGTCATGCGGTACGCCACGCATGACGCGTGTGCGCAGCGGGCCGGAGCTGGTCAAAGGCGTGAGCGCGATGACCGGGCGATCCGCTGGCCATTCTTGCGGGAGCCAGTTTTCGAAGACATAGACATCCGGCGGCTCCTTCGGTGGCCATGCAGCGGGATCGCCCTTTTTCATTTCGATGCGACCGGCTTCGATGAGGGATGACAAAGCGAGTTCGGTGAAAGGATCGGGCTTTTCAGCGAACCAGGCGACGTTGAGTGGCTTCGTTTTTGGCAGCGGAGCGGCCAGGCCATCATCCCAGCCAAAACAATCGCCCGCAGTCTTCAAGCGCATCTCTAGACGCTGGCCGCGCAGACCTTCGAGTGGCAGGATCAGTGCGCTGGACTCGCCGGGAGCGAGTTCAAGCTCGCGCAGTTGGGCGATGCGGCCCGCGAGGGTGATTTCGAGCGTTGAGGTGGTCTTGCTGGCGTTGCTGGCAGCCGCGCTGACTTTCACAAAAGCCTCGTAGCGATCTCGTGCGAGCGGGCTATGACGAATTTGAAAGCCGGTGATGCCGACATTGAGCGGCTCGTTCAATGCGACGGGAATCGAATCGACCGAGGCATCTTCAATCCTTGAATCAGCGGCCAGCCAGATGCGTGAGCGTGATTCGAGGTCAGCGAGACGTTTGGCGACATTCAAGGCGGCTTCGGTCTTGCCCTCGACGGGCACGGGTTTCAGTTCGTCGAGCAAGCGCAGGCACTCACGGCGGTTGCGGCTGCGGGAGAGCAGCACATGAGGCCGTGCGTCGAAGGAGATGAGTGAAAGCACGACCTGATCTGGCAGCGAGCGGATGCGGTCCTTCACCAACCGTTTGGCTTCATCGAGCCGCGTGCGGCCTTGGGCATCCTTGGCGGCCATCGAGGCCGAGTGATCGACGACAATGACGACCGCGCCGGGAGAGTCGGCCGAAAGATCACTGCTCGGACGCGCGAGGGCGAGGATGGCGAAGAGCAGCACCAGCAGTGTGAGCAGCAGCGAGAGCCATTTTTTGAGACGCCGCAGCCAGGCGGACTCCTGATGCTCTCGCGCGAGCGATTTGAAGAACAGCAGCGTCGAAACCGGCACCCGCTTCGCCTGCCGACGGAACAACCACATTGCCAGCGGGATCAGCGCAAGCCAGAGGAGGTGAAGGTTGGCGGGAGACAGGAAGCGCATCCGCTCAGTTTCAAGTTTCAGGTTTCAAGTTGATCACTTTCTCAACTCATCCAGCGCCTGTTTCAGATGGCCTTCCAGCACGTCTTTGCTGACGTAGGCGTCACCGATCTTGCGCAGGAGCACGAAGCGGATCTTGCCGTTCTCGAATTTTTTGTCCATGCGGGCGATCCGCATGAGGGTCTCGGTGTTGAAGTCATCGGGCAGGCGAACGGGAAGGTCGAAGAGCTTCAGCAGAGCCACGACGCGCTCGTAATCCTCGGCGGTGAGGTCGGCAAGCTGGGTGGAGAGCCACGCGGCGGCGCGTAGGCCGAGACTGATGGCCTCGCCGTGCAGCAGCTTGCCATACCCGGCGGCCGCCTCAATCGCATGGCCGAGGGTGTGGCCAAAATTCAGCAAGGCCCGTGTGCCGATGGTTTCATACTCGTCAGCTTCGACGATGGCGGCCTTGATGGCGATGTTCCGACGAATGAGGCCGACGATTTCTCCGTTGCCCTCGGCCACGTCTTGGATGGCGGTGAACATGGAGGCATCACGAATGCAGGCGTGTTTGATGATCTCGGCGAAGCCCTCGTTCCACTCGCGCTTCGGCAGCGAATTGAGTGTGTCGAGATCGGCGATGACGTGAACGGGCTGGTGAAAGCAGCCGACCATGTTCTTGGCATCGGGCAGGTTCACGCCAGTCTTGCCGCCGACGGAGCTGTCCACCTGCGAGAGCACGGTCGTTGGCACCTGGACGTAGGGGATGCCGCGTTGATAAATCGAGGCGCAGAAGCCGCCTAGATCGCCGATGACACCGCCGCCGAGGGCCACGAGGAAGCTTTTGCGGTCCAAACCGAAGCGCACCATCTCTCCGAGCACGGATTCACTGCACGAGAGCGACTTGGAAGATTCACCCGCTGGCACGGTGATGAGATGCGGCTCCTTGCCGACGGCCCGTAGGCTTTGGATCACGGTTTTAGCATAAAGAGGGCCGACATTCGAGTCCGTGACGACGGCACATTTCACGCGGTCCGGCAGCTTTTGGTGCACTTCCTCGCCGAGGGTCTTCAAAAGGTCGCGCCCCACCTGCACAAGGTAGCTGCGGGGGCCTAAGTTGACGAAGACTGGGGGGACGGGCTGGACGGGCGGGGGCATTGGGGAAGTACGAAATCAGAATGACGAATCGCGAGTGCTGAGAGAGCGATGTGGTGCGCGTATTGTGCCGCCGGATGGGAATCGAGGCAAATCGTTTGGAAGCAACGTTCCCGGCGAAACCAGGTGATCTGACGCTTCGCGTAATGCCGCGTGGCCTGCTGGATGGCGGCGAGGGTGTCCGCGAGTGACACGCGTCCTGCCAGATGTTCACGCACCTCACGAATGCCGATGGCTTTTTCAGCGGTGGGGGAAAGTGCTCCGAGCGCGGCGACTTCGGCGATCAATCCAGCCTCGAACATGGCCACGCTGCGCTGATTGATGCGTGCATAAAGTGTTTCACGGTTCCAGTTGAGGATGACGCCGTTCACCTGCGGCTCGTTTTCCGCAAAGGAGCGCCGCAGGCCCGACTGCGGACGTCCGGTGAGCAGGCTGATTTCCAGCGCTCGCTCAACGTAGCGCGGATTGCGCAGGTTCACGGTGGTGGCGGCTTCGGGGTCGCGCTGGATGAGCCAGACGATTTTTTCATCAGGGCTGAGGTGCTTGAAATGCTCTCGCAGCCTGGGAGAAGCGGCGGGCAGGGGAGAGAGGCCGTGCGTCAGCGTCTTGAGGTACAGACCCGAGCCACCGACGATGATGGGCACATGACCGCGTTGTGCAATGTCCGCGATCACCGGTAAAGCGAGCGAGTGATATCGCTGCGCGTCGCAGGCTTCGGTGAGCGGCAGTACGCCGTAGAGATGATGTGGCACGCGTGCCATCTCGGCGGCAGAGGGTTTGGCCGTCAGGATGTCCATGCCCGCGTAAAGCTGGAAGGCATCCGCATTGACGATCTCCCCACCGAGCTGTTCCGCCAGAGCCGCTGCCAGCGCGGATTTGCCTGAAGCCGTGGGGCCAACAATAAAAATGGTGCTAGGGGGGAGCATGCGGGCGAGGTTTTACCGCGCCGCGTTCTCAATGCTGCGCCCGACGCGTTGCACGCCACCACGGCAGGAACCCAGGGTAAAAAGAGCGAGCAAGGTCGTTTTCATGCCAAAAAACATAAGCATCGGCTCTTCAACCTCAAGCTACGGCTTCGTTTTGGTGTGGCGTCTCACTTCTGCTTCGCCTCGTAGCCGGGAAGGGGCTTGCCATTCTCGTCGAGCTTGCCGCAGGTCCAGAGCAAACCGCGGGCGACGAGATCCAGGTACACCGGGTCCTGCATCGTGGCATTGCCATGGCCAAGGGTGGTGCCGAAGACGCGGCCCGCGCCATAGTGGTTCGTCCAGATGACGTGGTGGTCTTTCTTGGTGTCCTCGCCGTAGGCGGTGGCCAGCGGCACGAAATTCTCCCAGAGCTTTTCGTTCTTGTAGAGTTCATCCTTCGGGTTGAGCCACTCTTTGGGGAACGCCTTCATGATCGGGTGCTCTGCGGCCACGTTACGCACCTTCAGGTCGCGGTTCTTCTCGTGGCTCATGGAGGTCTGACCCACGCATTTCCGCCACTCGTCGGTCTTGGCGGCGCGATAGCTGTGCGTGGAGCAGTGCAGCATCACGGCAGGCACGCCGTCGAAGTGCGCTTTGGCGATGCCATCGACAAACGCCACATCAGTCACGGCTCCAAAGCACTCATTATGAACGACCACATCGTAACTTTTTGCCCAGCCTGCTTGCTTGTAGATGCTGATCTGATGCGTGCGGTCGTCCTTCACGCGTGCTTCCTCATGCACGATGGTGAACTCGACATTCGCTCGCGCGCTGATGCCCTCACTGAGGATCAGCTTTTGGTTTTCGTAGTCATGGCAACAGCCGCCGCAGACCATGAGGACTTTGAGCGGTTTGACGTCCTCGGCGAGGACGCCGGAGGCAAACAGACAGACGAAAGAGAGGAGGGAGAGCAGGGTGGGGCGCATGGCGGCAGCATTATCGTCAGGTGATGACTTTTTCTCCCAAAATTCTGTTTTTTCGGCTAACGATGCTGCCCTCTCATGAAAATCGTTCTTCTCGACGCCCATACCGCAAACCCTGGCGACCTTTCCTGGCAGCCGCTCGAAGCCATCGCTTCCTGCGAGGTGCATCCGCGCACGCCGCTGGATCAAACCGTGGCCCGTTGTGCAGGAGCGGAGATGGTGATCACGAACAAGGCACCGCTAACGCGGGAAATCATCGCCGCGCTGCCGGATTTGAAATACATCGGCGTGACGGCGACGGGATTTAATGTGGTCGATGTCGTCGCTGCGAAGGAACGCGGCATCGTGGTCACGAATGTGCCGGGTTACAGCACTCCAGCCGTGGCGCAGCATGTGATCGCGCTGATGCTGGAGCTGACGAACCACGTCGGCCATGCGGCCAAGAGCGTGGAGCAGGGCGGCTGGACAAAATGCCCCGATTTTGCCTACTGGGATCATCCGATCATCGAGCTGGCCGGACGCACTCTCGGGATCATCGGTTATGGCGAAATCGGCAGCGCCGTAGCGCGCATCGGCGTGGCCTTCGGCATGAAGGTGCTTGCCTCGAAACGCACCTGGAAGGAAGCGCCGCCCGCCGGCGTCGAAGCCGCTGAGATTGACGACATTTTCCGCCAGTCAGACGTGATCAGCCTGCACTGCCCGCTGACCGATGCCACGAAGCATCTCGTGGGCGGCCGCACGCTCGGCTTGATGAAGCGTGAGGCCTTCCTGATCAACACTGGCCGTGGACCGCTTGTGGATGAGGTCGCTTTGGCCCAGGCATTGAACGAAGGCAGCATCGCCGGTGCCGGACTCGACGTGCTCTCCGTCGAGCCGCCGAAGGATGGCAATCCGCTCATCGGCGCGAAAAACTGCCTCATCACCCCGCACGTCGCCTGGGCCAGCCGCGAATCACGCGCCCGCCTCATCGACATCACCGCCGCGAACTTGAAAGCGTTCTTGGCGGGGACGCCGGTGAACGTGGTGAATCCGTAGCCTAGGCTTCACTTACCACGTCAAGATGTCATGAGCTTGTCGGCATGGAATCTGTCTTGGTGCATCAAAGCCCTGATCTCCAGGGCTCATGTTTTGGAGTAGGGTAGGCGGTGGAAACCAAGGCCCCTGGCAAACCGGTGGGCGGCTGGTGGACGGCGGAAGCCGCCGAGGCCTACCGAGGCATTCTGTGCGCCGAGAGCGGCGAGATGCGGGACGCGCAGAATGACAAGATGGTGAGGTCTGGTGTGAGCGTGGAAGCGGCGAGAGCGGTGCTGGCTGAGCCAGGGAAGCTGAGTGCGGCGGAACTGGTGCGGCTGCCAGTGATCCGCATTCCGCGCCGCCCACCTGATCCTAATGTGCCGCTGGATCTCCAGAAAATGCTGGATCTCGTCTATGTTAGCGGTCGCTAGTGGAAGCTCAACTACCCGGAGCTCCGCCGCTTCTCCCGCCGTGCTTGGCTGCTGCACGGGTATCTGATCGCTTCGCTGGTGCTGCTGCCGGTGCCGTTTGTCCACTCAGGCTGGATCGACACGGACAGTGATGCGGTGAATGACACCTGGGAGGATACGGCGAACAGTTCCTCCTACACGCTGGCGCAGCTCGACGCCCTTGATGCGGACCTGGATATTGACAACGACGGGGCCTACAACAGCGAGGAGTTGGCCTACGGCTCGGATCCTTTTGATCTCGACTCGGACGACGACGGCCTCACCGACGGGGTTGAAATCCACCTCGCCATTCAGGGCAGCAGCAAAGCCTATTCGCTGACTGCGTGGGACAGCAACGGCGATGCGGTGAGCGACCACGATGATTTTTACGGCTCCTTCAGTGTCACCTATCCGGGCGGGCAGCTCCCGCCCTTCAGCGGCGCGAGGTATTCGGACTATGATGGGGACGGCATCAAGAACCCGTTTGACCTTTTTCCTGCCGACCCGCTGAACAACGACGCGGACATGGATGGCATTGATGACAATTCCGATCCGGCCTTGGGGGACGCCAACAACACCAGCACAGCCAACGGGCAGAGCTGGGGGGCCAACGCATTGGGGGACAATGACAACGACACGATCCTCAATTTCTGGGATCCGTGGCCGGGCGACGCTTCCAATGGCAGCAACGACAGCGATGGCGACAGCATCGCGAACGGCAGCGATCCCTTTCCGAGCGAGTACTCGAACTACAGCCCCATCAACGGCATCTACTGGTATGGCGATGTGTTTGGCGATGCGGACTGGGACTGGGTCTCGAACTATGCCGACGCCTGGCCCTATGATTCCAGCAATGGGATGACGAATAACTCCAGCGACCGGGACAATGATGGAATCACGAACGATCTCGACCCTGCGCCCGACGACGCGAGTAACTACAGCGGCACCAATGGGACGTATTGGTACTCCTACCCGCGGGAGGACGCCGACAACGACGGCACGAACAACTTTCACGATCCTTTCCCCTACGACCCCTACAACAACCTGCCAGACTTCGACGGCGACGGTTGGGCGAACGCGGACGACCCTTTCCCGAAGGATGCCGCGAATTTCAGCAGCCTGAACCAGACCGTCTGGGGCAGCACGTTGTTTGGGGACGCGGATGGGGATCTCAAGGCCAACTGGCAGGACGAGTTTCCCAACGACACGTTCAACAACATTCCGGACTTTGACGGTGACGGCATTCTCAATGGCAACGATCCCTATCCGAAGGACCGCAGCAACGTCTCCGGAGTCAACAACATCGCCTGGTTGGGCACGGTGAATGGGGATGATGATCAGGACGGCACGCCCAACTGGAATGACACCACTCCTTACCCGGTGGACAGTGATAGCGACGGGATTGCCGACCCGATTGATCCGTATGTCGGTGACCCGACGAATTACAGCAGTGTGAACGGCACCTCCTGGGGGGCGAACGTGCTGGGTGACAACGACAACGACGGCACACCGAACTACAACGACAGCACGCCCTGGCCAGACACGGACGCGGACGACGACGGCATCGACGACGCCAGCGACCCTTATGACAACGACGCTACCAATTACAGCAGCATCAACTCCAACGCATGGTATGGCCATGTGCTAGGCAATGCTGATGGCGACTCACTGCTCAACTGGGAGGACGCCTGGCCCCATGATGCCAACAACGGTTACTACCTCAATCCCGACCGGGACGCAGACGGCTATGCCAACGAGAGCGACCCAGCGCCAGATGATTTCACCAACTACAGCCACGACAACTGGCAGTACTGGTATGGCAGCGCCTTGAATGACAACGACTACGACGGCACCGCCAACTTCTACGACTACCAGCCCAACGGTGACGGCAATGTGAATAGCGACGGGGACAGCTATCTCGACAGCAACGACCCCGCGCCCTATGATTCGTCTAACTACAGCTACTCCAACTGGCAGTGCTGGTATGGCTCTGCCCTCGGCGACAACGACAGCGACGGCTCGCTAAACTTCTTCGATGATACCCCCTACGGCCCGCCACCACCGCCTGACAGCGATCGTGACGGACTCGACGCCAATGCTGAAGCCTATTACGGCACCTGGGACAACGATGTGGACTCCGACGACGACGGCCTTTCCGACGGCGAGGAGGTGAACATCTTCGGCACCAGCCCTGTGAACGCCCACTCCGTCAGCCAGCAGCGTTTCAGCAACAACCGCTACACCGACTGGCAGCTCGTCGATCTCCCCGACACAGACGGCGATGACATCCCCGACCGCATCGAGCAGCACTACGGCCTGAACCCCGGCTGGGCCAAGGACGCGCTGCTGGACCGCGACAACGACGGCGTCAACAACCTGGCGCAGTTCAACGCGGGCATCGCCCTGGACGCCAACCTCAGCACCTACGATGCCGATGGGGACGGCATGACCGATGTGTTTGAGGACGCTTATGGTCAGGTCCTTTCCAAGCACAACCCTGCCGATGCCGTCCTAGATGCCGATTCCGACGGCGTGCTCAACCACGAAGAGCAGATCCTGCTCATCTCCCCGCAGAACACGGACACGCTGGAGCAGGGCGGGCTGGGAGATTTGCAGGTGCTCATGCTCAGCGTGCGTTACCCGGACGGCAGTACCCCTCCCGACACCGATACCAGTCCCGCCAACGGCATTCCCGACTGGGCAGATGCCCTCAAGGCCACCCCCACCGCGCCGGACCACTACCACTTCACGCGGCAAGCGGCGGGCGACCTGGATGGCGACGGCATGCCGGATGCGTGGGAGCACGAATACGGCCGCTGGAAGTTCCCCGTCGGCGGCCTGAACCTGCGCAGCGCCACCGACGCGGGCCGCGACCCCGACCAGGACGGTTTGACGAACCTCACGGAGTATCGCTTTGGCACCAGCCCGCTGGCTCCGGAGACGCAGGCGGGAACCCAGGACCGCGAGCACTTTTACAGTCAGGGCCGCCCCACCGCCGCCCCCCCTGGCGGCGGTCTGATGAGCCGCTACCGCGCCCAGGTGGCGGCGGACTTGGGAGGGACTGATAGCCTGAAGAATTTCTCGGCTCGGAGCATACGCTTGCCGAATGAACCACAAGATCCAGGTGGGGGCGGAGATGGTCCACGATTCAATATTTCTGTAACTCGTGTGCATAATTATGAGAATGGCACGACTAGAAGTGATCCGCCGACATCACATACCCTGGATTACACCCTGGAATCCGGCCACGAACCAGGAGGCATGCAGCATCTTTGCGGACCGGTTGATTGTGATCAATGCGTGAACGGCTACACCAATTCAAATTGCAACACTTGCAATGCCACCGGCCGCATCTCCTGCCCAGGGTTTCACCCGGTTGCCTGCCCCAAAACGCAGAAAGGCGACTGCCCCGGCGCACACACCAGGGACTGTGACCACTCGGTTATTGTTTGTGAGGTTAACTACCACCGCGGGTCGCGGATTTGTCAGAAGGAAGTAGGGCATCAACATCAAGCCACATGTTACGATGCGCCCTCGCTCGAATGTGGAAACATGGATGAGGACCATGGCCATATCGACAGCTGCTATGGTCCCCCACCACTCAGATGTACGACCGAGGAGAACCACCAGCATGAGGACGCTTGCTACGAATCACTAGGACACGCGGCAGCAGGTTGCGGGCATGGGACGAAAAGCTGCCCGACCACCTGCAATGGGCAGGTTGAAGAGGACTGCCCAGGACCTGAAAGTTGCACGAAGATGCCGGATGTGCCCTGCGGCACCTGCGCTGACAACCCCGGAACACGCAACGCGCCATGCACTGATCCAACCTGCTCGCAGCCGTGTGCCGCCTCCGGCTGCGTCAATGGTAAGATTTCCATTCGATGCACTGCCGCTGACTGCGTGAACGGCGACAAGAACTACTGCTCCTGCAGCAGGCCGAACTGTCAATGTAAGGGGGCGGATAATCCTTGTGACAGCATGACGAATGACCCCGGAGATGAATGGGAAGAATCTGGAGTGGTCACGATGACATCCCGCGGCAGTGAGGATGATCAAGGTTATTTCGTCACCGAAAACGGGACTGATGTGGGCGACATCTCAGAAAGCATTACATTGTCAGTTGGCCCAGCCACAGGTGGAGACTCATTGGTCATCAGCTTTGATCAGGAAGACAGCCCTGATGACGATCCTCAGTATATACCCGTGGGCATTGGGGCGTCGGATGGCGCGGGTTCGCGCTATCGAAAGATTGGACTGAATGGATTCCCCCTGTCGGATGCCAAGCCTCAATCTCAGGACGAATCCGGTGAACTTGCCGAGGAGACTTACATTGATGCCTATACCAGGCAGTTGAGGCACTCTGTTTCGGACGTTTATGTGAAGGCTGACGGTACGGATCTGCCACTCATGGTGCGCCGAGATGCCGCCACCGAGGTGTGGTCAGAACAGGGCGGCCTGAGCGTAACGGAGAAACCCAATCTGCCGTTTGGTCCAGGTTGGAGCTCGAACCTGTGCTCCTACATCAAATTTGATGTGACGACATCCGTTGATCCTGAAAACCCAACCTCAAAGTCACATGCAACGGTGGTTGATGAGCAGGGCTCTTCCCAGGGATTTGTGACTGCTCTGAGCGTAGCACAGGGAACGGGGGTGGCTGGTATGTGGATGCATGATGGTCAAGAGCAGTTCGACGCCAAAACACGAAAAAACAAGTTTAGCTCGGTGGCTGGCGGGCACATGCTTGAAAAGAAATTTGGCAGCACTTGCTTCTATGAACTCGCGGGCATTACACAAGAGGTGTCTGCGGACCGTGTCAACGGGAGCTATGAATCCACGGCCACCACTTATTCTCGCCTGTTTGAGGTGCGTGACCGCTCAGGGAACAGGCTGCGGTATCGCTACCCAGGCCCTGGAACTTTGATTCCTGACCTGATCTATGACCCTGATCGTCCAGGGCACTTTCTTCAGATTCTCCAACAGGATGGCCTGGTAAAGGAGGTCCAGGGTCCGGCTGGTGAGAAGGTTATCTATCACTACCCGCCGGCAGGTCCTCTGCCACACCTGCTCAGTGTCCAGCGAGGCACAGCTGAGGTGAAATATGGCTATGAGTACATGACTGAGGCGGTCATACCGCCGACCATCACCCCCCCTCCAAGTACTCCTGACACCAAGGTCAGGCTGCCTCACCTTCACATCAACGTTCACTCCATCGAAGATGAGCTTGGCCGCAGCTTCACCTTCCAGCGCGACTATGACCATAGCATTGTTCATACTGTGCTGACCTTGGATAGCTCCACGGTCAACACCCAGCAGGGCCTGCCGCGCGTGATCACGGGTGTCTGCATGCGAAATGGCGAGACGCAGGTGGGTGGCTTTGGCATCAATGGCAGGAAATCCATTACTACCCTGAGCCAGCCTGGGGAGGCACCTTCAGTAAACATGGATCCAGCCGCAACCACTGTCACGGCATTGGACGGCACAGGAAGCACTTATCTGTTTACGGCCCCCAGTTACTTCACGCACTCACCAGAGTTTAACCGGCAGGGTGTCATGACCTCCATCAGCTACGTTGGCACGTTCACCAGGCTGGGCATCAGCCAGTCGAAAAATGGCGAGAATTTGGGCCAGGAATCCTTTGTGTTCAATCCAGCCGCCAGCATGGCCCTGGCCTCTGCCACCGACCGCAGTAACAACACGACTGACTTTACCTACGGTGCGGAGGGTTATGACGATCCGCAGACAGAAACGGTGTACCTCAAGGGGGCTGGCAGCTCCGTCACGCCCGTTGCCAAGGCCTTTACTTACGACCCTGTCACCCGCATCATGACCAGCATGACGGATGCGCTGGGCACGAAGACGGAATACACAATCAACAGCAAAACGATCACCCGCGATGGCATGGAATTGGCCGTCCAAGGTCTCAAGACGGCGGAAGTCACCACCGGCCTGGATGGCAGCCGCCGGGAGACGCGCTACGCCTACGACCATCCTATTTTCGCGGGACTGGTGACGAAGCAGTGGACGCAGTCGCCGAATGAGGCTGCCATGCCGGCGAGCGTGAGCACCACGACGCTGGGCCAGGCGCAGGACGGCCAGGGGGACAACCTCGGCTGGTGGCGTGAGGTGACGCAGACCACTGGCACGGCGGATGCGGCCGGGAATCTGGCGGCCGTGATCGCCAGCACGACGACGGTGCATGACTTCAACGGCGGCAAACGCAGCGTCATCGACGGGCGCGGCCTGATCACCAACTTCGACTACGATGCGAGCAACCGTCTCAGCAAGGTGACGCACCCGGACTTGTCGCACAAAGACCTGGCCTATGACGCGCATGGCAACCTCATCGCCGAGACGAACGAGAACGGCGTCTCCACGTTCCACGAGTATGATGTGATGAACCGCCGCATCAAGAGCACGGTGGATTTGAACGGCAACGGCGTGGCGGACGCCACGTACACCACCGCCAACAGCGCACCGGGAACCGCGAACAGCGCACCGGTTTATGGTGGCGACCTCGTCACGACGACGGTCTATAACAGCCGCAATCAGGTCACGGCGCAGACGGACGCACGCGGCACGCTGACGGAGAACACCTATGACGATGCCGGTCGGCTGATCGCGACGAGCAAGGGCGGGCTGGAGACGGAGTTTTTCTACGACGGGGTGAACAACGGCGGCAGCGTGTTTGACAGCAGCGCCATCAAGCCGAACCGCACCACCGACCCACGCGGCGTGGTGACGACGGTGATGTATGACGAGCTGTACCGTCCTGTCTCGCAGACGATCATGGCACCGGGTCTCACGGCGGTGACGCTGACGGAGTACGACGCCGTGGGCAAGCCGCTCACGGTCACCGATCCGCTGGGCCGAGTGACGCGGAACACTTACGATGGTCTGGGGCAGCTCGTGAAAGTCACCGAGCCGGACACCACGGCGGACCTGACGGACAATCCCACCGTGCAGACTCTCTACACGCACCACGGCAAACCGTGGAAGGTCATCGACCAGATGGGGAATGTGACGACGACGAGGTATGACGCGGCGGGGCGGGCGGTGGAGGTGAAGGCTCCCGCCGTCAACGGTCCAGGAGGACAAGGGGTGCATGCCATCACCACCACGGAGTATGACGCGGCGGGGAACGCCATCCGCGTGACGGACGCGCTGGGGCGCGAGACGGAGACGGTCTATGATGAGCGCAACCGGCCGGTGGCGGTGTATGCGCCGACGGTGTGGGACGCCAATGCCGCGCAGTTCGTGCGCCCCACATCGCAGACGACGTACGATGCCCTGGGCCAGGTGCTCACCGTGACCGACCCGATGGGAGCGGTGACAACGAAGCATTACGACCGCGCCGGGCGGAACTGGAAGGTGGAAGCGCCCGCGCCAGAGTGGTCCGCACAGTCCCCTGTGCGGCCGACAACGATCACCACCTTTGACCCCGGCGGCCTCGCCTTGACGGTGAGCAATCCGTTGGGCCAGACGGTGACGAACACCTACGACGCGCTGGGCCGCCTGATCATCACGGAGGATGCCGAGAGCATCACTAACAGCTTCGGCTATGACGCCGCAGGGAACCGCACGAGCGTGACGGACGGGAAAAACCAGACGACGACGTTTGTGTATGACGGGCTGAACCGGCTGGTGGAGCAGAGCTTCGCCAGCGTGACCGAGGGCGAGCCGGGAGACACCTGGAGCTATCAATACAACGCGGTGCAGAAGCTCAGCCAGACCAGCCCGCGCGGAATCGTGACGAGCTACGGCTACGACGCGCGGGACCGGCTGTTGACGGTGAGCGCCCCGGCGCATGAGGACACGTCCGCGCTGGGCCGCAGCTACACCTACGACAGCGCCGGGAAGCTGCGCACGGTCACAGAGGCCGGGAACAGCGCCGCGAACGTGAGTTACGTCTATGACGCGCTAGGCCGCGTCACCTCTGAAAGCTCACGCGGGCAGGTGCATTTTTACCAGTACGACCTGGCCGGGAACCGGGTGAAGGCCAGCTACAGCACGGGCCGGGTGGTGGAGACGAGTTACGACGGGCTGAACCGCCCTGAGATCATCGCCGAAGGCGGGCGCGTCACGCAATACGGCTATGACCTGGCCGGACGCGCGGTGATTTTGGTCGCCGCCAACGGGCAGACGAGCCAGAACAGCCACGACGCGCTGGGGCGGCTGAAGGACCGGACGTTGTTCAAGACGGCGGCGATGAGCGAGACGGAAGTCCTCGCCCAATTTGAGTGGGAGCATGACCTGCTGGGCAACGTGCTGGCGCAGCACGAAACTTGGCCCGGCGAGGCGACACGCCCGCAAAACATCCGCAGCACGGTGATGGTTTACGATGACAACAACCGGCTGCTGAGCGAGACGATCCAAACGCGCAGCAACGGCAGTGCCCCGGCAGTGGACCAGAGCCTCACCGAATACAGCTACGACGACGCGAACAACCGTGCCACCAAGACGGTGACGCGCATCAGCGGCACCACCAGCACCGAGGCCGGGGAGAACGAGATCGGCCACTGGGAGTACGAATACAACAGCGCCAATCAACTGGTGAGCTGGGAAAAGCTCGACTATCCAAGCGGCAGCGTGCAAAAGAGCGCCATGCTCGAATACGACGACGCCGGGAACCGCACGAGCCAGGACATCCAGGATCTAGCAACCAGCAACCAACATCTAGTCACCAACTACGCCTGGGACGCGCAGGACCGGCTGAGCAGCGTGACCATGCCCGACGGCACGGTCCACGACTACGAGTACGACTACCGCACACGGAGGATTGGAACCGGAGCGCGGATGCCCACATCCGCCAACGAAACGAGAACTGCCATCGTGTTCTCCGGCGGCCTGAGCCTCGCCGAATACGAGACCATCGTCCCAGTTAGCTCTCAACCATCAACCATCAACTCTCAACCAACTGTCGAATACACCCGTGGCCCCGACATGGGCGGCGGCGTGGGCGGGCTGTTGTACACCGCGCGGAGCCAAAGTGCTCCAGGGCTTCAGCCCGTTCTGAAATACAATCTATCGAACGGAAGAGGCGACATCGTCGCGCAGGCCGATCAAGCCGCCACGCTGACCTGGACCGCCAGCTACGAGGCCTACGGCAAGCGCACCAAGGAAACCGGCGCCAACCAGGACAAGCAGCGTGCGAACTCGAGGGACGAAGACCCCACGGGCTTGCTGAATGAAGGGTTCCGGTATCGGGATATTGACACAGGCACCTGGATGAGCCGCGACCCGGCAGGGTTCGTGGATGGCCCAAACCTCTATGCCTATGTGAAGCAGAACCCTTGGACCGGATGGGACCCAGACGGGCTGGCTACGAAACAACAACTGCACAAACAAAAGCGAGAACTCACAAAAAGACGCGACGCTGAAAGTGCCGCCCGCGAAAAGAATGGAGAATCGCTCTCCCGGCTGGACATCAACGCCCAGGGAGATGGGATGATGGTGCCCACCGAATACGGCGAGGTGATGAACACGTTCAACACCGCGATTGATGCGTGTAAGGCGAGAATCGATGCTATCGACCGGGCCGTGGATGTGCATAACGGAGCTGTTGATCTTCTCAGCAGAGACAACAACACTGCTGCGAAGGCGAGGTTGAGCAGGATTCAGTTTGATGACGAGGATCCGAAGAATCAGGTGTTTTTGAGAAATGGAAACCGTGCTGTTGATCTGAGGAATGACGTGGCGCTGACGTTGCTGGGGGCGGGCGCGGGGAAGCTGATTAGCGTCGGAGGTAAGGCGATGAAGTTGTTGTCACCAGCTTCTATAAAAGGATTCCGCGCCGTATCGAACGCGGAGTTAGACGACATCGCCAAGTACGGTTTTAGACCACACCCGGAAGGAAGATCGATGCAGGATAAATGGTTCTCTGAATCCAGGGGAGGAGCTGAGTCGTTCCAGAAAACGTATCCTGAGCTTGAACATGTGATAGAAGCTAAGGTGCCGAAGTCCGTTTATGACGCATCCTTCAAACACCCGAATATCGACCAGACGGGGCCAGGGTTTGCTGTGCCAGCCGAACAGCTCCCAAAAGTGACGCCGAAACTTCCATAACGTCATGCAGTTCACAGCAAATCTTCAATGGATTAAAGAACAGTTTGGTGGACGGACGCACATGCCGGTCGCTGGCCTGCGCCCAATGATCCGAATTCAACGTCAGGTCCGCTCATGGCTGGATGAAGCTGTTGATGTGTCTGTTTTGAGCTTGGGATGTGATCCGGAAACCTGGAGTGGAGAGGCAACTATCAAAGTAAGTCCCAACTCCACGCGAATTTTTGAGCAGCCACAGGCAGGTGAACTGATTGAACTTCTTGATGGCTACCGAGTGATTGCTGTCGGCAAAGTTATCAGATGACCCCTGAGCACCAGCCAACAGGAAAGGCACATGGCGACTCATGACAGAACAATCTCAGTGGCTCGCATAGCTCACCAGCTCCGCACCGTTGCCAACCGCTAAACTGCTCCGCCCGCTCCCGCCCCTGCCGCAAGGGAGTGTGCTCCTGATCGTCGCAGCTCCGCACCCGCCAACGAACCGCCCTTCCAGTGTGGTTCGCAAAGCTCACCAGCTCCGCGCCCCAAAGCGGTAACCACGACACAATGCGTTGTATAGTGCAGCAGGCCGCCACCCGGCCAGAGCGCCGGGACCCGGCGGCCTGCTGTGCGCTCGCAGTGTAAAAGATGCCAGGCATTTAGTTGTTGATGCCGTCGCGTTTTTGCCTATTTTCCGCTGCCATGAAGCCCGTCCAATCCATTGATCCTCAAACGCTCCGGCTCGAAGAGCAGCTCGTCGGCGTGAACGCTAAAACTGGCCTCTATCCTGGCGCGCGCTCGTGGTCCGGTGGCAGGCGGCGTATCTTGGGCAAAGGGCCGCTGGAGTCCTACTGTTACCATGTCATGTCACGCACTTGCGGCGGCGAGGTGTTCTTCGATGAGGTCGAAAAGGAGGCGCTGCGGCGCGTC